>NZ_BBYK01000042.1:0-125727 GCF_001570365.1 Microtetraspora fusca | reverse complement strand
ACCGGCAACAACCGCTACGACACCAGCTTCTCCCCGTACTTCGACGGTGAGACCTACGGTGTCTACAAGGCCGCGGCCGCCGGCTGGTCGGGCAAGATCGTCTGACCTTCCGGTCAACGGTCTGAGCTGAGGTAACACTCAGCCCAACCGCAACAAAGAAGGGACCTGGCATCCAGCCGGGTCCCTTTTCCGTGTTTCCATGTCGCAGCGCCTCAGCGGGACGCTCCCGGGGCGACCGCTCCACCCGAGGAGCGAGGGCGGCGCACTCGTGCGACCGCCCCTCAGGGTCTCGAACGGATGGACGCCGCCTTCATCTGCCGCTTGACCACGCTGGCGGCCGAGATCGAGCGGGCTCAGGGCCTCGAACGGGTGGGCACCGCCTTCACCGAGCTGTCGCGGCGCGAGCGCGAACTGCTCGCCGGCCTGAGCAAGCGCGAGCAGCGCTCGCTTGCCCCCTGTTCCTCCGCTCGCCCCCTTCTACGCTTCGGACAGCGGAGCGCACCGAATTCCTCTTGCCCCTAAATCTGACTTTTTCTACATAAAGTCGGACAAATGCGATGTCGCATGACGATTCGACAGCACGAACTTTCGGATAAAACTGTGATTTAG
Source organism: Microtetraspora fusca (assembly GCF_001570365.1). Taxonomy (GTDB): domain Bacteria; phylum Actinomycetota; class Actinomycetes; order Streptosporangiales; family Streptosporangiaceae; genus Microtetraspora; species Microtetraspora fusca. Next base: position 125,118 of record NZ_BBYK01000042.1, on the reverse strand, counting down.
CTCACAGTCGACCGCGAACAGAGAGCCTGACTGGGGCTCCAACGAGGGAAGGTCTTCCCGAGTTGATCAGGGGAAACAACAAGCCCTACGGGTCTGACGGCACCACCCCTCCATTCGGTTCCATCGGTCCGCGACATTTCTCCGGACTTCCCTCACAGCAAGCCCTCAGATAACGTCCTTTGCCATCCCTTTACTGACGCATGGGGCGCAAGTTGACGTCCCACGACAGACCAAGGAGTTCCCCCCATGAAGCGCACTGTGGCTTTCAGTGGCCTGGTCGCCACCGCCGGTCTGCTGGCCGCCGGTCTGGCCGCCCCCGCCCAGGCTGCCGACAGCATCCCGACCGACGTGCTGGCCGGCACCCCCTACGCCGCCAACCAGGTCGCCCAGTTCTGGCTGGGCGAGGCTCGCGCCAAGCTGATCGGTGCCACGCCGTACAACGTGGAGACCAAGGCCGTCGCGAAGCACGTCTCCAAGGGCGGCCCGGCTCCCGACAGCAAGCCGGGCGTCGTGCCGGCGATCGGCGACGAGAAGAAGGCCGTCGCCAAGTCGAAGAACGTCAACCTGCCCAAGACCACCGGCAAGGTGTTCTTCCTCGGCGCCGACGGCGAGGCGCACTGGTGCTCGGCCACCTCCGTTCAGGCCAACTACCGCAACCTGGTCGCCACGGCCGGCCACTGCGTCTACGACACCGGCAAGAACGCCCACGTTCTCGACAAGTGGGTCTTCATCCCCGGCTACTACCAGGGCAAGACCCCCTGGGGCATCTACGTGGGTAAGCAGGCGTTCACCCACTACGACTTCGATGTCTACGAGGACGGCGACCGCGACTACGCGTTCGTCACCGTCTACAACGGTGTCAGCCTGAACGGCGCTTCCGAGGTCACCGAGGCCGAGTACGCCAAGTACGCCGCGAACGTCCGCGACGTCAAGTCCTACGACTTCAAGACCGAGGCCGAGCTGAAGGCCTTCCTGAAGGACAACCCGAAGGCCAGCAACAAGTCCACGAAGACGACCGACACCACCTACGAGGTCGACAAGACCAAGGTCGTCGCCAAGGGCACCGAGCACTCGACGCTCAACGAGAGCGCCACCGTTGCCGAGTTCCTGTCCTTCAACAAGGGCAAGAAGGGCACCGAGCCCGGCGGCTTTGCCGAGGGCACGGGTTTCACCGAGACCCAGATCAACCGTGACGAGTACAAGGGCTACAAGGACTCCTACACCAGCGAGGACGGGAAGACCCTCTACTTCAAGACGGGGGAGGGGGACAAGAAGAAGTACTTCAAGCGGACCTTCTGGGTGAACTACGGCTTCAAGGCCACCACGAAGGAGGTCTGGACCTACAAGGCGGAGCGTTACTTCGCCCTCGCGCTGCAGGACGTCGGCCGCCTGGGTGACAACGTCGGCGGGCAGGGTCTGGCCTACAACCAGAAGGTCGGCAAGCCGGTCTACGTGTTCGGCTACCCGAGCGGCTCGCACCCGGACGGCAACCACGCCTTCTCCGGTCACACCCTGAAGTGGACCTACGGCAAGACCTTCCCGGTCCAGGTCGCGGCCATCAAGGGCGAGGAGCTCGTCGGCACCAAATCGTCGTTCACCGGTGAGGGTGCCATCGGCTCCTCCTGGCTGGTGAACTACAACAACGGCCGCCGTCTCGGCTACCTGAACGGTGTGACCATCGGCGTCTCCGACACCGACGGCAACAACCGTTACGACACCAGCTTCTCGCCGTACTTCGACGGTGAGCTGTACGGCGTCTACTCCGCGGCCAAGAACCTCTGGTCCGGCAAGATCGTCTGACCTTCCGGTCAACGATCTGAGCTGAGGTAACACTCAGCCCCAACCGCAACGAAGAAGGGACCTGGCATCCAGCCGGGTCCCTTTTCGTATCTGTCCCCGGACGGGAGGTGCCCTGCCACGGGAGAACGAGCCACCGCCCTGTCGTCGGGGACCGTCATACGTGAGGACGGTCGTGGTGACAGCCCTGTCTGGGGCGATCGTCATGGTCCAGCCGAAGGGCTGCCCGGGTTTGAAGGGCCTGATGGCGAGCACGTGCCGGCCCCCCCGTTCACCGGGAATGTTGGTCGACGGGTGGCAAAGCCCGCGTGGAAGGTCCTCCACGACTTTCCATGTGGCTCCCGACAGCCTGCCCATACGGCACCTGACCGACCGTGGCGTGGACGCTGAGCGACCTCAGTTGGTCCGTGGACCCTCTTGACATCGCTCAAATCCCTTTTCCGGGGCCGATAGGTGCCGGCCGCCTCGACGGCAGCTGTGAAGCCGTATGGCTCCGTCACGCCCCACGCCACGAAATGGCTGATGGGATAGAACGCCTCGAACGCCGACGGATCTCGCATGTTCGTTGGGGATCATCGGCGGCGCACGCCGGATTGTCGGCCATCGGCCGCGGCCTTCCTCGCTCAGGGGTTTCCCCTTCTTGGGAAGCAAGGAGGCGAGCATTACATTTGCCCGCCCGCGTGAGCCGATTCGCTATACGACCGTTCGCCGACCAGAAAACGGCATTTCGGGCAATAGACACCTGATAGCCACAGAGAGCCGCGAGACCGCGACGAGGACGTGCCCGCACACCCCCCGCCTCCGCACCGACGCCGTCCCCGCCTGAACTCGCCATCCGGACAGGAGCGAAACCAGGCCAAACATGGTGCTCATGTGCGAAGAAAGGGCCCTGATGAGCAGCCACGCTCCCGTAGGCGGGTCACAATGACCCGCAAACCGGAAACTCCGCCGAACAGGGCGAGACTCCCCCAGCTTTCACCGCATATGCACCAAAACAGACGAATCGCCCAAGAATGTCGCCACCGTGACGCCGCGGACTGGTTGCCTCCGCGCTCAAACTGTGATTCATGTCACATCTCGCAGGTGGACCGATCCACCTGGCCGACATACCGCTTGGTCTCAGATCCGCATGTTGATCAGCAAAAACGGATCGGAAAGCCCTCGGGATATCTAGGACGTACCGAGCACATGTATCGGTTCCCCCGATCCCGCACTTTTCATTCGACTTCCCTCACAGCAACCACTTAGGTAGCGTCTTGGTCATCCCTTTACTGACGCATGGGACGCAGATGGCGTCTCACGACAGACCAAGGAGAAAACCCTTGAAGCGCTCTCTCGCTTTCGGTGGCCTCGTCGCCACCGCCGGGCTGCTGGCCGCCGGTCTGGCCGCTCCCGCTCAGGCCGCCGGTGATGTCGCGAGCACCCCGCTCGCCAACACCAACCTGGCCGCTCAGGAAGTCGCCGCGTTCTGGTACGGCGAGGCCAAGGCGAACCTGATCAACGCCACCCCCTACGGCGTTGAGACGAAGATCGTCGCCAAGCACGTCTCGACCGGCGGGCCCTCGGCCGACACGAAGCCCGGTGTCGTGCCGGCGATCGGCGACGAGAAGAAGACGACGTCCAAGTCCAAGAACGTCAACCTGCCCAAGACCGTCGGCAAGGTGTTCTTCATCGGCGGCGACGGCCGTCCGCACTGGTGCACCGCTACCTCGGTGCAGTCCGGCTACCGCAACCTGGTCGCCACCGCCGGCCACTGCGTGTACGACACCGAGTCCAACAAGGCCACCCTCGACAAGTGGGTCTTCGTCCCGGGCTACTACCAGGGCAAGACCCCGTGGGGCATCTACGTCGGCAAGCAGGCCTTCACCCACTACGACTACGACGTCTACGAGGACGGCGACCGCGACTACGCGTTCGTGACCGTCTACAACGGCGTCCTGCCCGAGAGCGTGCGCGCAGACCGTCACTACGAGTCGAAGGTCTTCCGGACCCGCGCCGAGGCGGAGAAGGAGCTGCGCAGGCTCGAGGCGGACAAGACCACCGGCTGGTCCGACCTCAGGATCGTCGAGGTCCGTGGCGGCCGCGGCAACGACGACCACCACCACGGCCGCGGCGACCACCGTGGGCGCGACAACGACCGTGGGCGTGACTACGACCGTGGCCGCGACAACGACCGTGGCTACAAGGTCGCCGTCAGCGTGGCGGACTTCGCGAAGCTGAACCCGAACAAGGACCTCACCGGCAACGGGCCGTGGGCCGAGGGCACCGGCGCCGACGCTCCGGTCGAGATCAGCAAGAGCGACTACCGTTCCGACCAGGACTCGTACGTCAGCCGCGACGGCAGCACCCTGTACTTCCGCAAGCCGGTCGACGGGAAGCCCGGCGACGGCGACGGCCACCACGGCGGCGGCAAGGATGGCGACCACCACGGCGGCGGCAAGGGTGGCTGGGGCGACGGTCGCGACCTGGCCCCGAGCCCGAGCCCCTCTCCGGTCACGTCCGAGTCCCCCGCCGCGGACTCGACGCCGGCCAACGACCAGGGCGAGGACAAGGGCAAGGGCCGCGAGCGCGTCTACAAGTACTTCAAGCGGACCTTCTGGGCCACGAAGCAGGGCGTCGTCGGCTACAAGGTCGTCGGCAAGAAGCTCGCGATCGGCCTCAAGGACGTCGGTCGCCTCGGCGACAACGTCGGCGGTCAGGGCCTGGCCTACAACCAGAAGGTCGGCAAGCCGGTCTTCATCTTCGGTTACCCGAGCGGGTCGCACCCGGACGGCAACTACGCCTTCACCGGCAAGACCCTCAAGTGGGCGTACGGCAAGACCTTCGCCGTCCAGGCCCCCGAGGTCAAGGGCGAGGAGCTCCTCGGCGTCAAGACCTCGTTCACCGGCGAGGGCTCGATCGGTTCGTCCTGGCTGCTCAACTACCAGAGCGCCCGTCGTCTCGGCTACCTCAACGGTGTGACCATCGGCCTGGCCGACACCGACAAGAACGGCCGCATCGACACCAGCGTCTCGCCCTACTTCGACGGTGAGACCTACGGCGTCTACAAGTCCGCGGCCAACCTCTGGTCCGGCAAGATCGTCTGACCTTCGGTCAACGATCTGAGCTGAGGTAACACCTCGGCACCCCTCCGCGACGGGAAAGGGGCCTGGCATCCAGCCGGGCCCCTTTTTCGCGTCTTCCCGCTTTCTGCCCCTGGAGGCTCCCCACCGGCCCCCGTCAGTACGAGGTGAGCGGAGGAGGCAGGAGCTTCCGGCAGACGCAGCCAACTCCCCACCGACACAACCCCTCACGGCCCTGCCTGATCAGGCTCGGCCCCTTGCCCAGTGAGCGGAGCGGGCGGGAGCGAAGGCCCAGCGAAGCGGGCTTCGCGAGAACCAGGGCTTCCCGGCAGGTACAGCGATCTCGCCACCTTGACCGGTGAGCGGAGCGGGCGGGAGCGAGGATCGCAGCCAAGAGCGGGGACCGGAGCGTCCGGCAGGCGCAGCGAACGCCCCCACCGACACAGCGCCCGAAGCCGCCCTAAGCGGCAACCATGCCTTGGCGGTACAAAGCCGGTGGGTGGCCCTCCGGGGTCGGTTTCGTCAGCCGTCGAGGCGGGCGGCGAGGTCGAGCCATTCGAGCTCGACCTCCTCCTTCTGCGCGGTGACCTCGCGCAGCTCGGCGTCCAGCGCGCCGAGACGCTCGAAGTCGCTCGCGGCCTCGGCCATCCGCGCGTGCAGCTTCTCCTCGCGCTCGCCGAGCCGGTCGAGCTGCCGCTCCAGCCGGCCCAGCTCCTTCTGCAGCTCGCGCTGCTCCTTGGCCGACAAGCCGGAAGCGGCAGCTCCGTTGGAGCCCCCGGCGGCCGTCTCCGCTGCCGCGCCCGTCCCGGCCGGTACGGCCTGCCCGCCGGGAGCGGACGCCGTACCCGAGGACGCGGCGCGGGCGGACAGGGCGGCGCCGGACGCACGCCGCGCGAGGTATTCGTCGACGCCGCCGGGCAGCATGGAGAGCCTGCCGTCACCGAGGAGGGCGACGCAGCGGTCGGACACCCGCTCCAGGAAGTAGCGGTCGTGGCTGACCACGACCAGCGTGCCCGGCCATCCGTCGAGCAGGTCCTCCAGCTCGGTGAGCGTCTCGATGTCGAGGTCGTTGGTCGGCTCGTCGAGGAGCAGCACGTTCGGCTCGTCCATGATCAGCCGAAGGAGCTGGAGGCGGCGGCGTTCGCCGCCGGACAGGTCGCCGACGACCTTCCACTGCGCCTCGCCCTTGAAGCCGAGGCGCTCGAGGAGCTGCGAGGCCGACCATTCCTTCTTGCCGACCTGGATGTACTTACGGATCTCTTCGACGGTCTCCAGCACGCGGCGGGACGGGTCGAGCTCTGCCAGTTCCTGGGAGAGGTGCGCGAGCCGTACGGTCTTGCCGCGTACCACCCGGCCGGAGTCGGGTGTGACGGAGCCGGACAGCAGGCGCAGGACGGACGACTTGCCCGAGCCGTTGACGCCGATCAGGCCGATGCGGTCGCCGGGACCGAACTGGAAGGTGGCGTGGTCGAGCACGACCGGACCCGCGTCGGGCCCTCCGGCGTGCAGGGTCACGTCCTCCAGGTCGTAGACGGTCTTGCCGAGCCGCGCGGAGGCGAACTTCAGCAGCTCGACGGTCTCGCGGGGCGGCGGCTCGTTCGCGATCAGCGCCTCGGCGGCGTTGATGCGGAACTTCGGCTTGGACGTCCGGGCAGGCGGACCGCGCCGCAGCCAGGCGATCTCCTTGCGCATGAGGTTCTGGCGGCGCTCCTCGGCGGCCTGCGCGATGCGGGCGCGCTCGGCCTTGGCCAGCACGTACGCGGCGTACCCGCCTTCGTAGCGTTCGACCGAGGCGTCCACGACCTCCCAGGTGCGGGTGGAGACCGCGTCGAGGAACCACCGGTCGTGCGTGACGACGAGCAGCGCCGACTTGCGCTGGGCGAGGTGCCCGGCGAGCCAGGCGATGGCCTCGATGTCGAGGTGGTTCGTCGGCTCGTCCAGGATGATCAGATCGTGCTCGTCGATGAGCAGTTTCGCGAGGGCGGTGCGCCGCCGCTCGCCGCCCGACAGCGCGCCGGCCTGCGCCGTCAGGTCGATGTCACCGAGCAGGTTGGCGAGGATCTCCCTGATCGCGGCGTCTCCGGCCCACTCGTGCTCGGCCCGGCCGGACAGCACGAGGTCGCCGACCGGCGCCGCGGGGTCGAAGTCGTCCCGCTGGGACAGGAGGCCGACGCGCAGGCCGCGGTTGTGCGTGACGCGCCCGCTGTCCGGTTTCAGCTCCCCAGCGATGATCGAAATCAGCGTGGACTTGCCGCCACCGTTGCGTCCGACGACGCCGATCCGGTCGCCCTGCCCGATGCCGAGCGTGACGTCGGTGAGCAGCGGCTTGGGCCCGAAGGCGTGGGAGACCGATTCAAGGTTGACCAGATTCATCGCCTGCCCAGCCTACCGATTCCCCAAAATCCCTCGTACTCCAGAGCTGAGGCGGCGGCGGTGTCCACGCGCATGGCGTGGATGAGCCGATCACCGGAGCCGACTTCACCCTGGCGAGGGATGTGCGGGGTGGGGTCGCCGAAGTCGAGCACGGTCAGCGCCTGGGGAAGCACCGGCTCGGTGCTCGGCCAGTTCGAGATCGATGAAAGCGGCGATCATGGCGCGCCACACGGCCTCGGCCACGCTCGGGGACAACCCGGCGCTCAGGGCACGCGCCCGGGCCGCCTGCACGACCTGCTCCACACGGCCGGGGGCGCGTACGGCCTGCTCGTCGGCCTTGAACGCGGCCGCGTGCCGGACCAGGGCCTGCCGGTCGGCGAGGAGACGGATCAGCTCACCGTCGAGCGCGTCGATTCGGGCGCGGACCTCGGCCAGGGAAGTGGGGTCGGACATCGGGGGATCCTCCTGTCGGATTCGGGGCCGCCGGAAGCCGGTCCAGAACCGAGAGGTGGAGGGCCGATCTCCGAGACGGCCCTGATCGCGCGTGCGTTATGGCCGTTCCATTACCGGCCACCAGAACACGCGCGAGCGACGATGCATGAAGGTCAACTTAGCACTGGCGGCCCTCCGCGCGGGGTCCGTGCGACAAGTCGGGCCCTACGGGACGATCTCGGCCCCAGGGACGGGCCCTTCAGCGGTGACGGCGGCGCGGCAGACCCCGGCGGCGGTCAGCGCGGCGGACAGCTCGCGGGCGTGGTCGGCGGACGCGGCCAGGAAGGCGCAGGTGGGCCCGGAACCGGAGACGATCGCCCCCAGGGCCCCGGCATCCCGGCCGACGTCGAGCGTCCGGGCGAGCGACGGACGGAGCGCGAGCGCGGCGGGTTCCAGGTCGTTGGCGAGGGCGGCGCCGAGCGCGCGGGCGTCCCCGGCCCGCAGGGCGGCCATGAGGGCCTCGTCGGCGGTCGGCCACGCGACCTCCTCGCCCGCTTCGGCCCTGATGCGGTCGCACTCGCCGTACACCCGGGGAGTGGACAGGCCGCCGTCGGCGAGGGCGAACACCCAGTGGAAGGCCCCGGTCGCCGGGACGGGGGTGAGCCGCTCGCCGCGTCCGGTGCCGACGGCCGTGCCGCCGAGGAGGGCGAACGGCACGTCGCTGCCGATGCCCGCGCCGATCTCCATGAGCTCCTCGCGGGGCAGGCCGAGTCCCCAGAGGGCGTCGCAGGCGAGGAGGGCGGCCGCGGCGTCGGCGCTGCCTCCGGCCATGCCGCCCGCGACCGGGATCGCCTTGCGGATCAGCAGGTCCACGCCGTACGGACGCCCGTCGGCCCCGATCTGCCCGGCGTGCTTGGCGAGGGCCTCGGCGGCGCGGGTCGCGAGGTTGGTGGCGTCCGCGGGCACCTGGGAGGCGGCCTCGCCCTCGACGCGTACGGTGAACGCGCCCGCGGCGGCCGGCTCGGTCGCCGTCACCTCGTCGAAGAGCGAGACGGCGTGGAAGACGTTCACCAGGTCGTGGTAGCCGTCGTCGCGCAACGGCCCGACGGCGAGCTGCAGGTTGACCTTGGCCGGGACACGCACCGTCACCCTCTGCGTAGCAGTCACAGCAGCCGAGCCTAGTGCCCCGTACACCGACCGGAGCCGGGCCGGAAGGCCGGTCAGACGCCGCCTAGGGTCGAGGGCGATTTTCGGCGATGCGTGCGAAGTCGGCGATGCCGAGCTGCTCCCCGCGCGCGGACGGCTCGACGCCTGCCCTGACCAGCGCCTCCTCGGCGGCGGCCGCCGTGCCGGCCCAGGAGGCCAGGGCGGCCCGGAGCGTCTTGCGGCGCTGCGCGAAGGCGGCGTCCACGGCCGCGAAGACCTCCTCGCGCGTGGCGGACGTCTCCGGCGGGTCGCGCCGTATCAGGGAGACCAGGCCGGAGTCGACGTTGGGCGCGGGCCAGAAGACGTTGCGACCCACCGGCCCGGCGCGGCGCACGTCGGCGTACCAGGCGGCCTTGAGCGAGGGGACGCCGTAGATACGCGACCCGGGGGCGGCGGCGAGGCGGTCGGCGACCTCGGCCTGCACCATGACGAGCCCGCGGCGTAGGGACGGCAGGATCTCCAGCAGGTGCAGGAGCACCGGCACCGACACGTTGTACGGCAGGTTGGCCACCAACGCGGTGGGCAGCGCGGGCAGGTCGTCCACGCCGATCTTCAGCGCGTCGGCGTGGACGACGCTGAGCCGGTCGGCGTGCTCGGAGTCCATCTGGGCGACGGTCAGGGGGAGCTGGACGGCGAGCGCCGGGTCGATCTCGACCGCCACGACCCGGGCCACCTCGGGGAGGAGAGCGAGGGTGAGCGAGCCGAGCCCCGGGCCGATCTCGATGACCACGTCGTCCGGGGTCACCTCGGCGACCCGGACGATGCGACGGACGGTGCCGCCGTCGATGACGAAGTTCTGCCCAAGCTTCTTGGTCGGCCGGATGCCCAGCTTCTCCGCGAGCGCGCGCACTTCAACAGGGCCGAGCAAAGTCATGCTGTCTAGTGTCCGGCATCGGAGCAGGTCTTCGTTACCGTGCCGGTCACCGGGAGAGCCGGCGGATCACGGTGCCCAGCACGCGCTCGCTCTGGAAGTAACCGAGGTGGCGGGAGTCGACGCTGGCCGCCGAGTTGTCCCCGAGCAGGAGCAGCATGCCGTCCGGCACACGCTTCTGTGTGAACGTCGGTGGCAAGGTGAGCGGATCACTCGGTACGGACGGCGGCGGCGAGCTGGGGCGATCGCCCGGCATAGAGGTCGGCGGCGAGGCAGGCAGATCACCGAGCACGAACGGCGACGTTAGTCGGTCGCGCGGCACAGATGCCGGCAGGGAGGCGAGCGGATCTCCCGGGACGGCGGCCACCCGCTTGATCATCCACTCTCTGGAGGCGATCGCCTGCCGCGACGCATGGCCCTGGAGCGGCGGGCGGGGCCACTCCATGCCGAGCACGGGCCGCTCCACCACGACGACCTGTTCGACGGCGACGGGAGCTCCGCGGCGGACGAGGACGCGGTCTCCGTCGTAACCTGCTCCGATGCCGAGACCGAGACCACGCCTCACACCCGCCGCCCGCGCGCCGGGGATGGACGACGTAAGCCTGTCGGAGGGCTTCCGGGCGGACGGCGAACGGGTGATCCGCACGTCGTCTCTCTCAGAGCGCGGGATCACCGGGTCCCCGCCGACAGCGACGCGGCCCCCGGCGCCTGCGCGCCCGCCACCCCATGCGCCTGCTCGGCTGCTGTTCTCGCTTCTTCCGTGCCCGGGTGGTATCCGGACGCCTGCAGGGCGAAGAGGCGGGCGTAGATGCCCCCGGCCGCCGTCAACTCGTCGTGACGGCCCTGCTCCGCGATCTGCCCGTCCGAGAGGACGACGATGCGGTCCGCGTCGCGGACCGCGCCGAGACGGTGCGAGACGAGCAGGCTGGTCTGGTCGGCCTGGTGCCGCTTGAGTGAGACGTGGATCTCGTGTTCGGCCTCGGCGTCGAGACCGGCCGACGGCTCGTCGAGGATCATCAGATCGCGCCGGTCCCGGAGGAACGCGCGGGCCAGGGCGAGCCGCTGCCACTGCCCGCCGGACAGCATGTGGCCGTTCCTGGCGTCCTCCTTCTCGCTCTCCATGAAGAACATGCGGGTCAACAGCGTGTCGAACGTCGACGGCAGTTCCATGATCTTGTCGTGGATCCCCGCCGCGCGCGCCGCCGCCGCGAGCCGGTCGCGATCGTCCAGCGCGGTCAGGTCGCCGAGGGCGATGTTCTCCCCGGCGGTCATGTCGTAGCTCATGTAGTCCTGGAAAACGGCGCCGATCCTGCGGCGCAGTTCGGCCACGTCGACGTCGCGGATGTCCACGCCGTCCCAGAGGATCGCGCCCCTGGTCGGGTCGTAGAACCTGCACAGGAGCTTTATCAGCGTCGATTTGCCCTCGCCGTTCAGTCCGACGAGGGCCACGGCCGCCCCCTTGGGGACGCGTAGATTGACGCCGCGCAGTACCCAGGAGTGGTCGTCCGAGTACCGGAACCACACGTCCCGGAACTCGATGCCGTGCCGCAGCGGCGGCAGTGGCGTCGGCGCCGCCCGCACCGGCAGGTCCGGCCCTGCCGTCGTCACCGCGACGTAGTGGTCGAACATCAGCAGCGCCTGGTTCGCGCGAGCCGCGTCGCCGGCCATCGCGACCAGGGCGCCCTGCGTGCCGGTGATCGCGGCGACGAACATCGCGACATCGCCGACGGAGATCCGGCCGGAGTGCGCGGAGATCACCGCCCAGAACAGCCCGACGCCGGACACCAGCGCGGCCAGCAGCCCGAGCCCGGTCTGGATGACCGTCTCCCGGCGATCGACCGCCCGCTTCGACCTGTTGGCGGTGGATCTTTCGGCGAGCATCCGTCCCCGTAGGAAGGGACCGATGCCGAACAGGCGCACCTCCTTGGCCGCCTGCACACTCGTGAGGAGCTGGCTGTAGAAGATCTCGCGCCGCTCGGCCGATCCGATGGTCCACAGCATCCCGGCCCGCCGGCGGGACATCGCGATCTCCGCGATCAACGTCGGCACGCCGGCCGCCAGGACGAGAAGCGTCAACGCCGGGCTCAGCAGAAGCAGCGAACCGAGGAACCCGACGAGGGTGACGAGCGCGCCGCCGACCCCGAGTGCCCCGTCCACGGCCTGGGCGGGCGCCACCATGCTGGCCTGCTGCGCGAGACGCAGCCGATCCAGGAAATGGGGGTTCTCGAACCGTCCCAGGCCGACGAACCCTTCGACGGCGGCGAACAGGCGGTCCTGCGCGATCATCCCGACGGCGCGATCCGCCTCCGCGCGCAGGTAGTGCGTCACCTGCGGGAGGGCCGCTGTGATCGTCCCGGCGACGGCCAGCCCCACCGCGAGCCCGGCGAGCGTGCCCAGGGGGGATCCGGCGATCAGGTGGTCGATGACGTTCTTGGTCAGCCAGGTGGCCACGACGGGGAACGCCCCGGCCACCAGGGTCAGCGACACGTACAGCGCGAGCGTGCCAGGCGCGGCCGCGGCCGCGAGGGAGAGCGCGATGGCCAGCCGCCTCACCCACGTGGCGACACCGGCGGCCGGGAGAGGAGCCCTGTCGACGCCCTCGGGGCTCAGCGTTCCGTCACGGTCCGGCCGGGAGGCCCCCGCCCCCGGCCCGCCCTGCTCCCGGGGCCGGTCCCGGGCGCCTGCGCCGCTCATGCCACGCCGACGGCCCGGCTCAGCTCGGGAGCGTCCGTCGTGACCACGACCCGGCCGGCGCCGTCCGGCGCGACGAGGAAGAGGGAGGGGTACGCGCGCACCCGGAAGGCGGCGCTCAACGGCCCGGTGTGGTCCTCCACGACGACCCGCGCCACCTCGCCCAACCGGCTGCGGAACTCACCGTCCGCCCCCTCGTCGGCCGCGATGACGGCGACGACCCGGTCACGCCCGCCCGGCATCTCGGCGGCGTACCGGACGAACGCCGGGAGCTTCGCCTTGCACGGCTCGCAGTCGGGGGAGAAGAAGCCGAACAGGGTTTCCCTCGTCAGATGGTCGCGGGTGAGCGGGCCGCCGTCGGCGGCGTGGACGGCGAACGGCCCGACCTCCTCACCCACGCCGAGCCCCGGCGCCTCCCTGCCGAGGGTCGTGAGGAACTCCGTGTGCTCCCGTAACCGCCTGATCACGCCCACGGTGAGGACCAGGTCGACCAGGCACACGACTCCGACGAGGACGACGGCGGCGATGAGAAACGGCATGGCTCTCCTCCTGCTTCATCGGAGACGGCCGCCCGAGGGGCCGACCCGGCTCATGGGACGGAAAAGTCCGAGGACGTCGTCGAGTACGGCGATCAGCGCGCCGAGCGTGAGGCCGCCGACGGCGGCGACCAGAACGCCCGCGGGGTGCGCGGTCTCACCCGCCGGGAGGATCCCGGTGGTGACCGCTCCTGCCGCGGCGAGGACCGCCAGAACGACGTTGCGGGCGACGTGTTCCGCCCCCAGGGGGATCGGGGACGCGCCGAAGCACCGGCATGAAACCGGGCCGTTGGATCGGTGAAATCGCATCGCGCATCCGCGCCGTTCACCCCGAAACAATCACGGCATATTCCCCGAGGCCGCGCACGGGCCGGCAGGGCTGCCGGCACTTTTCCACCGGACTCGGCGGCGACGTTCGCCGGCGCGTCACTCGCCCATGGACATGAAATGCACCGAAAATGTGGGAGTTCACGAAGGAGGCACGCACCGGCGCCGCCATATGTCCACTGCCGGTCGGCGGTCGACCAGGCGTGGGCGGAACGTTCGGGCTACCAGGCGCCGAAGGCGGCTTCGCCGTTGGCCATGATGGCGCCGGCGAGGTCGGCGACGTCCACGCCCCTGACCTCGGCCAGGCAGCGCAGGGTCAGCGGGATGAGATAGGGCGCGTTCGGCTTGCCCCGGTGCGGGGTGGGTGGGAGGTAGGGCGCGTCGGTCTCCACGAGGATGAGCTCGGCGGGCGCCACCCGGGCCGCCTCGCGGAGATATTCCGCGTTCTTGTACGTCACCGGCCCGGAGAACGACATGAAATAGCCGGCGTCGGCGCATTTCTTGGCCATCTCGCCGTCACCGGAGAAGCTGTGGAAGATCACGACGTCCGGCGCGCCCTGGTCGGCCAGCACGGCGAGCACGTCGTCGTGGGCGTCGCGGTCGTGGATGACCAGCGCCTTGCCGGTGCGCCTGGCGATCTCGATGTGCGCGCGGAAGCTCGCGTGCTGGTCGTCCCGGGAGGCCCAGTCGCGGAAGTAGTCGAGCCCGGTCTCCCCCACGGCCCGCACGTGCGGCAGCCGCGCCAGCTCCTCGATCTCGGCGAGCGTCTCCGGCGTGGCCGCGTGGGCCTCGTTCGGGTGGATCGCCACTCCCGCGTAGACGTCGTCGTGCCGCGCGGCGACCTCGGCGCCCCAGCGGGACGAGCGCAGGTCGTATCCGATGGTCACCAGCCGAGTCACCCCGACCATGCGGGCGTCGGCCAGGATGGCCTCGACCGACGCGCCCGCCGCCTGCGCGGCGAGCGCGACCTGATCGCCCGAGGACGCCTTGCGGTCGCCCACCATGATGTCGAGATGACAGTGGCTGTCGAACACCTCCGCCGACAGCGGCTCGGGCATCACAGGCAGCTCCCGGGACATCGTGCGAGATCTCCTGCCTGGTCAGTCGCCGAGCCGGGCGAGCTCTTCGTCCACGATCTTGGGATCGAGCTTGGCGAACAGCGGGGTCGGGGGCGCGAGCGGGACACCCGCCTGGATCGGCCGGTGCTCCCAGCGGGCGGCGCCCTCGTCGTACGCGCCGGTGATCACGGGGTAGTCGGGGCCGCCGTCCTCGTTGACCTCCTGGATCTCCGGCATGCCGGACCAGACGCCTTCGCCGCCCAGCATCTGGAAGATCTTGTTGGACGAGCTGGGCAGGAACGGCGTGAGCAGCGTCTTGGCGTCGTCCACGACCTGGAGCGCGACGTGGAGGATGGACTTCTGCCGCTCCGGGTCGTCCTTGATCTTCCAGGGCTCCTGCTCGGCGAGGTACTTGTTGGCCTCGCGGACCACGTCGAACGCCTCGTTCACGGCGTTCTTGAACCGGGAGCGGCCGAGCTCGGCGCCGACCTTGGGGAAGGCGTTCCTGGACAGCTCGAGCATGGCCCGGTCGGCGTCGGTGAGGTCGCCCGCCTCCGGGATCGCGCCGAAGTTCTTCGCCGCCATGGAGATCGAACGGTTGACCAGGTTGCCCCAGGCCGCCACCAACTCGCCGTTGTTGCGGTTGACGAACTCGGACCAGGTGAAGTCGGTGTCCTGGTTCTCCGGACCGGCGACGGCGATGTAGTAGCGCAGGGCGTCGGCGGAGTAGCGCTCCAGGAAGTCGCGGACGTAGATCACGACCTGCCGGGAGGAGGAGAACTTGCGGCCCTCCATCGTGAGGAACTCGCTGGACACGACCTCCGAGGGCAGGGCGAGCTTCCCGAGCGAGCCGACGGTGCCGTTCCGGGCGCCTTCGCCGTTGTAGCCGAGGAGGATCGCCGGCCAGATCTCCGAGTGGAAGACGATGTTGTCCTTGCCCATGAAGTAGTAGGCGCGGGCGTCCGGGTTCTGCCACCACTGGCGCCAGGCGTCCGGGTCGCCGCTGCGCCTGGCCCATTCGATGGAGGCCGAGAGGTAGCCGATGACGGCGTCGAACCAGACGTAGAGCCGCTTGTCGCTCCGGTCACGCCAGCCGTCCAGCGGGATCGGCACGCCCCAGTCGAGGTCGCGGCTGATCGCTCGCGGCTGGAGGTCGCCGAGCAGGTTGAGCGAGAACTTGAGGACGTTGGGCCGCCACTCGCCCTGCTTGGACTGCAGCCAGCTCCCGAGCGCCTCGGAGAACGCGGGCAGGTCGAGCATGAAGTGCTCGGTCTCGACGAACACCGGGGTCTCGCCGTTGATGCGCGACCTCGGGTTGATCAGGTCGATCGGGTCGAGCTGGTTGCCGCAGTTGTCACACTGGTCGCCGCGCGCCCCGTCGTACCCGCAGATGGGGCAGGTGCCCTCGATATAGCGGTCGGGGAGGGTCCGCCCGGTGGACGGGGAGATGGCGCCCATCGTGGTCTTGGGGAAGATGTAGCCGTTTTTGTACAGCCCGAGAAAGATCTCCTGGGCGACGGCGTAGTGATTGCCGGTGGTGGTCCGGGTGAACAGGTCGTAGGAGAGACCGAGCCCGGTCAGGTCCTCGGCGATCACCCGGTTGTAGCGGTCGGCGATCTCGCGGGCGGTCAGCCCCTCCTTGTCGGCCTGCACCTGGATGGGTGTGCCGTGCTCGTCGGTCCCGGAGACCATCAGCACCTTGTTGCCCGCCATCCGCTGGTAGCGGCTGAAGACGTCGGACGGCACGCCGAACCCTGAGACGTGCCCGATGTGGCGAGGACCGTTGGCGTAGGGCCACGCGACGGCGGTCAAGATGTGCTGGGACATGGTTCCAAGACTAGAGGCACGGGCACAGCGTCTCGAACCGATTACAGGACCGCCGGCCGCCGGGCCCGGAGGTAAAGGTTCCGGCCGCGTCCCACAGATCCTCGCCGGGGTTCCGGGCGACGGGTGGGACGGCTACGCGCCCCTCGTACCGGTGGAGTCCTGCGACACGGCCTCGTCCGTCTTCTCGGCGGAGCCGCGGCTGACGGCCTCGGCGGCCTCCTCGGCGGCGGAGGCGGCGATGTCCGCCGGGGTCTCCTTCGAGCGGCGGATGCCCAGGATGCTGATGAACAGCGACGCGAAGATGGTCTGGAAGCTCATCACGAACGCGGTCGCGGACGGCACGACCAGGCGCAGCGACTCGGCCGGGATCAGCTCGCCGAAGCCCCTGCCACCCCAGTGGGCCAGGGACGCGACCAGGCCGACGAGACCGGCGAGGGCGAGCAGGCCGCCCGCGACGAGGCCCTTCTCCAGGGTGACGATGTCCACGAGCTTGCGGACCCGCCTGTCCTCCGGCAGGAAGCCCTCCTCGGCGGCGTACACCTTGGTGAACAGGGCGAACAGCACCGCCTGGAAGCCGATCACCACCATGGCGGACGCCCCGACCAGGGTGTCGACGTCGAAGGCGAGCTTGCCGATGTAGACGGGGCCGAACGACAGCGCGGCGCCCATGATCAGGCCGATGGCGGTGAGCACCAGGCCGGGGATGAAGAACAGCCAGCGCGGGCTGTAGAGCAGCAGGAAGCGCAGGTGGCGCCAGCCGTCCCGCCAGGAGCGCAGGTGCGGCGGGCGGGAGCGGCCGTCCGGCGACAGCGTCGTCGGCACCTCGCGGACGTCGAGTCCCTGCAGGGTGGCCTTCACCACCATCTCGGACGCGAACTCCATGCCGCCGGTCTGCAGGCCGAGCCGCAGGATCGAGTCGCGCCGGAAGCCGCGCAGCCCGCAGTGGAAGTCGCCGATGGCGCTCGGGAAGAACAGCCGCCCGACGAACGACAGGACGGGGTTGCCGAGGTAGCGGTGCAGCGGCGGCATCGCGCCGGGGGCGATTCCGCCCCTGAAGCGGTTGCCCATGACCAGCTCGCCGCCGTCCCGCAACTGCTCGACGAACGGCATCAGGTTCGTGAAGTCGTACGAGTCGTCCGCGTCGCCCATGATCACGTACTTGCCGCGCGCGGCACGGATGCCGCCCATGAGGGCGTTGCCGTACCCCTTGGCGTCGATGTGGACCACACGGGCTCCGGCGTCGCGGGCGAGCTGCTGCGACCCGTCGGTGCTGCCGTTGTCGGCGATCACCACCTCGCCGTCGATGCCGTTCTCACGCATGCAGGCGATGGCTTTGCGGACGCATGTCTCGACGGTCTCGGCTTCATTGAGGCAGGGCATGACTACGGTCAGTTCCACGTCGCAACCCTTCGTCTACATTTGTGATCGCCCTAAGCAGTCAACCATGATGCCCTCTGCCCGGAGGTGCCCGGGGCAAGTCACCGAAACGGCTGGCATTCTGTAACCATGGTCGCGGTTGCGGAGCCTTCGTCATTAGACGCCCCCCCTGTTAGCAGGTGGAAGCGCCTTCTGGCCGTGCTCGTCCGCCACCGGGTGTTCGCGGTGGCGCTCGGGCTCGGGGCGCTTCTGCGCGTCGTCACCATGCTGGGTTTCGGCCCGGCCATGTGGTTCAACGACTCCTACGACTACGTCTCGGTGGCGCTGCACCCGCGTCCGCACCCGATCCGCCCGGACGGTTACGGGTTCTGGCTCCTGCTGCTCAAGCCGGTGCACAGCTTCGCGTTCGTGGTGTTCACCCAGCACCTGATGGGCCTGGGCTCCGGTCTGCTGATCTACGCGTTGCTGACCAAAAAATTCGGCCTGCCGCGCTGGGGGGCGACGCTCGCGGCCGTGCCCGTGCTGTTCGACGCGTACCAGATCCAGCTCGAGCAGCTCATCATGTCGGACGCGATGTTCACGCTGCTGGTCACGGCGGTGGTCACCCTCGTCCTGTGGCACAGGAAGATGTCCTGGCACGTGGGCGCTGCGGTCGGGGCGCTGCTCGCGCTGACCGCGCTGACCCGCAGCATCGGCCTGCCGATCCTCGCCCTGGTCGTGGTCTACCTGCTGGTCAAGCGGGCCGGGTGGAAGCCGATCACGGCGATGATCGCGGCCTGCGCGCTGCCCGTCCTCGCGTACATGGGGTGGTTCAAGGCGGTCAACGGGCAGTTCGCGATGACCAACAGCGACGGGGTGATCCTCTACATGCGGACCGCCCTCTTCGCCGACTGCCACAAGATGAAGCTCGACAAGCGCGAGGAGCTGGAGCTCGCCCTCCTGTGCATCAACACGCCGCCCGCCGAGCGGGGCCGTACGGCACAGGCGTACCTGTGGTGGGACGACCAGAACCAGCTCCACGTCTTCGGCTCGGGCATGAAGTTCACCCCGGAGATCAACGCCAACGCGAGCGCGTTCGCCAAAAAGGCGATCCTCGCGCAGCCGGGCGCCTACCTCGCCGCCGTGGGCAAGGACTTCTTCCGCGCCTTCGGCTGGGGGCGCCCGCTGTTCCCGGACGCCAAGACGTACCTGCAGTACCAGTTCGGCAACTACTACACGCAGAAGCTGCCCGCCTGGTCGTCGTACAAGGGCATGACGGACAAGGACGCCGAGCGGTACGAGAACGGCCCGGCGGCCACCCACGAGGTCAAGCCGTGGTCCGACATCATGATCGGCTACCAGAAGGCCGTGCGGCTCCCCGGCACGGTGCTCGGTCTGCTGCTGCTCGCCGGCCTGTACGGCGTCGCCGCCCGATGGCGCAGGCTGGGCGGGCCGGTGCTGCTGCCCTGGCTCGCCGCGGTGGGGCTGATCCTGGCCCCGGCCGCGACGGCCGAGTTCGACTACCGCTACCTGCTGCCGGCCGTACCGGTCGCGTGCCTCGCGGCCGCGATCTCGCTGCGCCACCTGCGGCTGCCGCGCAGGAGGCCCCGGCCCGCCTCGTGACCCCGCGGAGGCGGGTCATCGCCTCGAAGGCCGTCAGACGGCGGCTTTGAGGCGATCAGGTACCGCCGTGGACGCGGTTGTAGAGGTCGCGTTTGGGGACGCCGGCGGCCTTCGCGACGTCCGCGATGGCCTGCTTGCGGGAGACGCCCGTGGCCTCGCGCCGGGCGACCTCCTCGACGAGGTCGTCGATGTCCGGCTCGGCGGCCTCGGGGGCGTACCCGGCGACGACGAGGGTGATCTCTCCCCTGACCTCGCCCGCGGCCCAGTCGGTCAGCTCGGCCAGGGTCCCCCGGCGCACCTCCTCGTAGGTCTTGGTGAGCTCGCGGCAGACGGCGGCGGGGCGGTCGGTGCCGAACGCCTCGGCCATGGCGGCCAGGCAGGCGTGCAGGCGGTGCGGCGCCTCGAAGAACACCATGGTGCGCTCCTCGCGGGCCAGGCTCTCCAGGCGGCGGGCGCGCTCCCCCTGCTTGCGCGGCGGGAAGCCCTCGAAGCAGAACCGGTCGCTCGGCAGCCCGGAGATCGCGAGGGCGGTGGTGACGGCGGACGGGCCGGGCAGCGCGGTGACGCGGACGCCCGCCTCCACGGCGAGCCGGGTGAGCCGGTATCCGGGGTCGGACACGCCGGGCATCCCCGCGTCGGTGATCACGAGGACGGTCTCACCCTGGAGCAACTCGTCGAGCAGCTCCTTGGACCGCGCGGCCTCGTTCGCGTCGTAATAGGACACCACCCGCCCGGTCAGGGTCGCGCCAAGGTCGGACGCGAGCCGCCTGAGCCGGCGCGTGTCCTCGGCGGCGATCACGCCGGCCGTCTCCAGGGCCTCCCGCAGTCGGGGGGATGCGTCCCCCACCTGGCCGATCGGGGCTCCCGCCAGAATTAGCACGTTTCCCACCATATGAAAGGTTCATCATTGAAGAGTTGGATGCCGGTAATAGACCCGAACTTCATGGTCACCACGGGGACTCGACAGTAGTCTGTCCAGGTGGCCGTGACCGACTTCTCACATCAGGCGTTCGAGCAGCCCGAATCCGATCGGGATGCCGGGGCGCCGGTGTCCCTGCGGGAGCGGCTGGTGCCGCGGATGCCCGGCAGCCCTTTGTGGGGCTGGCTCGGACCGTTGATCGTGGCGGTGTTCGGAGCGTTCCTGCGTTTCTATCGCCTCGGGACGCCCAACGCGGTCGTCTTCGACGAGACGTACTACGCCAAGGACGCGTACTCGACGATCAAGTTCGGCACCGAGCGGGCGTTCGTCGACAACGCCAACGACCTGATGATCGCCGGAAAGACGGGCATCTTCAAGACTTGTGCGCAGGTCAGCGACTGCGCCGCGTACGTGGTGCACCCGCCGCTCGGCAAGTGGATGATCGGCGCCGGTGAGGCGATCTTCGGGTTGAACCCCTTCGGCTGGCGGTTCGCCGCCGCGCTGATCGGATCGCTGTCGATCTTCATCCTCGCCCGGGTCGCCCGCCGGATGACCCGGTCCACCCTGCTCGGCTGCCTGGCCGGGCTCCTGCTCTCCCTCGACGCCCTGCACTTCGTGCTGTCCCGCTCGGCGCTGCTGGACATCTTCCTGATGTTCTGGATCCTGGCCGGCTTCGCCTGCCTGGTCGTCGACCGGGACCAGGCGCGGCAGGCACTGGTCGAGTGGCGCGAGTCCGCCGCCTCGCTCGACGTCGGCCCCCGGCTCGGGTGGCGTCCGTGGCGGCTCGCGGCCGGGCTGTGCCTGGGCGCGGGCCTGGCGACCAAGTGGACGACGGTCTTCTTCATCGTCGCCTTCGCCGTCATGACGCTGGTGTGGGACGCGGGCGCGCGCCGCGCGGTCGGGCTGCGCCGGCCGTACGTCGAGACGCTCAAGCTGGAGCTGCCGCTCGCCGCCGCGTGGATGGCCGTGGTGCCCGGGGTGGCGTACATCGTCTCGTTCGCGGGCTGGTTCTTCACGGACAAGGGCTGGAACCGGCACTGGGACCAGGCCACGTCGCAGGGGAACCCGTTCTTCTTCGCGTTCGACTCGCTGCGCTCCTGGATCTCCTACCAGGTGCAGACCCTGGGCTCGCACACGAGCCTGTCCCAGCCGCACAACTACAAGTCCGAGCCGTGGAGCTGGCCGCTGCTGCTGCGCCCGGTGGCGTTCTTCTACGAGTCGCCACACGGCTGCGGCGCCGACAGCTGCTCCCAGGCGATCCTCGGCACCGGAACCCCGATCATCTGGTACGGCGGGCTCGCCGCGCTGATCGGCATGATCGCCTGGTATGTGGCGACCCGCGACTGGCGGGCGGGCGCGGTCCTGCTGTCGTACGCCGTGGGCTGGCTGCCGTGGTTCTACTACGCGATCGTCGACAACCGGACGATGTTCCTGTACTACATGATCCCGGTCGTCCCGTTCATGATCCTCGCGATCGTGCTGGCCTGCGGGCTGATCCTGGGACCGGCGGCCGCGCCGCGATGGCGACGGCAGGTCGGGTCGGTGGGCGTCGGCGTCTTCGCGCTGCTCGCGCTGGCGAACTTCGCCTGGCTCTACCCCGTGATCGCCGCCGAGGTGATCCCCTACACCGACTGGCTCGCCCGCATGCTCATCCGCGGCTCGAAGGGCTGGATCTAGGCCCTCATATGGTTGGTCCGAGGGGGTGGCGGCGAGTGACCATGGGTCGTCGCGGACGATGGGCGCAATACGGCAGACTGCGAGTCATGCCCGCACCTGACGTGGCCGCGCTCCTCGCCGAGCTGGAGCGCTCCGAGCCGGAAGCCGCCGAGCCGGCCCGTGTCGCCGTCGAGTGGCTGACGGGCGGCGAGGCGCTGGAGACGATCAGCCAGCTCGACGTGTGCGAGTTCCTCTGGTACACGCTGCCGGTCAAGGTCACGGGCGACCGCCAGGTGATCGCGCGGGCGCTCGGACGGCTGCTGCGGCTGGGCGGCATGCACCGCTACGCCGCACTGTGCGACTCGCCGGCGACCACCGAGATCCTGCAGGCGTACGCCCGGGACGGCGAGGAGGCCGGGACCGCGGCCTACCAGGCGGCGCTCGAGGCCACCGGCGTACTGCCGCCGGACGTCCCCGAGCTGGCCTGGAGCTCGATCATGGGGCCGGAGGAGCTGGGCGCGCACGTCGCCTGCGCGGCCGCGCTCGAACTGGCGATCATGTCGGGCGACCCGGTCGGCCGCGAGGCGCTGACCCGGCGCTGGCTGACCTCGCCCCGGCCCGAGCTCGGCGGCGACTGCTGGCTGCACCGTGTCCACGGCGAACGGCTGAACCGCTGGGTCCTCGGCCGGGGGAACGCCCGCCGCGAGCTGGCCCAGCCCTTCGAGGTGCGGCTGCACGCGCCCATCCCGATGCCGGCCGAGCCGCACCTGGAACCGCTGTGGTGGCTGCTCGGCATGGCGGTCGAGGGCGTGAAGCTGACCGAGAAGTTCAACGTGTCCCGTGCCATGGTCACGGAGTCGGTGGACAGGTTCGGGTGGGACGCCATGACCGCCGGCTCGGTCCGCGGCGAGGCCGACGTGCCGACGCTGACCACGCTCAGGGAGATCGCCGTCCAGGACCTGCGGGCGCTGCGCCGTACGGGCAGGAAGCTGGTACTCACCTCGGCGGGGCGCGGGCTGGTCGGGCGACCGGACAACCTGTGGGCAGCGGCCACGTCCACGCTCCTCCTCCCGGCCAAGGGCGAGCACGACTTCGAGATCTCGGTCCGCGAGGCGGCGCTGATGCTGCTCGCCGACGGCGCGGCCCTGCCGTACGAGGAGCTGCGGGACCGGATCCTGGAGGTCGTCAACGGCGAGGGCTGGCGCTCGGCCGCGGGCTCCAAGGTGGCGCCGCTCGACCTGTCCGCCCCGCTGGGCGAGCTGCAGCGCCGGCTCGACGCGCTCGATCTGCGTACCGGTTGCTCGTGGCGGGAGCCGTGGCAGCTCACGACGGTGGGCCGGGCGGCGGCGCTCTCCGCGCTGCGCACCCAGGCGCTGCGGCCGCGGCAGTACGCCGGCATGGGCTGATAGGCGTTTTCTGCCAGGTTTTCTTCAGGTTCCGGCGGCGGTCACCCGATCTGCCGCCCGGCGCGTCCTGGTTAGGTACGACGTTGTCGCTGCCATGGAAGGACATCGCCATCATGAACCGCCCCCACCATCCGTTGCTCGGCTTGAAACAGCGGAGCCCGGAGATGGTCGCGGAGGAGACCCGCAGGGTGAAGGCCAAACTGATCAGGATGTACGGATGGGACGGCTACCAGCGGGTGATCAGGCGGATGGAGTCTGATCTGGCCCGGCTCGAACAGGAGACGCGCGGCCTGGAGAACTAGGCCTCCGGCCGTCCGGTAGAGCCGCCTGGGGCGTCCCTCACCTCCGCATCGCGGGACGCGCCGGACGATCCCGCTGGGTCACCCGGGGCATCTCCTCCGGTGGCGCGGATCGTGCGGCGCGCCGCGGTGCGGGGCGCCTTCGGCCACGGACGAGCGAACCTGGATCACTGGCGAAAAGTTCTGCGCCGTTGTCGATTTCCGGACCTCCTATGTGTCGTACGTGATGGAGGCCCGGGCAGAGGGGTTCGGGACGGCGATGTCGGAGGGAAAGACGGGCCTTCCTACGGCCGGGACGCGTGGGGGTGGCCGATCGGTGTGGCGCACCACCTGTTCGTCACGGACGCCGACGAGGCGGCGGCCCGGCAAGGGGGGCGCGTGGCCGGATGAGGTGTTCACGAGCGAGGAGCAGGTGCGATGACGCAATACGCGGTGCTCATCTACGAGCGCGAGACGCCCGGCCGCGTGGCCGACATCCCGCCGGAGGTCATGCGGGCCCATGAGGAACTGCCGGCGCGGGTCGCCGAGGGAGGCGGCCGGATCGTCGCCGGGATGGCGCTGGAGCAGTCCGGTACGGCGACCTCGATCCGCGGCGACCTGGTGACGGACGGGCCCTTCATCGAGACCGAGGCGGCGCTGGCCGGGGTCTTCGTCCTGGAGGCGCGTGACCTCGACCACGCGCTGGCGCTGGCCCAACTGACACCGATCATGAACGGTGGTGTCGAGATCAGGCCACTGATCGGCTTCGACGTGGTGGAGGAACGCTGACCGAAGGCCGGGACGCCGAACCGGTCCAGGCCTACCGGGCGGCCCTGGCGCTCACCGGCAACGCCGCCGAGCAGGACTTCCTCATCGAACGCATCCGATCGACCGGAACGGCCCCGCGCGTCACCGGCTGAGCGGGTGCCGGAGCGAACCAGGCCCGGTCGTGATCCCCCGCGCGTGAACGAGCAGGTGTCCCCGGCCTTCAGCCCCGACTGTGGGACGTCGTCGCCTCGGCGGCCATCATGACGCGCCGGTGGGGGAGATCGGGAAGTGGCAGGCCACCTGGCGGCCGGCGGCGTCCGCCGTACGCAGGGTGGGCCGTTCGGTGCGGCAGCGCTCCCGCGCCAGCGGGCATCGCGGGTGGAAGGAGCAGCCGCCCGGCCGGTCGATGGGGCTCGGGACGTCCCCGGTCAGCACGACGCGCTCGCGGCGCGGGGCGTCCGACCCGTCGTCGATCTCCGGTACGGCCGACAGCAGGGCGTTGGTGTACGGATGGGCGGGGCTGGGGTAGAGCTCCTCGGCGTCGGCCACCTCGACGACCTCGCCCAGGTACATCACCGCGATCCGGTCGGACACGTGCCGCACCACGCCCAGGTCGTGGGCGACGAAGACGTAGGTGAGGCCCAGCTCCTCCTGGAGGTCGGCGAAGAGGTTGAGCACCTGGGCCTGCACCGAGACGTCCAGCGCCGAGACCGGCTCGTCGGCCACGACCAGCTTGGGGTTGAGCGCGATGGCCCGGGCGATGCCGACCCGCTGGCGCTGCCCGCCGGAGAACTCGTGCGGGTAGCGGTCCAGGTGCGCCCGGGTGAGGCCCACCAGGTCGAACAGCTCGGCGACCCGCTTCCTGATCGCGGCGGCGTCGCCGTACTTGTGGATGCGCAGCGGCTCGGCGACGGCGTCGCCGGCCGTGCGGCGCGGGTTGAGCGAGGCGTAGGGGTCCTGGAAGACCAGTTGCATGGCCGGGCGCAGCGGGCGCAGCGCGCGGCGCGACAGCGTGGTGATGTCCTGCCCCTGGAACTCCACCGTGCCTGAGGTGAGGTCGGTGAGCCGGACCAGGCAGCGGCCGAGCGTGGACTTGCCGCACCCGGACTCGCCCACCACGCCGAGCGTCTCGCCGGCGCGGACCTCCAGCGAGACCCCGTTCACGGCGTGTACGCGGCCGCGGCCCGCGCGGAAGTGCTTGACCACGTCCGTGGCCTTCAGCAACGTGCTCAACGCGTCCTCTTCTCTTCTGGCAGCCAGCAGGCGTCGAGGTGGCCGGAATCGCCGGTCAGCGGCGGGACCTCGGCGCACGCGGCGAAGCTGTGCGCGCATCGGTCGGCGAACGGGCACCCCTGCCCGGACGCTCCCGGGGTGCCGGGGATGGTGGGCAGGCGGCGCGCCCGGGGGCCGTTGACGCGCGGCACGGAGTCGAGCAGCCCCCAGGTGTACGGGTGGCGCGGGGTGTGGAAGACCTGGCGGCGGCTCCCCCGCTCGACGGCCCGCCCGCCGTACATCACGAGGACCTCGTCGGCGATCTCCGACACCACGCCCATGTCGTGCGTGATCATCACGACGGCCGAGCCGTGATCGGCGCGCAGGCGGCGCATGAGATCGAGGATCTGCGCCTGCGTGGTGACGTCGAGCGCGGTGGTCGGCTCGTCGGCGATGAGCAGGGCGGGGTTGCAGGACAGCGCCATCGCGATGACGGCCCGCTGCCGCATGCCGCCGGAGAACTCGTGCGGGTAGGCGTCCACGCGCTGCTCGGGGGCCGGGATGCCGACCTCGCCGAGCAGCGCGATCGCGCGGTCGCGGGCGGCCCGCCGGGAGACCTTCTCGTGGGCGCGGATCTGCTCGGCGATCTGCCAGCCGATCGTGTACACGGGGGTGAGCGCGGTCATCGGGTCCTGGAAGATCATGGCGATCTCGCGTCCCCGGATGGCCCGCATCTCGGCGTTCTTCAGTGTGAGCAGGTCGCGCCCGCGGAAGACGACCTTCCCCGAGATCTCGGCGCCCGGGGTGCGGATCAGGCCGAGCACGCCGAGCATCGACACGCTCTTGCCCGAGCCCGACTCCCCCACCACGCCCAGCACCTCGCCGGGCCGTACGGAGAAGGACAGCCCGTCGACGGCCGTGAAGCCGCCGAAGCGGATCCGCAGGTCGCTGACCTCAAGCAACGGTTCAGGCACGGCGCACCCTCGGGTCGAGCCGGGCGTACAGGACGTCCACCACGGCGTTGGCCAGCACGACGAAGAAGGCGGCGTACAGGACCGTGCCCATGATCACGGGCAGGTCGAGGTTCTGCAGCGCCTGGTAGGTGAGCTTGCCGACCCCCGGGAGGCCGAAGACCACCTCGGTCAGCAGCGCCGCGCCGCCGACCAGCGCCCCGAAGTCCAGGCCGAACAGCGACACGATCGGGATCAGCGAGCAGCGCAGCGCGTGCTTGACGAGGATGCGCCGCTCCGACAGGCCCTTGGCGCGGGCGGTGCGCACGTAGTCCTCGTTCAGCGCGTTGATCAGCTCGCCGCGCAGCAGCCGGGCGTAGATCCCGGCGTACAGCAGGGCCAGCGTGAGCCAGGGGAAGAGCAGGTGAAGCGCCCACTGGCCGATGCCCTCCGACATGGGCACGTAGCCGAGCGGCGGCACCCAGGAGAAGACCGAGTCGTGGAGCTGCTTCTGGGTGATGAGGTTGACGACCTCGCCCAGCCAGTAGACCGGGAGCGAGACGCCGAAGACGCCGAGCAGCATGACCAGCGGGTCGACCAGCGTGCCGCGCATGGCCCCGGCGAGGGTGCCCATGCCCACGCCCAGGACCATCCAGATCACCGCCGCGCCCACGACGAGCGAGAGCGTGACCGGGACCGCCTCGATGATCTGCGGGATCACCAGGGTGCCCCGGTTCACGAACGAGGTCAGGTCGTGGGAGATGAACAGGTGCTTCATCATCAGCGCGTACTGGACGGGCAGCGGCTTGTCGAACCCGAACGACGCCCGCACCTGGGCCAGCGTGGCCGGGTCGGCGTTCTTGCCCGCGATGCGGGCGGCCGGGTCCACGCCGGGTGTGGCGAAGAAGATCAGGAAGACCAGCACGCTGATCGCGAACAGCACGAGCAGGGCGGCGCCGAAGCGGCGCAGGATGTAACCGATCATCAGGCGCCTCCCCGCAGCCGGGCGTTCGGGTCGAGCGCGTCGCGCACGCCGTCGCCGAGGACATTGAGCGCGACCGCGGTCAGCCCGACACAGAGGCCGGCCGCGATCGTGATCGCGGGCCGGGTGTAGAGCAGGGCGAGGCCGTCGTTGATGATCGTCCCCCAGCTCGCGTCCGGCGACTGCACGCCCACCGACAGGAACGACAGGGCCGACTCCGTCAGCATGTTGAGCGCGGTCATCAGCGGCAGGAACACCACGACCGTGGGCAGCACGTTCGGCAGCACCTCGCGCCGCATGATCCGCAGGTCGGACGCGCCGAGCCCGACGGCGGCGTGCAGGAACTCCTTGTTCCGCAGCGCCATCACCTGGCCGCGCAGCGGCCGGGCCACGTACGGCACGTAGATCAGCGCGATGATGACGACGGGGAGCGCGAGGCTGCCCGCGTCGATGTGGATCGGCCCCAGGTGCAGTCCGCTGGTGAGCAGCACCACCGACAGGCAGATCGCCAGCAGGTAGACCGGGAAGGCCCAGATCACGTCGAAGAAGCGGGAGAGGACCGCGTCGATCCAGCCGCCGAAGTATCCGGCCAGCACGCCGAGCACCGTGGCCAGCGCGCAGCACACCACCGCGGAGGACAGGCCGATCAGCAGGCTGTTGCGCCCGCCGTACAGGAGCCGGGCCATCACGTCGCGGCCCTGGTTGTCCGCGCCGAGGAAGTAGTTGCCGGGGTCCCAGGTCGGCCCGACCGGGGTGACGCCCAGGCCGAGGCCCTCGGTGCTCTGGGCGAGGACGGGCACCCG
The DNA here is from genome assembly GCF_001570365.1 of Microtetraspora fusca. Taxonomy (GTDB): domain Bacteria; phylum Actinomycetota; class Actinomycetes; order Streptosporangiales; family Streptosporangiaceae; genus Microtetraspora; species Microtetraspora fusca. The sequence goes on along the minus strand of NZ_BBYK01000042.1, from coordinate 96,985 downwards.
TGCGCCGTTCACGACCACGGTGCCGGAGGCGTTGGACGTGAACGGGTCGGTGTGCGCGATCGCGTTCGCGTAGACCGGCGCGAGCACGCAGGCGAGCACGATGAGCAGCAGCCCGGCTCCGGCGATCATCGCGGAGCGGTTGCGCCGCAGCCGGCCGAGCGCCCGCCGCCAGGGCCCGGCGGACGGCCGCGCCGCCCGCCCGGCCGCCGGCGTGTCGGTCACCGGCTCCTCGGCTGTGGCCCTGACCGGGGACGTCACTTGACCCACATCTGGTCGAGCAGCGCGTGGAACTGCGCGTGGAACTGGTAGTTGCCGACGTTCTTGGAGACGAAGTCGATCTGCTTGGGGTTGAACAGCGGGACGATCGGGCCCTTCTTCATGAGCTCGCGGTCGAGCTCACCCCAGAGCTTGCCGGAGGCGGCCGTGTCGCTCTGGTCCAGCTTCATCGCCTCGGCGATCTTGGCGTCCACGTCCTTGTCGCAGAAGCCGGAGATGTTGATGCTGGCGTCGCTCCCCTCGCGGAACGAGGCGCACGAGAGCAGGACGTTGATGAAGTTCGAGGCCGCGGGATAGTCGGCGTACCACTGGGAGACGCTGAGCTGGACCTTGTTCTTCGTGTTCTGGATGTAGGTGAAGTGGATGTTGGTGGAGATCACCTTCAGCTTGGCCCGGTAGCCGATCTGCTCAAGGGTGCTCCGGACGTACTCGCCGATCTGCTTGCTCACGTCGTCGTCGGAGACCACGACGGAGACCTCCTGGCCGGACGTGCCGGACTGCTGGACCAGTTCCTTGGCCTTGGCCAGGTCCTGCTGCGGGAAGTCGCAGAAGTCGGCGTGGCCGGGGAAGGCCGGGGGCAGGATCGTGCAGGCCGGCTGCGCCACGTTCGCGCCGCCGAACATCTTCACCAGGGCGTTCTTGTCGAACGCCCACTGGAGCGCCTCCCTGGCCTCGGGCTTGTCGAAGGGCGCGAGGTTGACGTTGACCGGGATGTACCAGAAGGCGGCGAGCGGGTTCACGTGCGCCTGCTCGGCGTACGTGGTGCCGATCTCGGTGAGCCGGTCGGCGGGCAGCGGGTCGAAGATCCAGTCAGCCTGGCCGTTCTGCACCGCGGTGACCGCGCCCTCGGGGGTGAGGCCGTAGTTGTAGTCGATCTCGTCGGGGTAGCCCTGCGGCTGCGCGTCCCGCGACCACTCGGTGAAGTTCGGGTTGCGAACCAGCTTCATCTGCTTGTTCGGGTTGTACGACTCCACCTTGTACGGCCCGGTGCCCGGGATCGGGGTGGTGCCCTGGTCCTTGTCGGGGGTGCCCTTCGGCAGCACGACGGCGTGCGGGAGCGCGAGCTTCTGCAGGAACTCCGAGTCGGCCGCGACGAGGTTGATCGTGATGGTGTTCGCCGCGGCGTCGGCGACGACCCCCTTGTCCAGGGTGCAGCCCGCGGGCTTCTTCACGCAGTCGGCGGCGCCCACGATGCCGGAGTAGAAGGTGCCGGACGTCGGGCCGGAGACCCGGAAGATCCGCTGGAACGACGCCACGACGTCGTCCACCGTGACCGCCTCGCCGGTGGCGAACTTCACGTCCTTGCGCAGCTTGAAGGTGTACGTCTTGCCGTCCGCGCTGACCTGCGGCATCTCCTCGGCGAGGTCCGGGACGATGTCGTACGACGCCTTGCCGCCGACCTTGCGGAAGGAGACCAGGCCGTCGTAGAGGGCCTGGAAGATCTGCCAGTTGCCGTTGCTGTAGTTGATGTGCGGGTCGAGCGTGCCGTCACCCGACTTGGCCAGCAGGCGGAGCGTGCCCCCCTTGTGCTGCTCCTGGAACCCGGCGGCGGTGGTCTGGGCGGGCTGCCCGGCCCCGTCCGTGGCGGAGGTGGCGGCGCCGCCGCCTCCGGAGCAGGCGGCGACGCCGACGGCCAGCAGTGCGGCGCCGGCGGTCCGGGTCGCCATGGCGGTGATGCGCTTCATGCGGGGATCCCTCACGATCAGTCGGTGGAGTCGAGGAAGTCGCCGACGATCTGGAGGTAGCGCTCTTCCTCCTCGATGTGCGGCATGTGACTGGAGTGCTCGAACAGCTCCCAGCGGACGTCGGGGATGCGGTCCACGAAGGGCTGGACGGTGCGAGGGGTCGCCTCGTCGTTCCGGCCGGAGACGAGCAGGGTGGGGGCGGCGATCTTGTCGAGCCTGTCGACGACCGACCAGTCCTTCAGCGTGCCGACGACGTGGAACTCGCTCGGGCCGTTCATGGTGTGGTACACCGTCGGGTCCTCGGCGGTCTTGGCGTCGCTGGCCAGCACCTCGGGCGGGTTCGGCACGATCGTGCAGACGTGCCGCGCGTTGAACACCTTCTCCGCCGCCCGGTACTCGGCGCTGTCCGTGGTGCCCGCCGCCTCGTGCTCGCGGAGGGTGCGCTCCACGTCCGGGGGCAGCTCGGACCGCAGCCGGTCGCACTCCTCGCGCCACAGCTCCATCGATGCAGGCGAGTTGGCGATGACCAGGCCACGCAGCCCGGACGGCACGCGTACGGCGTGCTCCGCGGCGAGCATGCCGCCCCAGGACTGGCCGAGCACGTGGTACCGGCCGGCGATGCCCAGGTGGGCGAGCAGGTTGTCCAGCTCGTCGAGGAAGAGCCCCACCGTCCAGAAGTCGGCGCCCTTCTCCGGCAGGTGCGTGGAGAGCCCGACGCCGATCTGGTCGTAGTGGACGACGGGCCGGCCGCGCTCGGCGAGGCGGGCGATCCGCAGCGTGTAGTCGTGGGCCGCGCCCGGCCCTCCGTGCAGCACGACGAGGGGCGCCTTGGGGGAGTCCAGGTCGCCGGTGACCCGGTACCAGGTCCGCCACTCGCCGAAGGGCGCGAGGCCCTGCGCGGTCGGTTCGGGGATGGCCAAGGCGCAGCTCCAGGGAGAACAGGGGAGACGAGATGTCGCCAGATGAGACAGATGTCCGTTGTCTGGACAGCATATGGATAAATGGCCTGGACACAAGACCTTTTTTGAAATCGGCCGGTCGAGTAAGGTGCGGATCACACCATGCCCGCAGAAAGGACCTTTCCCTGACTCCCCGGACCCCCGCCGAGGAACCGTCGCCCGCGCGCCGCGAGCCGCCCCGCCGCCTCCCCTCGCGGGCGCCTGACGCCGATCCCCCCGCGGACGACCTGACCCGCGTCCTCGGCCAGGTGCTCGACGGCGGCCGGCCGTCGGGCGTGCTCGGCCCGGTGCGGGTACGGTCCGTGGCCACCGAGGTGGCCGACCGCCTCATGACCGCCATCGCGATCGGCGACTACCTCCCGGGCCAGCGCCTGCCGGGCGAGCGCGAGCTGGCCGCTCTGCTCGACGTCAGCCGCGCCACGATCCGCGAGGCGATCGGGCGGCTGCAGGCCGTCGGCATCGTCGAGATCAGGCGCGGCCGCACCGGCGGCGCGTACGTCCGCACGAGCTGGACCGAGGCGACCGCCGCGGCCGTCCGGCGCACCCTGGTGCCGCGCTGGCCCGAGCTGGAGCAGCTCTTCGACCTGCGCGGCCTGGTCGAGGGCATGGCGGCCAGGACCGCGGCGCTGCGCCGTACGGACGCGGACCTGGAGGCGATGCGGGCCGCGCTCGACGCCTACGCCGGGGCGTCCATCCTCCGCGAGGAGCAGGAGGCCGACGCGGCGTTCCACACGGCCGTGGTCACGGCCGCGGGCAACCCCCAGATCAACACACTCAGCCGCGACCTGCTCATGCGGGTCAGCCTCGGCTTCCCGACGGAGCCGTACGGCGACGACGACCCGGAGACGTACCAGCAGGCCCTGAACGAGCACCGCGCGCTGTACGAGGCGATCTCCGCGAAGGACGCCGAACGGGCCGGGTCCATCGCGGAGCGCCACTTCACCCTGACCGCGGACGTGATCAGGGCGATGCTCGAACGCGGTCTCAACGCCTCGCGAGATAGCTGATCAGGGTCCGCACCATCGCCCCGGTGGCCCCCGCGGGTCCGAGGTCGGTCGCCTTGTCGAGGTAGGCCGTGGTCGCGAAGTCCAGGTGCGCCCAGGGGACGCCGCCGGTGAAGTTCTCCAGGAACAGCGCGGCCAGGATCACGTCGGCGTGCGCGCCGCCGTCGTTCTTGAAGTCGGCCACGTCCGACCTGATGCGCTCCAGGTAGGGACGCCACATCGGCATCTCCCACAGGGGCTCGCCCTGCGCCTCGCCCGCCGCCCTGATCGCGCCGAGCAGCGCCGGGTCGTTGCCGAGGACGCCGGTGATGTCCTCACCGAGCGCGTGCATGACCGAGTAGGTGAGCGTGGCCGCGTCGATGATCGCGTCCGGACGGCGCTCGGCGAGGTAGGCCAGGGCGTCGGCCAGGACCAGCCGCCCCTCGGCGTCGGTGTCCACGACCTCGGTGGTGATGCCGTTGCGGTGCCGCAGGACGTCGCCGGGGCGGGTGGCCGAGCCGCTGACCATGTTCTCGGCCGCCGGGACCACCGCGACGACGCCGGTGTTCAGGCCGAGCCGGGCCGCGGCCCGGACCACGGCCAGCATCGTCGCGCCGCCCGCCATGTCGCTCTTCATGGTCGCCATGGCCTTCTGGCTCTTGATGCCGAGACCGCCCGCGTCGAAGGTGATGCCCTTGCCCGCCAGGCCGACGAGACCGCTCTTCCCGTCGCCGGGGTAGCTCACCTCGATCAGGCACGGCGGGTTGGCGCTGGCCGCGCCGACGCCGAGGATGCCGCCGAAACCACCCTCGCGCAGTTCGTCGGCGGCGAGGACGCGCGCGTCGAGGCCCGCCTCCTCCGCCATCTCCACGGCCCGCTGAGCCAGCGTCATCGGGACGAGGTCCCCGGCCGGCGTGTTGACCAGGTCGCGGGTGAAGGTCACCGCCTCGGCCACCACCTCGGCCCGGACCACCGCGTCCCGGTCCTCGGGGGCGAGCAGGAGCAGCCGCTCGACCGCCCGGCTCTCCGGCGCGCTCTTGTAGTGGTCGAACCGGTAGCCGCCCAGCCGGACGCCCTCGACGACCGCCCCGGGGTACGGCAGCGCGACCGCGACCGTGCCGAAGCCCGCCATCCTGGGCGCGGCGTGGCCCACGGCCCGCCGTACGGCCTGCTCGTCGGCGTCCGGCTCCAGGCCGACCAGCAGGACGGCGCCCGCCTGGAACGGGTCCCCGGCGCGGCGCGGCAGCAGGAGCTCCTCGCCCGGCCGCCCGGCGAAGCCGGCGAGCTGGATCTCGATGCCCAGGTCCGGACCGGCGGACGCGGGCAGGACGAGGAGATCGGCACGGACCTCGGCGGGCGCGTGCGGGGAGAAGGACACCTCCACGAGGCACTCCTAACGGGGGAAGTTCCAGAAAGGGAAAATGGTCCGTTGAGTGAACCATAAAGACCCTCCCGTTGACCAGGGACCCCGCTCACCATGCGATACGACCCCGGCGCTCCGACGGCACGACCGAGGTCGACGTAGCAGCCGGCCATCGTGCGGTTTGCCGCTCGACGGGCGTTCCTGGTGATATGAGATCGGCAGGGATTCTCCGGATGTCAGGCGCAGGCCGTGCGCTGGAGCAGGGCGTTAAGGGCCTGATCGGGCTTTCCCGTGTACGGCGTGGCGGCCAGGCTGACCTCGCGGAGGCCGTCCTGGCGGTGGAATGCCGCGGCGAAGTAGCCGCCGATCCCGCCGGCCTGACCGTAGAAGACGCCGCAGGGCGTCTGCAGGGTCGACAGGCCCATCCCGTAGGTGGTGCCGGGCACGGGCGTCTTCATCAGCGTGAGCTCGGCGGGAGGCAGAAGCCGGCCGCCGAGCAGGGCTCGCAGGAACCGGTTGAGGTCGGTGGTGGTGGAGACGATGCCGCCGGCCGCTCCCAGGATGGTCGGATTGAGCGTGGTGATGTCGGTGACGGCGCCGCCGACCATGGCGTAGGACCGCGGGTGCGGCCCGGTGATCCGGGTGGTGTCGCTCGGCGCGGATGTGCGGGTCAACCTCGCGCGCACGATCACGCGCTCGGTGACCTCGCGAGCGTACGGCCGGCCGGTCGCGGCCTCCACGACCATGCCCAGCAGGACGTAGTTGGTGTTGGAGTAGGAGAAGCGGGTCCCGGGCACCTCGAAGACGCGCGGCAGGCGGTTGGCCAGGGCGACCAGTTCCTTGTCCTGCCAGGTCCGCACGGGGTCGCGGACGACGCCGGAGCTGTCGAGCAGGCCGGGCAGATAGTCGGGGATGCCGCTGGTGTGCCGCAGCAGCTGCTCGAGTGTGATGTCGTCGGCCTTGTCCACGATGCCGGGCAGCCATTTACCCACCGGGTCGGCCAGCCGCAGCCTGCCCTCGGAGGCCAGCTGCAGGACCACGGTCGCGGTGAAGAGCTTCGTGACGCTGGCGATCCGGAACCTGCCCGCGGCCGGTGCCGGGCGCGGCCTGCCGTACTCGGCCTTGCCCGCGGCCAGCCGATAGGTACGGCCGGCGTCGCGCACCTCGGCGAGCGCGGCCACCGAGCCGGCGGCCACCGTGTCCTCCAGGGCTGGGCGGAACGCGGCACCGAGGTCGCCGGGTTGTTCGCGGGCGGCCGCGCTGTACGGAAGAAGGCCGATGAGGGTGATGGCGGCGGCCGCGGACACGGCGATGCGCCGGAAAACGGGCATGGTTCTCCTAGGTGGTCGAGCAGGGGTGAGATCAGCGCTCGCTGTCGAGGTAGGCCAGGACTGCGAGCACGCGGCGGTGGCCGCCCTCGTCGGGCGGCAGGCCGAGCTTGGTGAAGACGTTGCCGACGTGCTTGTGCACCGCGTTCTCGGTGATCACGAGCTGCCGGGCGATGACGGCGTTGGCGTGGCCCTGCGCCATGAGAGCGAGCACCTCGCGCTCGCGGGCGGTGAGGGTGTCGACGAGGCGGTCGCGGCCGGATATCAGCTGATCCACGACGTCGGGGTCCATGACGGTGCCGCCGGCCGCGACCGCGCGCAACGCCATGACGAACTCGCTGACCCGGGCCACACGGTCCTTGAGCAGGTAACCTACCGAGCCGCCGCCGTCGGACAGCAGCTCACGGGCGTAGACGCGCTCCACGTACTGAGACAGCACCAGGACAGGCAGGCCCGGCAGGCAGCGCCTGGCCTGGAGCGCCGCGCGCACGCCCTCGTCGCGGAAGGCGGGCGGCAGCCGTACGTCCACGATGGTCGCATCGGGCCGGTGCCGGCGCACGGCGGCGACGAAGCCCCGGCCGTCGGCGGCCACCTCGGCGACCTCAATGCCCTTGCTCGCCAGCAGCAGCTCGATCCCGGCCGACAACAGGACGTTGTCTTCGGCGATCACGACGCGCACGGCAGCCTCACCACGACGCGGGTCGGTCCGCCGGTCGGGCTTGTGATGGAAACCCAGCCGTCCAGGGCGGCGGCACGGCGCCGAATGCCGACGATGCCGGTGCCGCGCGCCTCGTCCACGCCGCCGACGCCGTCGTCGGCCACCTCGAGCAGGAGGACGCCACCCTCGCGGGCGAGCCGGACATTCGCCCGGCGCGCCCCGGCGTGCTTGGAGACGTTGGTGAGGGCTTCGGCCATGATGAAGTAAGCCGCCGCCTCGATCGCTGCCGGTAACTGCTCCCGCACGGAGTCGTCCAGGTGTACGGGCACGTCGCAGCGGGCCGCCAGGGCCGCGAGGGCGCCGCCGAGGCCACGGTCGACCAGGACCGGCGGATACATGGTGCGGATTACCTCCCGCAGTTCCACCATCGCCTCCTCCGCGCCTTCGTGCGCCTCACGGAGCAGCTGGGCGACAGGGCCGCTCTCGCCGAGCGCCTCCCTGGCCACGCCGAGCCGGATGGCGATGGTGACCAGCCGCGCCTGCGCGCCGTCGTGCAGGTCGCGCTCGATGCGGCGCAGCTCGGCACCGTGGGCGTCGACGACTGCGGCGCGGCTCTCGCCGAGTTCGGCCACCCGCTCGGCGAGTTGCTCCCGCTCCGCGGGCCCCGACAGTCGCCGGCGGGCCAGCGCTCGGGCGAATGGCGGGCCCGCCCAGCCGAGAAGGACCAGCCCGAGGGCGCCGTACCCGAGTGCGGAGCCCCAGCTGTCGACCGGGGCGAGCAGCACGATCGGCCGATCCTGCGGGTAGAGCCACCACACGGGAACCACCGCGACCCGGGCGGCCGCGATGAACGTGACGAATCCGGCGAGCGCCCCGGTGAGGGCGAACTCCAGACCCCACGGCACCAGCCGCCCACCCGGTGACCCGGTATCAGGAAGGCTGAGGAGAGCGGCGGCCTGGCGCCGATTCCACCCCGTCCACCGCCGCAGCCTGGCCGCACCTCCAGGGAGCGCCGCCGCGAGCAGCAGGACGAGAGTCGCCGGACCGCATCCCAGTCCCGACAGCAGGTAGCCACAGCTCCGGGTGGCCTGCGTCCATCTCTCGCGCATGACGGCCAGTCTTCCCGCCGCCCGAGCGCACGGTCACTACAGCCTGCCCCACCATTCAGTGGGATACGGCTCGGGTCAGGAGGTGTTTGAGGGCGGTGTTGACGGTGTTGACGGTGGTCTGGTCGGTGTCGAAGAGGGTGGAGATGACGGCGGTTTCGACCTCTCCCTGGATGGAGCGCGAACCGAGTGGCCCGGCGCCGAACTCGCCACGCGACTGGGCGTGAGCGCCCGCACCTTGCCGAGGGATGTCCACACTCTGCGCGAGCTTGGTTATCCGTCGTGATTCAGAACCCCGACTGCGGCGACACCGCCGCGCAGTGGCCGTGTCGTGGCAGCGCAACCATCGATCTGCCCGCCAGCGTCGTCGCCCGCTGGGCACCTGGCGGCTCCGTGGTCGAACACGTCGACGAGCGACGTTGCACGCTCACCATCGGCGGCTGGTCTTGGATGGGAGTCGCCGGCCTGTTCGTCACCTTCGACGCCGACCTATACGACATCGAGCCCGTCGAGCTCGGCGACGCACTTCGCCAACTGGCCGTCAGGCTTCGCCGGGCCCAATCTCTCACTCCGCGCGGAGTCGGCAGCGACGACGCCGACACCAGAGACGCCAGCCTTGGCGCGCCTTCTCCGCTCACGAATGCCCACTAAACGGAATGCCGTCCACGATGCTCACAAATAGTGCAAGTGTGATTACTTAGAGTTGTTTATCGAACGCGCAAGCGATATATTCGCCGAGGATCAGCCATTAGATCGGAAGGGAAGGCGCGAAGAGATGATGCTTTCGGGTGGCGTACTGCTGTCGCGCCGGCCAAAGGACGCGCCTCCGTCCCGATCATCCACCGCGCCTTCCACGTCCCCACGACGGCGCGAGCCGAGGCGGCACACGCCGTTCATCGGATCCGATCGCTTCTCCGGTGACTCCTACGGTGCGGTACTCCTCGACCACGCCCGCAGTGTCGGGCTCCTCGATCACCCCCGCAGCTCCAGCAGTCGCGGAGGAGCCCCTGATCCCGCAGCGCACGACATGACGCGCCCCGAGGGGCGAGGTGGGCGATGGGGAGAGCCGGATGAGGCGCTGTCCTGGGCGCGGCGGTTGCTCGGCCTCCCGGACGCGGCAGAAGGCCAGAAGCCAGGGCATGACCGCGGCGGCCTATCGGCCTGGGACGGAATCTGGCAAGGCCGCCGCCGCAGACGCGATGACGCTGGTGGTGATCGCCGAGGCGCCGGTCATGTTGGCCAGAACAGTGTGGGCCCGGCCGCTGGTGGTGATGGCCGGGTAGGGGACTGGCCCGACCCGAACCTGGCCGGCCGCGACGTCAGGGACCTGCTCGCTCGTGCCGAGCGGCTGGCCGCAGCTGCGGGAGCGAGCCCGGGCGAAACCGAGACCGAGACCAGGGCTGAGGTTGAGGTGGCGATGGCGGAGATCGTGGCCCTGGCCCGGGCGATCGATCTGGCCGAAGCCGCGATCGCCACCCGCCTCCGCGTGGCTGAAGCTGGGAAAGGCCACCACCTGTTCGGGCGGCGGTCGATCGGAGCATGGCTGGCGGCGGCCACCGGCTCACGCGCCGCCCGCGCGGGAGAACGCGTCACCCTGGCCCGGCAGCTGCCGCGTCTGCCGCACACCGCCGGCCTGTTCGCCTCCGGCCGGCTGTCATACGGGTATGCGGCGACGATCGCCTCCGCCGCCCACCACCTGGACGACGCCGAAACCGAGCTGGCGGAGCCGATCCTGGTGGAGTTGGCGGGGGCGTCGGGGTCCACGGTGGAGGACGTGGCCCGCGCCGGTCACACCATCTTCGAGACGATCGACCCGGAGGGCAGGCTGAGGCGGGCGGCGGCCAAGACCGAACGCCAGCACCTGACCATCGCCGACACCGCCGATGGGATGGGCCGCCTGAGCGGGCTGCTCGACCCAGAGCTGAAGATGCAGCTGAAGACCTGGCTGGAACCCTTGGCGGTCAAAACCGACAGCACCGATGTGCGCAGCCACGCCCGCCGGATGGCCGACGCCCTCGCCACCCGCCTGTCCGAGGGCGGCAGGCGGACCGTGATGCACGTGATGGTCACCGAGCAGACGTTGACCGGGGAGTCGGAGGAGCCGGCGCATCTGGAGGACGGCACGGCGATCCCCGCGCAGGACGCCCGCCGGATGGCCTACACCGCCGAACTCCGGCGGGTGCTCCGCGACGCGAACGGCATCGTGAAGGACTTCGGGCGGGCACGCCGGCTGGCCTCGGCCGACCAGCGGGAAGCGATCCTGGCCCGATACCGGACCTGCTGCCGCGAAGGCTGCGACGTCCCCGCCTACCTGGCCGAGATCGACCACATCGAACCCTGGTACCCGACCGGCCGCACCGACCTGGACAACCTGGCACCGTTGTGCGCGGCGGACAACAAATGGAAGTCCCGCCACCCCGACCGGGTAGAGGTGATCGATCAGGGGGACGGGACGGTGTCGATGCGGTTCCACCGGTATTCCAAGCTCCGCCCCCGACGCTGGACCGACAGACAGTGACCAACAATCACCGAACGACCCGCGAGCCACGAACCGCGATCGACGATCCGTAATCGGGGGCGGCGAGGTTGATCGCGGCGGCCACCTGGTGATCCGGCCCCGCCCACGGACCGGCTTGGCAGCATGCCCGAACTTGCTCATGCCAGGCTGCACAAGACGGTCCGCGCGGGAACTGTACGGCTCGCCGCAGCACAGAAGGCCATCACGAAGGACTGGCGGACCGCGCTGGCCGGGCTCGACCGGTATCCACCACCGACCTGGGCAGAGCCCCGCGCTCACGCCGGCGGTCGGCCCCTACGCACAGTTCGGCCGCTCAGATGGCGGGCCGGTCGAGCGACAGGTCCAGGTCGTCGAGGCCGTACCACTGGCCGGACGGCGGCTGATCGATCATGGGGTCGGCCCAGCGGAGCCGGACGCGGTCGGGGGCGGCCTCGACGATTCTGGCCTCCCGCCAGGCGGGGTCGTCGCCGACGCGGGCCCACCAGGGGTCGGCCAGGCAGGCCAGCCCGCGGGCACGCAGGACGGCGACGGCCTCGTCGTGATCAGTGGGGTCACCGAGCGGCGCCCCGAAGACCGTCATGGCCTGCCAGCCTCCGGAGGTCGGCACCACCCGGCCCACCGGCTCGCCGTCGTCGCGCCGTACCTCCTGGGGCGCGGGAAAGCCCGGCCACATCTCCCCGATCGCCGTGGCGATCTTCTGTGCCGAGTCCCTCTGCCAGCGCACGCCCGCGCGCTCGGCCTCGCTGCCGGCGTAGGCGCCGGGATCGACGCGCCGGCCGAGCACCCACACGTCCCGGATCCGCTGGGTCGCGGCGATGTCGGCCGTCGGGTCGCCCTCGACGAGCAGGAGGTCGGCCCGGCGCCCCACGGCGATCTCGCCGCGGTCGGCCAGGCCGAAGACCTCGGCCGGCGCCGAGGTCGCGGCGGCCAGCGCCTCACCCGGGGTGAACCCGGCGCCGACCAGGTGCTGCAGCTCCCGGTGCAGGCTCGCTCCGAACACGAGCCCGGGGTTGGGGGCGTCCGTACCGGCGAGCACCCGCAGGCCCGACTCCAGGAACGCCACGGTGTTGTACCGCTGCGCGGCGCCGTCCGGCGGCTCGGGCGGCATCCACCGCAGGGCCTGGCGCTCGATCAGGCGCCGCCACCGAGCGCCCAGCCGCCCGGCCAGGTGCGGCTGGGCCAGCAGCGGCATGACGCCGTCCCGGCCCGGGAACCCGTCGACGACGCTCAGCGTCGCGATGACGGCCACACCGCACCGGGCCACGTCGCGGATCTGCGCGTCCGTCATCCGGTCGAACGGCGCGTGGGCCAGGACGTCGACCCCGCACCGGGCCACCGTCACCGCCCCGGCCGCGGACGACGCGTGCGCCACGACACGCAGGCCGGCCTCGTGGGCGGCGGTGACGAGCGCCTCGATCGTCGGGACGTCCAGAGCGGGGATGTCGAGCATCGCGCCCGAGCCGTCGTCGTAGATCACCTTGAGGTGCGTCGCTCCTTCGGCCACCCTGTCGGCGACGAAGGGCGCCGCGTCCCGCGGTCCGGTGACGTACGGGAAGGGGGCGTACGCGATCGTCGGGTGCCCGCCGGGTGCGGTCGCGCCGACGCTCGACGTTCGCATGTCGGCGTGGACGGGTCCCCCGCCGAGCGCCGCCGCGGCGACGGCGGACCGCTCGGGGACGATGGTCTCCGGCTTGCTGAACATGTCGAGGACCGTCGTCACTCCGAATGCGGCCGCCAACTGCGTGCAGCCCGGAAGCAGGTGGACGTGCGCGTCGATGAGACCGGGCAGGAGTGTCGCGCCGGAGCCGTCGACGACGGCGTCGCCCGCCTGGCTCACGGACGCGTCCCCGACCGCGGCGATCCGGCCGGCGCTGACGCGGACGTGCGTGACACCGGGGATCAGGCCGCCGCCGCTGAAAACGCGGACGTCTGTGATGGTGAAGGGCGGGTGCGTGCTCATGCCCCCCGACGCTAGAAGTTGACGTAACGAGAAGGTCCAGCCGTTTAGGGTGCGGATGTGGAGCACTCGATCAGCGAGGTCGCCCGCATGTCCGGCCTCACCTCGCGCACACTGAGGCACTACGACGACATCGGGCTGCTGCGCCCCGTACGGACGGCGAGCAACGGCTACCGCTGGTACGGGCGCCGGGAGCTGCTGCGCCTGCAGCGGATCCTGTTCCTCAGGGAGCTGGACGTCCCGCTCGCCCAGATCGGCCGGATCCTGGACGGCGACCGGGACGGGGTCGCCGCGCTGCGGCGGCACCGCGCGGACCTCGTCGCCCACCGCGACCGGCTTGAGGAGATCATCGCGACCGTCGACCGCACCATCGCCGATCTCACCGGTCAGGCGCACCTCAGCGAGGAGGAGTTCTTCACCGGCCTGTCGGCACGGCGGGACGATCTCCGGCGGGACCTCGAGGCCCGGTACGGGGCCGCCGCCGGGGAGCACTTCACCGGCGCGGACACGGTCACCGGCGGCTGGACCCGCGAGGAGCACGAGCAGGCCGCGGCGCAGGGCCGCCGCCTGCTGCGGCGGCTCTCGGAGGCGCGTTCCAGCGGCACGGCCCCCGGCAGCGCCGCCGTCCTCGACCTCATGTCCGAGCACTACCAGGGGGTCCGGCTGCTGTGGCCGGCCGACGCGGCGGCCTACCACGCCCTGGCGGACGTCGTGACCGGCAATCCCAACCAGCGCGCCATGATCGAGGAGATCGACCCGCTTCTTCCTCCGTGGCTCGCCGACGCGATCCGCGCCTACGCCGTCCGGCGGCTCGGCTACGTCCCGGCACGAGGCCGCGAATGAGACACCCCGGCACGCGTACGGCTCCCGCCTGTTCCACAGGGACACCCGGGAAGGTCAGCCGCCGGTCACGGTCCCGGAGACCTGCTCGTCCTTGTCGGCTTCGGAGAAGAGGAGGGTGGGTTCGGCGAGGATGTCGCGGCCGATCTCGCTCTTGTAAATCTCATCGACGCTACCGAACCGGGCCTCGGAGTAGTCGAATCCCAGAAGGGACGCCCCTCGGCGGACCGCCGCCTCGTCAGGCCCTTCGATCTCGACGAAGGTCGGCAGATCGGGCCAGGTGTCGATGTCGAAAGCGATGTCGTCCAGGCGCCACTCCTCGCGGTAGTTCTCCTGGTAGCGGACCTGGCGCAGGCCGAGACGGCGGAGGATCTCCGTCATGGCCTCAAGGTCGGCGACCTCGGTTTCGATCTCGGTGGTGCCGTTGATGGTGGTGGCGTCCGTGACCTGCTTGAGGGTGAGAGTCGAGCGGGTTCCCTCGTCGCGCAGACGGAGCCACTGGCCACTGTCGAGAGTGTCGCCCTCGAAGATCGTGCGAGTGAGGAGAGTGCGGGGGAAGACCTGGATCGCGCCCAGGGAGGTCAGCTTGGCCCGGAGGCCCGTGACGTCGACGGACAGGAATGTGGCCTCGTACTCGTGCTTCATGATCTCCTTCTTCGCCGTGGAAGCGGGCGTCACCATGGTCGGGTTCTCCGTCATGAAAGCGCACGTTCCACCAACGCGTACGGCTCCCGCCCGGTGTGGGGCGGGAGCCGTACGAAGGGGGGCGGGGATCAGACCTGGCCGGCCTTCTCCAGCGCGGTGCAGCAGCTGTCCACGATCAGGCGGGTCACCACGTAGGGGTCGACGTTGGCGTTCGGGCGGCGGTCCTCGATGTAGCCCTTGCGCTCGACCTCGACCTGCCACGGGATGCGGACGGAGGCGGCCCGGTCGGACACGCCGTAGCTGAACTTGTCCCACGGCGCGGTCTCGTGGTGGCCGGTGAGACGGTCCTCGATGCCGTGGCCGTAGTTCCGCACGTGCTCCATCGCGTTCTCGGCGAGGGCCTCGCAGGCGGTGATGATCGGCTCGTACGCCTCACGCATCGCCTTGGTGGAGAAGTTGGTGTGCGCGCCGGCGCCGTTCCAGTCGCCCTTCACCGGCTTGGGGTCGAGCGTGGCGGCGATGTCGAAGTCCTCGGCGACGCGGTAGAGCAGCCAGCGGGCGATCCACATGTGGTCGGCGACCTCGACGGGACCGAGCGGGCCGATCTGGAACTCCCACTGGCCGGGCATGACCTCCGCGTTGATGCCGGAGATCTCCAGGCCGGCCTCCAGGCAGAGGTCGAGGTGCTTCTCGACGACGTCGCGCCCGAAGACCTCGTCGGCGCCGACGCCGCAGTAGTAGCCGCCCTGCGGCGCCGGGAAGCCGCCGATCGGGAAGCCGAGCGGGCGGCCGTCCTTGAAGAAGGTGTACTCCTGCTCGATGCCGAACCACGACTCCTGGTCGGCGAACCGCTCGGCCACCTCGGTGAGCAGCGCGCGGGTGTTGCTGGCGTGCGGCGACATGTCCGGGTTGAGCACCTCGCACAGCACCAGCACGTTGTCGCCGCCGCGGATCGGGTCCGGGCAGGTGAACACGGGCCTGAGCACGCGGTCGGAGGAGTGGCCGCCGGCCTGGTTCGTGCTGGATCCGTCGAAGCCCCAGTTCGGGAGCGGCGCACCGTCCTTGACGATCTTGGTCTTGGACCTGAGCTTGGCCGTGGGCTCCGTGCCGTCGATCCAGATGTACTCAGCCTTGTAGCTCACGTCGATCCCCTCACGAGCGTGCATTTCATCGACACGCCCGAGGATGGCAACCGCCCGTTTCCGACCTTTTGCCCGAATGTGAACGGGATGTTAATCCTGGCGCGGATTACGGAATCCGACCGCCAGCTCGCCCCCGCTGACCCCGACGTCGATCGTCGCGCCGTCCTCGACGTCCCCCGCGATCAACGCCCGGCCGATCCGCGTCTCCACCTCGCGCGAGATGAACCGCCGCAGCGGGCGCGCGCCGTACACGGGGTCGAAGCCCTCCTTGGCGATCAGCCGGCGGGCCTCCTCGCTCACCTCCAGCGTCATCCGCCGTTCGGCCAGCCTGGCCCTGATCTCGCCGAACATCAGGTCCACGATCCGCTCGATCTCCGCCTCGGTCAGCGGCTTGAACAGCACGATGTCGTCCACCCGGTTGAGGAACTCCGGCCGGAAGTGCCGCCGCAGCGCGGCCATGACCTGGTCCCGCCCCTCGGGCTTGATCTCACCGCTCGGCGTGACCCCTTCCAGCAGGTACTCCGACCCGATGTTCGAGGTCATGATGATGACGGTGTTCCTGAAGTCGACCGTACGGCCCTGGGCGTCGGTCAGCCGACCGTCGTCGAGCACCTGGAGCAGCGTGTTGAACACGTCCGCGTGCGCCTTCTCGATCTCGTCGAAGAGCACCACCGAGTACGGCTTGCGCCGCACGGCCTCGGTGAGCTGGCCGCCCTCCTCGTAGCCGACATAGCCGGGAGGGGCGCCGACGAGCCGGCTCACGGTGTGCCGCTCCTGGTACTCGCTCATGTCGACCCGGACCATGTTGTCCTCGGTGTCGAAGAGCGCCGCCGCCAGGGCCTTGGCCAGCTCCGTCTTGCCGACGCCGGTCGGGCCGAGGAAGATGAACGACCCGATCGGGCGGCGCGGGTCCTTGATGCCCGACCTGGCGCGGATGACGGCGTCGGCGACGAGCTGGACCGCCTCGTCCTGGCCGACGACCCGCTCGTGCAGGATGTCGTCCAGGCGGAGCAGCTTCTCCCGCTCGCCCTCCTGCAGGCGGCTGACCGGGATGCCCGTCCAGCGCGACACGATCGCCGCGATCTCGTTCTCGGTCACGACCTCGCGCAGCAGCCGGTGGCGTCCTTGCTTGGCCTCCAGCTGCTCCTCCTCGGCGGCGAGCCGCCGGGCCAGCTCCGGCATCCGGCCGTGTCGCAGCTCGGCGGCCCGGTTGAGGTCGTAGCTGCGCTCGGCGATCTCGGCGTCGCGGCGCACCGTCTCCATCTCCTCGCGCAGCGCCTGCACCTTGCGCAGCGCGCGCCGCTCGGACTCCCACTGCGCCCGCATCGCGTCGGCCTCGGCGCGCAGGTCGCCCAGTTCCCTGCGCAGGTCCTCAAGGCGGGCGCCGCTCGCCGGGTCCGTCTCCTTGGCGAGTGCCGCCTCCTCGATCTCCAGGCGCATCACCCGGCGGGTCAGCTCGTCCAGCTCGGCCGGCATCGAGTCGATCTCGGTGCGCAGCATCGCGCACGCCTCGTCCACCAGGTCGATCGCCTTGTCCGGGAGGAAGCGGTCGGAGATGTAGCGGTGGCTGAGGACGACCGCGGCGACCAGCGCGTTGTCCTGGATCTTCACGCCGTGGAACACCTCAAGACGCTCGCGCAGCCCGCGCAGGATCGAGATGGCGTCCTCGACCGACGGCTCGTCCACGAGCACCGGCTGGAACCTGCGCTCCAGGGCGGCGTCCTTCTCGATGTGCTTGCGGTACTCCTGCACCGTCGTCGCGCCGATCATGTGCAGCTCGCCGCGGGCGAGCATCGGCTTGAGCATGTTGCCCGCGTCCATGGCGCCCTCGGTCGCGCCCGCGCCCACGACCGTGTGCAGCTCGTCGACGAACAGCAGGATGCGCCCCTCGGCCCCCTTCACCTCGCCGAGCACGGCCTTGAGCCGCTCCTCGAACTCGCCGCGGTACTTCGCCCCGGCGATCAGGGCGCCCATGTCCAGGCTGAAGATCGTCTTGTCGCGCAGCCCCTCCGGCACGTCCCCGCGGACGATCCGCTGGGCCAGGCCCTCGACGATCGCCGTCTTGCCGACGCCGGGGTCGCCGACGAGCACCGGGTTGTTCTTCGTCTTCCTGGACAGGATCTGGACCACCCGGCGGATCTCGGAGTCCCGGCCGATCACCGGGTCCAGCTTGTCCGCCGCCGCGTCCGCGACCAGGTCCCTGCCGTACTTCTCCAGGGCCTCGTACGCGACCTCCGGCGTCGCCGAGGTGACCCGCTGATGGCCCCTGACCTCGGTGAGAACCTGGAGGAACCGGTCCCGGGTGAGGCCCTCCTCGCGCAGCAGGCGGCCGGCCGCCGTCTCCGTGCCCTCGTCGATCAACGCGAGGAGCAGGTGCTCGACCGACACGTACTCGTCCTTGAGCCGCGCGGCCTCCCGGTCGGCGGCGTCGAGGACCTGGGACAGCCGCCGGGTGACGAAGACCTGCCCGGGTGTCGCGCCCGGACCGCTGACCGAGGGGCGGCGACGCAGGTTCTCCTCCAGCTCCCTGCGCAGCCGCTCCGGGTCGGCGCCGGCCCGGGTGAGCAGGCGGGGCACCAGCCCGTCGGGCTGGGTGAGCAGCGCCACCAGGAGGTGCTCGCCGTCGACCTCGGTCTGCCCGAGGCGCACCGCCACGGCCTGAGCGTCGTTCAGGGCCTCCTGGGACTTCTGGGTCAGGCGGTTCGGGTCCATGTCAACCTCCGGTCTGACGCGTACGGGCGCGCAGGGCGGCCTCCAACTCGGCGACGCGGTCGAGCAGATCGATCACCAGGCCGATCGAGGCGTAGTTGACGGCGAAACCGGCGCGCAGCCGCTGGATCCGGGCGACCACGGCGAGCTGGGACGGCGCGAGGCACGGCCGGCCCGCCGCGTCCGGGGCGGCGTCGAGCAGCCCGAGCGCGACGAGCCGCCGCACGAGGTCGGGGTGCATGCCGGCGGCCCGCGCGAAGGTCTCCAGATCCATCCGCGGCAGGCCGGCCGGGACGAGGGGGTAGGTCATCGACGGCTCCTCGGGTCGAAGCGGGAGACCGAGGACAGCTCCTCGTACAGCCGCCGCTCCTCGTCGGTGAGCTCCGACGGCACCATGATCCTGGCCTCCGCGAGCAGGTCTCCGGGCGTGCCGCGCGGGTTGGGCAGCCCCCGCCCGCGCAACCTCAGCCGGCGGCCGCTCGGCGTGCCGGCCGGGACGCGCACCTTGGCCTCCCCGCCCGGCGTGTCGATCGCGACCGTCGCTCCGAGCGCCGCCTCCCACGGGGCCAGCGGGAGGGCGACGTGGATGTCCCGCCCCTGGACCTTGTAGCGGGGATGGGGCGCGAACCGCACGATGAGGTAGAGGTCGCCCGCGGGCGCGCCGTCGCCGCCCTGGCCGCCCTGGCCGGCCAGCCTGATGCGCTGCCCCTCGGTCACCCCGGCCGGGATGGTCACGTCCACCCTGCGGCCGGACGGCAGCGTGAGCGTGCGACGGGCGCCCCGGTAGGCGTCCTCGACCGTGACCGTCAGCTCGGCCTCCTGGTCGGCGCCCCGGACGGGACCCCAGCGGCGGCCGCCCCGGCGACCGGCGAAGATGCCGCCGAGCAGGTCCTCGAAGTCCGTTCCGGCGAAGTCGCCTCCGCCGAAGTCCCACGCGGGCGCGCCGCGTCCGCCGAACCCGGCGCCGGCCCCCGCCGCGCGGGCGCGGGCCCACGTCTCCGGGTCCACGTCCGGCGGCACCTGCCGGAAGTCCGGGCCGAACGCGTCGTACCGCCGGCGCGTCTCCGGGTCGGACAGCACCTGGTACGCCTCGGAGATCTCCTTGAACCGGTCCTCGGCTCCGGGGTCCTTGTTCACGTCCGGGTGGTAGGACCGGGCCAGCTTGCGGTAGGCGCGCTGGATCTCCTCCTGGCTCGCGCTCCGCGGAACGCCCAGCACCTCGTAGAAGTCGGCCGCCATCGGTCTCCCTCAGTCCGCCTTCGTGGAGACGACCACGGACGCCGGGCGCAGCAGATGGTCCGCGTCGCCGTAGCCGGGCCGTACGACCTCGATGACCGTCCCCGGCGCCGCGTGCGGGTCGGGCACGGCGCCGACCGCCTCGTGCACGGCGGGGTCGAACCTGTGCCCGACCGCCTCCTGGCGGGGGAAGCCGAGCCGGGCCAGCACGGCGACCGCCTGGTCGCGGACCGCGCGCACGCCCTCGATGACCGCCTCGGCGTGGCCCGGACCGCCCTCGCCCGGCAGCCGGGCGGACCCCCCTCCGGCGGCGCCCTCCGGGGGAGCGCCCGCGGCCCCGGGAACCCCATGGGAGCCGCGGGCGCCGTCACCGGCGTGGCGCAGCGCGAGTTCGAGGTTGTCGAGCACAGGAAGCCACTCCGCGGCCACCCTGGCCCGTTCCTCCTGGCGCTGCCGTTCCATGTCCCTGGCCATCCTGCGGCGTACGGTGTCGAGCTCCGCGACGGCGCGCAACCACCGGCCCTCCAGATCGGCCACCATCTCGTCGATCTCGCCGCGCCCCCGCTCCTCGGGTTGCGGCTCGGCCGGGCGCGACTCCACCCGGGGCTCCCCTCGCGTCTCGTCGGGGCCGGCGCGGCCCTCCTCGCGCTCGCTCATGGTCAGTCCGACGTGGTGAACTCGGCGTCGATGACGTCGTCGCCGCCTCCGCCGCCCTCTCCCGGCGGACGGCCCGGCCCGCCCTCGCCCGGGGCGCCCGACGGCGCGGCGGCGGACGCGCCGAGGCCGTGGTAGATCTGCTGCAGCTCGGCGGTGAGGGAACGCAGCCGGTCGAGCGGCACCTCCTCCTTGATCGCCTGCCGGGCGTCCACGACCAGCGTCTCGGCCCGCGCCTTCTCGTGGACGGGCACGGCCTGGCCCAGCTCGTTCAGCCGGCGTTCGACGGCGTAGGCGACGGTGTCCAGCTCGTTGCGAGCGTCGACCAGCTCGCGCAGCCTGGCGTCCTCGCCGCGGTGCTGCTCGGCGTCGGCGACCATCCGGTCCACCTCGGACTTGTCCAGGTTGGAGCTCTCGCTGATCGTGATGCGCTGCTCCCCTCCGGTGTCCTTGTCCTTGGCGGAGACGTTGAGGATGCCGTTCGCGTCGATGTCGAAGGTCACCTCGATCTGCGGCGTGCCGCGCGGCGCCGGGCGGATGTTCTCCAGCCGGAAGCGGCCGAGGGCGCGGTTGTCCGCCGCCCGCTCGCGCTCGCCCTGGAGCACGACCACGTCCACCGCGCCCTGGTTGTCGTCGGCCGTGCTGAACGTCTCCGCACGGCGGGCGGGGATCGTCGTGTTGCGCTCGATGACCTTGGTCATCACGCCGCCGAGGGTCTCGACGCCCAGGGACAGCGGGGTGACGTCCAGCAGCAGGACGTCCTTGACCTCGCCCTTGATGATCGCCGCCTGGGCGGCCGCGCCGATGGCGACGACCTCGTCCGGGTTGACGGTCATGTTGGGGTCCTTGCCGCCGGTCATCCGGCGTACCAGGTTCTGCACGGCGGGGATGCGGGTGGAGCCGCCGACCAGGATGACCTCGTCGATGTCGTCCGCGGTGAGCTTCGCGTCGGCCATCGCCTGCTCGACCGGCTTGATGCAGCGCTCAACCAGGTCGGCGGTGATCTGCTCGAACGTGGAGCGCATGAGCGTCGTGTTGAGGTGCTTGGGGCCGTTCGCGTCCGCGGTGATGAACGGCAGGCTCACCGTGGTCTGGGTGACCGACGACAGCTCCACCTTGGCCTTCTCGGCCGCCTCGAACAGCCGCTGCAGGGCCTGCGGGTCCCGCCTGAGGTCGATGCCCTCCTGCCGCTGGAACTCGTCCGCGAGGTGGTCCACGATGCGGCGGTCGAAGTCGTCGCCGCCGAGGTGGGTGTCGCCCGAGGTGGCGCGGACCTCCAGCACGCCCTCGCCGATGTCCAGGATGCTCACGTCGAACGTCCCGCCGCCCAGGTCGAAGACGAGAACGGTCTCGTTCTCCTTCCGGTCCAGCCCGTACGCCAGCGCGGCGGCGGTCGGCTCGTTGATGATGCGCAGGACCTCGATGCCGGCGATCCTGCCCGCGTCCTTGGTGGCCTGCCGCTGGGCGTCGTTGAAGTACGCGGGCACGGTGATCACGGCTTCGGTGATCTTCTCGCCGAGGAACTTCCCCGCGTCCTGGATCAGCTTCCTGAGCACGAGGGCGGAGATCTCCTCAGGGGCGTACTGCTTGGAGCGCACCTGGAAGCGCACCGCGCCGCCCGGCCCCTCCACCACGTCGAAGGAGACCGCGTTCATCTCGCTGGTCACCTCGTCGTAGCGGCGGCCGATGAAACGCTTGGCCGAGTAGATCGTGCCCTTGGGGTTCAGGATCGCCTGCCTGCGGGCGAGCTGGCCGACGAGCCGCTCCCCCTGGTCGGTGAACGCGACCACCGAGGGGGTCGTCCGCGATCCCTCCGCGTTGGGGATGACCGACGGCTGCCCGCCCTCCATCGCGGCGATCACGGAGTTCGTGGTGCCCAGATCGATGCCGACTGCCTTCGCCATGCGGAGTTCCCCCAACCTGACTGCGCGCGGGCCTTCTTTTGAGCGTCGCCCCGACGGCCGTCCGGCCACATCGTCAGATCGTGTAGTCGTGCCGGATACGGGTAGCCGTCACATCAAGTGACCAGGCGTTTCGCCAGATAACACATTTCGGGGGACTTGCGATGCGGGCACGCGAACTGGCCGCCGTCGCCGAGTTGTTGGATCGGGCCGGAACCGGCGAGCGCGCCACCCTGCTGATCGACGGCGAGCCCGGCACCGGCAAGACGACGTTCCTCGCCCGCGCCGCCGAGCGGGCCGCGACGCGGGGGTTCGGCCTGGCCGCGGGCGGCGCCGAGGAACTGGACCGGCTCATCCCGCTGAACCCGCTCCTGTCCGCCTTCGACGACCTGCCGGGCGAGAGCGACCCCGCGCCGGAGTCGCTGGAAGGGCGGGTGGAACGCCTGCGGACCCACATGGAGAAGCGGATGGCCGCCGGACCGCTGCTGGTCACCCTCGACGATCTCCAATGGGCGGACCCGGCCACGCTCATGGCGGTGCGCACGCTGCACTGCCGGCTCTCGTCCCGGCCGCTCGCCTGGCTGCTCGCCCGCTCCACCGGCGGTCGCGACCACGACGCCGAGCGGCTGTTCGACCTGCTGGAACGGCAGGGGGCGCGCCGGGTGACGCTCGGCCCGCTGCCGGAGGACGCCGTCGCTCGCGTGATCGCCGACACACTGCGTGCCCGTCCTGACCGAGGCCTGCTCGACTTCGCCTCCGGCGCGGGCGGCAACCCGTTCCTGCTCGCCGAACTGGTGGACGGGCTGCGCGACGAGGGCGCGATCGAGATCGCGGGCGGCCGGGCCCGGCTGGTGTCCCCCGTGCTCCCCCAGCGCGTACGGGTCCTGGTGCGGCGCCGGCTGGACCGGCTGAGCCGCGAGACCAGGCACCTGGTGGAGGCGGCGGCCGTGCTCGGCCGGTCGTTCTCCCCGGGAGACGTGGCCGAGTTGCTGGGGGCCAACCCCGCGACGCTGCTCCCCGCGCTTGAGGAGGCGCTGGAGGCCGGGCTGCTGGCGGCGGCCGGAGACGTGCTCACCTTCCGCCACGAGCTGGTCTGGCGGGCCGTGCTCGCCGGCCTGCCCCGCCCGCTGCGGCTGGCCCTGCGCCACCAGGCCGAACGCCTCCCAGAGCCGTCCCGGTCCGCTGGTCGCCTTCGTCCTGCCGCCCGCGACGGCGAGGACCCCCGCGCCGACCGCGGGGAGCCGGACGGAGACGACGGCGTGGGCGTGATCACCCGCCTCGGCCGTGTGTCGGCGGAGCGGCTGAACGCCTCACTCGCCTCGTCGCTGCGGGTCGCGGCCGCCCTGCGGCGCGGCGACCTGCGCGCGGCGCTCTCCGGCGCCCCCGGAGACCGCTCCCCCCGCCCTGCCGTACCGGCCTGTCCCGCCGCCGACGAGGTGATCCGCGCCGTGACGGCGGCACGCGTGATCGAGGCGGGCGAAGGTGCGGGGCCGGCCATGGAGCATCTCGCCGGCGCGGACGTCTACTCCGCGCTGGGACGCCACCCCTGGGTACTCGCCGTCGAACCGGGCTGCGCCGCCTGGCTGGTCCGTCTCGCGCTTCGCACGGGCGACCGTGCGCGCGCCGAACTGGTCGGGGCCGCACTGGACCGCCTCCCCGCCGACGTGCTCGACGACGAGGCCGCCCACGCCCGCGGCCTGCTCGACGACGATCCGCGCGCGCTCGCCCTCGCCGCCCAACGGGCGGCCGACCCCTGGTCCCGCGCGTCGGCGGAGGAGGACCTCGGCGTGTTGCTGTGCCGTACCGGCGACCGGACCGCGGGGATCGAGAGCCTGAACCGCGCGCTCGCCGGGTACGAGGAGGCGGGCGCCACGCGGGACACCGCGCGGCTGCGCCACAGGCTGCGCCAGGAGGGCGTGCGCCACCGCCACTGGAGCTACGCCGACCGGCCGGTCACCGGGTGGGACAGCCTCACCGACACCGAGCACGCCGTTTCCCTGCTGGTCGCCCAGGGGTGGACGAACCGGCAGGTCGCGGAGCAGATGTTCATCAGCGTCCACACGGTGGCGTTCCACCTCCGGCAGATCTTCCGCAAACTGGACATCCGCTCCCGCGTGGAGCTCACCCGCCTGGCCGTCGAGCACACCACCGGCCCGCACCCCGCCTCAGGGTGAAAACCGGCAGCACGGCGGGGACGGGGCGTCAGTCCGGCAGGCCGGTACGGCTCACGCCGCGCCCGGCGTCCCGGGCGAGTTCGGCGAACCGCAGCGCGTTCCGCACCGCGGCGCCGCCCGGGTCGTTGTTGAAGTAGACGTAGGCGTCGGGGACGTCGCCGAGCCGCTCCAGCCAGGTGCGCAGCGCGCGGTCGCCGTACGAGGGATGCGGCCGGGCCAGGCCCTCGTGCAGCCGGAGATAGGCCCACGGCGCGGTCCGCCAGAGCGGGCTCATCGGGCGGCCGCGGCTGTCCGCCCAGCAGAGGGCGGCGCCGAACTCGCACAGCGTCTCGCGTACGCGCTCGATCCACCAGGAGGTGTGCCGGAACTCGACCGTCACGCGGACGCTCCTCGGGAAGGCGGCCAGGCAGTCGCGTAGCCGCTCGCAGTCCACCGACATCGTGGGCGGGAGCTGCACCAGGACGGGACCGAGCTTGCCTCCGAGCCCCTCCGCCACCCCGAGCAGCCGCCCCACCGGCTCCTCCGGGTCCTTCAGCCGCTTGATGTGGGTGAGGAAGCGGCTGGCCTTGACCGCCATGACGAAGTCGCCGGGCGTGCGCTCGCGCCAGGACTCGAACGTCTCGTGCGACGGCAGGCGGTAGAACGCGTTGTTGTTCTCGACCGTGGCGAACACCTCGCCGTACCGTTCGAGCCACAGCCGCTGCGGCACGCCGGTGTAGAGCAGGTCGCGCCAGTCGGCGTACTGCCAGCCCGAGGTGCCGACGAACAGGGGCATGTCGCTCCCATACCCGCGTTCCCGCATAGATCCCCGGTCGGTGGGCAGGTCGGTCGCGTAACGACCAAATCACCGTTAAACCAGGGAGCCGACATGATCCAGGGAAAGACGATCGCCTTCCTCGTCGCCCCGGAGGGCGTCGAGCAGGTCGAGCTGACCGAGCCGTGGAAGGCCGTGCAGCAGGCGGGCGGCACACCGCGGCTGATCTCCACCGACCCCGGCACGATTCAGGCTTTCCACCACCTGGACAAGGCCGAGTCGTTCCCGGTCGACGCGACGCTCGACCAGGTCTCCGCGTCGGACTTCGACGCCCTCATCCTGCCCGGCGGGGTCGCCAACCCCGACATGCTGCGGACCGAGCCGAAGGCCGTCGAGTTCGCGAAGGCGTTCTTCGACCAGGGCAAGCCGGTCGCCGCCATCTGCCACGGTCCGTGGACGCTGGTCGAGGCCGACGTGGTCCGCGGCCGTACGCTCACCTCCTGGCCGAGCCTCAAGACCGACCTGCGCAACGCGGGGGCCACCTGGGTGGACCAGGAGGTCCAGATCGACTCCGACGGGAGGAACACCCTGGTCACCAGCCGCAAGCCCGACGACCTGAAGGCGTTCTGCCAGGCCGTGCTCGACGCCTTCGGCGGCTGAGACCTGGTACGGCACGCACGCGATGGGCCTCACCGCGGTCGGCGGTCATCCACAAGGCGGTCTTCCAGTGCCCGGGGCAGCGGGTAGACGCGCTCCGCGGGGAACAGTCGCTGCGCTTTCGCGGTATGCCCGGTCTGTATCAGGGACGCGGCCTTGCGGACGTTGGGAGTGAGGTCGGCGAGGCCGACGATCCAGTCGTCGGTGAACGTGGAGATCAGGTCGCGGCCACGATCGTGTGGGCGTCGTAGTCGGCACGAATCTGGTACTGGGGCGCCATGCGGCGCAGCCTGCCATCCGTCCCGCCGGCGCCGCGAACCGTTTTCCCGCACCGGCTGTGCCGCGCACGGGCTCGCAGCGTCCGATCAGGAGCCCCAGACAAGGCATTGATATTGGACCATAGTGGTCACATTCAGTAACCGTTCGATTACGGACGTTCAAAAATCGGCGCTCCAAGCAGGCTGTCACTCCTACCGTCTCGCCATGCCCTCCGTCCAACACGAAGCCATCGTGCGCCTGTTCCACGAACGTCCCCAGCTGGCGGCCGAACTCCTGACGGACAGCCTGCACGTTCCGCTCCCCCGTTACGATCACGCGGCCGTCGAAACAGGAGACCTCACCGCGGTGACCCCCGCCGAGCTACGAGCCGACTCAGTCGTCGTCCTCACCCGTGAACGCCCCGATGCTCTCCCCATGCCGGTCCTCGCGATCGTCGTCGAGGTGCAAAGGAGCCCGGACCCCGACAAGCGCTGGAGCTGGCCGATGTACCTCGTCAGCCTCCGCACGCGGATGAAATGCCCGTCGGTCCTACTGGTCATCTGCCCGGACCTGAAGGTGGCCCACTGGTCTCGGCAGCCCATCGGGCTGGGCCACCCCGGCCTGGTCCTCAGCCCGCTCGTCGCCGGCCCGACCGACGTCCCCGTGATCGTCAACCCTCTGGAGGCGGCCGACGACCCGGAACTCGCCGTTCTCTCGGTCATCACTCATGCGACGGCCCCGGAGGGGCCCGACATCCTGAACGCGCTGCTCACCGCAGTGCACAAGCTCGATCCCGAACGAGGCGCCCTATACGCTGACATGGTGCGCGCGGCGCTGCCCGACAAGATCTGGGAGCACCTGGAGAATCTCATGCAGACCGAATCCCGTGAATTCCTCAGCGACTGGGCCCGCGACAACGTGGCCAGAGGCAAAGCGGAAGGCCTGGCCGAAGGCAAAGCGGAAGGCCTGGCCGAAGGTAAAGCGGAAGGCAGGGTCAAGTCGATCTTTGCGGTGCTCTCCGCGCGCGGCCTCGACGTGCCCGACGACGTCCGTACGGCCATCGGCGAGTGCTCCGACCTGGAACAGCTCGACGCCTGGGTCCAGGCAGCCGCCACCGCGCAATCGGCACGCGACCTGCTCAACATCTAAGACCCCGCCGATAGCGGCAGACAAACCCGGCTGCCGGACCGTTCACACTCAGTCCGGCGGCGGGCTCTCCGACAGGTCTTCCAGTAGAGGCCGGAAAGCCCGGCCCGCCTTCCCTATACGGGGCGTAGCCGACCTGACCGGAGTCGTCGACCAGAAGAGCGCGATGGCACACCTCCCCCGCTCCTCCGTGCTGGGAGCCCCTCCGGCATCGCGCCTCTTGGTCGTGGCGAGGCCCACGGCCTCCTGGCAGGAAGCGACCGCGCCGGTCAAGCACGTGCAAGCACCTGGAGAATCTTGTGCATCCCAAAACCCGTGAATTCCTCAGCGACTGGGCCCGCGACAACGTGGCCAGAGGCAAAGCGCAAAGCTTGTCCGAAGCCTTCGCTCAAGGCTTCGCTGAAGGCTTCGCTCGTGGCAAGGCGAAGGGCATGTCCGAGGCGATCTTCATCGTGCTCGACGCACGCGGCCTCGACGTGCCCGACGACGTCCGCACGGCCATCGGCGAGTGCTCCGACCTGGAACAGCTCGACGCCTGGGTCCGGGCAGCCGCCACCGCGCAATCGGCCCGCGACCTTCCCAACGTCTAGGACGCACCCAATCCGACACCTCTCTGGGGCTGGCGGGCGCCTCGGATCGGATGCGATTCGCGGCATATGACGGCGTTCTTGATCGAATATTGCTTCCCGCACAGTGTCGCCTCTGCCATGCTTTCCGCATCGATCGCGATCGATCGCGGAGAAAGACATAAATGACTGCTTCTTCCGGCAACGCGCTGCTGAACGGCGGGGCCGAGGTGTTCACGCTCGGTGAGGTTCTGGGCGTCGTGTCGGCCGACCGGCTCCGGCACGACGGCACCGCCCGGCTCGACCTTGAGGGGCCCGAGCTGACCATGGCCGTCGGGCTGGCGAGGCTGGGCCATTCCGTCGGCTGGCTGGGCAGGGTCAGCTCGGACGAGTTGGGCGCCCGAGCGCTCACGGCGCTGCGCGGCGAGGGCGTGGACGTCTCCGCCGCCCGGATCGACGAGACCGCCTCCACCGGCCTGGTCGTACGGCAGCGCCGGATCGGGCGGTCCATGCACGCGGTCTACTACCGCGCGGGGTCGGCGGGATCGCGGCTCTCCACCGGCGACGTGCCGGCCGAAGCCGTGCAGTCGGCGCGGATCCTGCACGTCACCGGCATCACCCTCGCGCTGAGCGGGTTCTCCTGGAGCGCGGTCCACCACGCGGTGAAGCTGGCCAGGGACGCGGGAGTCACGATCTCCGTGGACGTCGATCACCGGCCGTACCTCTGGGAGAGCCTGGA
Organism: Microtetraspora fusca; assembly: GCF_001570365.1. Classification (GTDB taxonomy): domain Bacteria; phylum Actinomycetota; class Actinomycetes; order Streptosporangiales; family Streptosporangiaceae; genus Microtetraspora; species Microtetraspora fusca. The sequence goes on along the minus strand of NZ_BBYK01000042.1, from coordinate 68,731 downwards.
CGAGGCCCGGCAGGGTCTGACCGAGCTGGCCGCGTCCGCCGACATCCTCTTCGCCAACCAGGACGAGCTGAGCCTCGTCGAATCCGTGATCGGCTCGGTCCCCGAGCTCGTCGTCACCCGGGGCTCCAAGGGGGCGAGCGCGACGGTGGACGGGCTGCGCTACGACACCCAGGCCGCCCCGGTCACTTCCGTGGACGCGACCGAGGTCGGCGGCGCCTTCGTGGCGGGATATCTCAGCGCGCTGCTCGACGGGCTGCACCCGGCCGACCGGCTCAAGCGGGGCATCTCCGTGGCCGCCTTCGCCGTGGCGAGCCCCAGCTCGTGGCAGGGCCTGCCCACCCGCGGCGAGCTGCCGCCGTGACACCGGCCTGATCCTCCAGAGACCGCCCTGACGCCGGGGCTGATCCGAATTCCTTTCCCGGCCTACGCGTAAGAGACCCCCGATCGCCGCCCTCGACCTGCGGGCGGTGCGCACGATGTCGGCCCCACCCGCCGGACACGCGTACGCGGGCACCCGACATTCGGCCGGCGCATACCTGATGAACCCAGTGCCACCCTCCGGCCGGTGGCCGGCCGTCGCCCACGCCTCAGATGTCACAGAAGGTGTCTTGATTCCGTAACGTCCGGCCCGCAGAATCGGATCAATGGTCTGAACGTAGACCAAAGGAGCGGGCCCATGCCAGACCTCGTCCGGGACGCGCTGGGGCTCGTCACCGGTCAGGTCGGCCGTCCGGTCACGTACGGGACGGTCGATGGCGGTCTCCACCGCACCGTCAGGCGGGAAAACGTCCTGACCACCCCGCGTCCGCGACCCGCCGCCGCCCGACTTCGATCTCGTCGCCGAGGCCGCCCGCGCCCCCGCACGCCCACAGACGCGTACGTGCGGGACGTACGGGACCTCGGCGACGTGAGCTTCGGCCGTCTCGGCGACGGCCGGACACTCCCCACCGGTTAGAGGAGGCCACATGGCGCAAACCCTCGACGACGACGCCCGACGACTCGCGGAACTCGGCTACAAGCAGGAACTCGCCCGCACCTGGAGCGGGTTCTCCAACTTCGCCATCTCTTTCTCCATCATCTCGATCCTGGCCGGGTGCTTCACGACGTTCAGCCAGGCGTGGAACAACGGCGGACCGCTCGCGATCTCGGTCGGCTGGCCGCTGATCTCGGCGTTCATCCTGATCATCGGGTTCTGCCTGGCCGAACTGGTCTCCGCCTATCCCACGGCGGGCGGCATCTACTGGTGGGCGGCCAAGCTGGGGCGGCCGATCCACGGCTGGTTCACCGGCTGGCTCAACCTGATCGGCCTGATCGGGGTGACCGCCAGCGTCGACTACGGCTGTGCCACGTTCCTCAACATCACCATCGGCCGGTTCAGCGACGGCTGGGCGCGGGGTGACGCGCTGCGCCAGACGTTCCTGCTGTTCGCGATCGTGCTGGTGCTGCACGCGCTGATCAACATCTTCAGCCACCGGCTGATCTCGATCCTGCAGAACGTCTCGGTGTGGTGGCACGTGTTCGGCGCGGCGGCGGTCGTGCTCATTCTGATCTTCGGGCCGTCGGAACACCAGAGCGTCGGCTTCCTGTTCGAGCGCTTCAACAACTCCGGGTTCGGCTCGGGTGACTCCGGCCCCACGTTCTGGCTTTACGTCCTGCCGCTCGGATTCCTGCTCACGCAGTACACGATCACCGGCTTCGACGCCTGCGCGCACGTCTCCGAGGAGACCCACGGCGCCGCCAGGACGGCCGCGCAGGGCCTGTGGAAATCCATCTTCTACTCCGCGATCGGCGGCTGGATCCTGCTGCTGTCGTTCCTGTTCGCGGCGACCGACGTGGACGCCGTCAACAAGGAAGGCGGGTTCGTCGGCGCCATCTTCACCTCGTCGCTCTCGTCCACCCTGGCCACGGTGATCTTCGGGATCTCCACGGTCGGGCAGTTCTTCTGCGGCATGAGCTGCGTGACGTCCATGTCCCGCATGGCGTACGCGTTCTCCCGTGACGGCGCGGTCCCCGGCTGGCGGCTCTGGTCGCGGGTGGACCGCAACCGGACGCCGGTCAACGCGATCATCGCCGGCTGCGCGGTCGCGCTGCTGATCACGCTGCCCGCGCTGTACGCCCCGGAGGGGACGACCACGCCGGTCGCGTTCCTGGCCGTGGTCTCCATCGCGGTGATCGGCCTCTACCTGGCCTTCATCATCCCCATCTGGCTCCGGCTGCGCGCCGGCGACGGCTTCCAGCCAGGCCCCTGGACGCTGGGACGCAAATACAAGGTGCTCGGCTGGATCTCCGTCATCGAGATCGCGGTGATCTCGGTGTACTTCGTGCTGCCGATCGCGCCCGCGGGCGTGCCGGGCAACGAGGACTTCACCTGGACGTCCGTGAACTACGCCCCCATCGCGGTGGGCGCCGTGCTGCTGGGCATCGCCCTGTGGTGGACCCTCTCGGCGCGCAGGTGGTTCACCGGCCCCCGCCGCACCGTCGACGAGATGGAGGAGCCCAAGCCGGTCACCTGACCGTCCACAGGCTTCCCCGTACGGCCCACACCCCTCCGGTGCGGGCCGTACGGGCTGTGGACGATGCGCCACCCTCTGTGGATATGTCTGTGGACATGTGCACGAACCCTGTGGACAACGGAGGCGCGGGCGCAGCCGATCCGCACGTGCCCGGTCGGCTGCGCCTCCGCACGGTCACGCGACCCAGGACGGGACGATCTGCCCCAGCCGGGTTCGACCGGCCCGGCGCGGTCACCGACGAGATCTGGGCCGAGGCCGCGAAGTATGACGGCGACCACAGGTGCCCTTGCATGAACGCCCGGTCGATCGGCCGGTGAACTCCTTGCGCAGGTAATGCGCCGAGACACCCCTGAGCCGGTTGACGGATAGTGCACAAACAGGTGGACGTGGTCCATCTTCGCCGTTGAGTTCGCGCAGCTCCCGCCCCCATCTCCGCGCACCTCCCACATGATCTGTCGCATCGGGCAATGCATCGCGTCATCCAGACGTCACGGCGGTACGCATGGTAAAACCCTGACGTGAAACTGGTCATGCAGGTAAAGCTGCATCCCGATGCCGCCACGCAGGCGGCGCTGCGGGAGACGCTCGCCCTGTGCAACCGGGCCGCCAACCACGCCTCCCGCCGCGGCTTCACCACAGGCGTGAAAGGCAAGACCTCCCTGCAACGGCTCGTCTACGGCGAGCTGAAAGCGATGGGCTTGTCAGCGCAGCCGGCCATCCACGTCGTCCGTAAGGTCGCCGGGGCCTACGCCGCGCTGAAAGCGAACCTGAAGGCAGGGAACTACGGCCCACAGGGGTCCAAGCGGCGGGCAACGGTCGAAAGCATCCCGGTGCGGTTCCGCAAGGACGCCGCGCAGCCGTTCGACGACCGCTGCCTGTCCTGGCAACTCGATGCCCGCACCGTGTCGATCTGGACGGTACGCGGCCGCTGCGGGCGTATCCCGTTCGCCTGCTCGCCCGCCCAGCTCGGCATGCTGACCCGCTACCGCAGGGGTGAGTCCGACCTGGTTTTCCGGGGCGGGGCCTGGTACCTGTACGCCATCTGTGAGGTCCCCGTACCCGATGTCTACGACCCGGACGGGTTCCTGGGCGTGGACCTGGGCATCGCCAACATCGCCACCACCAGCGACGGCATCCAGCACGCGGGCAGGCAGCTCAACCAGGTACGGCATCGCAACCGCCGCCTGCGCTCCCGACTCCAGGCCAAGGGCACCAAATCCGCCAAACGCCTGCTGCGCAAGCTGTCCGGCCGGGAAGCCCGCTTCGCGGCCGACACCAACCACCGCATCGCGAAGACCATCGTGACCGAGGCTGAACGCACCTGTCGCGGGATCGCCCTGGAAGACCTGGGCGGCATCCGCGAGAGGGTACGGCTCCGCAAGCCCCAGCGGGTCACGCTACATTCGTGGAGCTTCGCCCAACTCAGATCGTTCATCACCTACAAGGCCCAGCGGCGCGGGGTGCCGGTGGTGTACGTGGACCCCGCCTACACCTCCAAAGGGTGTTCGGCCTGCGGCCACGTGGACAACAGGAACCGGCCCGACCAGGCCACCTTCGCCTGCACGTCGTGCGGCTTCGCTGAGCACGCCGACGTCAACGCAGCCCGCAACATCGCCGCGCGCGGTGTCGCGGGCTGGGCAGTGAGTCACGCTGCCGACGACGCGGCCTGAACCGTCGAATCCATCGACGGAGAGGAGCTGCAAGCTCGGCCCATCAGGGCCAAGAAGCTGACCACCACCTTCCGGGTGCCTGCCGGGACCACGTGGGACTGACGCCGGATCTACGATCTGCCACGTCGGCGGCACCGGCGATCACCCGCATGCCCGGGATCCCGGGGCCGCCGACGGGGCTATTCCTCGATGGTGATGCCCATCGCGCCGGCCAGGACGTAGAGCAGGCCCTGGGCGTCCTGGCTCCTGACGATCGCCCCCTTGAGGCTGGTCACGCCGCTGATCCCCACCAGTGTGCAGTCGGCGAAGCGGGCTCCGTCCATCTGGGCCTGGGAGAACTGGGCCCTCGTCAGGTCGCAGCGCTCGAAGCGGACGCCCCGCAGGTCGGCGTTCTGGAAGTCGGCCTCCGGCATCGAACAGTCCCGGAAGACGGTGCCGGTGAACGTCGAGAATCTGAACCCGGCCAGATCGGCACGACACGCGTCGAACAGCACATCGCGGAACGCGCACTCCGTCCAGGCCGTTCCGGTCAAGCGGCTCGACGACACCCGGCTTCGCTGCACGGTCGTCATCCTGGCCGCCATGGTCGACAGGTCGCAGCGCTCGAACTCCACATCGACGAAGCCCGCCCGCCGCAGCCGGGTGCCCGCGAAGCCGGTGTCGACGAGCCGGCAGCCCTCGAAGTCGGCGATCTCCGCATCGCGGTTCGACAGGTCGATGCCCGTGAACGCCATCGAGCGGTACGTGCGGTCGTCTTCGAGGTCGTGTTCGGGCAACCGCGCGACGGAGAGTGACGTGGGCACCTTGGGCGCGGCCGGTTCCTGCGGGCGCTTCCGCTGAGGACGAGAGACGGAGGGAGACATGGGCGGAGCCTACGGCCCCGCGCGCTTCGGCCTACGGAAGTGGTGAGGCGGAATCGGTGTCCCACGATTCGCGGGATACGGCCCCCGCGGGGACGGAGAACGGGTCAGGGGCTGACCGCGAGGAAGAGGAAGGCGGCGAACACCACCAGGTGGACCCCAGCGTGGAGCAGGGTCGCCCGCCCGGTAACGACCGTGAGGGTGGCCACGGCGACCGTCAGGGCCAGCAGCACGATCTGCATCGGGCCGAGGCCGAGCAGCAGGGTCCCGCTCAGCCAGGTCGAGGCGATGGCGATGGTGGGGATGGTCAACCCGATGCTCGCCATGGCCGAGCCGAACCCGAGATTGAGGCTGATCTGCACCCGGTCCCGCCGGGCGGCCCGTACGGCGGTGATGCTCTCCGGCAGCAGGACCAGCAGCGCGATCACGACGCCCACCACCGACTGTGGCAGCTCGGCCGCGTGGACCGCGGCCTCGATCGCGGGGGACTCGACCTTCGCCAGGCCGACGACGGCGACCAGCGCCACCACCAGCAGAGCGAGACTGCCCGCCGTCAGCCTGGTGGAGGGCTGGGCCTCGTGCTCCTCCACGTCGTCGATGACCTCGCCCTCCTCGGTCACCGGCAGGAACGCCCGGCGGTGCCGGATCGTCTGGGTGACCACGAACAGCACGTACAGCGCGAGCGAGGCGACGGCGGCGAACCAGAGCTGCGGCGGCGAGAAGGCCGGACCCGGCGTCGTGGTGGTGAAGGCGGGGAGCACCAGGCACATCGTGGCCAGGGTCGCCACGGTGGCGAGCGCGCTCCCGGTGCCCCCCGCGTTGAACACCGCGACGCGATGACGCAATGCGGCGACGAGCAGCGAGAGCCCGACGATGCCGTTACATGTGATCATGACCGCCGCGAAGACCGTGTCTCGGGCGAGCGACAACGTCTCGCCCCCGGCGGACACCATCATGCTGACGATCAGCCCCACCTCGATGACGGTCACCGCCACCGCGAGGACGAGCGACCCGAACGGCTCGCCCACCCGGTGCGCGACCACCTCCGCGTGGTGGACCGCGGACAGCACGGCCCCGGCCAGCAGCAGCGCGACGATGACCGCGACGGCGGGCGGCAGGACGCGTCCCCACGCGAGCCCGAGCGTCGCGACCGCGAGCACGGGGACGGCGTATCGCAGGGCGTCGATCCACTGGACGTCGCGCAGGCGGCTCATGCTCCCCCACCGGCTCGGTATCGCCTCGACGACCGCTCGCGGCCGGCCACACGCGCCGGGCGCCTTGGTCGGGAGGTTCACCTACCCACGGCACCGGAACGACACCATTCACGACGCGTGACATCCTCACCCGGACGTGCGGCGCTCGGGCCCCGGAGCGCGCCGGGTTCGCACGCACGGACCGAGCCCTGCTACGGAGAACGCCGTCGCGTTCGACCCTGGACCGGGCTCGGCGACTACTTGTCCTCGCCGGTCGTCTTGTCCTCGGGATGCTCGATGACGATGTCGTAGGTGACGGGGAAGAGCTCACGGAAGGCGGTGTCCACGCGGGGGCCGCCGATCTCCAGCACGATCTTCCCGCCGCGGGTCACGTCCCTGACCTGCTCGACGACGTACTCGTGCACGTCCTCCGTATGGCCACGAATGATCTCGGGCGGCTCCTCGTTGTTCTCCCCCGGCCTCGTGCGCACGGCGACCTCCATATATCAGGTGATCTCACCATGATTCTGCCTCTGCCCGGCTTCGTCGGCCAGAGCCCCGGGCCGCCGATCACCCCGCCGCCGCGCCGGGCGGTCCGGTGAACAAGGCGAGTACGACGACCAGCGTGAGCGTGGTCAGGGGGATGGCCGGAAGGAACGCCGGGGCGAAGGAGACGAACGCCGCCCCGGCGGCGGCCCCGGCGGTGAGGGCGGCCAGGATGGCCATGCCGGGCACGTCGAACCGCGCGCCTTCCCGGGGCGTGAGCAGGGCGGCCACCACCCCGGTCAGGGTGCCGGTGAGGTACGTCGTGGACAGGGCGGCCCGCCCGCCGAGGCCGCGCATCGCCGCGCTCTGCATGCCCATCGCCAGCGCCGCGAGCGCGAGCAGGACGTGCTCGGCGACGATCCCCGGCTTCTCCCCCGCCAGCTCCCATCCGAGGGCGAAGCACGCGATCACTCCCAGCTCGATCGCCAGGGTGACGGTGACCCGGCCCGGCCAGACGGGCTCGTCCGGCCGGGGCCGGCCCGCGACGTGCGTGCCGAGGGCGGCCCCCATGACGTATCCGACGAGCGCGACGACGGTGTGCAGCGCCGTGTCGAGGGACTCGCTGCTGATCGCGGACCCGGCCACGACGAGGTTTCCGGTCATCACGCTGCTGAAGACCCCGCCGAGCCGGACGAAGCTCGCCGCGTCCACCGATCCCGTGCCGAAGGTGAGGATGACGGCGAACAGGGTGAGCCGCGGCGAGGTCATGCCGCGTTCCTACCTGCCCCGTCACTCTCTGTCACGGACGGTGGCCGTGTCGGCACGGCCACCGCGGCGGTCAGCGGACCGAGGCCTCCTTGGCCGCGGCCGGGCGCCTGCTGTACGCGTGTTTGATGAGGGTGATCAGCACTTCCTTGCCGGACTCGCGCCTGCGCGCGTCGCACAGCAGCACCGGGACCGCAGAGCCGAGGTTGAGCGCGAGCTTCACCTCGTCGAGCTCGTACTGCGGGGTGCCGTCGAAGCAGTTGACGGCCACGACGAACGGCGTGCCCCTGCGCTCGAAGTAGTCCACGGAGGGGAAGCAGTCGGCGAGCCTGCGGGTGTCCGCGAGCACCACCGCGCCGAGGGCGCCGCGGGCGAGCTCGTCCCAGACGAACCAGAACCGCTCCTGGCCCGGCGTGCCGAACAGGTACAGCATGAACTCGTCGCCGATGGTGATGCGCCCGAAGTCCATGGCCACGGTGGTGGTGTTCTTGGTCTCCACCCCGGTCAGATCGTCCACGCCCACACTGCGGTCGGTAAGCGTCTCCTCGGTGCGCAGCGGGCGGATCTCCGACACCGCGCCCACCATGGTGGTCTTGCCGACCCCGAAGCCACCCGCGATCAGCAGCTTGATCGCCTTGGGCAGCTTGGGCGGGTCAGAGTGCCCGGAGGCCATCGAGCACCGCCCTGAAAGTTCTCTCGTCGAGCACGTCCGTCTCCGGTTGGGGTTGCTGGACGGCGACGTAGCCCTTTTCGAGCAGGTCGCCGAGCAGCACGCGTACGATCCCGGCGGGCAGGTCCATGTGGGCGGCGATCTCCGCCACGGACAGGGGCCTGCGGCACAGCCTGGCGATGGTGAGGTGTTCGGGGTCGAGACCGACCTCCGCTCCCGTGGTGGAGCGGATCGTCACCGCGATGGTCACGAGGTCGAACCTGCCCCTCGCGTCGGTGCGCCCGCGCGTCATCACGTACGGGCGGACGGTCGGCTCGTCGAGCAGCCACTCCTCCTGGGCGTCTCCGGGACTTCGCTCCATATTCATCGCGGCACTTCGCTCCTGGCTGGGGGTTCGACGGTTCGCGCGGGAGAGGTCAGATACTGTCCGACCCGGGCGACGAGCATGGCCATCTCGTACGCCACGAGGCCGACGTCGGCGTCCTGCGCGCACAGCACGGCCAGGCAGGCGCCGGGGCCGGCCACGCCGACGATGAGGTAGGCCGACTTCATCTCGATGATGGTCTGGCGGATCTTGCCGCCGCCGAACCGCTCGCTGGCGCCGCGGGCGAGGCTCTGGACGCCCGCCGCCACCGCGGCCAGGTGCTCGGCGTCGTCGACGCCCAGCCCCTTGGACGACGCCATGAGCAGGCCGTCCGTGGACAGGACGATGCCGTGTTCGGCTTCGCGCACCCGGCCGACCAGGTCATCGAGCAACCAGGCCAGGTCGGCGGACGCGCTGGTCTTCTGCGTCACCGGGGAGATCTCCTTATTACGGGGTGAACGGCTGGGGGGACGGTCACGCCGACGGCCGGCCGTCGAAGGGGCCGGTGTCCTCGCCGACCAGCTTCGACGCGTCGGACCTGCCCCGCCGGGTGCCGCTCTGGAACGACCCCATGATCTTGCGGATCTCCTCCGGGGAGCGGTCGTCGTCGTCCTCGTCGGCGGCTCCGGCCTGCGCGTCGTCGCGCAGCGCGGGGGCGATGCTCGCCTGCGGCACCCTGAACGGCAGGCCGGACGGCGTGAAGGCCGGCTCGGGCGGCGTCCCCTGCTCGTCGTTCGGCCGCGGCCCCGGCTCCGGCCCCGGCTCCGGTCGGGGGCCGGGCACGGGCCCGGTAAACGGGCCGGTGAAGGGGCCGGTGTGCGGGCCGGTGACGTCGGGCGCGTCGGCGGCCGTCCCGGGGGCCGAGGACGCCGCGGGGTCGGGGATCGTCCGCACGGCCTGGACCGACGGCTCCCGGCCGCCCACCAGAGCGATCCGCGAGACGGGGAACGAGGGGTTCTCCTGCTCGTCGCGCGCCGCGCCGAAGGCGTTCTCACCGGCCGGCCGGTCGTCGGCCGCGGATTCGGACGGGCTCTGCTGGTTCATGCCGTCGCCTATCAGCTCGTGGGGAAGCAGGGCGATCGCCGTCGTCCCTCCGTACGGCGAGCTCTTGAGCACCACGCGGATGGCGTGCCGCTCGGCGAGCTTGCTGACCACATAGAGGCCGAGGCGGGCCGTGCTGGACAGGTTGAACTCGGGGGGATCGGCGATCCGCTCATTGGTCGCGGCCAGATCCTCCTCGGTCATGCCGAGACCGCGGTCCTCGATCTCGATGGCGTAGCCGTTGGCCACGACCTGCCCGCTGATCTGGACCATCGTGTACGGCGGGGAGAACGACACGGCGTTCTCGACCAGCTCGGCGAGCAGGTGGATGACGTCGCCGACCGCGCGTCCGGTCAGCTCGACGTCGCCCATCGGGAGCACGGTGACCCGGGTGTAGTCCTCGACCTCGGCGAGCGCGCCGCGCACCACGTCGACCATCGGGACGGCGCGGCGCCACGCACGGGCGGGGGATGCGCCGGAGAGGACGATGAGGTTCTCCGCGTTGCGGCGCATGCGGGTGGCGAGGTGGTCGACGCGGAACAGGTCGCGCAGCTCGGCCTCGTCGTTCTCGCGTCGCTCCATGACGTCGAGCAGCGTGAGCTGCCGGTGGACGAGCGACTGCGTGCGGCGGGCCAGGCTGAGCAGGATGTCGCGGATGCTCTGCCGCAGTTCGGCCTCCTCGACCGCGGTGCGGATCGCGGTCTCCTGGACGGCGTTGAACGCCTGGCCGACCTGGCCGATGACGTCGCCGCCGAACTGGAGGGGCGGCGCCTCGACGGCGACGTCCACCTTTTCGCCGTGGCCGAGCCGGTTGACGACGCTGGGCAGCCGCTCGTGGGCGAGTTCGAGCGCCGCGTCGCGGAGCTTCTCCAGCTGCTGGACCAGGGCGCGGGCCGTGGTGATCGCGAGAATGATCGACGCGACGACGGCGATGAGGCCGAGGACACCGGCGAGGACGAGGCGGACGATGACGCCGACCGCGAGCGGGACGGCCCGGCCGACGAGGCTGTCACCGCCGTCGATGACGATCTTCTGCAGGCCGTCGAGCGCGGGCTCGACCACCGAGCGCCACTGGGCGTCGGTGACGGTCAGCGGGCGTTCCACCTGGCGGGCCTGCAGGAGCTGGTCTTCCATGTTGCGCAGGCTGGTGACCGCCCGGCTCTTGCTCCACCTGTCGTACGCGGCCCGCTCCGCCTCGGGGAGGCTGACCGCGGCGTGCTCCAGGATGTAGCGCTGCGCGCCGACGAGGACGGCGAACCGCTGGTGGTCGGCCTCGGTGAACCGTCCGGTCGCGAAGACGCCGGCGAGCAGCGCGTCCTCCTGGGCGAGCGCCTCCCGGCCCCGGAAGAGCTCGTTGAGCGTGCGACCGTCCCGCGCGACGTCGACGTCGTTGAAGGTGGCGACGGACTCGTACATTCGGAAGAAGGACTCGGTGATGTCGTTGTAGGCGTCCTCGGCCTGCTGCCGGCCGATCCGCCCGCCGTCCACCGCCGTCCGGGTCGCGGCCAGGCCGTCGAGCAGGCGGAGCGTGCCGCGGACGTTCTCCTGGAGCGCGTCGCTCGCGGCGAACGAGATGTTCCCGCTCTTGGCCGAGCTCGTGTACTCCGCCCGGGCCTTGTCGGTGCGGGCCCGCTGCTCCTGCAGTTCCTGCCGGGAGTACGCCCCGGCGTTTCCGAGACGCCCGAGGGAGATCCGCCGCTCGCGCTGCAACTCGAAAACGAGCGGCTCACTGGGCTCGACCAGGGTGCTGTCGATCGTGGTCGCACCGAGCAGGTCCACGCCCTCCCGCAGCGTCACCCACGCCGCGAACGCCCACAGCGCGGTGAGCGACACGAGCAAGGCCGTGACCTTGGTCTTTACACGCGAATTGCGGAAGCGCATAGGTACCTCAATATGTGAGAATCCCGCGGCACATTTCCTCGGCAATTACCCTGAATGCCACTTTATGCCGCGACATGGGCACGCCAATATTGCCGCACCGCACCCGGGGTACCCTAGCAAAAGATATTAAATCCCCTCAAGGCGACTATGCATTTATAGACCTAATGTCCGAATAGGTCAGTATTTGTCACCTTTGAGCATGGTGACAAGATCATAACTGTCCGTACCACTCCATAACAACTGGATCGGTCCGAGCGAGGTGCAGCGCCGCGAGCACCGCGGCGCGCACGATGGCCACCGGGAGATAGAGGTCCTTGTCGTGCCAGAGCGGAGGATCGTCGGCGTCGGCCCCGGCCTCCAGCAGGAACGCGTAGCCCCGCGCCGCCGCCTCCGTGACCTCCGCCGCCGCGGCTCCCTGCCCGTGGAGGCGGGAGAGCAGCAGGACCTGCATGGCGTAGGCGGTCTCCTCCGCCGTCCCCTCCCATCGGCCCCAGGAGCCGTCCGGGCGCTGTGTGGACAGCACCCAGCGCACGGCCCGCCGTACCGCTTCCGCCGACTCCTCGCCGCCGAAGTCGCCCAGGGCCAGCGCGCAGCACGCCGTCGCGTAGAACGGCGAGGCGTGCCACCGGTCGTCCCAGCTCCCGTCCGGCCGCTGGTGGTCGCGCACCAGCGCCGACAGCTTCTGGACGTACGGCAGGTACCGCGCGGCGTCGTCCGGGAGCGCGCGGACGTACTGGCCGAAGGCGTCGAGCGCGTGGGCGTTGACGCTGACGGAGAAGCCGTCCTCCCCCGGCCAGGTGCAGAAGTGCGTGCCCGTCTCGAACGCCAGCAGCCCGGACGGCTCGCACGGCACGCCCAGCAGGGCGAGCGCGTACAGCGCGACGGATGTGGTGTCGGCGTCGGGCGGCAGGCCCGGCCCCGCCGGCGTCCCCGACGGGCCGATCGCCGCCCGCATGTCCGCGAGCATCTCCGGCGGCGCGTCGATGTCGATGCCGGCGCGGGCCAGCCAGCTCAGCACCCACCCGCGCTCGAACACCGTGATCGGCAACCCGACCGGGACGGGACCGCCGTGCCGGCGCGCGACCGCCTCCAGGTGCCGCAGCGAGCGGTCGGTGGTGTCCAGCAGGCCGCGGTCGCCCAGCCAGGCGGCGGTGGCGGCGGGTGACGCGCCCACGCTCCCGATCGGGGTGGGGCGGACCGCCGCGGCGCCGCCGGCCACCTCGCCCGCGATCTCCAGGGCGTGCACCAGCTTCTCCGGCAGGTCCACGCCCGAGGCGACCAGCGCCCGCACCTTCGCCAGCCGTTCCATGCCCATGCCGTACGGCAGGCCGAGCCGCCGCCCGCCCGCCTCGACCACCGCGCCCGGGGTGCGCTCCAGCTCGTTGAGATGCTCGTTGATCGCCAGGACGAGGGACGGCACGATCATGTCCAGCGCCGGCATGTCCGGCAGGGACGAGGCGTCCAGCGCCGGCCGGGCCGTCGCGGCCGGGTCCGAAGAGGTGCCGCCGAGCCGGTCGTGCAGCGCCTCCAGTCCCCGGCGCACCGCGTCGGCGACCGCGCCGGGACCCGCCGCCGCTCCGGCGCTCCCGTCATGGGTCCCGTCGCCGCGCAGCAGGTCGGACAGCAGCGCCTCCGTCGCGCTGAGGGTGGGGACGAGTTCGTACCCGTCCCTGGCGCCCCAGGTGCCGTCCTGGCGCTGCGTGCGCACCAGGTACTCGACCCGCTCGGCGTGCCCCGCGAGCCAGGGGGTCAGTGTGACCAGGCGACCGGTCTCGTACACCGACGGGGAGGCCTGTCCCCACGGCCGGGCCATGAGGCCGACAAGTAACTCGTCGGCCGCGTCGGCGAGGGCCTCCGCGCTTTCCGGAACAACCAGGTCGCCGATGCTCACATCTCACCCCAATAATCCGCGCCGCCGTAGAACCCGGTGTTGAAGCCGACCTGGCATTCCAGGTAGGCGACCGTGCGCGGGCACACGTCCCGCAGCGGTTCGAGCAGCTCTCCGGTGCGCTCCGCGAGCCGCGCCATCCGCTCCGACACCTCGGCGCGATCGACGCCGAGCATCAGCACGTTCACGTCTCCCCAGCCGACGTCCCGCCGATAGGTGGCGAGATCGTTGAGCAGCCGGAGATAGCGCTGGACCTCCGCGCTGATCGCCATCAGCTCGTCGAGGTGCTCCAGCGTCCACGGACCGCCCGTGAAGATCCAGTGAGAGACATTGACGAAGGAGGAGCCGGTGCCGTCGGCGTTGCCGAGGTACTCCTCCAGGTCCGGCAGGATCGGCTCCCGCTCCGCCGCCTCGCCGTCCCTTGTCTCCGGGTCGGCCGTCTCGGCGCGCGCCGCGTTCCAGTGCCACTCGCGGGCCATCGCCATCAGCATGCGTTCGAGTTGGGCGTTCCAGACCGGGCCGCCGGTCGCGAACGCGGGCACGGAGGCCAGCTCGTCCCGGATGTCGACGAGAAGCCGGGTGAGCGGCGTGGCCGCCTCCGCCGTGCCGTTCGCCGCGGCGAGGCAGTCGCGCACGATCCGATCGACGTCGTCGGCGGATTTCGCCGTCACGTCGATCAGCCAGTCGACGGCGAAGACCCACAGCGCGGCGCGGTTGACGATCCGCAGCCGGTCCGCCGTCTCCCAGGGCGAGCCGGCCGCGCCGACGTGGGCCAGCGCGGCGAAGAAGCCGGGGTCGAACGGCTTCCCGAGAAACAGGTCGCCGTACGCGTCCGCGCACTTTCGCAGGTCGCGCCCGCCCGCGGCGGCGAGCGCCGCGATCCGCCCCATCTCGGCCGCCGCCGCGAACCCCTTCGCGGCCGTGCCCGCGCTCCCCGCCGTACGGAGGTGGTGCTCGTGCATGATCAGGAACGCTCGATCGGCACGAGGGTCATCTGGACGCTCTGGTTGGGGCGCAGGGTCGAGGCGAGCTTCGGCACGATCGGGGTCGTGTTGCCGAGAACCGGTCGGAACCTGCTCAGGATCCCGCCCACCAGCAGCAGGGCCTCCATCATGAAGAGGGACGGCCCGAGGCACTGGTGCGGCCCGCCGCCATAGGGGAAGTAGGCGTAGCGGTGTCGGCGGTCCTCCCTCTCCGGATCGAACCGCTCGGGATCGAACTCCAGCGGGCGGTCCCAGAACTCCGGCAGCCGGTGGGTCAGGTAGGGGCTGAGCACGACGGTCGAGCCGGCCCTGACCTGGACCCCGCCGATGACGTCGTCCGCCACCACCTTCCGGGGGAGGATCCAGCCCACCGGGTACAGGCGGAGCATCTCGTTCAGGAACATCCGGAGATAGCGCAGCTCCGGCAGGTGCGCGGGGCTGATCGGGCCCGCGCCGACCACCCGGTCGACCTCCTCGTAAACCAGTTGCGCGATCTCGGGGTGGGCGTCGAGCACCGGCCAGATCCACGTCAGTGCCGTCGCCGACGTCTCGGTGGAGGCGCCGTGCATGCCGACGAGGTCGTCGCGGATCTTCCGGTCGCCGGCCTCACCGGGCTCGTCCTTGCGGGCACGGCACAGCGCCGAGACGATGTCCTGGTCGTCGTCCAGGTTGCGGCGGACCTCGCGGATACGCGCGTACGCGACCTCGTCGATCGTCTTGATGGACCGCTCGAACGCCTTGTCCCCGGGCAGCGGGACACCTTCGGGCACGAACGGCAGCACCAGCCTGATCGCCTTCGACGTCACGGCCGTGTCGTACGCGGGGACGAGCTGGGCGATGTCCTCACGCGAGATCTTGTCGCCGAAGAAGAGCCGGACGATCGTGGGGTGGACGATCTTCGACACCATGGTGAAGGCGTCGAAGGGCACCCCCGGCCGTATCTCCTCCTCGATCTGCTCGGCGAGGATCGACGCCATGCGCTCGGTGAGCGAGTCGATGTACCGGGTGGTGAACAGCGGTTGGACGATCTTGCGGCTCTCCTGCCAGCCCGCGCCGTCGGAGAAGATGCCGTCGCCGAACAGCGAGGTCAGCGGGTCCCAGAACATGCCCTCGCGCACGTAGTTCGACCAGTTTCCGCGCAGCACGTGCTGGACGTGGTCGGGGTGCGTCACCAGGTAGGGCTTGAAGGGGCCCATGTTGAGCCGGACGATCCTGCCCTCGGCCTGCTTCCCCGCCTCTTCGAAGGCCCGGATAGGGTCGCGGGTGTACTTGGCCAGGGCCCGGTAGAAGGGCAGGGTCCTCGCCTCGGGTGGGGGCGCGACGACGTCTGTTGACATTTGGGCGTTCTCCCAGCAGGAATTCACATCCGGCGCACATGCACCCGCGGTCACCCGCCGACCGGCAAGGACGGCTCAGGCGACGCGGGACAGTCCGTCGGCGCGTCATCCAGTGCGCTTTGACGTGGGTCGGTACGTGGTCGGTACTCGGTTCAGGCCGCCATGACGTTCTTCAGCCCGCGGTACCTCCGGTTCTTCCTTGCCTCACAAGCCGCATGACGCTACGAGATGCCCTCAGTCATCATCGACACCTGGCGGCAGTATCACATGATCAAATCGTCCGAATCAAGGTCGTCGGACTGACCAATTTTGTGATCTGTTGAGTGACATGCAGAAATCGCGGAGATTGTCATGGTTGAGCCACCAATAGGGGGAAGTGAGCTCACCCTCCGTTCACCCGTCGCGACAGTGGGCACCGGGGTTCGGGTGGGCCGGGCCGTTCCGTTGACACCCGCCCCCCGTACGCTCGGAAATGCCGCCTATGCGATCATCTTCGCGCCCACCACGGTGCCGCGGTTCGTCCGGGACATCCTCGGAGGCGACTCGCCGTCACCCGAGACCCGGCGGGTCCTGCCCACCCGACTCGTCAAGCTGCTCACCGAGGATCAGAGGAGGCCCCACACGATGGTCACGGTTGTCTTCGGCGCCCGGGGGAGCGTCGGCCGCCATGTCGCCGCAGGTCTGACCGCTTCGGGCGTGCCGGTCCGGCTGACGAGCAGAACGCCGGACGCCTCCCATGTGGCGGCGGATCTGGATATGCCGGAAACGTTGCCCGCCGTACTGGAGGGCGCGTCACAGGTCTTTCTCTACGCCAAACCCGCGGGCATCGACGAGTTCGTGGCGGCCGCCCGTTCGGCCGGGGTCCGGCACGTGGTGTTGTTGTCGTCCGGGGCGATCGTGCAGCCCGGCGCCGACCGCAATCCGATCGCTCGGGACCATCGGGTCGTGGAGTCGGCCCTGCAGGAGTCCGGGCTGTCCTGGACCTTCATCCGGCCGGGGATGTTCGCGACCAACACCCGATGGTGGTGGATGCGGGCGATCAAGGAGGGGCAGGCGGTGCGGTTGCCGTACCCGGAGGCGCTGACGGCTCCGGTCAGCGAGCGGGACATAGCCGCGCTCGCGGTCACGGCGCTGACCGAGCGGGGGCACGGACGACAGGCGTACACGTTGTACGGGCCGCAGGCGCTCACCCTGCGCGAGCAGGTCGGGCACATCGGTACGGCCATCGGCAGGCCGATCCCGATCGAGGTGGTCACCCCCGAACAGGCGCGCGCCGACCTGGGCAGGACGATGCCCGCGATGGGAGTGGAGGCGATCATGCGCGCGTGGACGGAGGGCGTCGACGTCGTCCCCGAGACCTCTGTCATCGTCGAGAAGCTCACCGGGCGGCCTGCCCAGACGTTCGCGGAATGGGCGCGGGACCACGCCGACGACTTCCGTCTCTGAACTTTCGGTCCGGCCGTTCCTTCAGCACCGTGTGGGTGGGCCGGCGCTCTGGGCCACGGCGGACGTCAGGTGAACGTCAGGGCCGGATAGGCGAAGAGCATCACGCCGCCGAAGCCGAGCTTGAGCAGCGCGTCGGTGACACCGAACGCGGGGGCGGGCACGCGGGCCAGGCGCAGGCCGAGGAACGCGTTGATCGCGATCAGGACTCCCAGAATCGCGATCAGCGGGCCGTGGGCGAGGCCCATCGGCAGAAAGTGCAGGCCGACCACGAACAGGATGGTCAGGATCTGCGTCCGCTCATCCGCGTTCTTGGTCTTCGTGAGGGCCAGATAGATAAGGCCCATCTCGATGACGATCGCGCCGACCAGCCCGGCGATCTGCGCGAACGACGGGCTGCCGAGGCTGGGCAACAGCGCGCTGAGACCGCTCGCCGTGAACCCCGTGACGAATCCGCCGATCAGGAACGGGAGCCAGTACTTGTTGAACGCCCAGCTTCCCAGGCAGCCCAGGCCGATGAAGATGAGAAAGAGGCCTCCTCCGCGGATCAGCGGATAAGGGTGGTCGGCTACGGCTTCCGCAATCGTCGGCATGTCGCTCCTAACTTCACAGAAACGATCTTGCCAGACTTTTCCTACCTTGGGCGCTCGCGCCGGCAGGCCGACCGCCGTGCCCGACACCCTGATACCTGGGCACCCCGGCCCCACGGCCTCACGGCCTCACGGCCCCACGGCCCCACGGCCCCACGGCACTGATCGGACCGCGTGGCAGGAGCCGGGCCGGCGTGGTGACCGGAGGGCGCGGCACATCCGGGAAATGTGAAGAGGCCGGGCCCTCGCAGGGCTCGGCCTCTTCGGCGGGCGACGGCCCGCCGGGGATGTGCTGGGGTACTGCCGGGTTTCAGACGCTCGTGTCAGGCCGTCGCGGTGACCAGGACGGCAAGCCCCAGAAGGACGACGACGGGGATCAGCCACATCACGACCTCGCCGGCGAATTCCTTGTACATCGCAAAGTTCTCCCTCTAGGGATATGAAACTGACGTAGCGCCAGCATATTCGGTCGCCACCCATGCTCTGTGGCCAGTGTCTAGCGGCTTCGCCGCGTTTGATGGCGCTCGCTCCGCTCGCGCGGGCTCGGGCGCCCCTTAGGCGATGTCTTCCCTCGTCGCTCGGGGCTTCGTTCCTCAGCCCGCTCGTTCCTCAGGCCAGCCACCGCCGCGCCTGGGGCTACGCCGACGCGGAGGGCGGGGGCGGCAGGGTCTTCCTGGTGGCGTCGACTCCTTCGAGGAGGACGGCCAGCCCGGTGGCGAAGGCCTCGTCGGCCTGGTCCTCGACGTACGTGGCCCCGTCGCGGCGGGCGGTGTCCCGCTCACGCGCCGAGAGCCGGATCGACATGGGGAAGCGTTCGGCGAAGTCGGGGGCGAGGCGTCCCAGCAGGGCGGAGCGGCCGGCCCACCATTCCTCGTCCGACATCCCGGTCGCGGCGGCGGCGATCCGTGACTCGGCGGCGGCCTGGGCATTCCCGCGCACGAAGTGGAACAGCGCGGCGACGACGCCGCGCAGCGTCGCGGCGGGCAGCCCCGTCTGGAAGACGATGCCGGCCAGCGTCTCCATGACGGCCTGCTCGTGCGGGCCCAGCACTGGGCGGGCGTGGGACACCTGCAGCACCCACGGGTGCCGCAGGTAGAACGCCCTCAGCTCCCCCGCCCAGGAGGCCACCGCCGCGCGCCATCCCCCGCTCAGGTCGTGGTGGGCGGACAGCTCGGCGTGCGCGCGGTCGTACATCAGGTCCAGGAGCTCTGCCTTGCTCGGCACGTAGGTGTACAGCGCCATGGAGGTGCAGCCGAGCCGGTCGGCCACCGCGCGCAGCGAGACGGCCGTCATGGGATCCGCGTCGGCCACCGCGATCGCCGCCTCCACGATCATGTCGATGTTCAGCGCGCGTCTGGGCCCCGGCGCCTTGCGCGGGCCACCGGCCTGGGCTGCGGGAATATCCTGCCCGCCCCACAACAAGGCCATCGATCGGGCCGCATCTCCCTGGCCTGCGAAGACGGTCACGACAACAACTCCTTATGGCATAAGGTATGGTCTTCCTCGTCAACAGTTTATGCCATATGGAGTTAGCTTCTCCTGGCGGCGTATGAGCGGAGAACCCCCATGCCCCAAGCGAAACTGCACGACGGAAGCACGATCGAGATCGAGGTCCACGGCGCCGGCCCCACGGTGCTGCTCCCGGTCAACCCGCGACCGGCCGAAGGCCCCAAGGCCGACGAGATGCGCAAGTGGGGCATGGACCCGGCGCTCGGCCATTCCCTCGTCGAGGGGCTCGGCGACGCGTTCCGGGTCGCCGCGTTCGACTACGAGGGCCACGTCATGGCCACCCCCAAGGCGGACACCCTGACGCCGGACGCCATCGCGGCGGATCTGCTGGCGGTCGCCGACGCGGTCGGCGCCGACCGGTTCGCCTACTACGGATATTCGTGGCTGGCCCTCAGCGGGCTCCAGTTGGCCATCCGCACGGACCGGCTGTCCGCGCTGGTCATGGGCGGGTTCCCGCCCCTGGGCGGGCCCTATGACGGGATGCTGAAGGTCACCGTCGCCACGCACGAGTTGGCGGCCGCGGCCACGCACACCCCGCAGGACCGGCAGGAGCCCGCGGAACAGGCCGGAGACGCGCAGACGGCCGACGAGTTCGACTGGGACACCGCCGAGGTGACCATCTCAGAACCGCAGGCCCGCCAGTTCGTCACCCTGTACCAGGCACTGCGCGGCTTCGACGACGAAGCCGCCCAACCCCGGATCGGCTGCCCCCGCCTGTGCTTCGTGGGTTCGGCGGACGAGATCTCCTACGGAGAACGCTG
The DNA here is from genome assembly GCF_001570365.1 of Microtetraspora fusca. Taxonomy (GTDB): domain Bacteria; phylum Actinomycetota; class Actinomycetes; order Streptosporangiales; family Streptosporangiaceae; genus Microtetraspora; species Microtetraspora fusca. The sequence goes on along the minus strand of NZ_BBYK01000042.1, from coordinate 48,777 downwards.
GGGCGACGTCCACGTCAGCCTGGCCGGTCCGATCATCGAACGACACGCCGAACTGGAAGACCTCGGATGGGACGTACGCGTCCTGGACGGGCTCGACCACACGCAGGCCATGCAGCCCACCCACGTCCTGCCGGTCCTGCGGCCGTGGCTCCTCTCCCAGATCGGCCGTTGAGCGGCGGCTCCACGACAGGCGCGGGCCTCGCATCGCAGGCACGCGATCGCCCCTGACCCCTCACCGTCCAGGCCCGGCCCCAGAGCCGGGCCCGGCGCGCCCTCTCCTGATCGGCAGGGCGACGACACGGCGCTCCCTGACGCCAGGGCCCAACGGTCGGGGCCGGGGGACGGCGGAGACACCGATCCGGGCTTGCCGCAAAACGGCTCCGATCGCGACTTGTCCGGCTATCGTGCTGCTCGCCAACCAGAACCCACAGCCGGAAACGCTCTCGGACGCCGACGAGCCGCCGGACGAGGAGAAGAGACATGAGCGAGTACGCGGCGACGTTCGACCTCGTCGACAGCGACGACGACGGCCTGATCTCGGCCGGAGAGCTGGTGCGCCTCATGGAGGTGCTCGGCGAGCGGATCACCGTGGAGAGCGCGCAGGCTGTGATCGACAAGGTCGACACCGACGGCGACGGCCTCATCAACATCGACGAGTTCGGCGCCTGGCTCCAGAGCGGCCGCCCGCTCGCCTGACCGCGTCATCGCCATACATCGCCCCGGGCCGCCAGGGCGGAGGGCGGCCCGGCGGGTGGAGTGGCGATAATCGCACCATGATGGCGGCGGAATCGGCGCAGACGCTGGAGCGCGGGCTGCGGTTGCTGCGGCTGCTCGCCGACGGAAACCGGGGGCGCACCCCCACGGAGCTGGCCCAGGAGCTCGGGCTGAGCCGCCCCGTCGTCTACCGGCTGCTCACCACCTTGCAGAATGAGGGGTTCGCCCGGCGCGACGCGCAGGGGCGGGTCCACCTGGGTTTCGGCGTGCTCGTGATGGCGCAGGCCGTGCAACCCCTGCTGCGCGCGGCGGCGCTGCCCGCGCTGCGCGCGCTCGCCGAGCAGGTCGGCGCCACCGCGCATCTGACCGTGGCCGAGGGCGAGGACGGCGTCGCCGTGGCCGTGGTCGAGCCGTCGTGGACCGACATGCACCTCGCCTACCGGGAAGGCTCCCGCCACCCGCTCACCCGCGGAGCCGCCGGGCTCGCCATCCTCGCCCTCCGCGAGGAGACGGCCCGGGTACAGGCGCACCCGGGCTCCCGTCCGGCGGGCGGCGAGGCGGAGCCGGAGACGGCGGCGGCCCGGCCGTTCCTGGTCACCGAAGGGCAGTTGCAGGAGGGCGCGCGCGGGATCGCCGTCCCCCTCCGCGGGCTTCCCTGGCTGGAGGCCTCCGTCGGGGTCGTCACCTTCGGCCTGCTCGACGTCGACGCGGTCGGTCCCCGCGTTGTCGAGGCCGCCCGCGACCTCGCCCGCACCCTCGCCCAGTGATCCCGTCCCCGCGGTTATCCACAAGCGGTGGAGACGGCTGTGCGCGGGCGCTGATTCGCTGACAGCAGCGTGCTTTCACCGCTCCGGCGATCAGCCGTCGGAAGGCCGGGGTGCTCCCTGCCTGACATCGACGGCAGGGGCATCGCCGACCGTCGCCGCCGCAACGCCGGGATGAATCATCTTTTTGTGGCCCAAAGGGTTTGACATCTCCACGCCTATGCCGGATCGTCGTACGTATAGAGGACACCGACGTCCGCATTCCGTACGCGCGGAGGGCCAATGCCGTACTACCGTGTCGTGGGCGATGTGCCACGCAAGCGCCATGTCCAGTTCCGCCGCCCGGATGGCGGGCTCTACGCCGAGGAGCTCATGGGCGAAGAGGGCTTCTCGTCCGACTCGTCGCTGCTCTACCACCGCCACCTGCCGACGGCGATCGTGAAGGCGGAGGCCGTCGATCTCGCCGCTCCCGGCCTCACGCCGAACCTGCCGCTCTCTCCGCGGCACTTCCGCACCCAGGACCTCGCCGCCACGGGCGACCTCGTCACCGGGCGGCAGCCGCTCGCCGGCAACTCCGACGTCCGCATGTCGTACGTCGCGACCGACGCGCCCAGCGACCTCTACCGCAACTCGATGGGCGACGAGTGCGTCTACATCGCGAGCGGCCGGGCTCGGTTCGAGTCCACGTACGGCGTGATCGAGGCGGGCGAGGGCGACTACGTCGTCATCCCGACCGGCACCATCCACCGCTGGGTCCCGGAGGGCCCGGTCACCGCGCTGGTCGTCGAGGCGGCCGGGCACATCCGCCCGCCCAAGCGCTACCTGTCCGCGTACGGCCAGTTCCTCGAACACGCGCCGTACTGCGAGCGCGACCTGCGCGCGCCCACCGAGCCGCTGCTCGTGGACGGCGAGGAGGTGCAGGTGCTCGTCCGGACGCGCGGCGGGCTCACCCGGCTGACCTACGCCCACCACCCCTTCGACGTCGTCGGGTGGGACGGCTACCTCTACCCGTACGCGTTCAACATCCAGGACTTCGAGCCGATCGTGAAGCGGACGCACGCGCCGCCGCCGGTGCACCAGACGTTCGAGGGCCCGGGCTTCGTGATCTGCTCGTTCTGCCCCCGGCCGCTGGACTTCCATCCGGACGCGGTGCCGATCCCGTACAACCACCACAACGTCGACTCCGACGAGTTGATGTTCTACGTCGGCGGCGACTACAGCGCGCGGCGGGGCTCGGGCATCGACGTCGGCTCGATCTCGCTGCACCCGGCCGGGTTCACGCACGGGCCGCAGCCGGGCGCGGTCGAGGCCGTCGTCGAGGCCGTACGGCAGGGCCACAAGGAGACGACCGAGATGGCCGTCATGATCGACACGTTCCGCCCGCTCGACCTGGGCGCGGCCGCCCTGGCGTGCGAGGATCCGGCGTACGCCTGGACGTGGGCCCCCCGCCGCTGACCGGCGGGGTAGAACGACCGGGACACACAACACAGCTCCGACGGAGAGGACGACGGTGACGCGAAGCTGGGTGCCGGGGGCGGACGAGTCGCTCTTCGGCCTGGACAACCTGCCCTATGGCGTTTTCTCGCGCCCGGGAGAGGCGCCCCGGGTCGGCGTGCGCGTGGGCGACCACGTGCTCGACCTCGCGCCCGTGCTGCACGACGAGGTGTTCGCCGCACCTAGCCTCAACCCCTTCCTCGCCCGGGGGCGTACGGCATGGCAGGAGACGCGTGCCCGGCTGCGGACGCTCCTCGCCGCCGACCGCGCCGACGAGGCGGGCGGGAACCGGGCGGTCGTCGAACCGCACCTGGTCCCGCTCGACCAGGTCACGATGCACCTGCCGGTCGAGGTGGCCGACTACGTGGACTTCTACGCCTCGCTGGAGCACGCGTCCAACCTGGGGCGGATCTTCCGCCCCGACGAGGAGCCGTTGAAGCCCAACTGGCGGCACCTCCCCGTCGGCTACCACGGGCGCGCGGGGACGGTCGTCGTCTCGGGCACCCCGATCAGGCGGCCGTGCGGGCAGCGGATGCCGGGGCCGTCGTTCGGCCCCTCGGTGCGGCTGGACATCGAGGCCGAGCTCGGCTTCGTGGTGGGCTCGCCGACCCGGCTGGGCGAGCGGGCCCGGGCGTTCGACGACCACGTCTTCGGGGTCACCCTGGTCAACGACTGGAGCGCACGGGACATCCAGGCGTGGGAGTACGTGCCGCTCGGCCCGTTCCTCGGCAAGTCGTTCGCCACCTCGATCTCGCCGTGGATCACGCCGCTCGAGGCCCTGTGCCCGGCCCGGGTCGCCGGGCGCGAGCAGGACCCGGCCCCCATGGACTACCTGCGCAGGGACGCTCCGTGGGGCCTCGACCTCGCGCTGCGGATCGAGCTGAACGGCGAGACGATCTCGACCCCGTCCTATCAGGGCATGTACTGGACACCCGACCAGATGCTCGCCCACATGACCGTCAACGGCGCGTCGCTGCGCACGGGCGACCTGTTCGCCAGCGGGACGATCTCCAGCGAGGGCGCGTTCGGCTCGCTCATCGAGGTGACCTGGAACGGCGCCGAGCCGATCAAGCTGGCCGACGGCACCACGCGCTCCTTCCTGGAGGACGGCGACACCGTGACGATCAGCGCGGTCGCGCCGGGCGGCATCGCGCTTGGAGAGGTTACCGGGAGGATCACGCCGGCGACGTAGGGCTACGATCCGCACCTATACTGCTACTCAGCGCGACGAAGGCGTCCCGTGGATCCTCGTCACGGCGAGGGTCCGCCGGGGTGCCCCGGTGACCCGGCGCCGCCGTGAGGAGCCGCCCCGGCGGACGCGGCGAGCCGGGAAGGTCCACGGCGCGGCACCTGGATCGGGCACCGAGGAGGCAGGCGGCGGATGCGGTTCGCGGCGTGGACGACGGCTCTCCTCGCGACGGCGGCGCTGCTCCTCCTCGCCGCGTGCTCGGCCCTGCCCCCACCGGAGCGTCCGCGCGCGATGCCGCGCATCACGATGTCTCCCGCGCCGGACGCCTCGGCCGCCCGGCCGGACAAGGGGCTGGTCGTCACGGCGCACGACGGCACGCTGACCGCGCTCAGCGCGTACGCGGGCGACGTCGCCGTGCCGGGCACGTTCAACGCCTCCCACACCGTGTGGCGCTCCGACTGGATGCTGGCGCCCGACACCCAGTACGTCGTGAACGCCACGGCGGCCGCCTCCGGCGGCGCGACCACCCGCATCACGGGCCGGTTCCGCACCCTGCGCCCGCGGCACGCGTTCGACGTTCTCTCCGTCACCCCGAACGACCAGGAGACCGTCGGCGTGGGGATGCCGATCATCCTGACGTTCGACCGGCCCGTCGAGGACCGGCGGGCGGTTGAGCGGGCCCTGGAGGTCCGTGCCGCCCCGCTCGACACCCCGGCGGCGTACGGCCAGCAGGACACCCGGGCGTACTCCACGTCGTACAGCGGGCCGGTGGACGGCGCGTGGCACTGGTTCGGCGACAGCCAGGTCGTGTTCCGCACCAGGAAGCTGTGGCCGGCCCGGCAGAGCGTCGTCTTCACCGCCCACCTCGCGGGCGTACGCGCCGCCCCCGGCACGTACGGCACGGCGGACCGCACGACCGCGTTCTCCGTCGGGCGGCGCATGGTCAGCACGGTCGACACGCGCGCCCACCAGATGGTGGTGCGCCGGGACGGCGTGGTCGCCCAGCACATGGCCATCAGCGCCGGCATGGCCACCACCAGGGAGTACACCACCACCAGTGGCATCCACCTGACGATGGAGAAGGGCGATCCGGTCCGCATGGTCTCGCCGGGCCGCAAGAAAGGTGATCCCGAGTATTACGACGTGATGATCGGCCACGCGGTGCGGATTTCCAACAGCGGCGAATACGTGCACGCCAAGAACAACGTGTGGGCGCAGGGTCGGGCCAACGTGAGCCACGGCTGCGTGAACGCCCGCCCCGACCAGGCCACGTGGTTCTACGACAACGCGCTGCGCGGTGATCCGGTCATCGTCACGGGCACCGACCGCGAGCTGGAGTGGAACAACGGCTGGGGCTACTGGCAACTCTCCTGGTACGAGTGGCTGAAGGGCAGCGCGCTCCGCGAGCCGGGACCGGTGCGCGCGTTCATCAGCCCGATGATTCCACCGAATCTTGAAACATCAGGTGTCGCCCATACAGAGTTAACGTAAAAGCAGGAACCCCTACGAAACGGGATCCGTTTATCGCTTTGGAGGCGAAAAAATGGACTCGTGGATCATATGGCTGATCCTGGCCGCCGGCCTGGGAGTGGCCGAGATCTTCACCCTGACCGCCGCCCTCGGACTGATCGCCGTCGCGGCGCTGCTCACGGCGGGCGTCGCCGCCCTCGGGGTCCCCATGGGCCTCCAGCTCGTCGTCTTCATCGCCGCCTCCATCGCCGGGATCGCCGGGGTCCGCCCGATCGCCCGCCGCCACCTCACGCAGCCGCCGTCCCGCAAGTTCGGCGTCCCCGCGCTGGTCGGCCGGCCCGCGTACGTGACCCAGGAGGTGACCGCCAGGGACGGCCGGGTACGCATCGGCGGTGAGGAGTGGTCGGCCCGCTCCTACGACGAGACCCTCGTCATCCCGGCGGGCGCCACGGTGGACGTCATCGAGATCGAGGGAGCGACCGCCCTCGTCTACCCACGGGACTGAACGCAGGAGTGAGCATGGAGTGGTCCTTGATCGCGGGAATCGTCGTCGCCGTGCTGGTGGTCGCCACCGTGCTGCGAGCCGTCCGGATCGTCCCGCAGGCCCGCGCGGGCAACGTGGAGCGGCTGGGCCGGTACAACCGCACGCTCGGCCCCGGCCTGAACTTCATCATCCCCTTCGTGGACCGGGTGCGGCCACTGATCGACCTGCGCGAGCAGGTGGTCTCGTTCAAGCCGCAACCGGTGATCACCGAGGACAACCTGGTCGTCGACATCGACACCGTGCTCTATTTCCAGGTCACCGACCCGCGGGCGGCGGCGTACGAGATCGCGAACTTCATCCAGGGCGTGGAGCAGCTCACCGTGACCACGCTCCGCAACGTCGTCGGCGGCATGGACCTGGAGAAGACGCTGACCTCGCGCGACACCATCAACAGCCAGTTGCGCGGCGTGCTCGACGAGGCGACCGGCAAGTGGGGCATCCGGGTGAACCGCGTCGAGATCAAGGCGATCGACCCGCCGAAGACCATCAAGGAGGCGATGGAGAAGCAGATGCGCGCCGAACGGGACAAGCGCGCCGCGATCCTCACCGCCGAAGGTCTCCGGCAGTCGCAGATCCTCACCGCCGAGGGCGAGAAGCAGAGCGCGATCCTGCGCGCCGAGGGTGAGCGTACGTCCCAGATCCTCAAGGCCGAGGGCCAGGCGCAGGCGATCGACGAGGTGTTCCAGGCGGTGCACCGCAACGACCCCGACCCGAAGATGCTCGCCTACCAGTACCTCCAGGTCCTCCCGCAGCTCGCCAACGGCCAGGGCAACACGTTCTGGGTGATCCCGAGCGAGGTCACCTCGGCGCTGCAGGGCGTCTCCCGGGCGTTCACCGAGGCGCTGCCCCGCTCGGCGGCGACCCGCGAGCCCGACCAGCGGGAACGTACCGCCGGGACCGAGGCCGTCAAGGAAGCCGAGCGCGCCGCCGCGGAGGCGAAGGCGGCGGCCGAGGACAGCGAGGTGACCGCCGGTCGCCCACGGCAGATCGAGACCGCGAAGAACCCACTGCCCGACCCGCTGGACGCCGCCCGCAGGCAGGCCGACCGCGCCACGGACACGTGAGCGTGAGAGCAGGTCGCGCGGGCCGCTCAGCGTGATCGCGCGATCGTGATGAGCGCGAGGAAGCGGCGGTAGCGGTCCAGTTCCTCGCTCACCGGGACGAGCACCAGGCGGTGGGCGACCGCCGCGATGCTCGCGCGCAGGACGCGGGCGGCCCGGCGCGCCCTGCGCCGGCTGCCCACCCAGGCGGCCAGCCGGCTCACCAGGGCGACGGCCACCCCCACGATCGCGCCTCCGACCAGCAGCACCGTCGGCCACGGCACCTCGCCCACCTTGGGCGTGGGCGGCGGGGGCAGCATGAGCGCGGCGACGGCGAACAGCGCGAGCAGCCAGGCGGCCCCGGCCACCAGCACGGCGAAGACCGACCACTGCAGCGCTCCAACGGCCCGCCACCACCGCGGCCGGCGCGACACGCCGAGGGACGTCCGGGCCACGGCCATGTCGATCTCGTCCGCCAGCTCGCCGCGGTGCGAGCGGGCCGCGTGCCGGACGGCCGCCGCCCACGGCTCGGGCGTCTCCCGGGCGGCCTGCGCGCCCACCTCCCGGATCGCGGTGTCCACCTGCGACCGCTGGACGGCGGTCGCCGCGGGCACGGACGTCCGTCCCGGCGTACCGGGGATGCCTCCGATGTGGAGCCGGCGGAGTGGGTCGGGGCGCAGCCTCCGCAGCCAGCGGGTCACCGGCCACCCCGTCGCCGCCACGGACCGGTGCCGGTGCGCCTTGGCCACGGACTGGACGACCAACGGCACCGCCGCCGCCTCTTGCAGGGCCTCGACCAACGCCTCTTCCAGGGCGCCGGGCGACGGCCCGGTCCGCCGCCTCCCTTCGGGGAGCCCGGGGGGCGGCACCGTGGGGATCTCCGGGGACGCCTCTCCCGGCCGGCGCGGCGGCCGCCCCCACCGCCTCGGCCGCTCGCCGGTCTGCCAACGCGCGGAGCGCTCGGCCGCCCGCCGCTGCGGCGGCACCGTACCGAGTCTCCGGAACGGCGTCGCCGCGCCGGGGGCCGCTTCGGGAGCGCCGTCCTCGACCCCGGCCAAGACGGTGGCCGCCGCGGCGACGTCGGCGGCGAGCCGCGCCGCCCACACCGTACGGCGGGACACCAGGCTGGACAGCGCCTCGCGCAGCTCCGGCAGGCCCTCGCCCGTCAGCGCCGACACGGCCACGATCCGCACGCCGGACAGGCCGTCCGCGGCCAGGAGCGCGCGAAGGTCCGCCAGGCAGCGGCCGACGGCGGGACGCGGCAGCCGGTCGATCTGGTTGAGCACGACCAGCATGACGTCCCGGTGCCGGGCCAGCGGCCGGAGATACCGCTCGTGCACGGCCGCGTCCGCGTACTTCTGCGGGTCGAGCACCCACACGAGCAGGTCCACGACGGCGACCAGGCGATCGACCTCGAGCCGGTGGGCCAGCTCGATCGAGTCGTGGTCCGGCAGGTCGAGCAGGATGAGCCCGGAGAGGTCGCCGCCGTCCACCGAGTGCCGCCGGGGCACCTCGAACCAGTCCAGGAGCGGCCCCGCACCGCCCCCGTCCCAGAGCGCGGCCTGGCCGTGCGCGGTCGTCGGCCGGGTCACCCCCACGTCGGCGAGCGGCGTGCCCGCCAGCGCGTTGAACAGCGACGACTTGCCGCTGCCGGTCGCTCCGGCGAGGGCGACGGCGGTGTGGTCCACGGAGAGCCCGCTGCGCGTGCCCGCCCGGGCCACCACGGCCCTGGCCCGCTCGACCAGCGGGTGCCCGAGCCGCCCCTCCGCCAGATCGGCCGCCTCCGCGAGCGCCGTGAGCCGGTCGTCCAGGGAGACCGCGCCCCTTCTCCGCTTCAGCCTCACCGCGTACCGCCGGAGGGCCCGCTCTCCCCGCCGCCCGGGACCGCCGCGACCGGTATCTCCCGCTTCCGCTCCTCCACGACTCTGGCGGCGGCCCGCAGCCGCTCCGGGATCTCCTCGTCCGGGACGAGGCCGTCGAGCAGGTCGGTGAACCGGGCCAGCTCCCGGTCCAGGACGCCCCGGACCCGTCGGCCCAGGGCCTGGCGCGCCTCGTAGGTCAGGATGCGCACCGCCTGGTCGCCGAAGATCGCCTCAAGGAGCTTCTGGCTCACCACGCTGGTGCCGCCCGCGATGCCGATCTCCAGGCCGGTGATGCCGCCGGTGGACGCGAAGGCGCCGAACATGAGCAGCAGGCCGAGGCCGTTCACGCCGTAGGAGGCGGCCCGGGCCGCGATCCGCTTGTCCGCGCCCTCGGTGCGTACCAGGTCGAGCACCTCTCCCTGCCAGGCGCGCACCTCCGCGGCGGCGGTGGCGCGCAGATCGGGCGACGCGCGGCCGAGCCGTCCGGCCGTGGCGACGCCCGCGCGTTCGAGCAGGTCACGGCCCGCGGGCATGGACAGCCACGACTCCACGACGCGTTCGGCGGCGCCTTCCGCCGAGGAGCGGATCAGCGCCTCGACGCCGCTCTCCAGCGCCACCCGCAGCTCCCGGTCGGGGGCGGGACGTCCCCTGATGAAGGCGACGACGCGGTCGCGGACCCAGCCGACCCGGGACTCCAGGGCGCGCATCAGGTCGCCGGTGCCGATGAATTCCTGCCAGCGGGCGAGCACCTCGCCCCTGAGCAGCGAGCCGTCGCGCATCCCCTCGTTGAAGGCCGACATCGCCGAGTCGTACGACTTCACGGCGACGTCGCGCAGGCTCGCGACACCCTGCCGCTGCTGTTCCACGTGCGAGGCGAGGACGGGCACCCGGACGACGAGGCTGTCCAGGGCGCCGGACAGCGTCTGGCGTACCACCCGGGCGCGGGATCGCGCGTCGGCCGACAGGGCGCCCAGCCAGTCGGTGACCGGACGTACGGCCTCGGCCGGCAACCTGGCCCGCTCCGACGGGAGGACCAGCTCGGGGATGCCGAAGAGGGGCGTCCCGGCCAGCCCGTTCTCCCGGAGCAGGCGCTCCAGGTCGGCGGTGATCGGGGCCATCGCCTCCGTCGGGACCCGCTGCAGCACGATCGCGAGGGCGGTGCTGCGTTCCCGGGCGCTGCGCAGGAAGCTCCAGGGGACCTCGTCGGCGTAGCGGGCCGCGGTGGTGACGAACAACCACAGGTCGGCGGCGGCGAGGAGCTGCGCGGCCAGCTCGCGGTTGGCGGTGACGACGGAGTCGATGTCGGGGGCGTCGAGCAGCGCCAGCCCCGGCGTGAGCGCCCGCACCACGGCCACCTTCAGGGTGCCCGGCTGGCCCGGCCCCGGCCCGGTGACCCGGGGCAGAGTGGGCAGCACGCGGCCGGACATGAACCAGTCCGCGTCCTCGGGACCGGCCACGAGGGTGGGCGCGAGAGTGGTCGGCCGGAGCACGCCGGGCTCGGTGATGTCCGCCTGGACGATGGAGTTGACCAGGGTGGACTTGCCCGCGCCGGTGGACCCGCCGACGACGGCCAGCAGGGGCGCGTCGATGGCGGTCAGCCGGGGCAGCAGGTAGTCGTCGAGCTGCCCGGTCAGCTCCTTGAGGGCGCGCCGGTCCGCAGCGACGTCCCCGATCTCCAGGGGGAACAGGTCGTGGTCGAGTTGACGTCGCAGCGCTGCAAGGGCTTCGAGCAGCCCCGTACCGCCCGGCATACCCACGGACCTTCCCGCACCGGCCCCCGCTAAATGCCGAAATACAAGAACTTTCTGGCACAAAGCCGGGCAAAAGGCGATGCGGTGTGTGTAAGCCGGTCCGGCAACCGGAGTCGCGGGGGTCCGGACGCGTCTCAGCAGGCCGGGAGGCGGACCTGGAAGACGGCTCCCCCGCCCGGCGGGGACTCGGCCGTGATGGTGCCGCCGTGCGCCTCCACGATGGCGGCCGCGATGGACAGCCCGAGCCCCGTCCCGCCCGTGTCGGCGCGGCTGCGCGCCGGATCCGCGCGGTAGAACCGTTCGAAGACGCGCTCGGCCTGCTCCTCGCGCAGGCCCGGCCCCTCGTCGGCCACCTCGATCAGGACCGTCCCGCCGCCTCCGGAGCCGTCGTCGGGCAGCGTCCCCACCCCGACCCGGAAGGCCGTGCCGGGCGGGGTGTGCCGCAGGGCGTTGCCCACCAGGTTGCCGATCACCTGGCGGAGCCGGTGCTCGTCGCCCAGCGCCTTCACCGGGCCGTCGGAGCCGTCCAGCCGGACGAAGTCGATCTCGCGTTCCGGTGCGAGCGTCTGCGCGTCCAGCACGGCTCCCGCCGCCAGGCTGAGCACGTCCACGGCCAGCCGTTCCAGCGGGCGCTGCTGGTCCAGCCGGGCGAGCAGCAGCAGGTCGTCCACGAGGAGGCCCATCCGCGCCGCCTCGTCCTCGATCCGGCGCAGCACCACCGCCGGGTCCTGGGAGCGCTCCTGCCGGTACAGCTCGGCGAACCCGCGGATCGACGTGAGCGGGGTGCGCAGCTCGTGCGACGCGTCGGCCACGAACCGGCGCATCCGCTCCTCGGACCGCCGCGCGTCGTACGCGGACTGGCGCGCCATCGCCTCCGACTTCTCGCGGTCGCGGAACGCCGACTCGATCTGGGACAGCATGCCGTTGATCGCCCGGCCCAGCCGTCCCATCTCCGTACGGCGGTGCCGCAGCGGGAGCCGCCGGGAGAGGTCACCGCCCGCGATCGCCTGCGCCGTGCGCTCGATCTCGCCGAGGGGGCGCAGGCTGCGCCGTACGAGCCAGTAGCAGGCCAGGCCGAGCGCGACGAGCACCCCGAAGCCGACCCCGGCCACGATGACGACGAGCTGGGAGACGGTCCCGTCGATGTCGGCGAGGCTGACCGCGACGACCCGGGTGACGCCGCCCGGCTCGCCGATGGCGACCACGCGCCACCGCCCTCCGGAGTGCGAGTCGGCGGTGAACAGCGTACGGCGCATCCGCTCGGTGACGCCGGCCGTGAGCCGGGGCAGGACGGGCGGATCGACGTTCGGGGGCTCCTGCACGGTCCGTACGGCGTTGCCCTGCGCGTCCAGCAGGACGATGTAGTAGAAGCCCGGCTGCCGCTGGGGCCGCGTCCCGCCGGGAGTCGGCGTCACCCGGTCCTGGTCCCCCTGCGGGGCGGCCTTGAGTCGGGTGAAGACCGTGAGCTGCCGGTCCACCCGGTCGATCAGATAGCCGCGCAGCAACTGCACGGCGAAGCCGCCGGTGAGCGCGACCGCGAGCGTCACCAGCAGCAGCGTGGCCCCGACCAGGCGGAGCCAGAGAGGAGTGCGGGCGAGCCGCCGCTTGATCTCAGCGACGGGGCGCACGGAGGACATAGCCCACGCCGCGAAGCGTGTGGATGAGCTTGGGATCCACCGTGTCGATCTTCCGTCGCAGGTAGGAGACGTACGACTCCACGACGTTGCGGTCGCCGCCGAAGTCGTAGTGCCACACGTGGTCGAGGATCTGGGCCTTCGACAGCACCCGCCCCTGGTTGATCATGAAGTAGTGCAGCAGCTTGAACTCGGTGGGCGAGAGCCGTACCTGCCGGCCGCCGCGCCAGACCTGGTGCGCCTCCTCGTCCATCTCCAGGTCGGCGACCTGCAGCCTGCTGGAGTGCGGACCCTCCCCGCGCGTACGGCGCAGCACCGCCCGGATCCGGGCGAGGACCTCCTCCAGGCTGAAGGGCTTGGTCACGTAGTCGTCGCCCAGGGACAGCCCGGCGACCTTGTCTCCCGTGGCGTCCCGCGCGGTCAGGAACACCACCGGGATCCGCCGTCCGGCGTCCCTGAGCCGGCCGCTGACCGCGAAGCCGTCCATGTCGGGCAGCATGACGTCCAGCACCATCAGGTCGGGCCGTACACGCTCGGCGAGCTGGACGGCCTCCCGGCCGTCGGAGGCGGTCACCACCTCGAAACCGGCGTATCTCAGGCTCACGGAGAGCAGTTCCCTGATGTTGGGCTCGTCGTCCACGACGAGCAGGCGTGCCTCCGGTTTCATCTGGTGTTCTCCCTTCGGGGGCCGGTCCGCGTCCCTGCCGCCAGGGCCGGCGGGGGGGCGTACGGGCCGGCTCTCGCTAGCGGTTCCTGGAGCTCTGGACGACCGAGGTGGCGTCCACCGCGCCTTCCTCGTCAGTGGGGCCGGTGACGACGACCTGGCCGCCGACCTTGAGATCGGCGACCTTTCCGGCCTTGGTGACCTGCACCTTCGTGTCGCCGCCGGTCCTGACCGTGACGATGGTGCCGCCCGCGGTCTGGACGTAGACCTTGGCGCCGTCCACGAGCTTGACCGTGCCGACGGTCATGCCGCCGGACGATCCGGCTCTGCCGGGCTGGTCCTGACCGCCCTGCCCCTGTGGGCCCTGACCGTCCTGCCCCTGCGAGCCCTGGCCCCGCTGGGAGCCCTGGCCGCCCCCGGGGAAGCCACCGGGCATGCCGCCGCCGAAGCCGCGGCCCGTGCCGCCGCCGAAGCCCCCGGCGAGCCCGCGCGCGGCGCCGGTCCCCGTCATGGACGCGGCGCCGGACGGGGACGCGGTCCCCCACGCCTTCTGGGCCTGGATGCCGATGAGCACGCCCGCCATGAGCACCACGCCGGCGCCGAGCACGAGGGTGACCTTCGACATCCCCCGCCTGGCCGGCCGCGCCTCAGGCTCCGTTTCGGGCTCGTCGCCGAACGGCGAGGTGTCCAGCAACTCCGCCGCCGGCATCTCGGCCTCGGGCCCGTGCGCCCCGGCCTTCGCTCTGCTCATCTCATCTCCTGGTCTGGTGCTCGTCTCGGTCACCACGCGGGGTCACTCGAAGCGCAGTGCCTCGATCGGGCGCAGCTTGGCGGCGCGGTTGGCGGGATAGCTGCCGAAGAACAGGCCGATGGCGACCGAGACGCCGAGAGCCAGCACGATCGACTGCGGAACGATGACCGGCTGCACCCCGGCGATGGTGAACCGGCTCCCGGCGACGGCCACACCGACCCCGAGCAGGCCGCCGACCAGGCTGAGCAGGGTCGCCTCGATGAGGAACTGGCCGAGGATCGCGCCCCGGGGAGCGCCGATCGCCTTGCGGATGCCGATCTCGCGGGTCCGTTCCGTGACGGTGACGAGCATGATGTTCGTGATGCCGATGCCGCCGACGAGCAGGCTGATCGCCGCCACCGCCGCGAGCAGCACGGTGAACGTCCCGGTCGCCTCGGTCACCGTCTCCTGCAGGCTGGCCTGGTTGAGAATCCGGTAGTCCGCGGTCGCGCTCCCCGTGATCTCGTGCCGCTGGTCGAGGATCGCGGTGATCTCCGCCTCGGCCGCGTCCGTCGTCTCGGCGCTCGTGGCCTGCACGACGATGCCGCCCAGCGAGCCATACCCGGTCAGGCTCTGCTGCACGGCGGGCAGCGGGGCGACGGCGACGTCGTCGGCGTCCTGGCCGCCGGTCGAGCCCGACTCCTTGAGCACCCCGACGACCGTGAACCCGGCGCCCTGGATGTTGACCTTCTTGCCCACCGGATCGACCTGGCCGAACAGCTCGTCGGCGACCGTCTTCCCGATGACCACGACCTTGCGGACCGCCGTGACGTCCTGGTTCGTGAAGTACGCCCCCGAGGTCACCGACTTGTTGGTCGCCTCGAAATAGCTCGGATATGTACCGACGACCTGGGAAATGCTGTGACTCGCTCCTTCGTACGTCGTCGTGGCGGACGAGGAGGTCACGAGCGGCGAGACGCTCTTGACGGAGGGCGCGTCGCCCGAGGAGGCGATGGCGCGGGCGTCCTCAAGGGTGAGGCCGCGCGCCTGCGTGCGCGGGCCGGCCGCGCCACCGCCGCCGCGCCCCGCCGGGCCGCCGAACCCGCCCGAGAACGACGCGGAGACGGTGAGCGTGTTCGCGCCCAGGCTCTGGATGCGCTGCTTGATCACGTCCGACGAGCCCTGGCCGACCGCGACGAGCAGGATCACCGCCGCGACGCCGATGAGGATGCCGAGCATCGTCAAGATGCTGCGCATCTTGTTCGCGGTCAGGCCGCGTACGGCGAACCGGGTGATCTCCAGGACGTTCATCGCTCGCTCATCGCTCCCGTCGCGGGTCGGTCGCCGATCAGCGGCGGCGGCCCGTCCACCGGCGCCTGCCTGCGGTCGTCCACGATCCGGCCGTCCATCAGCCGGACGACCCGCTTGGCGTGCGCGGCCACGTCGTCCTCGTGGGTGATCACGACGATCGTCCTGCCGCCCAGGCTCAGCCGATCGAAGATCGCCAGGACGTCTCTCGTGGACGTGCTGTCCAGGGCGCCGGTGGGCTCGTCGGCCAGCAGCAGCGTCGGTGAGGTGACGAGCGCGCGGGCGACCGCGACGCGCTGCTGCTGGCCGCCGGACAGCTCGTTCGGCTGGTGTCCCACCCGGTCGGACAGCCCGACCAGGCCCAGCGCGGCGAGCGCCCGTCTGCGCCGCTCGGCCGCCCGCACGCCGCCGTACGCGAGCGGGAGCTCGACGTTCGCCAGCGCGGTCATCCGAGGGATCAGGTTGAACGACTGGAAGATGAACCCGATGCGCCGGTTGCGCACGCGGGCCTGCCTGACCTCGTCGAGCGCGCCCACGTCCACGCCGCCGAGCAGGTACGTCCCGGCGGTCGGCACGTCCAGGCACCCGATGATGTTCATCAGAGTGGACTTGCCGGAGCCGGACGCCCCCATGATCGCCACGTAGTCGCCGGGCTCGACGGTCAGCGAGACGCCGCGCAGGGCGCGTACGGTCGCCTCCCCCTCGCCGTAGACCTTCGTGACATCGCGGATGAGAAGGACCGGGTCGCCCGCGGTCGCCGCGCCCTCGGCGGGTTCGCTCATCGGCCCGCCCGCCCACCGGCTCGCGGATCCGTGCCGATCTCCGTCCATCGGGCCGTCCATCGGGCTGCTCATCTCCCGGCGCCCGATCCGCCGCCGCGTCCGGTCATGCCGCCGGGCATCCCACCGCCGCCGGACATCCCACCGCCACCGGGGAAGCCTCCCTGCAGGCGGACCCCGCCTCCGGAGAATCCGCCGGTCCCGCCTGATGTGACGGCCGGACGGACCACCTGGTCGCCCTCCTCGACGCCGGACTTGATCTCCGTGACGCCGTCGCCCGCGACACCCACCTCCACGGGCCGGGCGACCTGCCGCCCGTCCCGCAGCACGGTGACACTCGTACGGCCTCCAGCGGTGGTGATCACCGAGGTCGGCACGGTCAGGACGTTCTCCGCCTTGCCGACCACCACCTGGACCGTGGCCGTCTGGCCCAGCCGTACGCCGTCGGGGATCTCGGTGAGCGTGACGGTCACCGGATACTGCACGACGTTGTTGCTCGTGGCGGCGACCGGGTTGATGATGCTGACCCTGCCCTGGGTGGTCACCCCCGACAGGGCGTCGAAGGAGATCGTGGCCGCCTGACCGACCTTCAGCTTGGTGACGTCGGACTCGGTGAAGTCGCCGACGATCTGCATCTTCGAGGTGTCGATCAGCTCGATCAGCCCGGAGCCCGACGAGCTCCCACCCGACGCGCCGGTCCCGCCGCCGCCCGACGACGCTCCACCGCCGGAGGAGGCCCCGCCGCCGCCGCCCAGCGAAGACCCGGCGCCGTCCCCGACCACACCGTTGATCGCGGTGACCGTGGCGCTGAACGGCGCCGTGAGGACGGTCTCCGCCAGGGCCCGCTTGGCGCTCTTGTAGGAGTTGAGCGCCTTCACGTACTGCGAGTAGCTGGAGGCGGTCGCCTGGCTCTCGTTCTGCTCCTTGGCCACGCTGAGGCTCGCGGACGCGGCGTCGAGGTCGTCGCGCTGCGAGGAGCCGTCCAGCCGCGCCAGCACCTGCCCCTTCTTGACCTTCTGGCCCTCTTTGACACTGATCGAGGAGATGGTCCCGCTGGTACGGAAGTTGAGCGACGCGCTCCGAGCGCTCTCCAGGGAGCCGGAGGCCGAGACCGAGTCCAGGACCGTTCCCCGCCCCACGGTCACGGTCGAGGCGCCGGACGCGCTCGCCGGGCCGACAGGGCCCGCGAGGGAGAGGTAGGCGGCGACCGCGCCACCCGCCACCAGCACCCCGAGGGTGCCGTTCACGATGAGCGCCCTGCGCCTGGTGGACAGCTTCACGGGCCTTCACCTTGCCGGGCCGGGCTTGGGCCAACTTCGGACGTGCCTGAAGCTTTGCTGACAACTCCGCCCGTACGCGCCTGACGTCCGGCGACACGGGTTCCACGGGACGAGCTGGGGGTTTCGCCGCGCTCGACGGAAGCTGCGGTCCTCGCGAAGCCCGCTCCACTGGCCTTCCCTGCGGTCCTGACTCCCGCGCGCTCCGCTCCCGTGGGGCGATTTGGGCGGATATCGAGCTCGGGAAACGGCCGGTGACGAGGCCGTACACAGACAACTCTCAGGCGTGGCTGAGCCTGGTATGACCTGGCGCCACCACCATTTTCCGCATGACTGTTCCGCCCAGGGTCCTTCGCACAGGAGGTCTGGTTCTCGCCTGCGCCGTACTCGCCTGCGGCGGCGTCTACCTCCTCGGCGGCGGCGACGGTGCCGCCCCCACCGCGAGGATCGAGCTGGTGGCCGCCAGACGCGGCGACGTCACCTCCGTCGTCTCCGCGAGCGGCAACACGGTGGACGCGCACAGCCGCGACCTGTCCTTCGGCGCCTCGGGCGTGGTGCGGAAGGTGTACGTGAAGCCCGGCCAGAAAGTACGGGCGGGACAGGCCCTCGCCCGGGTGGACGCGACCGAGGCCAGGGAGAACTACCTCGCCGCCCGCGCCGCGCTCTCGGCCGCGTACGAGGCGCTCGACAACGCGGAGAAGGCGGAGAGCTCCTCCACGAACTCCGCCACCTCCACGCCGAACCGGACGGTGGCCCAGCGGTCCGCCGCTCCCTCCACCGGCCCCACTCCCGCGGCCACGGCCTCCTGCCCGCCCGGAAAGGGCGCGTCGGCCTCGCCCCGGCCCTCCTCGGCCGCTCCCTCGGCCTCGGCGGCCGACCCGGTCGTGGTGACCCCCGTTCCACTGGTGACGACAGCGCCGGTGCCGATCTCGACGACCACCTCGCGTCCGACGCCCATCTCCACGACGACGTCGAAGCCGACGCCGATCGCCACGACCACGATCACCACCACGTCCGAGCCCGTACGCGACGCCGTGCGGCGCTCCTCAGGGGGAGGCGGGCCCCGAAGTGGGGACGGATCGTCCGGCGCAGCGGCGTCCGAGGCCGAAACGGCCGGGACCGGCAGATCTGGGCGATCCGAAGCACGGCGGCCCGCACGGGGCACGCATCCGGAGCCGACGGCCTCGGGGGCCGAGCCCACCCCAGAACCGTCCCAGGCGCCTCAGCCCGAGCCGAGCCAGGCGCCGGAGCCGGTCCCCACGGTCACCGTCACCCAGACGGTCGTCGTCACCGAGCGGGTGACCGTCAGGGAAACGGTGACGATCACCCAGGGCATCATCGAGACCATCGTCAAGATGCTCACCGTCGGCGGGAACCCGGCCGGCGGCACTTCGGGCGGCATCCTGGGCGGCGGCTCGGCGGCGGGGACCGACGCCGGGAACGCGTCCGCGAAGCCGTCCGCGACGGCGGGCTCGGCCGCGAACTGCGCGACCGGCGACGGGATGTCCACCACCGATACCGGGAAGCCGACCGCCGGCCGCGTCACCGCCTCCAACGGCTCCAACGGCGGCACCTCCAACGGGGGAGGCTCAGCCAAGGGCGGCTCCGGAGGCGCGGGTGGCTCCGTCGGGGAGGGTCGCAACGCAGGCGGTCCCTCCGGGGGCGCGGCTGTGTCGGTGGAGCAGGCCGAGGCCGATGTCACCACCGCCAAGCGCGAGCTGTCGGGCGCCAAGGAGGCGCTGGCCGGAGTGACCATCAAGGCACCGTCCAGGGGCACGGTCATGAGCGTCGGCGGCAAGGCCGGGGACACGGCGAACGCGGGCGCCGCGTTCATCACCCTCGGCAACCTCGACGAGCTCCAGGTGAACGCGCTGTTCACGGAGTCCGACATCGGCAAGCTCAAGGTCGGCCAGCGAGCCTCGGTGACCGTGGACACCCACCCCGGGCAGGAGTTCGCCGGGACCATCACCCACATCGACGTCACCGCGACGACGACCAACCAGCTCGTCCGGTACGGCGTACGCGTCGCCCTGTCCAGCGCGCCGAAGAACCTGCTCGTCGGCCAGACCGCGTACGTGTCGGTGACGACCGGCGCGGCCGAGAACGCGGTCTACGTCCCCGCGCGTGCGGTCGAGACCGGACCGGGCGGGACGGCGACGGTGACCGTACGGGTCGGCGGCGAGGACGTCCGCCGCCAGGTGCGTATCGGTGTCGAAGGGGACCAGTACGTCCAGATCGTCGACGGTCTCGGCGAGGGCGACGAGGTGGTCGTACCGGACGGCACGGCGGGCGCGGGCACCTTCCCCGACGGAAGCTTCCCCGGCCTGTCCCCCACATCGCCCCCCTCCCCCTGACCGTCATAAGCCCGGCGGTGGCAGCCCTCGGCGAACGTCCGACCGAACCACCGTGCGTACGGAGAGCTCCTTGCCGTAACACCTCCACCCTCGATATAAGGATCTGTTATATTCGCAGCATGGCCTGGGAAATCGTGCTGCACGCCGAAGTGAACGGCTGGTTTCTCGACATCTGCAAGAACGACCCCGCCACCGCATAAAAGATCGAACAGGCGCTGGACGAGCTTGCCTTGCAAGGTCCGAAGCTCGGCCGCCCTCTCGTCGACCGGATCCACCACTCTCGTGTCCTGCACAACCTCAAAGAGTTACGTCCCCGAGTTCCCGGCGATGCAGAGATCCGCCTGCTCTTCGTGTTCGACCCGACGCGCGAAGCGATCGTGCTGGTCGCAGGTGACAAATCGGGGGAATGGAACCGTTGGTACCGGACAGCGATCCCACTGGCCGAGGAGCGTTACGCGGCATACCGCGCCGAGAAGGACAAGGAAGGTCAGCGATGAGCGAGTTCGTCAGGTGGTCCGATACCAAGGCCAAGATCCGCGAGATCGACCCTGACTGGGACTCGCCGGAGCGAGTCGCCGGACGCGAGGCTGGACGCGAGCAACTTCGCGCGGAGCTTCGCGGTGCTCAACTGGCCGAGATGCGCAAGCGCCTGGGCGTCTCCCAGAAGCTCCTCGCCGCGCGGATGGGCATCAGCCAGGCGCGCGTGTCCCAAATCGAGCACGGCCAGGTGGGCGGGATGGACGTCGTCCGGTCCTATGTCGTCGCCCTGGGCGGGACCCTGGAGGTGGTGGCGGACTTCGGGGACTACTCGGTGCGGGTCGCCTGAGAAGCGGGCGAGGTCTCCTCGGCCGGGTCCGGTTCCTCGTCCCGGGCGTCCTCGGGGGTGAGGACCTCGGGGGTGAGCGGGAGCACGACGCGGAAGGCCGCTCCCGCGCCGGGCGCCGTCTCCACGGTCACGCGGCCGCCGTGCGCGCGGACGATCGCCGAGACGATGGACAGCCCGAGGCCGCTCCCCCCGGCCGCCCGCATGGCCGCGTCGTCCTTGCGCGCCCGGGACAGGTCGGCCCGATAGAAGCGTTCGAACACGCGCTCCGCCTGCTCGGCCGTCATGCCGGGGCCCTTGTCCGCGACCTCGACCACTGCCCGCTCGCCGGCCGTCCCGACGCGTACGGTCACCGGCGTGCCCGGGGGCGTGTGGGTCATGGCGTTGTTCATCAGGTTGCCGACGACCTGGCGCAGCCGTACCTCGTCACCTTCGACGATCAGGGCGATGTCGGACTCGACCAGGAGGGAGATGTCGCGGTCCGGCGCCAGGATCCGCGCGTCGTAGACGGCGTCGGCGGCGATGGCGAGCAGGTCCACCGGGTGCTCCTGGAGCGGACGCTGCTGGTCCAGGCGGGCGAGCAGCAACAGGTCGTCCACGAGCAGGCCCATCCGGGCGGCCTCGTCCTCGATCCGCCGCATCAGGCGGCCGGTGTCGTTGCCCGGCACCCTCCGGTGGAACTCGGCGAACCCGCGGATGGAGGTGAGCGGCGTGCGCAACTCATGAGAGGCGTCCGCGACGAACCGGCGCATCCGCTCCTCCGACTCGCGGGCGGCGGCCTCCGACGACGCCTTGGCCTGGAACGCCGCCTCGATCTGGGAGAGCATCCCGTTGAGCGAGCGGGACAGCCGTCCCACCTCGGTACGCGGATGACGGTCGGGGACGCGGCTGCTGAGGTCGCCGCCCGCGATGGCCTCGGCCGTCCGTTCGATCTCGGCCAGCGGGCGCAGGCTGCGCCGTACGGTCACTATGCCGACCACGACGAGCACGGCCATGACGAGAAGGCTGCCGAGCAGCTCGATGAGCGCGAGCCGGGTGGTGATCTGCCGGACGGACGCCAGGTCGATCGCGACGAGCGCGCTGCCGGATTCGGGCTCCATCACGACGCGCACCCGCCACGTGCCGCTCCCCGACCGGGCGGGGACGGTCTGCGGCACGTCCGTGTCGTGGGCGGGCGAACGCGGCCCGGGAATGTCCTCGACGGACATCCCCGCCTGGGTGGCGATCAGGGTGCCCTCGTGGTCGTAGACGGCGATCCAGCCGTCCGGGGGCGTGCGCAGCCGGACGAGCTCCACCGGCTTGCGCTTCATCTGCCTGCCGACGTCGTGCACGACCATGTCGAGCTGCGCGTCCACCCGGTCCACGAGATAGCCGCTGAGCATCGAGACACTGCCGACGCCGATGACGGCGAGGGCTACGGCGACCAGCGCCAACATCGCGGCGATCAGCTTGATCCGCAGCGGCGTGCGGTCCGACCACCTCCCCGCCACGGTCACACGGTGCCGGACGGCGGGGTTCGCATCACGTATCCGACGCCCCTGAGGGTGTGGATGAGCCGGGGGTGAGTGTTGTCCACCTTGCGGCGGAGCACCGACACGTACGACTCGACGATGCCGGCGTCACCGCGGAAGTCGTAGTCCCACACGTGGTCGAGGATCTGCGCCTTGGACAGCACCCGGCCCGCGTTCGCCATGAAGTAGCGCAGCAGCTTGAACTCCGTCGGGGACAGCGGGATGGCGGAGCCGCCGCGCCACACCTCGTGGGACTCCTCGTCCAACTCGATGTCCGCGAAGGTGAGCCGGGGCGGAGCCGCCATCGGGTCCCCCGCCGTACGGCGTAGCACGGCCCGGATGCGGGCGATGACCTCTTCGAGGCTGAACGGCTTGGTGACGTAGTCGTCGCCGCCGAGCGTGAGTCCGCGGATCTTGTCCTCGGTCGCGTCCCGAGCGGTCAGGAAGACGACAGGCGTGTGCGTTCCGCCACCACGCAGGCGGCGGACGATGTCGAATCCGTCCATGTCGGGCAACATCACGTCGAGGACGATCAGGTCGGGCCGGTGGCGCTGGGCCGCCGCGACCGCCTCGCCTCCGTTTGAGGCGGTAGTGACCTCGAATCCCGCGAACCGCAGGCTGGCCGCCAGCAGTTCCAGGATGTTGGGCTCGTCTTCAACGATCAGCAACCGGGCTTCTGGGAATTCGCTCACCATGACATGTTGACCGAATTTCCTTAAGGCAACGTGAAGATGACGTTCAGGGCATCAAGCACTCTAGGTGCATCATCCTAAAGGCACCGTTAAGACGACATGTCGGGCGATGGCGAGGCTCGCCGTGGCGGCAGGCGACGGCGCGTTCCTGACCAGCACGATCCTGCCGTGGACGTCGATCGCGAAGTCGTCGAGCAGCCGCCCGTCCCGGCCGACCGCCTGCGCCCGCACGCCTCCCTCCGCGGGCTCCAGATCCGCGGGCCCCAGGATGGGGACGTACCGCCTCGCGGCGGTCAGGAACGCGTCCGGGGCCACCGAGCCGTACACCTCGCGCACGCCGGTGCGCCAGTTCCGCCCGGCCATCCGCCAGGTGCCCGGCCAGCCGAGGATCTCCCGCAGATCGCCCGGAGACAGGTCCCGCCACCGGTAGCCCTCGAACGCGAGAGCCATGACCGCGTTGGGTCCGACCAGGACCTCGCCGTCGATCCGCCTGGTCAGGTGGACGCCGAGGAACGGATAGCGGGGATCGGGCACCGGATAGATCAGCCCGCGCACCAGGCCGCGCGCCGCGCCCCTCAGTCGCCGGTACTCACCCCGGAACGGCACGATCCGCACGTCCCCCGGAGCCCCGGCGAGCGCGGCGACCCGGTCCGTGCCCAGTCCGGCGCACGACACCACCGCGTCGAACCTCAACCGGGAGCGCCCCGCGACCACCACCACACCGCTCGCGGTCTCGGACAGCGCCCTGACCGGATGCGACAGCCGTACCGCGCCGCCCATGGCGACCACGTCCTCGGCGAGACGGCGGGCGACGGCCGGGAAGTCGGTGATCGCGGTGGTGGGTGAATGCACCGCTCCCGCGCCCACCGCGAACGGCTCCACCTCGCGCAGCCCGAGCGCGTCCAGCTCGACGATGCCCGGAACGCCGTTCTCCCGCGCCCGCTCGGCGATCCTGCGCAGCGCGGGCAGCTCGGCCCGGGTCGAGGCGATGACCAGCTTGCCCACCTCGTCGTACGGCAGGCGGTGCTCGGCGCAGTATTCGCGCAGCATGGCGACGCCGTCCCGGCACAGCCGCGCCTTGAGCGATCCCGGGGCGTAGTAGATGCCGGCGTGGACGACCCCGCTGTTGTGCCCGGTCTGGTGCGCCGCGACCCGGCTCTCCTTGTCGAGCACGGTCACCTCGGCTCCGGAGGAGGCGAGCTCACGCGCGACCGCCAGCCCGAGGATGCCTGCGCCGATCACGCCGATCTTCATGATTGTCCGGCTTTCATCACCAGAACGCGCATCATCGCAAGTTAGCGCAGAGGACACCCCGAGGGACAGCCCTCTAGATCGAACTCATGTTCGGTATGCTGGTCAGCGTGTATCTGCCCACCGGATGGCCGTCGGAGGTGCGCCCGCCGGACACCCCCGACTGGGAGGAGACGGCCGCGGCGTGGCTGCTCGACGCCGTCCCGCCCGACTACCGCGCGTACGGCGTGCTCAGGCGGCACCCGCTGGCGCTCGCCCGGATGGCCCGCCACCACGTCCGGGCGGAGATTGAGGCGGCCAGGACCGGCTACCGCGGCGCCGCCGTGGATCTGAAGGGCCACCTGCCGCCGCACGCCGTCGAGGCCGTGCTCGACGCCTACCGCCGCGAGGGCGCCCGCCTGGTACGGCTGGCCCGGTCGGTCGAGCTGGTCGAGCACGCGCTGCTCGGCGAGCCGTTCGTCGCCAAGATGTGAGCCGCCAAGCCATCACGCTCGGGGCGCGGCGGTGAAGTAACCGAGGGACGCCCGGAGCGACGAAGGAGTGAGGACGTGACGAGGGCACAAGCCGACTTCCGGCGCCCCGAGCCCGCGCGAGCGAAGCGAGCGCAAATAGACACAGCGATCAACGGGCGGTGCGGTAGGCGATCGCGGCGATGATGCCGATCGCCCCGACGGCCGTCCCCACCCAGAGCGCCACCATCGAGAACGGGATCCCGCCGCCCTCGTCCTTGCCCGGCCCGCCTCCCGAAGCGGTGACCGATCCCTTGTCACCGGCCCCGGCCGTACCGGTGGGGGCGTCCGCCGCCTCGGCGGGCGTCGCCGACGCGGAGGGCCCGACCACGTCCACCGGGAGCGGAACACGGTAGACCGGGCTGTTGAGCCCCTCCGAGCCGGTCAGCAGCGCCTTGCCGTCCCGCGTGTACGCGATGGACTCGGCCTGCTTGAGCGGCGGCATCGTGAGACGGGTGACGAGATCGCCCGGCGCGCGATAGAGCGAGGCGGAGAAATACGTGCGGATGACGAAGCTCGACCCGTCCGGCGCGTACGCCGCGTCGGTCGCCATGATCGGCGCCGGTCCGACCCGCTTGAGCAGGTTCACCCGGTCGGTACGCAGCACCTTGGGCGCGATGAAGACGGAGCCGGAGAACTCCTTGCTCACGATGTACAGCCGGCCCGTCTTGGGATGGATCATCATCCCTTCGGCGTTCCTGGCGCCGCCCTCGTAGCGGAAGCGGTAGCGGGTGGCCTGGAGCGTCGCCGACCGCATGGTCGCGGGCTCGTCCACCTTGTACACGGAGACGTCCGGCCAGGCGCCGTCGAGGTTGTCGCCGATGTCGGCGAACCAGAGGACTCCCTTGCCGGTCGCCGGGTCCACGGAGGCGGCCATGGCCTCCCAGTCCCGCGCCGCAACGCCGGCCAGCCGGAACGTGGCCCGGGTCTTCCCGTCCATGCCGACGGCGAAGAACCGCGCGCTGTCGCCGCTGTCGTTGTGGGTGTAGACGATGCCGTCATGGGTGGGCGAGACCGCGAGCCCGCTGGACTCGTCGATGCGCGGGTCCGTGAAGGTGAACAGCAGCCGCCCCTCGTCCCCCACCGCCGAATCCGCCGCGACCGGAGGGACCGCTGCCGTAAGAGAAGCGGAGCGCGCGGCGGCGGGCAGCGCTCCGGCGGACAGCGCGAGCACCGGCAGGAGGGCGAGCACCGGCGCCGTCAGCCGGATCAGACGCCGACTGGCCGCGCCGTCCGAGCGCTTTGTCCTCCGCATCGGCAATCTCCCCGTCCCGCTCCGCATGCGCCAATCATTCCCGACCGAACCCGCACGGACGCCGTCGGCGCGGACACCCGGAGGCTACGTCGATCATTCGTTGAACGTCCGCATGGTTCCGTCGACGCGAAACCACAGGGGTCCGCGGCATGGCGACCCGAGCGACTCGAACCGGGCGCACTCGACTGGAGTCCACTCCAGGTTCTTAGGGTGGAGGGCATGGATTACGGACAGCTTGGCCGCACAGGTCTCCAAGTCAGCAGGCTCTGCCTGGGCACGATGAACTTCGGCCCCGTGACCTCGGAGGACGACTCCTTCGCCATCATGGACCGCGCCCACGAGCTGGGGATCAACTTCTTCGACACCGCCAACGTGTACGGGTGGAAGAAGGGCGAGGGCATCACCGAGAACATCATCGGGCGCTGGTTCGCCCAGGGCGGCGGCCGCCGCGAGCGCACCGTCATCGCCACCAAGCTCTACGGCGACATGGGCGACTGGCCCAACGAGGGCCGCCTGTCGGCGCTCAACATCCGCCGCGCCTGCGACGCGTCGCTGAAGCGCATGCAGACCGACTACATCGATCTCTACCAGGCTCACCACGTCGACCGGAACACCCCGTTCGAGGAGTTCTGGGAGGCCATGGACATCCTGAAGCAGCAGGGCAAGATCCTGTACGTCGGATCGTCCAACTTCGCCGGGTGGCACATCGCCAAGGCGCAGGAGTCGGCCCGCCGCCGGAACTCGCTGGGCCTGGTCTCCGAGCAGTCCCACTACAACCTGATCGTCCGGGCCGCCGAGCTGGAGGTCATCCCGGCGTGCGAGGACTACGGGCTCGGCCTGATCCCGTGGAGCCCGCTCGCGGGCGGCCTGCTCGGAGGCATCCTCCGCAAGATCGACAAGGGGCGTTCCGCGTCCGAGGTGATCGCCCGGGAGCTGGAGAAGCACCGCGACAAGATCGAGCGTTACGAGGCGTTCTGCGACGAGCTCGGCGAGGACCCGGCGAACGTCGGCCTGGCCTGGCTGCTCCACCAGAAGGCCGTCACCGCCCCGATCGTCGGACCGCGCACCCTGGAGCAGCTCGACGGGACGATCAAGGCCCTGGAGATCAAGCTCGACGAGAAGGCGCTCGCCCGCATCGACGAGATCTTCCCCGGCTTCAAGACGTCTCCGGAGGAGTACGCCTGGTAGCTGTGCGCTGTCCGCAATCGTTCAGCCGGGATCGAGGGAGCGAGGACTGGAGCGGAGGCCCGGCGAAGCGGGCTTCGCGAGGACCGCGGATTCCTTCCGGTGAAGTGACCGACCCGGCCGAGGTTCGTGGACACTCCACTAACGGAGCAACGCTCCGATCACCACGATGAACACGAGCAGCGCGAGCACCGTGGGCAGCAACCAACGACGAGGACGATCCACGCATTGGAGCCTAATCGCGTCCACCGAGTGGGTAGACCGCGACCTGCTCATAGCGAACATGGGATCCCAGATGGCTGCGCACCAGATGGACGACGTCCGCGTCCCATTCGCGCCCACGGAACGCGCTCATCGCGGACACGAGCGGCCGCAGGTCATCGCCGTGCCGTGACCGCGCCAGGGTCAGGTGGGGGTGGAACGGCTTCCGGTCCACCTCCGCCGCCCCGGCACGCCGGGCCCCGGCGGCGAGCGACGCCGCCAGCCGCACCATCGGCTCGGCGAACGCCCCCGATCGCCCGCGCGGGCTTTCCCGCGTTTCCGCGTCCCGCGAGCCGCCGTGCCTTCCGGCGCTCGGAGAAACCTCCGTCTCGTCCGGAGGGACGGTGTTGAGGCCCACCCAGAAGGTCCGTGCCCTGCCGAGCGAGGGGAACGCGCCCGCCGAACCGAACCACACCCTCATGGGCCGATGGCGCGCGGCCGCGCGGGCCAGCCGTACGTCCAACTCGGGCAGCACGTCGTCGGGCACCTCACCGAGGAACGCGAGCGTGACGTGCCACAGGGCGTCGTCCACCCAGCGCAGGCCCGGCCATTCCACCCGCCTCGGGCCCACCTCGGCCGCGATCTCGGCCAGCACCCCGGCAGGCGGTGACAGCGCCACGAACAACCTGCTCACCCATCGATTCTCGCGCACCGCAGCGCGCGAGGGCTCCGGAGGGCCCGGCGGGCGAAGCGCCCGCCGGCGGCCCCCGGCTCCGGTCAGGCGGCTCGGCGCAGCCGCCAGCGGGTGAGCGAACCCGCTGGCGTCCGCCCCGCAGCGGGCATCTCGCCCGGCACACCCTCCAGGGCCTTCTCCGGCCGCACCCGGGCGGCCACGATCCGCGTCACCAGTACGGCGAGGCCGACGCCGAGCAGGCTGAGGACGCCCGCCACGACCACCGACACCCGAGGACCGGCCACCTCGGCCAGCCAGCCCACCAGCGGCGAGCCGATGGGGGCGCCACCGGTGAAGACCAGGACGTAGATCCCCATGACGCGTCCGCGCATCTCGGGCGACGCGCCCATCTGGACGGTGGCGTTGGCGGTGGTGTTCACGGTCACCACGGCCATCCCGGCGGGGATCAGGAACGCCAGGAACGCCGGGTAGCTCGGCGCGAGGCCCGCGACGGCCTGGAACACGCCGAAGCAGATCGCGCCGATGATCAGGAAGCGCCGGCTCGGCCTGACCCGCTTGGCGGCGAGCAGCGCCCCTCCGAGCGCTCCAACGGCGAACGCGCTGGACGCGACGCCGAACGAGGACGCGCCCGCGCCGAACACCTTGGTGGCCATGAGGGCGATGCTGGTCGAGAAGCTCTGCGTGAATATCGCCATCGACCCCACGATCAGGATCGGCAGCAGCAGGTCGGGACTCCGTGCGACGTACCGCAGCCCCTCGCGGAGCTGGCCCTTGGCCCGGGGCACCGGCTCGGGGGTGCACAGCTCCGACTTCCGCATGAGCGCGAGCCCGGCGATCACCGCCGCGAACGACGCGGCGTTGAGCATGAAGATCGGTCCGGTGCCCATCCAGTAGATGAGCACGCCCGCCAGCGCCGGGCCGAACACCCGGGCGAGGTTGAACGTCGAGCTGTTCAGCGCGATCGCGTTCGACAGGTCCTCGCGGCCGACCATCTCGACGACGAACGACTGCCGCGTGGGCACCTCGACGCACGAGATGACACCGAGGACGAACGCCATCACGTAGACGTGCCAGACCTGGGCGGATCCGGTGAGGGTGAGGATCCCCATGGTGAGGGCGAGCGCGCCCATGAGGGACTGGGCCACGATGAGCACCGGCCGCTTGGGGTAGCGGTCGGCGAGCATCCCGCCCCACAGCCCGAACAGGAGCACGGGCAGGAACTGCAGCGCCACGGTCACACCGAGCGCCGACCCGCTGCCGCCGGTCAGCTGCAGCACCAGCCAGTCCTGGGCGGTCCGCTGCATCCAGGTGCCGACGTTGGAGACGATGCCCCCGGCCGCGAACAGCCGGTAGTTGTAGTTGCGCAGCGACCGGAACATCCCGCCGCCGTGCCGCGTCCGGCCCGCCGCCGCGTCCGATTCGTCGACGGCGGTGCTCCGGCTCGTCTCGCCGGCCGCCGTCAGGTCTTGGAGAGTTTCTCCAGGATCGGCGCCGCCGCTCTCAGCGTCGCCTTCTCCTCGGCCGTCAACCCCTTCAACTGCCGGGCCAGCCACGCCTCCTTGGTCCGCCGCTCCTCCCTGAGGAGCGTCGCGCCGGCCTCCGTCACGCTCACGGTGACCTGTCGCCGGTCCGTGGGATGCGGGCTGCGCGCGAGCAGACCGCGCTCCTCCAGTTTTGCGATGACGCGGGTCATCGAGGGCGGTTGCACCTTCTCGTGCTCCGCCAGTTCGCCGGGCGTCATCGCGGAGTGCCGCTCGACGGCGGCCAGCGTCGCGAGCTGGGTGGGGGTCAAGGAATGCTGCGCGGCCTGCTTGCGCAGCCGCCGATTCAGCCGCGCCAGCGAGACGCGCAGGGCGGACGCCAGCCCGGCGTCGGTACGTAGATTCGCGATCGACTCTGTCTTGGGATGGTTCGTTAGCATGACTCATTACCTTTGCTAACTATACCGGCATCACCGGTATTCCACTGTCCGGATGTTCGTCAAGGAAACGCAAAACGCGACCCTCGCGGATGGACCGCGGGGGTCGCGCGTGCGTACGGCGCCAGCGTACGACGAGGCGAGGCAGGTCAGAGACCGAGGACGGACTTGATCGGCTCCACGGTGAAGTACACGACGAACAGCGCGGCGACGACCCACAGCAGCGGGTGGATCTGCCGCGCGTGGCCCTTCAGCGCCTTGATGAACACGTACGTGATGAACCCGGCGCCGATGCCCGCGGTGATCGAGTACGTGAACGGGATCAGCACGATCGTCAGGAACGCCGGGATCGCGATCTCGTAGTCGCTGAAGTCGATCTCCCGGATCTGCGACATCATCAGGAAGCCGACGATCACCAGTGCCGGGGTCGCGGCCTCGGACGGCACGACCTGGGTCAGCGGGGCGAAGAACATCGCGAGGAGGAACAGGACACCGGTGACCACGCTGGCCAGACCGGTCCTGGCGCCCTCCCCGACGCCGGCGGCGGACTCGACGTAGGTGGTGTTCGACGAGACGCTGGCCGCACCGCCGGCGGCCGCGGCGAGGGAATCGACCAGCAGGATCGAGCGGGTCCGCTCCATGCTGCCGTCGGGGGCGACCAGTCCGGCCTGGCGGCCGACGCCGACGACGGTGCCCATGGTGTCGAAGAAGTCGGCCAGCAGGAGGGTGAATACGAGCAGGATCGCCGCGACCCCGCCGATCTTCGAGAAGCTCCCGAAGAGGTTGAACTGGCCGAGCAGCGACAGGTCCGGCAGCTCCAGCAGGGTCGGCGGCAGCTTGGGCACGTTCAGCGCCCAGCCGTCCGGGTTGACCGGCTGCCCCTGGGCCACCTGCGGGCCGACGTTGGCGATGGCCTCGACGACGATCGCCAGGATCGTGGTGCCGACGATGCCCAAGAGGATGGCGCCCTTGAACTTGCGGGCGATGAGGAACGCGGTCACGACCAGGCCGACGACGAAGACCAGCGTGGGCCAGCCCGTGAGCGACCCGTTGCCCAGCGCGCCCAGCTTCACGGGGACGGTGGTGTTCGCGGCGTCGGGGATGCGCCGCACGAAGCCCGCGTCGACGAATCCGATCAGCGCGATGAACAGGCCGATTCCGACGCTGATCGCCGTTTTCAACTGAGCCGGGATGGCGTTGAAGACGGCGACCCGGAATCCGGTGAGCACCAGGATCGCGATCACGATTCCTTCGAGGACCACGAGACCCATCGCGTCCGCCCAGGTCATGTGGGTGGCGATGCCGAAGGCCACGAACGCGTTCAGGCCGAGGCCGGTCGCCATCGCCAGCGGCACCCGGCCGAAGATGCCCATCGCGATCGTCAGGATTCCCGCCGCGAAGGCGGTCGCCGCCGCGATCAGCGGGAAGTTCGGGACGGTGCCACCCCCGAGCACCTGCTGGGTCTTGTCGGCGACCGTGCCGATGATGATGGGGTTGAGCACGACGATGTACGCCATCGTGAAGAAGGTGGCGAAACCGCCGCGCACCTCCTGGCCAATGGTCGAGCCACGCTCGGATATGAAGAAGAAACGATCAAGAAAGCCGGTGGCTCGAGGGTTCATGCTGTTACTCACGCGCGAAGAGTGGCAGGACGTGTGACCTGCGAGAAGAGGGCGATGGTCAGTGTGACGGTTCCGTGACCGTTTTGTGCATATTTTACGGGTTCTGTGGCATGCCTGTTCCACTCCGTAGCCGCTCCCGCTCCCCGGCACCCCTGCACGCGGGATCCGCCCGCTCTCCGATTTGCGGGGGCTTTAAGCTTGGGTCTCGTGAAGCAGCAGCCCCGGCCCGACCTCCAGCCGATCAGGACGAACGACACCGCGACCATCCTCGTCGGTACGACGTTGTGGCTGGTCGCGCTGATCGTGCTGCTCATCGCACGGCCGGAGGAGACCCGGTGGCTGTGGACCTGCGCGGCGGGGTTCGGCCTCGGCCTGTTCGGCCTCGCCTACATCCGCCGCCGCGATCGACGCCCCTAGCAAGTCCGGATGTGGGGCTCCAAGATCATCCCCACAGGAATCCAGGTCCTCAGGAGTCCAGGTCCGCCTCGGCGAGCAGCAGCGGGACCCGCCCCGGGTCGCGCAGGAGCGCGGCGACCGCGAGCCGGTCGCCCCACTGCCCGGACGCCCACGCCAGCCCGCGGGCCAGCCCCTCGACGCCGGACGCGTGGACCTTCCCCTCGTAGAAGCGCCACGGCACCGGCCTGCCGTCCACCAGCAGCTCGCCGTGCTCGACGTACGTCGACGGGGCCGTCGGCAGCAGCGAGCGCACCTCCGCGGGCACCGGGCGCTCCTCGCCGGACGACGTGACCGCGCCGCTCACCAGTTCGCCCGCCAGCGGCAGGTCGAGCAGCTCCGACAGCGCCTCGGCCAGGTCGAACGGCGCGAGCACCAGCGGCCGCTCCGCCACCAGGGCGAGCAGGTCGGGCGCCTCGACCACCACCGGCTCCCCGGCACTCTCGGCCCCGCCGTCGCCCGTGCCGTCGATGACGCGGCCGTCCTCGGCGTCCGCGACCACGATCTCCCCCTCCAGTACGGCACGCACCGACGACGGCGGGCGCACCCGGGACGGATCGACGGCCGCGAGGGCGATCCACAGGGCACGGAGCTGCGCGCGGTCCACCTCGATCGACGGGTCGGCCATCAGCTCGAGCAGCTCGTCCGGGCCGCCGTGCGACGCCAGCAGGTCCGCCAGGGACGAGCGGACGCCGATCATGGTCAGCGCAACCTCGTCCACCCCGGCGGGCGCGTCGCCGTACAGGCCGAACAGCAGCGGGTCACCGCCGGGCAGCCGCAGGGACGTGGGCCGCCGGCCGTCCAGCACGGGGTGGGCGCTCAGCCACCACGCGGTGTACGACGGCACCTCGACGACCTCACCCGACACCAGCACGCGCAGCGGCTGCAGCGCGGCGCGCAGCGGCGGCCGGGACAGGAGGGCGAGCGCCGCCGGCCAGTCCGCGACGTACTCGAGGTCGCGGACGGCGGTGAACTCGCGGGCCACGGGCGGCACGTCGAGCTCGGGCAGCAGGTCGAGGACCGCCTCCAGCCACTCGTCCTCGCGGTCGAGATCGTGGTCGCACTCCTCGGGGTCGAGCAGCACGTCGGCATCGTTGACCACGGCGAACCCGTCCAGGACGCCGGTCGCCGCCAGGACGCGCGAGCCGTACCGCTCGACCAGGTCGGGCGCGGCGACGCCGAACGGCACGTCCTGGTCGATCAGCGTGGCCAGCGCGCCGTCGGCCAGCAGCAGGTCGCCCGCGGGGTACAGCTCGCCGTCGGCGCCACGCAGCGCCAGGTCCGCCAGCCACGGGGCCTCCCCCGCCGTCAGCCCGGCCGCGTCGACCAGCGCCAGCACGGCCTGCGCCACCGGCTCGGGATCGGCGCTGTCCAGCGACTCGGTCACCGCCGCGTGCGTGAGCGGATCCTCCAGGACGGTACGCGGCGTCGCCTCGGCCGCCCCCAGCCGCAGCAGGAGCGGGTGCGCCGCGTCCGGATGCACGACGCGCAGGCCGAGCGGCGCCAGGACGGCCGGGTCGAGCGGGCCCGCCCCGGCGGCCGAGCCGTCGGTCAGGAGCAGCGTGCCGCGCGGCCCGCGTACCAGCCGGCCGTCCGCGAGCGGCACGGGAACCGCGCCGATCGCCTCCGGGTCGTCCGCGGGCAGCACCTCGTACAGCGACCGCCACCACGCGGGTTCCCGGTCCTTCACGGCGTCGCCGGAGAGCATGTCGATCACGTCGGCCAGCTCCACCCGTCGTACGCCGAGGGCCGCCACGGCGGGGTGGCGGGCCGGCCAGCCGGCGGGCAGCAGCCCGGGGACCATCTCGGCGATCGCGTCCAGGAACTCCGGCGGACCGGCCACGACCCTGGCCTCGCGTCCGGCCACCAGCCACCCGGGGCGACCGTCCGGCAGCTCCGTCCGGGGCACGGGGGCGGCCGCGTCCGTCCCGCCGTCCCGCGGCTCCTCCTCCGGCGCGGAGACGGCCGGCAGCAGAGGCACGTCCGGCAGGCGCCGCAGGATGGCGCGGCGGATCCGCGCGTCCAGCTCGCCCTTGCCGATGAGCCCCGGCACCAGGTCGAGCAGCCGCGGCGTGCGCGGCAGCGACGCCATCAACTCGACGTACGCGTCGGCCGCCCGCTCGACCAGGAAGTCCGCGAGGGGGCCGGGGGCGGCGTGCCGCCGGTCGGTGGCCATCGGCAGCGTGGCGATCAGCAGCGCGGGCAGGTCGAGCGGCTCGTCGCTCGGCGTCGGCGCGTGGACGACGGGCGGCACGTCCTCCGGCAGCGGGCGCGGCTCGCCGGACGCCGCCACCGGCACCGCCCAGCGGACCTGCCAGTACGGCCGGGCCCGCTCCTCGGTCGGCCGGTCGGCGAACAGCTCGGCCACCTGCTCGGCCTCGAAGGAGCCGGAGGCGGTGACGGAGTGCCACCCGTCGGCGGAGATCACCCGGGTCTCGCCGTCCAGCTCGACCTCGATCACGGCGAGCGCCGGCATGGCCAGCGGCAGCGCCGGGCCCGCCTCGCGCAGCATGCGCCGTACGGCCCGCTCTGCCGCCTCGTCCCGGAGCGGGAGCCGTACCAGCGTGTCGAAACCGTCCGGCACGTCGGCCGGCTCGGCGGGGAAGGGCAGCCGGAGCAGGGGGACATGGCCCTCGCGCCCGGCCAGCTCGGCGACGAGCTCGGGCCGCGCGGCGACCAGGGCGGCCGTCTCCTCACGGGACCAGCGGACGCCGCCGGTCCCGCGCGAGATGATCGACGGCGCGTCGCAGACCGACACGACGGCGGCGAACCCGACGCCGAACCGTCCCACGGCGCCGGTCTCGTCCTTCTTGCCGGACACCCGCAGAGTGGACAGCCCCTCCACGCCCTCGGCGTCCAGCGGGGCTCCGGTGTTGGCGGCGAGGAGGACGCCGTCGCGCAGGGTCAGCCGCAGGTGGCCGGGCGCTCCGGCGCGCAGCGCGGCGTCCGCCGCGTTCTGCGCCAGCTCGACGACCAGCCGGTCGCGGTAACCGCCGAGCGCGAAGTCCTCCTCCGCGTTGGCGTCCTCGCGGAACCGGGCGGGAGAGGCCGTCCACGCCGCGAGAACGGTGTCGCGCATCCGCGCCGTGCCGAAGGAGTCGTCCATCTCGTGAGCCCCCAGGTCCCAGATCTCGCCGCCACGTCCGGACGTACCTTAGCCAACCGGCGCCCACTTCCACGTACCGTCGCGATCAGGCGGAAAACGCGTGGGCGACCAGCGGCGAACCGCGCCCGGCAGCACGTCGGGCCCGGCCCCGAACGGCGCGAGGCGGGCGGCGGAGCAGGCCCGAGCGGCCCGGATCAGGAGTGGCCGAGAGGCTCGGACTCGGTCTCGTCCACGGAGCCCTCAGATTCGGCGGGGCCGCCGCCCAGCCGCTCGCCCTGGGCGAGTTCCTCTTCCTCCGCCTCGGCGGGCAGCAGGTCGTATCCGAGGTCGTCGAGGATCGGCGGCGGCTGGTCGACGATCATCGAAGGCACCGTGGTGGCCTCGGAGTGGGCTCCGCAGCCGTGGTCGGCGGCGACCACGCGCCCGTCGTCCGGGGCGTACTCGTTCGCGCAGACGCCGAACCCGAGGCGCAACGCGCCCGCGAGCGGCCAGTAGAACCCACAGGTGGAGCACTGGGCCGGCGCCGCGTGCGCGATGGGGCTGTGCGGGCCCGAGTCGCCGGTGTGCCAGCGGCGCACCGCGAGATCACGGCCGAAGGCCGAGAGCACCCTGGCCCGGCCCAGGCCGTACTCGAAGATCATCTGGCGGTCGGAGTCGTCGTCGGTGGCGGTGAATCCAGGGGCCAGCCGGTCGTCGTCGGCCTCGGTCGGCAGCAGATCGCCCACGCCGAGGTCGCCGGGGCGCAGCCGCCGGCTCCACGGGACCCAGTTCGGGGCGAGCAGCGCGCCCTTTCCGGGCAGCAGCACGGTCTCGCACACCGTCACGACACGCGCCCGCGACGCACGCGCGACCGTCACGGCCCAGCGCCATCCCTTGTACGCTCGATCAAGACACTCGAAGAAGTGCGTGACAACGCGGTCGCCCTCACTGTCGAAGCCGAGATGCTCGCCCACCTCCTGGGGACGGGCGATTTCCTCGGCGGCCCCGCGGGCCAGTTCGACGGCCGCAACACATGCCTGGTCCGCTGCGGTGCTTCGGGTTCGGGTGCGACTCACACTCCATTTTCACCCACGCCGCGAGCGGACGACACCCTGATCAGTGGGTAAGACTGGAATTCCCCAGGCTGGGAAGGGAGTCGTTCTTCGTGGGGAATGCCGGGAACCGACTGCATCGCGCGACGCGTGCCACCGCCGACGCCTCCCGGCGGGCGGGCCGGTCGGTCGCGCACGCGGGTCGGAAAATCGGGCAGGGATCCCGGAGCCTGGGACGGGCGACACGGAGGCTCGGGCAGGCGACACGGAGGCTCACCCACGCCCAGGGGGCCGGCCGTACGGGGCTCGGCCGCCTGATCGAGCTGACCTCCACGCACTCGGCGGGCGACGCGCTCGTCACCGTGGCACTGGCGGGGGCGCTGTTCTTCAAGCTGCCGGTCGGCCAAGCTCGCGGCCAGGTCGCGCTCTACCTGCTGGTCACGATGATCCCGTTCGCGGTGGTCGCGCCCTTCGTGGGGCCGGTGCTCGACCGGTTCCGCTCCGGCCGCCGCTACGTCATGGCGGGGACGCTCTTCGCGCGGGGACTTCTGTGCTGGGGCATGGCGGCGGCGATCCGGCCGTCCGACGCGCTCACGCTCTTTCCCGCGGCCCTCGCCGTGCTGGTCCTGTCGAAGGCGTACAACGTGTCCCGGGCGGCGATCATGCCGAGCGTGCTGCCCGCCGACATCACCCTGGTCGCGGCCAACGCCCGGGTGGCGCTGTTCGCGCTGGTCGCCGCCGGTGCGGCGGCCGGGGTCTCCACCGGGCTGACCGCCTTACTGGGGGCCGAGTGGGTCCTGCGCGCCACCACGGCGCTCTTCCTCGTCGCCGGCGTCGCCGCCGTACGGCTGCCGCGGCACGTCGACTCCCCGGATCTCGACGCCGACCTCGCCCCCGACGCCCACGACGACCCCGACGCTCCCGACGACCCCAGCGCCCCTGACTCCCCCGACGACCCGTACGACGCGCCGGACGGCCCCGCGGGCGCGGACCGGGGGCCGAGCGAGCACGGTCAAGGCGGCCCTCAGCGGAAGGCCCGGCCACGGCTGCTCCGGCGCGAGCTGCTCCAGTTCGGGCCGGTGGTGGGCGAGTCCATGTGGGCGAACACCGCGATCCGCGTGCAGGCCGGATTCCTCGTCTTCTTCCTGCTCTTCCTCGTGCAGGACGGCAACATCCCCGGCCTGGCGCCGCACGTCACCCTCGGCCTGCTCGCGGTCGCCGCCGGCGGAGGCGGCTTCCTCGGGGCGGCGGTCGCCTCGTGGACGCGGTCGCGCTCTCCCCAGGTCATCGTGCTCGGCACGCTCGTGCTGGCCACCGTCGCCACTGTCGTCACAGCGGTCTTCTTCACCCTGTGGACGGCGGTGCTCGTGGCGCTGGTGGCGGCCTTCGCCCAGGGCCTCGGCAAGCTCGCGCTGGACGCGATCGTGCAGCGGGAGATCGCCGAGGAGGTGCGATCCTCCACGTTCGGCATCACCGAGGCGCTGCTCCAGATCGCCTGGGTGTTCGGCGGCCTGGCCGGCCTGGTCATGTCGCTGTCCGCGCACGGCCCGGCCGGGCTCGCCGTGGTCTCCGCCGCGCTCGCCGCCACGTTCGTCTGGCTGCTGATACGGCGGCGCCGCCGGCTCGCCACCGCCGCGCGACGGGTCCCCGAGCCCGCCGGGACGCCACCGGCGGAGCCGGACGGCGAGGCCGCGACGGCCGGCGGCCAGGGCGACGGCGCGACGATCCCGCAGGACGACGAGACGCCGCAGGATCCGGTGTGGACGCCGCACGAGGACTCCGACATCACCCCTGTCGTCCCGCGCGAGCCGCTGCGGCCCCGGCGGGACGACACCAAGCCCCTGACGAATCCGTACTGAGTCCGTACTGCGGGCGGCCGTCCCGGCCGGGCCTGCGGAAGGTCAACCCTCGATGTCGTCCGCGACGGCGCGCAGCACGCTCGCGACCTTCTTCGCGTGCGCGGCGTCGGGGTGCTTCCCCTTCTGATAGGACGTCGAGATGTCGTCGAGCAACTTGATCAGGTCCTCGACGATGACGACCATCTCGTCCGGCTTCTTGCGCTTGCCCTTGGCCCGCGCGGTCTTGGCGAGAGTCGGCGGCTGTTCGAGAACCCGGACCGACAGGGCCTGCTGGCCGCGACGGCCCTCGGCCACTCCGAACTCGACCTTCTGCCCGGGCTTGAGGACGTCCACGCCCTTGGGCAGCGCCGATGAATGCACGAAAACCTCACCGCCGTCGTCGCGGGTGAGGAAGCCGAATCCCTTGTCGGCGTCGTACCACTTGACCTTGCCACTCGGCACAGGGGTGACCTCGTTCAGACTGTCGTGAAAGGAATGGATGTAGGTTATGCCCGCGAAGGGCGCCTGTGGACCGCCTTGACGGCTGTGTTTTACAACGCGGAAACGGCGGTCCAGGAGTCGAACCACCCGGCGAAGTGGGTGAGGTCCTCCAGCACCACGTCAGCTCCATGATCGACTAGTTGATCCGCCGTGAACGCCCCGGTTGCCACCGCGACACTCGTGGCGCCACCGGCACGCGCCGCTTCGATGTCGGCTACGTGATCTCCAACATATGCTCCGGCACCGAAAGTCGCGAGAGCCCGTCCCTTGTCCGCGCCGAAAAGGGATCCGACCACCTCGTCCACATCGAGGCCCAGCATGTCCACGGTGCGCCGGGCGTCGCGCGCGTTCTTGCCGGTGACCACGATGATGCGGCCGCCCGCCCGGCGGACCGCCGCGAGCGCCTCGCGCGCCCCGGGCATGTGCTCCGTGGCGGGCAGCGCGATCTGCGGATACAGCTCCCGGAACAGATCCGCCGCGGCGGGCACCTCCTCCTCCGGCATCCAGTGGGCCAGCTCCACCTCCAGCGGCGGCCCGAGCCGTGAGATCACCACGTCCACGTCGATGGGATAGGCCAACTTGGGCAGCATCGCCTCATACACGGCCCCGATGGCCGCGCGCGTGTCCGCCAGAGTCAGGTCAAGGTCGAATCCCACCGAGTTCACCTGACAAAGGATGCCAAAGCCCGACACCGCGCCGCATCGGCATATAGCCTGGCCGACGCCGTACGGCGGGGCCGGGCGCGGACACGCCGGTCGGCGACGTGGACGACGGCCACCATGACCCTCCTGGGCGCGACGGACGCGGCGCGGTCCGGACCTCGGTACGGCGAGCCCGCCGGGGACACGGCGACCCTGAATCCGGCAGCCCGCCACGCGGCGGTGCCCGGGGGCGCGGCGGGACGAGCGCGGCACCGGTGTGGCGGCCGCCGGGAAACCGCGATCCCGGCCGCCTTCACGGGAGAAACCCTCGTATCCGTACTCCTACGATGAGAAGGATGAGCGACGGGATGAGCGGTGATTTCACCGCGTGGCTGCGCGGCCGCGCGGACGAGCAGCTCCGCGCCCTCGTGGCGGCCCGTCCGGAGCTCATCATGCCGGTCCCGCCGCACATCGAGGGGCTGGCGGCACGCGCCGGCACGCCCTCGGCGATCGGCCGCGCGCTCGACCGGCTCGACCGGTTCTCCCTCTCCGTGGTCGAGACGCTGACCCTCCAGCCCGGTCCCGTGGCGTACCCGGACCTGCGCGCGATCCTCGCCCGCGCGCTCCCGCACGGGAGCCGCGCCGAGGAGCGTCGGCGGGGCCACGCGCTGGACGCCGCGCTCCGGGACGCGGTGGACCGGCTGCGTGAGGCGTGCCTGATCTTCGGCCCGGACGAGGCGCTGCTGCCCGCGCCGGGGGTCACCGAAGCCCTCGATCCGCCGGCGGGGCTCGGGCCGCCCGCCGCCGACGTGTTCCGGCACCACCCGTCCGAGGCCCTCACCGCCCTGCTCGCCGACATCGCCCCGGGAGATGCGCCCGATCCTCCGGTACGGCGGCTGGCGGCGCTGCTCGCCGAGTCCGGCACCGTCGAGCGGCTGGTCGCCGAGGTGTCTCCGCAGGCGAGAGCGGCTCTGGACGAGCTGGCCTGGGGCCCGCCGAGCGGCCGGGTCGCCGGGGCCAGGCGCGAGGTCCGCACGGCCACCGCGCGGTCGCCGATCGAGGAGCTGCTCGCCCGCGGCCTCCTGGGGGCGACCGGCGAGGAGACCGTCGCCCTGCCGCGCGAGGTGGCACTGATCCTGCGCGGGGGGCGCCTCCACCGGGACCTCTCCCCCGGGCCGCCCCAGATCGACGGCGTCGCCCGCGACCAGGCGCTGGCCGACCGGACCGCCGCCGGACAGGCGTTCGCCTTCGTCCGCACCGTCGAGGAGCTGTGCGAGCTCTGGAGTCACGACCCGCCGGGCGTCCTGCGCGCGGGCGGCCTCGCCGTACGGGATCTGAAGCGGACGGCGCAGCTCCTTGACCTTCCCGAGTGGACGGCCGGGCTCGTGGTGGAGGTCGCGCACGCGGCCGGGCTCGTCGCCTCCGCCGGGTCGGTCGACGGCGAATGGCTGCCCACCTCCGCCTACGACGTGTGGCGGATCAAGGCGACCGAGGACAGATGGGCCCTACTCGCGTCCGCCTGGGCGGGCATGGACCGCGCCCCCGGCCTCATCGGCGAGCGGGACGAGCGCGACCGGCCGATCAACGCGCTGCACCCGGACCTGCGTCGGTCGGCCGCCTCCGAGGTGCGCCTGCGCACACTGTCGGTGCTCGCCGCGGCCGGTCCGGGCATCGCGCCCACGGCGGCGTCGGTGATCGGCCGTCTCGCCTGGGAGCAGCCGCGCCGCCGGGTCGCCCAGCGCGACCGGCTGGCCGAGTTCGCGCTGCGCGAGGCCGAGCACGTCGGCGTCACCGGGCTCGGTGTTTTGTCCGGCCACGGCCGCGCGCTGCTGCGCGCCTTCCCTCCGTACGGCTCGCCGTACGCGGCCGGGCAAGGCGGCCCGGCGGAGCTGCTCGCGCCGCTGCTGCCCGAGCCGGTGGACCGGGTGCTGTTGCAGGCCGACCTGACCGCGGTGGCCCCCGGGCCGCTCGTCAGCGACCTCGCCCGCTGGCTCGCCCTGGCGGCGGACGTCGAGTCCAAGGGCGGCGCGACGGTGTACCGGTTCGGCGAGGGGTCGATCCGCCGGGCGCTCGACGCGGGCCAGTCGGCCGACGAGTTGCTCTCGCTGCTTGAGCGGCATTCGGCCACGCCGGTCCCGCAGCCGCTGCGCTATCTGATCACCGACGTGGCGCGCAGGCACGGCCGGATCCGGGTCGGCACGGCCTCGGCGTACATCCGCTGCGACGACCCGGC
Source organism: Microtetraspora fusca (assembly GCF_001570365.1). Lineage (GTDB taxonomy): Bacteria > Actinomycetota > Actinomycetes > Streptosporangiales > Streptosporangiaceae > Microtetraspora > Microtetraspora fusca. The sequence goes on along the minus strand of NZ_BBYK01000042.1, from coordinate 7,739 downwards.
GGTCCTGGACGAGGTGGTGGCCGACCGGCGCGCGGCGGTGCTGCGCCTGCGCAGGCTCGCGCCGACCGTGCTCGCGTCCAAGACGTCACGGGCGACCCTGGTGGACGCGCTGCGGGCGATGGGCTACGCGCCCGTGGCCGAGTCCCTGGAGGGAGACATGCTGGTGGCGCGGGCGGACGCCCGGCGCACCGAGGGCCAGCCGCTCGCCCGGGGCGGGGCCGCGATCGCGCCCGACCCCGACATGGTGGCCGCCGCCGTACGTGCGATCAGGGCCGGAGACGACGCGCACCTCGCCCGGCGCGGGCCGACGGACGCGCCTCGCGGGCAGGTCCCGCGCTCGCCCTCGGCCGCGACGATCAGCGCCCTCCAGGAGGCGATACGCCAGGGGACGCGGGTGTGGATCGGCTATCTCGACTCGCAGGGGCACGCCACCAGCCGCATCCTTGAGCCGGCCCGGATGGAGGGCGGCTACCTGACCGCGTACGACGAGACCAGGGCGGCGGTCCACCGCTTCGCGCTGCACCGCATCACCGGCATCGCGGACGTGAACTGACGGTAAATCCGTTGCCGTCGGATGCCCGATTGGCGATGATCCGGCTGACCGGGTGGGTCCGGATTGGCGACCGGTCCCGCGTGGTCGTCGCGCTCCCCGTTTCGATGCCGTCCTCAGCACCGGAACGGGGAGCGCCATACCGTGATATTTCTGGACCTCGAGAATCTGGACCGAGACGCGACGAAGGATCGACCGACGGTGACGACCCCAGACCAGCCGGGCCAGAACCCCCAGGAGTGGCAGAGCCCGCAGAACCCGTACGGTACCGATCCCCAGTTCGGCCAGCAGTACGGCTCCCCGTACGGCCAGGGGCCCTACGGGCAGCAGCCGTACGGGCAGCCGGGGTACGGACAGCAGGGCTACGGACAACAGGGGTACGGGCAGCAGGGCTACGGCGGGCCGTACGGGTCCCCTTACGGGCAGCAGCCCTACGGGTACCCGCCCCGGCAGGAGGGCCCGCGCACCCACGCGATCGTGGCCCTCGTCATCAGCCTCGTGCTGGCCCTGAGCTGCTACGTCTCGCTCGGCGGCATCGCGGGCGCCATCCTGGCCGGCGTCGCGCTCAGCAAGGTCGACACCGAGCCGGACGCGTCGCGGCGCCTGCTGAAGTGGACGTGGATCTCCATCGGCATCAACGTCGTCCTGCTCGTCATCGGGTTCGGCGTGCTCATCTGGGCCGGCGTGAACGGCTACCTCGACTAGTGCCGTGACCGGCACTTCCTGATGCGCTGTTCGCGAACGTTCGCGCGGGATCGAGGGAGCGGAGCGGAAGGGAGCGAGGACCGCGGGTTCTCTCCGGCGAAGTGACCGACCCGGCCAAGGTTCGTGGACACGACCCAGCCGACGGCCGATTGGGCCAACCTGGGAGTGATTCCGCTCGATCCCTTGTTTGATAGGCGGTAGCCGTACAAGGGAGCAGGCATTGAATGACGGACCGCTGATCGTTCAGTCGGACAAGACGCTGCTGCTCGAGGTCGACCACGAGCGGGCGGACGAGTGCCGCAAGGCGATCGCGCCCTTCGCCGAGCTGGAGCGCGCCCCCGAGCATGTTCACACCTACCGGGTGACCCCGCTCGCGCTGTGGAACGCGCGCGCGGCCGGGCACGACGCCGAGCAGGTCGTGGACACGCTGATCGGGTTCAGCCGCTATCCGGTCCCGCACGCGCTCCTGGTGGACGTGGTCGAGACGATGGCCCGCTACGGGCGGCTGCGGCTGGAGAAGCACCCCACCCACGGGCTCGTGCTGACCAGCACCGACCGGGCGGTGCTCGAAGAGGTGCTGCGCTCCAAGAAGATCCAGCCCCTGGTGGGCGAGCGGATCGACGCCGAGACCGTCATGGTGCACCCTTCCGAGCGCGGCAACATCAAGCAGGTGCTGCTCAAGCTGGGCTGGCCCGCCGACGACCTGGCCGGCTACGTCGACGGCGAGCACCACGCCATCGCGCTCGCCGAGGACGGCTGGACGCTCCGGCCGTACCAGAAGGAGGCGGCGGACGCCTTCTGGCACGGCGGCTCCGGCGTCGTCGTGCTGCCCTGTGGCGCGGGCAAGACGATCGTCGGCGCGGCGGCGATGGCGCACGCGCAGGCGACCACGCTCATCCTGGTCACCAACACGGTCTCCGCGCACCAGTGGAAGCAGGAGCTGATCAAGCGGACGTCGCTGACCGCCGACGAGATCGGTGAGTACACCGGCACCAAGAAGGAGATCCGGCCGGTCACCATCGCGACGTACCAGGTCATGACGACCAAACGCCAGGGCGTCTACCGGCACCTGGAGCTGTTCGACGCCCGCGACTGGGGGCTCGTGGTCTACGACGAGGTCCACCTGCTGCCCGCGCCGATCTTCCGGATGACCGCCGACCTGCAGGCCCGCCGCAGGATCGGGCTCACCGCCACGCTGGTCCGCGAGGACGGCCGCGAGGGCGACGTGTTCTCGCTCATCGGCCCGAAGCGCTACGACGCGCCCTGGAAGGAGATGGAGAACCAGGGCTGGATCGCCCCGGCCGACTGCGTCGAGGTCCGAGTCACGCTCGGCGACGAGGAGCGGCTGGCCTACGCCATGTCGGAGGCCGAGGAGCGCTACCGCTTCTGCGCCACGACCCCGTCCAAGAACCGCGTCGCCGAGGCCCTCGTACGGCGGCACGCGGGCGAGCAGGTCCTCGTCATCGGGCAGTACATCGACCAGCTCGACGAGCTGGGCGAGCATCTGGACGCGCCGGTGATCAAGGGAGAGACGCGGGTGCGCGAGCGGGAGCGCCTGTTCCAGGCGTTCCGCGACAAGGAGATCCAGGTGCTGGTCGTCTCGAAAGTCGCGAACTTCTCGATCGACCTGCCCGAGGCGTCCATCGCGATCCAGGTCTCCGGCACCTTCGGGTCACGGCAGGAGGAGGCGCAGCGACTCGGCCGTGTGCTCCGGCCGAAGGCCGACGGCGGGGGCGCCCGGTTCTACTCCGTGGTCAGCCGCGACACCGTCGACCAGGACTTCGCCGCCCACCGGCAGCGCTTCCTCGCCGAGCAGGGGTACTCGTACCAGATCATCGACGCCGACGAAGTGCTGGCCGAGGGGGAGGGGGACCCGGCGAGGTGACCCTCGCCGGGAGTTCCTCGGCAGGGGACGGCCCGGCCGTCCCCTTCGTTCACGACCCGTCCCGGTCGGTCCGGTCCGGTCGCGCTCCGTAGCGATTCACGAAGTGTCTGACAAATGCTGCCGGTAGCGAGCGCGGATCCAGATGGATGCATCACCAGCCGGAGGAGAAGGTCGGAGCAGAGCCTCCGGCCGCCGTTCCCGGGCCCCGCGGAAAGTCCGAACCTGCGAGGACTTTTCGTGGGTGGGGCGACGAGGCGAGGCGCCATCCGAGCCGCACGCAACAGAGCGTGATTTGTCAGACACGACTTAGGTCCAGGAAATACCGTCGGCTCGGGACAACCGCATCACCCCCTCGCAACGCCGGCCGGTGCCCATCACAACCGGTCGCGGCATACCCCATCATTAGCCCGAGACACGCGATTTACGGGGTTTTTTCGGCATTGATGCCATGCCGGTTTATTCGATTTCGCACTGTGTCGAGGCGATTACCGGGAGATCATCACGAACGGCGTTCGGGAGCCGCCGACACGGCCGACCGGCGGCCGGGAAAACCGGTTGGGGGCCCATTCGGGCGCCGGTAGACTTCTGCGTTTCGCTACCCGCCGTCACCATGCGGCGAACCACCACCGACCCGCGAGGAGTTTCGCATGCCCGGACACCAACTCGCCCCCGACATATCCACGCCGGACGACGTACTCGCCGCCGAGCGCGCCCATCTGGCCCTCTCCCGCTCCGCGCTGCGGAATATGCGGGACCACGCGGCGTCGCTCTCCTCCGACGCGGCCGGCGACTGGGTCTCGCAGCAGGTCCTCCAGGCGCTGCTCGACCAGCGGGTCGCCGCCCTCGCCGACCACCCCGACACCCCGCTCTTCTTCGGACGGCTCAACCGCTCGGCGGCCGACGACCTCCCCGACACCATCTACGTCGGCCGCAGGCACGTCCACGACGACGACAGCCGGGCTCTCGTGATCGACTGGCGCGCTCCGGTCTCCCGCGCGTTCTACCAGGCCAGCCCGGCCGAGCCGATGGGCGTGGCGCTGCGCCGCCGCTTCGGCTACCAGGGCGGCTCGCTCACCGCGTACGAGGACGAACCCCTCGACGGGCGCGAGCTGGGGCAGAGCAGGCTGCTCACCGAGGAGATCGAGCGCCCTCGCACCGGTCCCATGCGCGACATCGTCGCCACCATCCAGCCGGACCAGGACGAGATCGTCCGCTCCGACCTGGGCGTGACCGTATGCGTCCAGGGGGCGCCGGGCACCGGGAAGACCGCCGTCGGCCTGCACCGCGCGGCCTACCTGCTCTTCACCCACCGCGAGCGGCTGACCAGGTCCGGCGTGATGATCGTCGGGCCGAACCGCGCGTTCCTCTCCTACATCTCCTCCGTGCTGCCCGCCCTGGGCGAGGTGAAGGTCGACCAGTCCACCGTGACAGGCGTCCTCGGCGACCACGGCCATCCCGAAGACCCGATCGTGGCGGCGATCAAGGGCGACGCCCGGATGGCCGGCGTGCTGAAACGCGCCCTCTGGCTGCACGTCACCAAGCCCGAGGAGGGCGTGCTCTACACCAAGGGCGTCAACCGTTACCGCGTCGCCGACTACGAGGTGCGCGAGATCGTCGCCTCGCTGCGCGGCACCACCCGGTACGGCCCCGGCCGCGCCGCCCTCGCCCAGCGGCTGGCCAACGCCGTACTCGTGCAGATGGAGCGCCGTGGCGAGTCGCCCGACGACCGGGTCCAGGACGCCGTGGCCCGCTCACGCCCCGTGAAGCAGGTCATGGACGCGGTGTGGCCGAAGCTCGTGCCCGAGCAGGTTCTGTTCCGGCTGCTGTCCGACTCCGACTTCCTCGCCCGCGCCGCCAAGTCCGACCTGTCGCCGGAGGAGCAGGAGACGCTGATCTGGCGCAAGCCGTACCGGTCGCACAAGTCGGCGCGCTGGACGGCGGCGGACGCCGCCCTCCTCGACGAGCTGGCCGACCTCATCGAGCGCACCCCCTCGCACGGCCACGTGGTGGTCGACGAGGCCCAGGACCTGTCCGCGATGCAGCTGCGCGCCCTCGGACGGCGCTGCCGCAACGGCTCGGCGACCATCCTCGGCGACATCGCCCAGGGCACCACCCCCTGGTCCGCCCGCTCGTGGAAGGACGTGCTCGACCACCTCGGCCAGCCCTCGGGCGAGGTCACCGAGCTGACGCTGGGCTTCCGCGTGCCGCGCGAGGTGCTCGACTACGCCGCGCGCCTGCTCCCCTCCGTCGCGCCCGAACTCGCCGTCCCGCGCTCGCTGCGCCCCGGCGCCGGCTCCCTTTCCGTACAGCGGGCGTCCGACCTGCACGCGGAGATCGTCCACGCGGCGGAGCGGGCCCTCGCGCAGCCGGGTTCCATCGGCGTGATCGTGGCCGACTCCGCCGTCTCCGCGACGTCGGCGGCCCTGTCCGAGGCGGGCGTCGAGCACGCCGTCCTCGGACCCGATTCGACCGGCGACCACCGCCTGCTCGTCATCCCGGCGACCCTCGCGAAGGGTCTGGAGTACGACCACGTCGTCGTCGCCGAGCCCGCCGACATCGTCGCGGCCGAGGAGCGCGGCCTGGCCCGGCTGTACGTGGTCCTCACCCGCGCCGTCACGTCGCTGACCGTCGTCCACGAAAAGGACCTCCCCGCCGAGCTGGCCGGATAGCCCACATACGGATGCCCGAAAAGCCCCCCGAACGCACGTTCGGGGGGCTAACTTTATGTAGCGACGAAATCACAGAACGAGACCCGGGGTGACGGGATCCCCCAAGAAAAAGCTTGCCCCGGCGAGCTTGAATCAGAGGCTCATCCGGGGCACCTGAACGAATAGTAGCGCGTCGATCACAGATTGGAAAGGCGAATGTACGTTCCCCTCGAAACCGCGCTCCAGGTGGCGCTTTCGCCAGAGAGGCTGACCTCCTACCTCAACGCCAGCCGTGGCGACCTCCCCTCCGCTCTGCGGCTCTATGCCTGGAACATCGAAATATCGGCAGCGCTTCTCGGCCCGCTGCATTGCCTTGAGATCACTCTTCGCAACGCGATCGATCGCGAACTCACCGATCTTTACGAGCGGCGAGACTGGTGGGACTCCCCATCAGCACGTTTCGACGCCATCACGACCTCCAAGATCCGCGACGCCAAGTCCCTGGCCGAACAGGGCCGTTCACGGGTCGTTCCTGGACATGTCATAGCGGAGCTGTCGTTCGGGTTCTGGGTCACCCTACTCGGCGGCCACAACGGCTACGAGGAGCGGCTCTGGCGACCCGCTCTCCATCGCGTGTTTCCCGGCTATCGGGGACTGCGCAAGCCACTCCACGTGAACCTGTACCACCTCCGCAAGCTCCGGAACCGGATCGCGCATCATGAACCCGTTCACCAGCGCCACCTCACTGCCGATCACGCGTCCATCCTCCGGATGCTCGACCTGTTGTCGGCGGACATCGCCGATTGGGCGCGTTTGAACGACCGCGTGCCGGAGGTGCTGGCACGGAGGCGGGACGTCTGCGCGGCCGCCGTGCCGACCCGGTTCTGACCCGAGAGGGCCGTCAGGGGCGCCGTGGACCGCGCTTCCTGACCGCGTGCCTGACATTCACCGCTTGCCGCGGATAAGGACGGCAGGCCACCATGGGGTCGCGTGAACGAATCTCCCCTGGGTCCTCCCCCGGCCTCGGGCGTCCCTCATCCACCGGCGCCCGGTTCCGGTCCCCCTCATCCACCGGCGCCCGGTTCCGGTCCCCCTTATCCTTCGGCGCCCGGCTCGGGCGGACCAGGCCAGGGCTACGGGCCCGGCCCGTACGGCCCGCCGCCCTACGCCGGCGCTCCCTACGCCGGCGCTCCCTACGCCGGCGCTCCCTACGGCCCCGGGGCGTACCCGCCGGGGAACCCCCCGCCCTACGGCGCTCCCTCGGCGAAGACCAACGGCCTGGCCGTGGCGTCGCTCGTCTTCGGGGTTCTCGGCGGCGTGCCGATCGCCGTCACCCTCGGCGTCATCGCGCTGGTGCAGATCAGGAAGCGGGGCGAGCAGGGCCGCGCCTTCGCCATCGCGGGACTCGCGGTCTCCGGCGTGTGGGTGCTGCTCGTCACGCTCATCATGGCCGTCGGGGCGATGACGTCGGTGAAGCGGGACGACTCCGGCGAGATCACCGGTCGCGGCTTCATGAACGTGGCCGAGCTGCGGGAGGGCGACTGCCTCAACGGCATCGCCGACGGCAAGGTGTCGTACACCGTCACCGCGACGCCGTGTTCCGAGCCGCACGACGCCGAGGTGATCACGCAGTTCGTCCTGTCCGCCGACTCGTGGCCGGGCACGGACGCGGCGGGCGACAAGGCGACGTCCGAATGCGAGAAGCGGCTGGCACGCATCCTGTCGGACAGCCCCAAGCTCGACCGGCTCGCCAGCTTCTCCCTCTATCCGCCCGACGCCTCCTCCTGGAAGCGGGACCCCTCGGTCAAGTGCCTCGTGGTCGACGTGGACGGCGGCAAGCTCACCGAGAAGGTCGGCTGAGACGGCCCCGAAAGGGACGGCACGTCCCCAGGACGCAGAGAAGGGCGGCTCCCCTGCGGGAACCACCCTTCTCTGTGGACGAGCAGGCTCA
>NZ_BBYK01000041.1:247969-443385 GCF_001570365.1 Microtetraspora fusca | reverse complement strand
TGATCCTCCTGCCTCCTCGCCCAGCGTGACGTCCGCCTCCTCATCGGCTGGAACACCCGCTCCCACGCGGCCCGAGGCGTCCGATCCCGCACGCTCAGAGACATCCGGCCCTTCGTCCAGTGAGGGGTCCTCCACTCCTGCGCGAGTCGGGGCGTCGGGTTCTGGTCGTTCAGAGGAGCGCACCTCCTCCTCAGCCAGGACGTTCGCCCCAACGGGAGCCGAAGCGTCGGCCCCTGGGCACCCCGAGACATCCGGCCCTTCGCGCAGTGAGGGGTCCGACTCCACTCCGGCCGGAACGGCCACTTCTGCGCGCGGCAAGGCGTCCGATCCCGCGCGCTCCAAGACATCCGACCGTTCGCCAGCCGCAACGTCCACCTTCACGAGCGGTGAGGTGTCCGCCTCTTCGTCGGCCGACGCGTCCGGCTCACCGGAACGCGGGGTGCCCGGGCGCCGCGATGGCGGACAGCGGAGACGGGGACAGCGACAGCGACAGGGACAGCGACAGGGACAGCGACAGGGACAAGGATGCGGTGCGGACTGGGCGACGCCCGGCGGGCTCATCTCGGGACGCACACTGCCCGGGCTGCTGCTGGCCACCGGACAGTTCCTCCCCGTCACCGACATCCACCGGCTCGCCCATACCTCCGGCCTCACCCGCCTGGTCATGGACGCCGACGGATGCGTCCTCGACGTGGGACGCACCGCCCGCCGCGCCACCCGACGGCAACGCTGCGCCATCCTCGCCCGCTACACCCGATGCATGGTCGACCACTGCCCCATGCCCGCCCACCTCTGCCAGATCGACCACATCAGCAACTGGTCCGACGGCGGCGCCACCGACCTGAACAACCTCGGCCCCACCTGCCAGTTCCACAACCGCGACCGCTACCGGCACCCTGAGCACTACCGGCTCCACCGCGTCGGCAAGGACCGCTGGGGCTTCACCTACATCGGCACACGGTCAAAAGGGTGATGACCTTCCCTATCCAGGACGAGATCGCGAGGCTCCCTCCCCGTAAGCACGACGGCCACCAGGAAGATCGCCGTGGCATGTCCGCTTCAGGGGCCTGCGACGCGAGGAGAGACCTACTGACGGGGCTGCTGAAACCCCAGGGCCGCTGACTGAAATCGGGGGTCCGCTGCGGGCATGCGGAAGCCAGACTGGGGCTCTCCGGGTACCCGGCAACCAGACGGAGACTGGAGCGGCACGGTGCCATGCGAGCAGGTTGGAGCTGGGCGACGCGGGCGCAGAGAGGGAGCATCCCCACCGCTGAACCGCATGCCCCGACCGCGCAGCGCCCCGACAAGGAACGATGCGGAGCCGCCGAGGTGAAGTTGGGCAGACTGGGCGATGCGGAGCCGCCGGGGCGAAGTTGGGGGACTGGGCGAAGCGGAGCCGCTGAGGTGAAGTTGGGCGGACCGGGCGAAGCAGAGCCTCCTGGGCTCCGGACGCGAGAGGGGCCCAGGCGTACTGCACGGCGTGAACACGCCAAGTCGAAGGGGCGATGGACGGGTCGGCGGGTCAGCGGGGCGATAGGCAGGTCGGCGGACCGGGGGTTCGGCGGATCAGCGGTTCGGCGGGTTCGCGGATCGAGGGATCGGCGGATCGGCGGATCGGCGGTCGGCGGATCGACGGCGGGTCGGCGGCGGACCAGGAGTCGGCGGGTCGGCGGGTCGGCGAAAGTGCCGCAAGCACGGCCCCTCCGCTGTCAGGAGGGGACACGTTCGGCGAGGAGCTCCCGAAGGCTCTGGATCTCCTGGCGGAGGGCCGCCACCTCACTCAGCACGTCCGGCTCGTCGTGGCGTTCTTTACGGCTTTCTTCACGGCTCTCCTCCTCCATCGCGCTGACGACGACGGCGATGAAGAGGTTCAGCACCACGAACGTGCAGATGAGCACGAACACCACGAAGTACAGCCAGGCCGACGAATACATTTCCATGAGGGGTCGTGCGATGTCGGACCAGGCGTCGCCGGTCATCACCTGGAACAGCGAGAAGAGGGACTTCGGCAGGTCGCCGAAGTACTCGGGCGCGGCGGTGCCGTAGAGCTTGGTCCCCATGACGGCGGCCACGTAGAGCACGAGCCCGAGGAGGAGCACGATCGACGCCATCCCCGGTACGGCGTTGAGCAGCGCCGAGACGACCCGCCGCAGGGACGGTACGACGGAGATCAGCCGGAGCGTCCGCAACACACGCAGGGCACGGAGCACCGACAGCCCGCTCGCCGTCGGCAGGAAGGAGATGGCGATGATGAGTGCGTCGAAAACGTTCCAGGGGTCGAGCAGGAAGCGCAGCCGGTACACGTACGCCTTGGCCAGCAACTCGACCACGAAGACGTACAGCGCGCAGTGATCCACGATGTGCAGCAGGCCGCCATAACGGGCGACGGCGGACGGTGACGTCTCGATTCCCAGGGTCGCCGCGTTGATGAGGATGACCCCGATGATCGCCTGCTGGAACCGCCGTGACTCGATGACTAGGCGGACGCGCTCACGCACACATGCTCCTGGGGGTACGACACGAGATCGCCCGAGAGCATAACGGACACGGCCGGTGCGAGTGATCGACATGCCCATATGTGGCCGACCGCCTTCGGCGCGCCTTGGCCGTAAGGCACGCCGGGGCGGGTGGAGCGTTCTGCGCAAGAGTCGCCGCCGAGCAGGCCCGGCCCCCTCGCCTCGGGATGCGGGCTTCCTCGGCACCACGCTCGGTCGAGCAACTCCCCAGCAGGTCAGCGTCAACCCGCGAGGCGATCAGCTCGGTGCAGGAAGAGCGGTCCGGTCAACGTGAGTAGTGCTCGACGACGAGCTGCTCGTCCACCGGAATCGCTATCTGCTCGCGGACAGGCTGGGAAACGAGGGTGAAGCGCAGCTCCTTGTGATCGACCGACAGGTATGCCGGGATCCGGTCGTCGGCGTACACCCCCTCGGAGGCCGCCACGAAGGGCTGCATCCCGCGCGATCGGACGCGGACGCCGATCACCTGGCCGGGCTTGACCAGATAGCTCGGAATGTCGACCTTGCGGCCGTCCACGGTGATGTGTCCGTGGCTGATGTACTGCCGAGCGGCGTAGATCGACGGGGCGAGTCCCGCCCGCAGGACGAGCGACGCCAGCCGGGTCTCGAGGATGACGACCAGTTCCTCGCCGGACCGACCCGGGCGGCGCAGCGCGAGATCCCAGTAGCGGCGGAGCTGCTTCTCGGACACGTCGTAGTACCAGCGCAGCTTCTGCTTCTCCAGCAGCCGGATGCCGTAGTCGCCCACGTTGCGCCGGCTCGTCTTACGCCCGTGCTCGCCCGGCGGGTACGGCCGGGCCTCGAAGTACCGGACCGCCTTGCGGGTCAGCGGGACGCCGGCCCGGCGGGAAAGCCGCACCTTGGGACCTGTGTAGCGCACGTTCACCTTCCTGTGGTTAGGTAAGCCTAATTAAGGCAAGCCTAACCTTAACAAGGAGGGTCATGCACCCCGTGGAAGCTCCCCCGATCGCGGAGCGGATCCGCACGCTCGCGGCCGTGGCCGCCCCCACACATGTGTCCGTCGCCGGCGCCCCCCTGTCCGGCGCGGCGCGCGGCGGAGTGGACGCGGCGGGCCGCCCGGTGTTGCTCGTCAAGCCCGGCGAGGTCCTGTACGACATCGCCGACGAGGTCGTGGTGACCGCCGACCTGGTGGCGATCCGCGACACGGGTGGGAGAGATCGGCCACGCGGGCTGCTGAAGGTCCAGGGATGGGCCCAGCCCGTGCCGGACGGGGAGGTGAGAGCCGCGGCGGTGGCGATCGCGGATCGGTGCCCCGATGACGATCTCCTCGCCGCCGTCGACGCGGCGGAGCAGCGCACACCTCCCAGGCCCACAAATGCCCCCGAACCGCCCGTGCCACCGCTGGTTCCCGGGCCGCCGGTCGCCCCGGAGCCGTCGAGTCTCTCCGGCTTCCTGCGGCCGTCGCTTGTTCCGGAGCCGTCAGACATCTCGCAGCGGAACACCACACGGCAACCGAACATCGACGAACCGGCGAGCGTCTCCGAGCGGGAGATCGTGTCCGGCCCCTCGGACGTGCCCGCCTCGTCCGGTTCCGGACCGGCCCCGCGCCTGCTCCGCGTGGATGTGGCCCAGGTCGTCTACCTGACCGGCCAGGAGTCGGGGGTGCTCGACGCGGAGAACTACCTCGACGCGTCCCCGGACCCGTTCCTCGACGCGGCCGAGCGGATCCTTTGCCACGTCAACGAGTGGCACCGCGGGCAACTCACCCTCGCGATCGCGCATCTGCTCGGGGAGCCGGTGAACACCGATGTGTGGCTGTGGGAGCTGGACCGCTACGGCGCGACGGTGTGGGCGGCCCCCGACCGGCTGATCCGGCTACCCTGGCCCTCCCCGGCGGCCAGCGCCGCCGAAATGGAGCACGCCCTGAGCTGCGTCATGTGCCCCCGCCAGGGATGAACACTGCTGTGCGGCGCGAGCGAGGGTCCGGCCGGAGCATTGAGGCCGCAGCATTGAGGCCGCGGCATTGAGAAGGACCTGCTCGGCGGACGAGCCGCTACACGGGGCTCGGGCCGGCGCTCCTGGCTGCCGGCGCTCCTGGCTATGGGGCCGTCCCCAGTGCCAGGCAGGTGTTCCCTGGCGCGTGGGGTGACGCTCCCGGCTATGGGGAGTTCCGGCCGCAGAGGGCGGCTCGGCAGGGGACGGGGCGTTCCTGGGTGCGGTGGCGGGGTTAGAGCGTGCGGGGGGCGTCGATCGCCTCGGGTGACAGGACGTGGTCGATGACCATGAGGGCGCAGCCGGTGATGCCGGCACCGGGGCCGAGGCGGCTGCGCTCGATGCGCAGGCTGCGGGTGGCGAGCTGGGTGGACCTCTGGTAAACGACCTCGCGAACGCCCGACACCAGCGGCTGGAACATCTCGGCGACGTCGCCGCCCAGCACGACCACGGCCGGATTGAGCAGGTTCACCGCCGTGGCGATCACCTCGCCGAGCCTGCGGCCCGCCTGCCGTACGACGGCCATGGTCTCGGCGTCGCCCGCGCGGACCAGCGCGGTCACGTCGGCGAGCGAGGACACCTCGCGGCCCTTCTCACGCAGGTCCCGCAGGATCGCGGTGCCGCTGGCCACCGAGTCGACGCAGTCGACGTTGCCGCAGCGGCAGAGCACTCCCCCGCCGTCCCTGACCGGGATGTGGCCGATCTCGCCCGCCGCGCCCAGCGCGCCGCGGAGGATGCCGCCGCCGGAGATCACCCCGGCGCCGATGCGGGTGGAGACCTTGACGAAGAGCAGGTCGTCGAGCTCGGAGGCGTACGCCATGCGGTGCTCGCCCATGGCGATGACGTTCACGTCGTTGTCGACCAGGACCGGTACGGGGAACCTGCTCGCGATGACGGGCGGGATCACCACACCGGTCCAGCTCGCCATGACGCGGGCGCTCTCCGTGCGCCCGGCGGCGAACTCGACGGTGGCGGGGACGCCCAGGCCGATGCCGACGACGTCGGTCCTGCCGTCGAGCAGTTTCTGCCAGGTGTCCATGACGAGAGGAAGGACCGCGTCGGGCCCCTCCTCGACGTCGATCTCGACGTCCGTGCGCACCAGCGCCTCGCCGGCCAGGTCGCATATGGCGATCTGGGTGCGCTGGGCGCCGAGTGAGGCGACCGGGACCACGCCTCCGGCGGCGTTGAAGCGCAGCCGCACGGGCGGTCTGCCGCCCGTGGAGGGTCCTTCGGCGTCCTCGACGATCAGGCCGCGTTGCAGCAGTTCGGCGACCCGGTGCGCCACCGCGGGACGGGACAGCCCGGTCACGCGGCCGATCTCGGCACGGGTCACCGCCTCCCCGCTCCGGATGAGCTGGAGGACTTCACCGGTAGTAGCAAGTCGTGACATCGTGCAAAAGTGAAGCACATCTAGGCACCTAAGTACAACGACTTATTCATCTGGAGTTACAAAACTCGGTTGATGTTGTGCCTAACTTCCGGCTACTGTCCCACTTGTCCTCGTTTCAGCCTCCGCAGGAGCAACGGCCACAAGATGTCTGTGTCCCCCCGCAATCCCCTGACGGCACCGCAGATCGCCGCGCCCGACGGCGGTCCGGCCCCATCGACCACACCAGGCCCGCTCACCGGCCCGCTCACCGGCCCGCTCGGCGGCACCGCCACGCCGGCCTCCGGGGCTGCCCGTACGGCCTCCGAAACGTTCCCGGCCGCCGACGACACCGACGCCACGCCCCGGCACGCGGCCGACCTGATCGTGTTCGGCGGCACCGGCGACCTGTCCATGCGGAAGCTCATCCCCGCCCTCTACCACTGCGACCGTGACGGCCGGCTGGCCGACGAGACGCGGATCATCGCCCTGTCCCGCGGCGGCCTCACCGACGCGGACTTCCGCGGCAAGGTCGACGCCGAGGCGCGCCCGGTCCCGCAGGGGGAGGACGACGAGGGCTGGCAGCGGTTCCTCCGCAGGCTGCACCACGTGTCCGTCGATGTCGGCGGCTCCGACCGCAGCGGGTGGGGCGCGCTGTCCCGGCTGCTGGCCGGCTACGAGGACCGCGACCGCGTCTTCTACCTGGCCAGCCCGCCTATGACGTTCGGGCCGTTCTGCCGCGAGGCGCACGAGGCCGGGCTGGTCACGCCGCGCTCCCGGGTCGTGCTGGAGAAGCCGCTCGGCCGCGACCTGGCCAGCGCCCAGGCGATCAACGACGAGGTCGGCGCCATCTTCGACGAGCGGCAGATTTTCCGGATCGACCACTACCTCGGCAAGGAGACGGTGCAGAACCTGCTCGTGCTCCGGTTCGCCAACGCCTTCCTGGAGCCGGTCTGGAACTCGCTCTGGATCGACCACGTCCAGATCACCGTCGCCGAGACCGTGGGAACGCCCGGCCGTCGCGGCTACTACGACCACGCGGGCGCGCTCCGCGACATGGTGCAGAACCACCTGCTCCAGCTCCTCTGCCTGGTCGCCATGGAGCCACCGTCGCGCAACGACCGCGAGTCGATACGGGACGAGAAGGTGAAGGTGCTGCAGTCGCTGCGCCCGATCGTCGGCTCCGAGGTGGACCGCTTCGCCGTGCGCGGGCAGTACACGGCGGGCGACGGCGTCCCCGGCTACCTGGACGAACCCGCGAGCACCCCGCCGACAGAGATCTCGCACCGGGTCGAGACGTACGCGGCGATCCGGGCCGAGGTGAAGAACTGGCGCTGGGCCGGCGTGCCGTTCTACCTGCGCACCGGCAAGCGGATGCCGACCCGGCGGTCGGAGATCGTGGTCCAGTTCAAGGACGTCCCGCACGCGATCTTCCCGGGGGCGACGCCGAACCGGCTGGTCCTGCGGCTCCAGCCGAGCGAGGGGATCCACCTCCTGCTCATGGCCAAGGAGCCGGGCGCGGGCGATGTCACGCTCCGGCCGGTGCCGCTCAGCCTGAGCTTCGCCGAGACGTTCCAGAGCCGGGTGCCCGACGCGTACGAGCGGCTGCTCATGGACGTGATGGCGGGCAACCCGACCCTGTTCATGCGGCGCGACGAGGTCGAGGCCGCCTGGCGCTGGATCGATCCGATCATCGAGACCTGGGAGGGCTCCGGGGCCGTGCCCGAGCCGTACCCCGCCGGGACGGCCGGCCCGGCGGGCGCCCGTGAGCTGCTGGCCCGCAGCGGCCGGACCTGGCACGAGGAGGACCTGTGAACGCGCACGCGATCGACCCCGTCGTCTCGACGGTCACCGACAGGATCCGGGAGCGCAGCCGCGAGGGGCGCTCGGCCTACCTGGAGCGGACCGCGGCGGCGGGGCGGGAGCTGCGCGACCGCGGCCCGGCGCGCGGACAGCTCGGCTGCGCCAACCTCGCGCACGGCTTCGCCGCCTGCGCGCCGGACGACAAGGCGGACCTGCGCGGTACGGCGAAGCCGGGCGTGGCCATCGTCACGTCCTACAACGACATGTTGTCGGCGCACCAGCCGTACGAGACGTACCCGCCGGAGCTGAAGCGGGCGGTCCGGGCGGCGGGCGGCGTGGCGCAGGTGGCGGGCGGCGTGCCCGCCATGTGCGACGGCATCACGCAGGGCCGGGCCGGCATGGAGCTGTCGCTCTACAGCCGGGACGTGATCGCCATGGCGACCGCGATCGCGCTGTCGCACGACATGTTCGACTCGTCGCTGCTGCTCGGCGTCTGCGACAAGATCGTGCCGGGGCTGCTCATCGGGGCGCTGCACTTCGGGCACCTGCCCGCGATCTTCGTGCCCGCCGGGCCGATGACCTCGGGCCTGCCCAACAAGATCAAGGCGCGCACCCGGCAGGAGTTCGCCGAGGGCAAGATCACCCGGCTGGAGATGCTCGACGCCGAGGCGAAGTCGTACCACTCACCGGGCACCTGCACCTTCTACGGCACGGCGAACTCCAACCAGCTCCTCATCGAGGTGATGGGCCTCCACCTGCCCGGCGCGACGTTCGTCAATCCGCACACGGAGCTGCGGCACGCGCTGACCGAGGCGGCGGCCCGGCGCGCGGTGGAGATCACCGCGCACGGCGACGAGTACACGCCGCTGGGCGAGGTGGTCGACGAGAAGGCCATCGTCAACGCGTGCGTCGCGCTGCTGGCGTCCGGCGGCTCGACCAACCACACGCTGCACCTGGTCGCCATGGCGGCCGCCGCCGGGATCACGCTGACCTGGGACGACCTGGCCGACCTGTCCAGGGTCGTGCCGCTGCTGACCCGGATGTACCCCAACGGCCAGGCGGACGTGAACCACTTCCAGGCCGCGGGCGGCATGGCCGTGTTCATCGGCGGGCTGCTCGACGCCGGCCTGCTCCACGGCGACGTGCTCACGGTCGCGGGGCGGGGCCTCGACCTGTACCGGTCGGCGCCCTCGCTCAAGGACGGGTCGCTGGTCTGGGAGGAGCGTACGGCCGGCAGCGGCGACCCGGAGGTGCTGCGCCCGGTCGCCGAGCCGTTCTCGCCCGACGGCGGCATCCACATCCTGGACGGCAACCTCGGCCGCGCGGTGTCCAAGGTGTCGGCGGTCAAACCGGAGCACCTCGTCATCGAGGCCCCGGCCCGGGTGTTCGACGACCAGATCGACCTGCTGCGCGCGTTCGAGGCGGGCGAGCTCGACGGCCAGGACTTCGTCGCGGTGGTCCGCTACCAGGGGCCGAGCGCCAACGGGATGCCCGAGCTGCACAAGCTCACGCCTCCGCTCGCGGTCCTGCTGGACCGGGGGCAGAAGGTGGCGATCGTGACCGACGGCCGCATGTCGGGCGCCTCCGGGAAGGTGCCGGCGGCGATCCACCTGTCCCCCGAGGCGGCCCACGGTGGGCCGATCGCCCTGGTCCGGGACGGCGACCTGATCCGGCTGGACTCCGCGGCGGGGACGCTGACCGTCCTGGCCGACCTGTCCGGCCGTACTCCCGAGGGCGCGCCGCTCTCCGACGCCCAGTGGGCCGGGACCGGCCGGGAGCTGTTCCAGGCGTTCCGCCGTACGGTCGGACCGGCGGAGCGGGGCGCGAGCGTGTTCGGCGCGACCTCCAGCGTCATGGGAGCCGGGTCCGGAGACACCGTCGACGCGGGGAGCCGCGGGTGACGCCCCCGGCGACGCCGTGGCTGGTCGCCGACGTCGGCGGCACGAACGCGCGCTTCGGCCTGGTGAACCGGCCGGGGGACGAGCCCGAGAGCGTCGCCGCCCTGCGTGTCGCGGAGCACCCGAGCCTGCCGGATGCCGTAGCCGCCTATCTCGATCGGCATGGGGGCGGAGTGCGGCCGGAGGCGGCGTGCCTGGCGATCGCCGGGCCGGTGCAGGACGACCGGTACGCGCTGACCAACGCGGACTGGGCGGGGACGGTGTCCGAGCTGGGCGTCCCGTACGTGGAGCTGCTCAACGACTTCGAGGCCCTGGCGATCTCACTGCCGCACCTGGCCGGGGACGACCTGCTGTCCCTCGGCGGGCCCGAGCCCGTGGACGGGACGGTGCGCAAAGTACGCGCGGTGCTGGGCCCCGGGACCGGGCTCGGGGTGGCCGGGCTGGTCCCCGCCGGGTCCGGATGGATCGCCGTGCCCGGGGAGGGCGGCCACGCGGCGGTCCCCGCCGTCACCGACCTGGAGATCGACATCGTGCGCGCGCTGCGCGCGGACGGCGTGCCGTACGTGGACGCCGAGCACCTGCTGTCCGGCACCGGGCTGCCCCGGCTCCATCGCGGGCTGTCGATGGTGCGCGGCGTCACGCCGGAGGCCGTGACCGCGTCCGAGATCGTCGCGTCGGACGACGCGCTCGCGGTGGAGACCGTGGAGGTCTTCCTCGCGCTGCTCGGCGGCTTCGCCGGGAACGTGGCCCTGACGCTGGGCGCGCGCGGCGGGGTCTATCTGGGCGGCGGGGTGCTGCCGCGCATCTCCGAACGGGCCAGGGCGAGCACGTTCCGGGCGCGGTTCGAGATGACCGTGCCCGCGCTGTCCGGCTACATCTCCGCGATCGCCACGTCGCTGATCGTGGCGGAGCAGCCCGCTCTGGTCGGTGCCGCCGCCTGGCTCGCCCAGAGGGCAAGTAATGTTGAGCTGGTATGACCGAGTATCGGCGCGAATGTTACCTTCGCGCCTGGAGGAATCTATGAGTCTGCTCGATCTTGCGCCTGTCGTGCCGGTCGTCGTCGTGGACGACGCCGCGACCGCGGTGCCGCTGGCCCGCGCGCTCGTCGCGGGCGGGCTTCCGGTCATCGAGGTCACCCTGCGCACGGACGCCGCGCTCGACGCGATCCGGCGGATCGCGGACGAGGTGCCGGACGCGGTGGTCGGCGCGGGCACGGTGCGCTCGGCGGGCGACATCGCGGCGGCGGTCGCGGCCGGCTCGCGGTTCCTCGTCTCCCCGGGCACCACCCCGTCGCTCCTGGACGCCCTGCTCGACGGCGGCGTGCCGTTCCTGCCCGGCGTGGCCACCGCGTCGGAGGCCATGGCGGTCCGCGAGCGCGGCGTCACGGAGATGAAGTTCTTCCCGGCCGAGGTCGCGGGCGGCGTCCCATACCTCAAGGCGCTGTCCGGCCCGCTGGCCGACGTGCGCTTCTGCCCCACCGGCGGGATCAAGCCGGCGACCGCGCCCGCCTACCTCGCGCTGCCGAACGTCGGGTGCGTCGGCGGCACCTGGCTCACCCCGGCCGACGCGCTGGCCGCCGGCGACTACGGCCGCATCGAGAAGCTCGCCCTCGAGGCGTCCGCGCTGCGTTGACCGGGCCGTCCCAGAACCTCGTCAGCCGAGCCATCCTCCCTCGGCGGAGCTGACGGCCATGTTCGTGACCGCAACCCGGTGAACACGTTCATGGAAATCCGGGCTCGTGACCTCCTCACCCGTTGGTCACGAGCCCATTCTTCTGCCCGTCCTCCCCTGCCCGCTCCAGGAGCGCGGCGAGGGTGATCGGGTCCTCGTGGGTGCCGGCGGCGGTGCAGGCGTGCGCCCCGGCGAGGGCGCCGAGCCGTACGCACTCCTCCAGGGGGAGGCCGCGCAGGCGACCGTAGAGCACGCCGGAGACGAACGCGTCGCCCGCGCCGTTGCTGTCGGCCGCGGGCCCGGGCAGCGGCTGCGCCGGGAAGTGCCGGACGCCGTCCCACTCCGCGGCGAGGACGTGGCAGCCGTCGGCGCCGTCCGTGCAGACGACGAGCGAGGCCCGCCCCCGGCTCATGATGGCGCGCATGACCGCGTCCCTGCGGTCGCCGAGGGCCGCCGCCGACATGAAGACCACGTCCGAGGCGTACGCGAAGTCCTCGTGGTGGGGGTTCGTCCCGTCCCAGTCGTGCAGGTCGGTGGAGGTGGTCACGCCGTCCGGGATGTCGGGGTAGACGTGCCGGCAGGAGCCGACGATGGAGACGTGGACGTGCCGGGCCGCGCGTACGGCGGGCAGGTAGAGGTCGTGGGGCAGCCGCTCCCCCGGCGTCGCGCGCGGGTCGTGCAGCGAGAGGCGGCGGCCGTCCGGCCCGACCAGCAGGACGCTGCGGATGGTGCCCGCGGCGGACGGCGCCCAGGCGAGATCGACGCCCCGGGCGGTGAGGTGGTCGCGGACCAGCCGGCCCTGCGGGTCCTCGCCGATCAGGTCCACCAGCTTCACCCGCAGCCCGAGCGCCCGGCATCCGAGGGCGACGCCGGAGCCCGTGTTGCCGATCCGGTCGACCACCGGCGGCACGTGGTAGGTGTCCCGGTACGGCAGGGGCAGCTCGGGCACGTAGACGGTGGTGTCCACGCCGGTGCCGCCGAGCACGACCACGTCGTGCTGGATCGTTGTCACGTGACCTCCGGGGCACGCCGCGCCGTGGCGCGGGTCAGCGGTTGACCAGGGGGCCCGAGCTGGTGGAGCCGCGCACGACGAGCTCGGGCTGGAAGACGAGCTCCAGGTGCTTGGCGGGCGTGCCGCCGATCTCCTCGAGCAGGGTCTCGACGGCGGCGGAGGCCATCGCGCCGATCGGCTTGCGCACCGTGGTGAGCGGCGGGTCGGTGAACGCCATCAGCGGCGAGTCGTCGAACCCGACCACCGACACGTCCGCCGGTACGGCGAGACCGCGCTCGCGCGCGGCGCGGATCGCGCCGAGGGCCATCAGGTCGCTCGCGCAGACGATGCCGGTGCAGCCGCGCTCGATCAGCGCGGACGCGGCGGCCTGCCCGCCCTCGACGGAGAACAGCGAGTGCTGGATCAGGTCGTCCACGTCGCCGAGCCCGAGAAGCTGCGCCATCGCCTGGCGGAACCCCTCGATCTTGCGGATCACCGGGACGAAGCGCCGCTGGCCGAGCGCGAGCCCGACGCGCTCGTGCCCGAGATCGACCAGGTGCTGGACGGCCAGGCGGGCGGCGAGCCGGTCGTCCGGCGAGATGAACGGGGCGTCGATGCTCTCGTTGTAGCCGTCCACGAGCACGATCGGCAGGCCGCGGTCGGTGAGCCGGGTGTACCGGTCCATCCGGGCGGTGGTGTCGGCGTGCAGCCCGGAGACGAACACGATGCCCGAGACGCCCCGGTCGAGCAGCATCTCGGTGAACTCGTCCTCCGGGGCGCCGCCGGGCTCCTGCGTGCACAGGATCGGGGTGTACCCGTGCTGGGTCAGCGCCTTCTCCACCGCCTGCGCGAACGCGGGGAAGATCGGGTTGCCCAGCTCGGGGATCACCAGGCCGATCAGACCGTTGCTGCGCTGTCGGAGCCGCTGCGGGCGTTCGTATCCCATCAGGTCGAGCGCCGTCAGCACGGCCTGCCGGGTCGCCGCGGCGACGCCCGCCTTGCCGTTGAGCACCCGGCTCACCGTCGCTTCGCTGACGCCTGCCTGGACCGCGATGTCGGCGAGCCGCGCGTTGGTCATGGGCACAACTTTAGACATTCTCGAGGGTCCACCACGTGGTGGAATCGGGAGCCAGCCGGACCCGATCGCCGGAGATCACGGGGTCGGCGCTCGCGAGGAGCGGCCCGGCCGCGCCGAGGGGACGCTCCACCTCGACCCACTCGGCGGTCATGTTGATCAGGCAGGCGAAGCCGCCGTCGCGGGTGAAGGCGAGCGTGCCGGCCGGGGAGTCCAGCCAGGAGATCGCGCCGTCGCCGAGCGCCGGGTGCTCCTGCCGGATCCGCAGCGCCGACCGGTACAGGCTGAGCGTGGACGCCGAGTCCCGGAGCTGGGCCTCGACGCTCAGGCCGCGCCAGGCCGGGGGCACCGGCAGCCAGCTCTCGTAGATGCCGGGAGGGGCGAAACCGAACGGCGGCTCGTCGGTGGCCGTCCACGGCATGGGCACGCGGCAGCCGTCCCGGCCGCTGTCGGGGTCGCGTAGCCGCTGCGGGTCCTGGAGGTACTCCTCGGGCAGGTCGAGCACCTCGGGCAGGCCGAGCTCCTCGCCCTGGTAGAGGTAGGCCGAGCCGGGCAGCGCGAGCATGAGCAGGGTGGCCGCCCGCGCCCGGCGCAGCCCGATCTCGCCCCCGCCGTACCGGGTGACGTGCCGCTTCACGTCGTGGTTGGACAGCACCCAGGTGGAGGGCGCGCCGACGAGCGTCACGGTCTCGAGGGAGACCCCGATAACCTCGCGGAACGCGGCCGCGTCCCACGGCGTGGTCAGGAAGTGGAAGTTGAACGCCTGGTGCAGCTCGTCCGGCCGGACGTAGTTGGCCAGCCGCTGCGGTGAGGGCGCCCACGCCTCGGCGACGCCGATCCGCTCCCCCTCGTACGAGTCGAGGATCCGGCGCCAGGATCGGTGGATCTCGTGGACGCCGTCCTGGTCGAAGAACGGGACGATGTCCGCGCCGATCAGCCGCACCTGGTCGCTGTGGCCGACGTCGGGCAGGCCGTCGGCTTTGACCATGCCGTGGGCGACGTCGACGCGGAAGCCGTCCACGCCGAGGTCGAGCCAGAAGCGGAAGATGTCGGCGAACTCGGCGTGGACCTCGGGGTGCTCCCAGTTCAGGTCGGGCTGCTCGGGGGCGAACAGGTGGAGGTACCACTGCCCGTCGGGCACCCGGGTCCAGGCGGCGCCGCCGAAGATGGACTCCCAGTCGTTGGGCGGCAGCTCGCCGCGCGGGCCGCGCCCCTCGCGGAAGATGTAGCGCTCACGCTCGGGGCTGCCCGGTCCCGCCGCCAGCGCCTCCTGGAACCAGGCGTGCCGGTCGGACGTGTGGTTCGGCACCACGTCCACGATCACCTTCAGACCGTGGCGGTGCGCGTCGTCGAGCAGGGCCTTGGCGTCCGCGAGGGAGCCGAAGATCGGGTCCACGTCGCGGTAGTCGGCCACGTCGTACCCGAAGTCGGCCATCGGCGAGGTGAAGAACGGTGTGAGCCAGATGGCGTCCACGCCCAGCTCCGCCAGGTAGCGCAGCCGGCTGCGCACGCCGAGCAGGTCGCCGACGCCGTCGCCGTTGCCGTCCGCGAAGCTGCGGACGTACACCTGGTAGATCACGGCGTCGCGCCACCAACGGGTCGCGGTCTCCGACGCGGCGACGTCCTCGACGAGCTCGGTCATTGGGTTCCCCCGATCTTGCGAATCTTGCGAAATATCTCCGCCGGCGTACCGGTCGCTCCGGGACGCCGACGGTGGGTCAGGACTTGGTGGCACCCGCGGTGAGGCCGGTCACGAGATGCCGCTGGACGAATAAGAAGACGGCCGCGGCGGGGATCGCGATCAGCACGGCCGAGGCGGTGAGCAGTCCCCAGTCGGACCAGTGCTGCCCGACGAACTGCTGGAGGCCGACGCCGAGGGTGCGTTTCTCCTCCTGCGACATGAACACCGTGGCGTAGGCCACCTCGCCCCAGGCGGTCATGAAGCAGTAGAACGCGGTCACCGCCAGGCTGGGGCGGGCCAGCGGGAGCACCACCCGCCAAAACGTGCCGAACGGTGTGAGACCGTCCACCATTCCCGCCTGGTCGATTTCACGCGGAATGGTGTCGAAGTAGCTCTTCATCATCCACGCGCAGAACGGCACGGCCACGGTGAGATAGGCGATGACCAGGCCGGGGATCTGGTTGAGCAGCCCGAGTCCGGCCATGAGGTTGTACAGCGGCACGATCAGGATGGCCACGGGGAACATCTGGGTGATCAGAAGCAGCCACATCACCCCCCGGTGGCCGGGGAAGCGGAACCGGCTGATCGCGTATCCGGTGGTGGAGGCGACGATCACGCCGAGCACGGTGGTGAGCGCGGCGGCCAGCACCGAGTTGAGCAGCCAGGTCGGGAACTCGGTCTCGCCCAGCACGCGGACGTAGTTGTCCAGGGAGGGCTGGTTGAAGATCTCCAGCTCGGAGGACAGCCAGCCGTCGCGGGGCTTGAGCGAGGTCAGCACCAGCCAGACGACGGGGAAGAGCGAGATCAGCGTCGCCGCGATCAGCGCGCCGTGCAGCAGGATCGACGCCAGCGGGCCGCGTTCGCCGCGGGGACGTGCCTTCGGGGTCGCCGTGACGGTGCTCACCAGACCTCCCCCTGCCTGCGCAGCGCGCGGCGGTAGATAGCGGCCAGAACGACGAGCAGGGCGAGGATGAGCACGCCCCACGTGGCCGAGCCGGAGTAGTCGCGCACGCCGGTGAAGGCCTCGCGGAAGGCGTAGGTCACCAGGATCTCGGTGGAGTTGCCCGGCCCACCCTTGGTGACGAGGTAGATGATCGGGAACATGTTGAACGTCCAGATCGTGCCGAGCAGCACGACGGTGCTGGACACCGAGCGCAGCCCCGGGACGGTGATGTGGCGGAAGCGCTGCCACGGGGTGGCGCCGTCCACCTCGGCCGCCTCGTACAGCTCGGCCGGGATGGACTGCAGGCCGCCCAGCAGGGCGACCATCATGAACGGCACGCCGAGCCAGACGTTGACCGCGATGACCGCGATCTTGGCGGTGAAGGGGTCGTCGAGCCAGCCGACCGCGCCGAACCCGGCCGCCTTGAGCATCGCGTTGATGACGCCGAAGTCGCTGTTGAACAGGTAGCGCCAGATGAAGGCGGAGACGAAGCCGGGGATGGCCCAGGGCAGGATCAGCAGCACGCGGTAGACGGAGCGGCCGCGGACCTTGCGGTGCAGCATCATCGCCAGGGCGAGGCCGATGCCGTAGTGGAGACCGACGCAGACGGCGGTCCACACCACGGTCCAGCCGAGCCGCTCCCAGAACAGCCCGCTGGACAGGATGGACAGGTAGTTGTCCAGGCCGACGAACTGGTAGGTGGCCGGGATGACGTTCACGCCGATGGTGCGGCCGACGTTGGCCTCGGTGGCGTCGGTCAGGGACAGGTACACACCGCGGGCCAGCGGCCAGCCGACCAGCACGCCGACGACGACGATCACCGGGGCGGTCATCGCCCACGCGTACCAGTGCCGGGCCATGGCCAGGCGGATCCGGCCCGGCTCGGCCCCGCGCCGGGCGGGGGCGCCTCCGGCGCCCGCCGCCCGGTCCGGGCCCCCGGCCGTCTCAGTGACGGGTCCGGTCGAGGCGGCCACGGGTCAGCTCCAGTCCTTCATGATGCCGTGGTACTGCTCGTCGACCTGCTTGAGCATGTCCTCCGGCTTGGTGCCGGCGAGCAGCGCCTGGTAGCCCTCGAGCAGCGGCTGGAAGAGCTGGCCGCCCTCCGGGATCCAGGGACGGCCGACCGCGGTGTCGAGGATCGGCTTGAAGACCGCCACGTCGGGGTTGCCCTGGACCTTCGGGTCCTGGAAGCTCGACGCCCGGGTGGGCAGCAGGCCGAGGTCGCCGGAGACGGTGGCGAGGGAGGAGGCCGAGCTCATGAAGCGCACGAACTCGTACGACGCGGCGATGTTCTTGGAGCCGGCGTAGATCGCCAGGTTCCAGCCGCCGGTCGGCGCGCCCGCCTTGACCGACCCCGCCGGGACCGGCGCGATGCCGAGGTTGGTCTTGTCCTTGAACTCCTTGCCCTGGTAGACCTCCGACAGCGCCCACGGACCGTTGTAGATCATCGCGGCCTTGCCGTCCTTCAGCGCGGTCATCGCGTTCACGTAGCTGTCCTGAAGCGCGGGCTTGGCCGCCGCCCCCGAGGCGACCAGATCGGTGACCTCCGCCATCGCCTTCGCGTTCTGCGGGGAGTTGATGACGATCTTCTTGTTCTGCACGTCGAGCAGGTCGCCGCCCTCGCCGTAGATGAACGGCAGCAGGAAGTAGGAGTCCACGTTCAGCGCCAGGCCGTTCACCCCGGTCTTGGCCTTGACGTCGAGGGCGACCTTCTTCAGCTCCTCGACCGTCTTGGGCGCCTCCTCGTACCCCGCCTCCTTGAGGATCCGCTTGTTGTACAGCAGCGCCAGGGTGTCGGTGACCTGCGGCACCGCGTACGTCTTGCCGTTGTACTTGGTGCTGCTCAGCGGGCCGGCCAGGTAGTCGCTCTCGTTGTCCACCGCGCGGGTGCCGTCCAGCGGCTGCAGGTAACCGAGGGACGCGAACTGCGAGGTCCACGCGACCTCGGAGCGGATCACGTCGGGAGCCCCGGTGCCCGACTGCGCCGCGGTCTGGAACTGGCCCTGCGCCTGGTCCGACGGGACGTTGACGTACTTGACCTTGATCTTCGGGTACGCGGCCTCGAACTCCTTGATGAGCTTCTGGAAGGTCGGGCCCTCACTGTCCGGGCGGGTGGTGTCCCACCAGGTGATCTCTCCACTGATCTGCGCGGGGTCGGCGACGGCGGACTCGGCGGGCGCCGCGGCGTCGCCGGAGTCGCTGCTCCCGCAGGCGGACACCGCGAGAGCGAGGGCCGCGGCAGCCGCCGCGGCCGAGATGACTCGCCGCATGTTGTGCACTCCTCATGGCTCAGGGGGGAACGGCGTCGCGGTGGGGAGGCCGGCACGCCGGGTGTACGCCGGAACGTAACAGCGATGTGAACGGACATGAAACCCCTTGCAGAAAGTTTCTGCAAATTCGTTACATATGCCACTTGACCGGCGGGCCGGCCTCTCGCCGGGCGCGTGACAGGAAGCACGAGGAGGCCCATGCAGAGGGCGGCGCGAGAGGCGCGGACCGGCGACGGACAGAAGGCACGGGACAGATTCAGCCGGCCCCTCGAGTCGCCGGAAACGACAGGGCGACCTTTCTCTAGGTAACCAAAAGCTGTCGATTATCGCCATATACCTGGCTATTTACCGTTAATGCGGCAACAATCCGATACCGGTGAGTAACGAGGAGGTGCCCTCTTTCTCACGTACATGTATGGACACGCGTGGCCAGACACGATGTACTACCTCATCAATCACACCGATATCCGGGGTCCGGGCACCGGTGCCAGAGGAGAAGCGAGTCTCCACATGAGCGAGCGCGTTGAGCGATTCGACGGGCGTTGCCCGTGCGGTTGCATGAACGGGCGGCCAGCCGGGGTGCCGTCATGAGTGCCGTGGTCCTCGACAATGTGACGAAGGTTTATCCCGGCGGTTTCCTCGCCGTCGATCGAATGAACCTGCGGGCGGAGGAAGGCGAGCTGCTCGTGCTCCTCGGCCCCTCCGGATGCGGCAAGTCCACCCTGCTGCGAATGGTCGCGGGGCTGGAGGAGATCACGTCCGGCGACCTGTGGCTGGGCGGGAAGTTCGCCAACCACCTCCCGCCCCGGGACCGCGACGTGGCCATGGTCTTCCAGAACGGCGCCCTTTATCCCCACCGGACCGTCCGGGGCAACATCTCCTTCCCGTTGGAGATCGCCAAGGCCGATCCCGGCATGACCCGCGAGCGGGTGGTCGAGCTCTCCCGCGCCCTCCACATCGACGAGACCCTCGACCGGCGTCCGGCCACGCTCTCCGGCGGCCAGCGCCAGCGGGTCGCGATGGGACGCGCGATCGTCCGCCAGCCGTCCCTGTTCCTGATGGACGAGCCGCTGTCCAACCTCGACGCGGGCATGCGCACCGAGATGCGCATGGAGATCTCGTCGCTGGTGCGCGCGCTCGGGGTCACCACCGTGTACGTCACGCACGACCAGGTCGAGGCGCTCACCCTGGCCGACCGGATCGCCATCATGAACCGGGGCGTGCTGCAGGACATCGGCACGCCGGCCCAGGTCTACAACGATCCGGCCACCGCGTTCACCGCCGCGTTCCTCAGCTCGCAGCAGCTCAACCTGCTCGCCGCGACGGTGCGGACCCCGCAGAACCAGTTCGTCATGCTCGACTTCGGCCCGCACCAGATCACGATGCCCTGGAGCGATCCACGCGCCTACGCGGTGTCCCAGCACACCGGCTCGCAGATCATCGTGGGCATCCGCCCGGACGCCCTGACGCCGGTCCCCGAGCAGACCGACGGGCCCAGTTTCTTCGGGCGGGTCCGGACCCTGGAGTACCACGGCCACGAGTGGCTCGCGTACCTGGAGGCCGGGATCCCGGCGGTCAACGTGCCCGAGCCGCCCGACCCGCGGCACAACGCGTACGCCAACGGCGGAGGCGGCAGCCGCGCCCGGTCGATGATGCGCCGCCTCTGGGGCTCCGGGGACAGCGGGGCCGAGCACACGCCCGCGCCGTCGATCGGCGGCACCCACCGCCGGGCGGACCTGGTCGTACGGCTCGGCGGGCGGCCCGTCTGGCGGGCGGGCGAGCACGGCCGGGTGGCGGTGGACGTGTCCCGGCTCATGCTGTTCACGCAGACCGGGAGCCGGATCGACCCGCCGCGGCGGTAGTACCCCGGGCCGGGCTCTCCCGCCCCTCGCGTCCCTACGCCCTGACCCCGGCCCGGACGAGGACCTTGACCAGTTCCATCAGCCGGGTCATCCGGTCGAGCTCGACCCGGTGGAAGGCGGGTCCCTGGATCCTCGCCACCACCAGGTGCAGAATGTCCACGCCGGGCAGGGGCGGCAGCGGCACGCTGAGCACGTGCAGCGGGCCGTGCAGCGTGACCGCCGCCGACCGGATCGCGGTCAGCTCCGTCCCCCGGTCCGCCCACGCCTCCGGCCAGGACAATGTCTCCGGCGCCTGCCAGCTCCCGTGGACGAGGGCGCCGTCCGCGGCGCTCACCGCGACCGCCCAGTCGGCGCTGACCAGGTCGGGCACGGCGTCCACCAGGGTCGGCAGCGCCCGGCCCGGGTCGGCCGCGACATGGCCGAGCAGGTCGTAGTCCGGATTGGCCCCGGGCACCTCGCGGGTCCGCCAGGCGGCCTCGACCCTGGTGCCGGGGACGACGCTCACGCGCTCGCGCAGTTCCTCCGCGCTGAGCACCCCGCTCCAGGACACGGTGAAGTCGTCGATCGCCCGTCCCGCGTCCCGTTCGAGCACCGTGACCTGCAGAATGTCCGCACCCATGACGCCGAAGGCCCGCGCCACCTGGCCCAGCACCCCCGGCCGGTCCGGCAGTGAAACGCGTAGCCGCAGCAGCATCCCGTTACCTCTCTTCCGGCCCAACACTTCCCCAAACTGTGCCGGAAAGAGGTTTCAGGCGTGTTTTCGGCAGATGTCGAACATGCTGCCGACGCCCGGCTCCCGGACCGGCACTCGGAGCGGCGCGCCGACCGGCCCGCAGGCCGACCCGCACGGTCCCGCTCACAGACCGCATCTCGGTCCGGCCTCTCAGGCCGGACCGCACTGTCGGCCGGGCGTCCGCAGGGCCGCGCGGGGCGGGGTCAGGTGTTCCCCGTCAGCCACTCCGCGAGGACGGCCGCCTGGCTGTGCCCGATGTCGCGCGTCGCGGTGAGCAGGGTCAGCTCTCCCTGGCCGGCGAGGTCCCGCAGATGCTCCCGCGCCCCCCTGTGCTCGGGATCGCCCAGCTCGGCGAGATAGCGCCGGCGGAACTCCGGGAAGCGGCTCGGCTCGTGGCCGTACCACTGCCGCAGCCCCGTGGACGGCGCGACATCCCGCAGCCACTCGTCGACGTGCGCCTCCTCCTTGCGCATCCCGCGCGGCCACACCCGGTCGACCAGCACCCGTACGCCGTCCGACGGCGACGCGTCCTCGTAGACGCGCCGGCAGCCGACCGATGGCCGCGCCCTCTTCCGGGCGGCGGACGATGCGCGATGTCCGGTCCGGTGGTTCGTCATGATGGCGCCCCCTGGCAAGCCGAGTTCGCGCGCTCAGGTTTGTCCATTTTATCGGCCTAAAGTCGGTTTTTCGTGAAATGACGGCACGGGTACGGCGATGGCGTGGTACGGGACTCCCCTGACGGGAACGCGGCCCCGGCACTTCTCGCCGCACCGGGGCGGAGACCGCGGTACGCGCTCGCGTCCGGGCGACGGCCGCGGCACCACAACGCTTGCCGCAAGTTTCAGGTGTTCCGTCGCCGATCTTTCAACCGACCCCACTTCGCGGCCGATCACCGGACTCCCCGGACACCCGCCCCGCCCCAAGCGGAAGCAGGCGTCCCCGGAGTCCTGCGCCCTAGATATGACACTTTTACCAGGTTTAGTCAGATCTTTCCGGTGTCACGAATCCGCCTGGGATCACGGTCAGTACCCTCAAAAAATGTCCCTCCCCTGGCTGCGCGAGCTGTCCATACACGCTCGCCTGACACTGCTGACGACCGTCGTGGCGCTGCTCGTGCTGATCCCGCTCGGGATCGGCGCCGACATCGCGGTACGGCGTGCCGTCAACGCGCACCTGTGGGAGGACACTCGGCAGCTCGCCTCCAAGATCGCCGCCGACGTACGTGAGGGCGGGCTGGAGGACCCCATCCGGACGTTCAGGGGATCCGAGCTGATCCAGGTCGTCGCACCGTCCGGGCAGATCATCGCGTCCACCTCGACCGCGCGCGGCCTGCCCTCCCTGGCCCGGACGTGGCCACGGGCGGACGACCGGTTCGCCGAGTTCACCACCTGTGCCCTCCCGGGGGGAAGGTGCGGGAACGGGGTCGAGTTGCGGACCGGGGCGCAGCCGAACGCTCCGGTCGTCGTCGCCGTCCGCCCCCAGCCGCTGCTCATCGCGACCCACCTGCTCGAACTCCTCATCGCCGGCGTGGTCGCGCTGCTCACCGCGGTCATCGCCTGGGTGTCGTGGAAGGTGGCCGGGCGGGCGCTGCGCCCGGTCGAGGCCATCCGCACCCAGCTCGCCCACATCAGCGGCAGCGACCTGAGCGCGCGGGTGCTCGAACCCCCGGGCAAGGACGAGATCGCCCGGCTCGCCGGCACCGTCAACGACGCGCTGGAGCGGCTGGAGCGGTCGGTCACCCAGCAGCGGCAGTTCGCCGCGGACGCCTCGCACGAGCTGCGCACCCCGATCACCGGCATCTGCGCGCAGCTCGAAAGCGCGATGCCGCACCCGGAGGATCACGCAGAGGCCATGAGGGCGGCGCTGCGCGACACCAAGCGCCTTGAGGCGATCATGAGCGACCTGCTGTTCCTCGCCCGCATCGGCACCACCGACCGCTCCATACGGGAGAAGGTGGATCTGGGCACGCTGGTCGCGCACGAGATCAACCGCCGCCGTTCGGCACCGGTCGAGATCGACGCACGGATCACGCCGGGGGTGACCGTCAACGGCGTGAGCACCCACCTGTCCCGGGTGCTGGTCAACCTGCTGAACAACGGGGAGCGGCACGCCAAGAGCCTGATCACGGTGGATGTCCGCCGCGAGGGCGACGACGCCGTGCTCGCCGTCGGCAACGACGGCGAGCCGATCCCGGCGGAGGATCGCGAGCGCATCTTCGAGCGGTTCACCCGGATCGACTCGGCCCGCGGCAGGGGCCAGGGCGGCACCGGCCTCGGCCTGGCCATCGCCCGCGAGGTCATCCAGGCCCACCACGGGACGATCCGGGTGGAGGACACCGACAGCGGCGCGCTGTTCGTGGTCCGGCTGCCGGCGACCTCCGGGCCGGAGCCGCACGCCGAGCCGGACTCCGAGCCGGACTCTGGGCCGGACTCTGGGCCGGACTCTGGGCCGGACTCCGACCTGCCCTCCGACCCCGGCTCCGGCGCCCGCTCCTGACGCCCGAAGCACGAAGCGTACGGAAAGTTAAGTCAGGCGCCCCTGCGCGTTCAGCTCGGGCACCCCCTGCGTGACATCCCCCTGACTAGGTTCTGGGACACCCCCGGGGCCTCGGGGGCGTCGTCGCAGGTAGAAGGAGTGCCCCGTGCGAGTCCTGGCCGTTGTCCCCGCCCGTGGCGGTTCGGTGGGCGTGCCGCTGAAGAACCTGGAGAGGGTGGGCGGCGTCCCGCTGGTGTCCCGGGCCGTCGGCGCGTGCCTGCGGGCCGCGCTCGTCGACGAGGTCGTGGTCAGCACCGACCACGAGGGGATCGCCGCGGCCGCGCGCGAGGCGGGGGCGCGCGTCGTCGAGCGTCCGGCGGAGCTGAGCGGGGCCACCGCGTCCAGCGAGTCGGCGGTGCTGCACGCGCTCGACGCGCTGCCTGAGGACCCGGAGGTGGTCCTCCTCGTGCAGTGCACCAGCGCGTTCGTCGACCCGGACGACCTGGACGCCGCCGTCGGCCGCGTCCTCGACGGCGAGGCCGACGTCGTCTTCTCCGGCATGGAGACCTACGAGTTCGTGTGGACCGGCGCGGGCGCGGGCGTCAACCACGACCCCGCCGTCCGACCGCGGCGGCAGGACCGCGAGCCGCACTACCGCGAGACCGGCGCCTTCTACATCATGCGTACGGCGGGGCTGCGCGAACATGGGCACCGTTTCTTCGGCCAGGTGGCCGTCCAGCCCGTCCCGGCCCGGCACGCCGTGGAGGTCGACACCCCCGAGGACCTGGACATCGTGCGGGCGCTCGCGCCGTTCGTGGACGAGCCGCTGCCGATCGACGTGGACGCCGTGGTCACCGACTTCGACGGCGTGCACACCGACGACCGCGCGTACGTCGACTCCGACGGTCGCGAGATGGTCGTCGTCAGCAGGTCCGACGGGATGGGCGTGGCGCTGCTCAAGCGCTCCGGCGTCCGGCTGCTCGTGCTCTCGACCGAGCGCAACCCCGTGGTGGCGGCCCGCGCCCGCAAGCTCGGCGTCCCGGTGCTGCAGGGGCTCAACGCCAAGGAGACCGCGCTGCGCGACTGGCTGGCGATCGAGGGGCTGGACCCGGACCGCGTCGCGTACGTCGGCAACGACGTCAACGACCTCGGCTGCATGGCGCTGGTCGGCTGGCCGGTCGCGGTCCCCGACGCCCATCCGCGGGTCCGGGCGGCCGCCCGGGTCGTGCTCGGCCACGCCGGCGGGGCGGGAGCCGTACGGGAACTGTGCGACCGGGTGCTCGCGGCGCGGCCCGCGGGCTCGGACGCCGCCGAGCGGACGCCGCGCCGGATGCCCCGGCCGGAGCTGCGGGTCAAGGGCGAGCCGGTTCGGATCGGCGGGGAGCTGGTCGGCCCCGGCCTGCCGGTGTACATGATCGGCGAGATCGGCATCAACCACAACGGCGACGTCGACATCGCGCGCAGGCTGATCGACGTCGCGGTCGACGCGGGCTGCCAGGCGGTCAAGTTCCAGAAGCGGACCCCCGAGATCTGTGTGCCGCCCGAGCAGCGCGGCCAGATCAGGCAGACGCCCTGGGGGGAGATGACCTACCTCGACTACAAGATCCGGACCGAGTTCGGCCGGGACGAGTACGCCGAGATCGCCCGGCACTGCGCCACGCGCGGCATCGACTGGTTCGCCTCGCCCTGGGACGTCCCCTCCGTGGAGTTCCTGGAGGAGATGGACGTCGTCACGCACAAGGTGGCGTCCGCCAGCGTGACCGACCACGAGCTGCTGCGCGCCCTCGCGGCCACCGGCAAGCCGATCATCCTCTCGACCGGCATGTCCACGCTCGAGGAGATCGACCGTGCGGTGGAGATCCTCGGCACCTCGGGTCTGGTCATGATGCACGCGACCTCCACCTACCCGCTGCCTCCGGAGGAGGCCAACCTGCGCACCATCGTCACGCTCCGGGAGCGGTACGGCGTGCCGGTCGGCTACTCGGGCCACGAGCGCGGCCTGCAGATCTCCCTGGCCGCGGTCACCCTGGGCGCGGTGGCCGTCGAGCGGCACATCACCCTGGACCGGACGATGTGGGGCTCCGACCACGCCGCCTCGCTGGAGCCGAGCGGCCTGGAGCACCTGGTCCGGGACATCCGCGTCATCGAGTCCGCGATGGGAGACGGCGTCAAGCGCGTCTTCCCGGGCGAGGAGGCGCCGCGCGCCCGCCTGCGCCGCGTCGCCGCCCAGTGACGGAACCGACGACCGGCGGACCGGCGAGGGGGGCGGCCCCGTGCCCGAGCTCTCGGTGATCGTGGCGGTCCGCGACGGCGAGCCGTACCTGGCGGACACGCTGACGTCGCTCACCCGCGGCCCGGTCCCGGACATGGAGGTGGTCGTGGTCGACGACGGCTCGGCGGACGCGACGGCGGCGGTGGCCGAGGACTTCCGCGCCGACCTGCCGGGGTTCCGGCTGCTGCGCAACGCCGCGCCGGCCGGGGTGGCCGCCGCGCGGAACTCCGGGCTCGCCGCCGCCTCCGGGCGCTACGTCACGTTCCTGGACGGGGACGACTGGGTGGCGCCCGGCTACCTGGCCGAGCTGACCGCCGCGATCGACGCGCTCAGGTGCGACTTCGTGCGGGTGGACCACGTCCAGGTCGAGGGGCGCAGGCGGGAGCTGCTCCGCGCGCCGGCGCGCAGGCGGGACGCCGTGCTCGACCCGCGCGAGGCCATCCTGCCGTTCGACGCCCGGACCATGGTCGACTACGCGTACGCCTGGGCCGGGATCTACCGGCGCGATCTCGGATCGCTGCTCGCCTTCCCGGAGGGCCTGCGCACGGCGGAGGACCGGCCGTGGATCTGGCGGCTGCACCGGAGGGCCCGCTCGTTCGCCGTGGTGTCCCTGGCGGGCGTCTTCTACCGGCGCGGGGTGCCCGGGTCGCTGACCGCGATCGGGGACGAGCGGCAGCTCGACTTCTTCACCGCGTACGAGACGATCCTCGACGAGGTCGAGCCCGAGTTCCTGCTCAAGGCGGCGCGCAACCTCACCGGGCTGCTCGTGCACCACGTGGAGCTACTCGACCGGTTCACGCAGGAGCTGCGGGCGGCGTTCGAGGAGCGTGCCGCCGCGATCCTGCGGCGCGTGCCCGACGAGGCCCTCGCCGGCATGGACCCGGAGCGCCGCGCCCTCGTCGCGTCGCTCGCGCGCGGTCCGGTCGCCGGGGACGCGGCCGCGCGGATCGACTGACCTGGGGAGGGACATGGCACGGACCACGCTGCTCTGCGCCTCGACGCCGCTCGGGGCGATGACCCTCGCGGCGGCCTGCGACGAGGGCCGCCTCGGCCCCGGCCGGCGGATCCTGCTGGTGTCGAACAACGCGGCGATCCCCGAGATCACCCCGGCGCCGGACGAGTCGCCGGAGTTCGCGCGGATCCGCGACCGGTTCGACGAGGTGGTGTCGTGGAACGCGGTCATCGCCCCGCTGCACCCCTCCGAGTGGAAGGCGCGCTCGGTGGAGGCCCCGATGCTGGGCCGCCTCCTGGCGGCCCGCCTGGGCGATCCGGACGAGCTGGTCGTCGAGTCGATCGCGGTGCCGCCCGCCCGCACCCTGGCCGGGCTGCTGCGGGACGTGCCGATCACGGTCTATTCGGACGACCTGATGAGTTACGGGCCCACCCGCTTCCCCCTGCCCGGGGAGATCGGCGGGCGGGTCACCCGTCTGCTCCACCTGGACCTCGTCCCCGGCCTCGCTCCCCTGCTCCTGTCCGAGTACGGCGTGCCTCCGGAGATCGTGTCCGATTCCGCGTTCCACGGCGTGGTCGAGCGGGCGGCCGACGAGCCCGGAAACGGGGAACGCTGGGAGGCCGTCGTCCTCGGCCAGTACCTCTCCGCCCTCGGGATCCTGAGCGCCGCCGAGGAGGCCGAGCTGCACGCGGCCATGCTGCGCGGCCTCGCCGCGCGCGGGCACCGCGCGGTGGTGTTCAAGCCGCACCCGGCCGCGGGGCGGCGGCACGCCCGCGAGCTGCGGCCGGTGGCCGAGGAACTGGGCGTCGAACTGCTGGTCGCGGACGGCTCGGCCTCGGCGGAGGTCTGCTTCGCCGTCCACCGCCCGCGCCTGGTCGTCGGCTGCTTCTCCACGGCTCTGGTGACCGCGCGGCGCCTCTTCGGCATCCCGGTCGCGACCGTGGGCGCCGATCTGGTGCTCGAACGGCTCTCGCCGTACGAGAACGCCAACCGGATCCCGGCGACCGTCGTGGACGCGTCCCTGCCCCGGCTCCTCCCGGACGGCTCGCTGGCGGAGCCGCCGCCGGTGGATCTGGACGCGCTGGTCGGAGCGGTCGGGTACTGCATGCGCGCCGCGGCGTACCCGGGCCTGCGCGAGGTCGCCGCCGCGTACGTCGGGGCGAACGGACCGGAGCGCTATTTCACCCGCCGCCGCCTGTCGTCGCTGGGCCTGCTACCCGCACCGCCACCGGCCGAGACGCCGCCGGACGCCCGGGGCGAGGGCCGGGGAGAGGGCCGGGCCTCCCGGCTGCGCCGCCTCTTCTCCCGCTGAGCCCCGGCGACGCCCCCATCCGGATCCGCTCCCCCAGTGGACGGCGGTCGTCGCTGCGCTCTCGGGGCGCGGGCGAGTGCCTGATCCGTCCGGTATGCGGGTCCGTACGACCCTCCCGGAGCCCGGTGCGAGCGGTTAGCGTAGGCGCCGTGAGTGAGCGAGTGGCGAGCACGGGCCGGGTCGTGGTGCTGGTCCTTCCGGACGTGAACCTGCTGGATCTGGGTGGTCCGGTGCAGGTCTTCGACGCCGCGGCGCACCTGGGCGCCGACTACCGGCTGGAGTACGTGTCCGACGCCGAAGAGGCGGTGTCGGCACAGGGACTGCGGCTGGCCGGATTCGCCCGTCTGCCGTCGACCGAGCCCGGCGACCTGGTGCTGGTGCCGGGACACCGGGTGAAGGATCTCCGGCCGGGCGAGCCGCTGGTTCCCGACTCGGTGACACAGTGGCTGCGTACGGCACATCACCGCGGCGCCCGGATCGCCTCAGTGTGCACCGGCGCGGCGGCGCTGGGCGAGGCCGGGCTGCTGGACGGACGCCGGTGCACCACCCACTGGTCGCTCGTCGAGGCGATGCGGCGGAGATACCCGGCGGCCCGGGTCCAGGACGGGGTCCTGTACGTCCACGACGGCCCGGTGAGCACCAGCGCGGGGATCTCGTCCGGGATCGACCTGGCGCTGTCGCTCGTGGAACGCGATCACGGCCCCGCACTCGCCGCCGCGGCCGCCCGGGAACTGGTGGTCTACCTGCGGCGGAACGGCTCGGCGTCCCAGATCAGTCCCTTTCTCCGGCACCGTTCGCACCTGCATCCGGCCGTCCATCGGGTGCAGGATCATCTCGCCCAGCACCTGGACACCCCGCACACCCTCGCCGATTTGGCCGCCGTGGCCCACCTGTCCCCGCGGGGCCTGAGCCGGGCGTTCGCCGCGGCGATCGGCATCAGCCCCCTGGAATACCAGCAGCAACTGCGCCTGGAACGGGCGTCGAGACTGCTGGCCGACACCGACCTCGGCGTGGACGCCGTGGCGAGCCGCTGCGGCTTCCGCGACGTCCGCCACTTCCGCCGCCTGTTCTCCGCCCGGTACGGGATGCCCCCGTCCGAGGCGCGCAAGCACGCCCGCTGAGCGGCGCACCCCCCTGACTCCCCTTGCACGGCGCCGATCGCGCGTACTGCCGATCTGTGCTGCCGTGAATTTCGCCATGCATTCATGGCCGTACAAAGAAGAGAGCCTCCTGTGTCCCCTGTCCGAAGCCGTCCGAGCGTGCGTCCGAACAGGCCCGTCGTGCGCCGGATCGGGCGTGTCCTGCTGGGCGCCTCCGTGTTCCTCGCCTCCCTGGGCGGGATCTGCGCCGCCGGTGTCGCCACCACGATGGGTCAGAGCTACCCCGAGTTCGACCGACGCCCGCCCGCCCGGGGCTGGCCGGCCGCCAAGGCGATACCCGGCGGACGGATCACCGTCGCGGTCGTGCTCAGCAACGCCGGCTCGGTCTCCGCCGACGTTCTCGCCCCTTACGAGGTGTTCGCCCGATCGGGACGGTTCGCCGTCTACACCGTGGCGGCGCGGCGAGCCCCGTCCCCGCTCTCCGGCGGCGTACATCTGCTGCCCGACCACACCCTGGACGAGGTCGGGACCGGCGCCGTTCCCGAACCGGACGTCGTGGTGGTGCCCGCCGTCGTCGATCCCACCGGCACGGCGGAGGAGCCGCTGCGCGAGTGGATCGCCGCACGGTCGCGGCACGGCTCCCGCCTGCTGGGCGTCTGCGCGGGCTCGGAACTCCTCGCGGCCACCGGTGTGCTCGACGGCCGCCGGGCGACCTCCTTCTGGGCGAACATCGACTCCCTGAAGCGGAACCACCCCGCAGTGCGATGGCAGAGCGGCGAACGCTACGTGGAGGACGGCACGATCACCACCACGGCCGGCATCACCTCCGGCACCGTCGGCGCGCTCCGCCTGGTCGAGAGGCTCGCGGGTGCGGATGAGGCCCGGCGGATCGGCGGCGCGCTCCACTATCCCGGCTGGAGCCTGGACGGACCCACCGCGATCACCCCGAACCACCTCGCCCTGTCCGACCTGCCGTACGCGCTGAACGCGGCGTTCCCCTGGCGGCGCCCCACGATCGGCATCGGGCTGGAGGACGGAGTGGGGGAGATCGACGCCGCCGCGGCGTTCGAGGTCTACTCCGGTGTCTCCTTCAGCTCCCGCGCGATCCCGATCAGCGCCATCGGAACCATCACCACGCGGCATGGCGTGACCCTGCTCACCGAACCGGCGGGTACGGCGGTGCCGCGCCTGGACCGGTTCGTGGTTCCGGGGGTGCGCGGCGACGTGACGCCGGCGCTCGCGAGCTGGGCGTCGGGGCGAGGTCTCACACCGGAGCCGCCCGGCGGCGGGCGGCGGGACGGAGAGTTCGGTTTCGACCCGATGCTCCGTGACCTCGCCGCCCATTCGGGCGACGTGACCGCCCGTATCACCGCCAAGTTCTCCGAATATCCCGTCGGACAGCTGCGTCTTTCCGGGGCCGGCTGGCCCTGGCGTTCCACGGTGCTCTTCGCGGTCGCCCTGGCCGGCTCCGCCGGTGTCGGGGTGTTCGCCGTCGCCCTGCCGCGTCTCCTCCGCCGCCGTACGGCCGGCGCCACGCGATGATCCGGCTGAGGGGCGGAGCCTCGTGATCCGAGATCAGAGCACCTTCAGGTAGCGGCGGACGCGGCGCCTGGCGCGGTAGCCGTACCGCAGGACCCGGGGCGGCACCTCCAGCCGGAGCCGGGCGCGGCGGCGGGCCGCGGCGTGCTCCGGCCCGCCGAGCAGGGAGCGGGCGGGGGCGAGGCTTCCCGCGCCGGCGGCCGCGGCCAGCTCGCGGATGCGGTCGAGCCAGTCGCTCTCCGCGTCGTCGTGGAAGTAGTTGGAGCGACACCATTCCCCGTCCGGGACACGGAACCCGCCCTTGGCCAGGTCGTCGAGCGTGCCGAGGCACCCGCTTCCCTCGAAGACCAGGTTGATCATCTCCGCGCTCACCCCGAAGTCGGACAGGACGAGCAGCGGCACGCCGGCGGCGATCGCCTCCAGGGCTGCGGTCGAGCTGACCGTGACGAACCCGGCGGCGCGGGAGAGATGCTCGTGCATCGGCCCGGTGGCGAACCGCAGCGCGTCGATCCGGACCCGGCCCTCCCCCGCCATCGCGAGCCAGAGACGCTCGTAGTGGTGCCGCTCGTTGTGCGTCTGGCGTTCGGAGTCGCGTCCCCTGAGCTTGACCACGACGTCCAGGTCGGGACGCGCCTCGGCCAGCGCGGCGAGGGCGAGCAGCACGGTCTCGCGCTCCTCGCGCCGCCGCGGCACCTTCGCCTGGGTCGCGAAGATCACCCGGTCGCGCTCCGCCGGCGCGGGACCGCCGAGGTCCAGGTACGGCAGGCGGGCCAGGGCCACCCCTCCCCCGGCGGCCGACCCGCCGCCTCCGAGCGCCGCCCCAATGGCGGCGAACTCCCGCACCTCCCGGCCGCTGTGCACGACGAACAGCTCGCATCCGCTCCGGTACAGCCACGCCTTCTCGGTGGCGGGCACCGAGATGCCGGGCAGGCCGGACACGAACGCGGGGCGCGGTCGCAGGTCGGCGAGGACCTCGGCGGCGAGGACGTCCACGACGGGGCCGGTGCAGGCCAGCAGCACGACGTCGGGCCGGAAGCGTTCGGCCGCGCGGCGCAGCCGCCGGGCGGCGAGCACGGACGGGAGGCCGCCCCCAATCTCCCCCTCCGGGCCTTCGGATACGGCCGGCCGTCCCGCGCGGCCGATCCGCGTCCCGCTCACCGCCGCCTGGATCTGGCTCTCGGACGGCGCGA
This sequence comes from Microtetraspora fusca, assembly GCF_001570365.1. Classification (GTDB taxonomy): domain Bacteria; phylum Actinomycetota; class Actinomycetes; order Streptosporangiales; family Streptosporangiaceae; genus Microtetraspora; species Microtetraspora fusca. The sequence continues at coordinate 411,783 of NZ_BBYK01000041.1, read as the reverse complement.
TCGGGGAGCGCACGACCAGCAGCTCGGTCACCCAGTCGGAGGGCATGGCGTCGAGGAGGCCGGCGGCCCACTTCAGGTACGAGTCGGAGTCGGCCACGGCGAGCACGCGGATCAAGGAGCTACCTTTCCAGGGGCGGGGGAATGTCCCGGCAGGCCGCGGGCGGGGCTCTCCCCCTCGGCGGCGGGGGCCGGCACGTCGGTGAAGATCTGGAGGTGGGCGCGCAGCGAGGGCCCGGCGGCCTCCGTCCACCACTCGTCGGGCACCTCGACGGCCTCGACGGAGACACCGCGCCCGGACAGCAGGACGCGCAGCGAGGTCACCGCGGTGGAGGGGAGGCTGACCACGCGCTGCCCGGGGCGCAGGTCGCGCAGCGTCAGCTCGACCGGCGGCCCGGAGTCGTGGACGGTGAGACCGTCGATCCTGGCGACCCGGGCGAGGTCCTCGGGATCCTCCCGCCGATGGGGGTAGTAGGCGACCGGCTCGCCGAGTTCGCGCAGCCACCGCAGGTAGCGGTCGCGGTGGATGAGCCCGTTGCGCACCAGGGACGTGCCGAGCACGACGGTGCGCTCCTCGGGCGCGGGGCCGGCGGGCCGGGACCGCAGCCATCCGAAGTCGTGCCGGACCAGCTCGGCGCCCAGATCACGGACGGCTCCCGCCAGCGGCGCGGGGACGGGCAGGGCGGTGAACACGGTGAGCCTGCGGCTCCGCAGCCGCATCCCGGCGGCGGCGCCGAGGATCGAGCGGGCGATCCCGGCCGCGCCCTCGTGGGTGGCCCGGGCGCGCAGCAGCGGACGGCGGGCGGTGAGCAGTTCGAGGAGGCGGATCGTGGCGAGGCCGTCGTCCACGAGCACGACCCGGTGGAGGCGGGTGGTGAGCACGCGCGCCTGGACCCGCCCGGAGAACGCGTCGCCGACGGCCCAGACGCGGCCGGGACGCGGCATGGCCGCGGAGGGTTCGGCGAGCCGCAGCCCCTCGGGCAGCCCGATCCGGCGCAGCTCACGGCCGGTGAGCCGCAGCGCGCGCTGGCCGGCCCTGGGCACGACGAGCGTCTCGGGGGCGAGCAGCCCGGCGTGGTGCGCCTCGGCGACGCACAACAACTGCAGCGGGGACTCCACCCACGCGATGGCCGGCCCCTGCTCGACGGCGTGGCGCCGACCCGCGCTGCCCACGTCCGGTGAAGACCCGTTCACGACGCGACGACGCTACGCGCGGCAGGCGGCGCCCCTCCGACGCGCTCGCGAACACCGGGTGAACACGCGCCGACGCCGGGCGCGGGTGTCGCGGACCGGGGCGACACCATGTAGTGTACGAAACCGTTTCGTACACTCAGGAGGATGGCCATGTGGAGCGTTGACGACATCCCCGACCTGACCGGCCGCACCGCGGTGGTCACCGGAGCGAACTCGGGCATCGGCTTCCCGACCGCGCTCGAACTTGCCCGGCACGGGGCCCGCGTCATCGTCGCGAGCCGCGACCCGGACAAGGGACGGGCGGCCGTCGGGCGGATCCTCGAGCGGGCGCCCGGCGCGCACGCGGAGTTCGAGCGGCTCGACCTCGCCGACCTCGGTTCGGTGCGCGCGTTCGCCGAGGCGATCGGGTCCCGGCTGGACGCGCTGGACCTGCTGGTGAACAACGCCGGCGTCGGCATGATCCCGAGGACGACCACCGCCGACGGGTTCGAGATGCAACTCGGGACCAACCATTTCGGGCACTTCGCGCTGACCGGCCTCCTGATGCCACTGCTGCTCGCCCGGCCGTGGCCCCGGGTCGTCACGGTGGCGAGCGACGCCCACAAGGCGGGCCGGCTCGACTTCGACGACCTGGAACTGCGCCAGGGATACGGGCGGATGAGCGCCTACGGACGGTCCAAGCTGGCCAACCTGCTGTTCGCGTTCGAGTTGCAGCGGCGGGCGGGGGCCCGGCTGCTGAGCGTGGCCACGCACCCGGGCGCGACCGCGACGGACATCGTGAAGCTGGGCCCGCTGAGCGGGCTGCTCAAGACACTGATGCGGGTCGCCATGCAGCCGCCGGAGGCCGGGGCGCTGCCCTCCCTGTACGCCGCGACGTCGCCCGAGATCCGGGGCGGGGAGTTCCTCGGGCCGAAGCTGAAGCGGCCCGCGATCAGCGCGGCGGCCGGGGACGAGGCGCTGGCGCGACGCCTCTGGACCGTCTCCGAGGAGCTCACCGACGTACAATTCCCGGACCTCGCCGCGACCCCCCGGCCACGAGGCGCAGCAGAGTAGACCGACGCCGGCGGCGCGGATCCGCGACCGGACATCAGCGACAGGGAGCCCATGGAGAACGCCACCTCGCGACGACTCGACCCCGCCCGCGAGCAGGCGATCCTGGACGCCACGCTGGAGCTGCTCGCCGAGACCGGGTACGACCGGATGTCGGTGGACCACATCGCCCGGCGGGCCGGGGCCAGCAAGGCGACGATCTACCGGCGGTGGACGGGCAAGGCCGACCTGGTCGTCGATCTCGTCTGCAACCGGCTGGACATCGACCTGCCTCCCGCCCCGGACACCGGCTCACTTCGCGGCGACCTGCTCGCGGCGCTCGGCGCCATCTGCGAGGCGATCGGGCGCAGGCACCAGCTCATCATCGGGCTGGTCTCCGCGATGCTGTCCAGCCCCGAGCTCGCCGGGGCGGTGCGCGACCACATGCCGGGCCGGGACCTGTCCGGCCTGGACTTCCTGCTGGGCAGGGCCGTCGAGCGCGGGGACCTTCCGGGGCCCGTCGACCCGCGCGCGCTGTTCTCCGTCGCGGAGGCTCTCATCTGGCGGCGGCTGATCGTCCTGGGCGAGCCGCTGGACGACGCCTTCATGGCCGACGCCGTCGACGGGGTCCTGCTTCCGCTCGCCGAAAGCTGGTCGGGCAGCATGGGTGCATGAACACCATCACCCTCAACAACGGCGTCACCATGCCGCAGCTCGGCTTCGGCGTGTGGCAGGTCGCCGACGACGAGGCGGAGAGCGCGGTGGCCACCGCCCTCTCCGCCGGATATCGCAGCATCGACACGGCGAAGCTCTACCACAACGAGGCGGGCGTCGGCCGGGCCGTACGCGAGTCGGGGATCGCGCGTGACGAGCTGTTCATCACGACCAAGCTGTGGAACGACGAGCACGGCTACGACAGCGCCCTGCGCGCGTTCGACGCCAGCATGGAGCGGCTCGGCCTGGACGTGCTCGACCTCTACCTGATCCACTGGCCGGCCCCCGCCCAGGACAAGTACGTCGAGACGTGGAAGGCCCTGGAGAAGCTCTACGCCGACGGCCGGGTGCGGGCGATCGGCGTCTCGAACTTCACCGTCCAGACGCTGGACCGGCTGCTCGACAAGGCGGACGTGGTGCCGGCGGTCAACCAGATCGAGCTGCACCCGCAGCTCGCGCAGGACGCGCTGCGCGCCTACGACTCCGCGCACGGCATCGCGACCGAGGCGTGGAGCCCGCTCGGCCAGGGCAAGGGCCTGCTCGACGAGCCCGTGCTGACGCGGATCGCGGCCAAGCACGACCGGACCCCGGCCCAGGTGGTGCTGCGCTGGCACATCCAGCTCGGGAACGTCGTCATCCCGAAGTCGGTCACGCCGGAGCGGATCCGCCAGAACATCGACGTCTTCGACTTCCAGCTGGACCCCGCGGACATGACCGAGATCGCCTCCATGGACGCGGGCCGCCGCCTCGGCCCGGACCCGGCGACCTTCGGCTGATCCCGGCGGGCGATCCCCGCTCGGTGAGATCTGGACGGATTCGTCACGGCCTGCGCCTGCCTGGGCACAGGCCGTACGTTTCCGCTGATAGCGGCCAGGTAATGATCTGACCCATGCCGCTCCCCAGAAAGCCCCGTCGGTGGTGTCCCTGGCTCGCCGTGGCGCTCCTCATGTGTACGGCGTTCTCCGGTGCCGCCGCCCAACCGCAGAGCACCTCCACGCGCCCGCCGAACGTCGTGCTCATCCTGACCGACGACCTGGACGCGACCGACCTGCAGCGGTTCCCCAACATCTGGAACCTGCTCGTCCAGCAGGGCGCGGTCTTCTCCCGGTTCTTCGCGACCAACCCGTGGTGCTGCCCGTCTCGGTCGTCGATCCTGCGGTCGCAGTACATGCACAGCCACCAGGTGGAGAGCAACCGCCCGCCGACCGGCGGCTTCCCGAAGTTCCGGACGCTGGAGGAGTCCACGGTCGGCACGTGGATGCGGTCGGCGGGCTACCGCACCGGGCTCCTCGGGAAGTACCTCAACCAGTACCCGCTCGGCGCGTCGCGGCACTACATCCCGCCCGGATGGGACCGCTGGGCCGTCCCCGTCACCCGGCTCTACCAGGAGTACGGCTACGCGCTCAACGACGACGGCGTGGTCACCCAGCACGGCTACACACCGGAGGACTACCTGGAGGACGTGCTGAGCCACAAGGCCGACGAGTTCGTCTCCTCGTCGGGCGACCAGCCGTTCTTCCTCTATCTCGCCCCGGTGGCGCCGCACCAGCCGGCCAACTACGCGCCGCGGCACGCGGACGCCTTCCAGGACGAGCTGGCGCCGCGGACGCCGTCCTTCGACGAGCTGGACATGTCGGCGGAGCCGCTCTGGCTACGCGAGAAACCCCCGCTGACGCCGAAGGCGGTGCGCCGGATCGACGAGCTGCACCGCGACCGGATGCGCGCGATGCTCGGCGTGGACGACATGGTGGGCTCGCTCGTCTCGACGCTGGAGCAGGCGGGACAGCTGGACAACACGTACATCTTCTTCACCTCCGACAACGGCTTCCATCTGGGGCAGCACCGGCTGCACCCGGGCAAGACCACGCCCTTCGAGGAGGACATCCGGATCCCGCTGGTCGTGCGCGGCCCCGGCATCGCGCCCGGCTCGACGATCGACCGGCTCTGCTCGACGGTGGACCTCGCGCCCACCTTCGCGGAGCTGGGCGGGGCGACGCCGCCGTCGTTCGCCGAGGGGCGCTCGCTGGTCCCGCTGCTGCGCGGGGAGGACGTGCCCTGGCGCGACGCCGTCCTCGTGGAGTTCTTCCAGCCGCCGTACGCGCCGTACGCGGCGCCGACCTACAGCGTGCTGCGCACCGAGAGGTACAGCTACGTCGAGTACGGCACCGGCGAGCGGCAGCTCTACGACCTGGCCACCGATCCGTACGAGCTGCGGAACCTCGCCGCCACCGCGGACCCGTACCTGGTGGGGACGTTCTCCGCCCGGCTCGCGCTGCTGCGGGGCTGTTCCGGGGCCACCTGCCGGACGGCCGACGCGGAGAGCCGCGCCCTGCTGCGGGCGGTTCCCCGCTGACACCGCCGCCCACACCGCCGTGGCCGGCGACCGCCGGCCACGGCGCCCCGATGCGGGGACCGGGTCACGCTGCGTGAGCATTTTGGGCTCTATGGGATGGGAGCGCTCCCAGACGTCTGATTAGGCGCTTTGTTCCCTAAGATCCTGTTCCATGAGCCAAATTGGCCACGGCGTAACGGTTATGTTTCGGCGTATTGACGCCGACATCACCGATGGAGCAACCTTCGTGGGAGCGCTCCCAACAACCTACCTATCTCGGACCGAGCAGTCGGGGAACGGCCCGGGATGCACCTCCCATGACTTCGGGATACCACCTGAGAGGGGTCCGGAATGATGCACACCTCCCGCCGCGGCAGGCTGCTCGCGCTCGCCGCTGTGGCGACGCTCGCCCTGGGCGTCACGGCCGCCTGCACCACCGGCGACGACGAGAAGCCGGCCGGCGACGGCGGCTCCGCCGCGGCGGCGGAGCCGGTCACCATCAAGGTGCAGACCTTCGGCGGTGGCAAGAACTTCGGCTACAAGGAGGCGATCGACAAGTGGAACGCCTCCCACAAGGACATCATCATCAAGGAGGAGCACCTCACCGACCAGTTCGAGCAGGTCTACTGGCCGCAGATGATCCAGTGGCTGCAGTCCGGAACCGGCGCCGGTGACGTGGTCGGCATCGACGAGGGCGGCATGGGCCTCGCCAAGGCGCACCCCGAGTGGTGGGCCGACCTCGGCGAGTACGGCCTCAAGGACCGCCAGGCCAACTTCGCCGCCTGGAAGTGGGACGGCGGCATGACCTCCGACGGCAAGCTGTTCGGCCTCGGCACCGACATCGGCGGCATGAGCCTGTGCTACCGCCGCGACCTCTTCGAGAAGGCGGGCCTGCCGGCCGACCGGGACGAGGTCAGCAAGCTCTGGCCCACGTGGGACGACTTCGTCAAGGTCGGCAAGGAGTTCCAGGCCAAGGTCAAGGACACCAAGTTCGTCGACGGCACCAACACGCTCTACAACGTCGTGCTGGTGCAGGAGGGCGCCAAGAACGGCAACGTCACCTACTTCGACAAGGACAACAACCTGATCGTCGACAAGAACCCGGCGGTCAAGGCGGCCTACGACTTCGCCGCGAAGATCAGCCAGGACGGCCTCACCGCCAAGCTCCGCAACTTCACCGACGAGTGGAAGACGGGCATGAAGAAGTCGCAGTTCGCGACGCTCGGCTGCCCGGCCTGGATGCTCGGCGTGGTCAGCGGCGACGACGCGGCCGGCCCCGACTTCAAGGGCAAGTGGGACGTCGCGGCGGTGCCGGGCGGCGGCGGCAACTGGGGCGGCTCCTGGCTCGCGGTGCCCAAGCAGAGCAAGCACCCGAAGGAGGCCGCGGCCGTCCTCGACTACCTGACCGGCCAGGAGGGCGAGGTCAGCGTCTTCAACTACGCCGGCAACATGCCGAGCAACACCCTCGCCCAGCAGGACGCGGCGGTCCAGAGCGCCACGAACGAGTACTTCAACAACGCTCCGGTCGGCGACATCTTCGCGAAGTCGGCCTCGTCGCTCCAGCCGATCTTCCTCGGCATCAAGCACGCCCAGGTCAAGAACGCGATCGAGTCGGTCGTCTCGGCGATCGACGACGGCTCCGTGCCGTACGCGCAGGGCTGGAAGAAGCTCGTCGACGACGCCGTGAAGGCGGCGGGCTGATCCCCGCTCGCCGAATCAGCACCGGCCCGCCGCAGCGGCACCCCGCCGGCGGGCCGGTCGCCTGCTTCCGCTGAAAGGTGACCCATGAGCGTTAACGTCGACGCGGGACGCGCCAGCCAGGCGCCGATCCCGCCCCCGAGGAGCCGCCCGCGGCGCTCCTCCGGCCTGGGCTTCCTGTCCTGGCTGGACCTGAAGGCCGCGCCGTACCTGCTCGTCTCGCCGTACTTCCTCCTCTTCCTGGTATTCGGGATCTTCCCGCTCGGCTTCACCCTGTGGTACTCGCTCTTCAAGTACGACCTCACGGGGACCGAGGAATGGACGGGGCTCGGCAACTACACCGCGCTCCTGTCCGACGGCGCCTTCTGGAACGCCGTCGTCAACACGATCGGCATGTTCCTCATCGCGACCGTGCCGCAGATCCTGCTGGCGCTGCTGCTCGCGAACGCCCTGAACAAGCGGATCAGGGGCCGGCTGCTGGTCCGGATGGGCGTCCTGCTGCCCCTCGTCACCTCGGTCGTCGCGGTGGCCGTCGTCTTCACCCAGCTCTACGGCCGTGACTGGGGTCTGATCAACTGGATCCTGGAGCTGTTCGGCGCCGACCCGATCGACTGGAAGGCCCAGCGGATCCCCTCGTGGATCGCCATCTCCACCATGATCGACTGGCGGTGGACCGGCTACAACTCGATCATCTTCCTGGCCGGGATGCAGACCATCCCCAAGGACCTCTACGAGGCGGCGTCCATCGACGGGGCCTCCCGCCGGCGCCAGTTCTGGCAGATCACCGTGCCGATGCTGCGCCCGACCATGATCTTCGTGGTGCTCAACTCGACCATCGGCGGCCTCACCCTCTTCGCCGAGCCGACCACGTTCTTCGGCGGCAACGTCCACGGCGGCACCAACAGCCAGTTCCAGACCGTCTCGATGTTCATCGTCGAGCAGGGCTTCCGCGAGTTCGACTACGGGTACGCGTCCGGCGCCGCGTGGCTGCTCTTCCTGATGATCCTCGTCGGATCGCTCGTCAACTTCCTGCTCATCCGGCGGATCGGGGGCAACAAGTGACCACGCTCACCGCGGGAGACCGGCGTCGCGCCCAGCCGGGACGCAAGCGGTCCGACATGTGGTCGGCCACGCCGTGGACCAAGATCGTTCTGGTCGTCACCATCGTGATCTCGGCCTTCCCGATCTACTGGATGATCGTCATCGCCTCGCGTACCAACAAGGAGGCGACCGACATCCCGCCGCCGTTCCTGCCCGGCGGGAACCTCGGGGAGAACATCCGGCGCGTGCTCGCCAACGAGGACGCGCACTACCTGACCGGCCTCACCAACTCGCTGATCATCGCGATCACGGTCACGGTGTCGGTGGTGCTGATCTCGACCTTCGCCGGCTTCGCCTTCGCGCGGCTGCGCTTCAAGGGCGGCAAGCTGCTCCTGCTGCTCGTCCTCATCACCATGATGGTGCCGCTGCAGCAGATGGGCATCGTGCCCCTCTACCGGGTCATGGTCAACCTCGAATGGATCGGCACGCTCAAGGCGGTGATCCTCCCGTACCTGCTGAACGGCTTCGGCGTCTTCCTGATGACGCAGTACACCGAGCAGGCCGTGCCGGGAGAGCTGGTGGAGGCGGCCCGCGTGGACGGCGCCTCGACGATGCGGATCTGGTGGAACGTCATCCTGCCCGCCGTACGGCCCGGCATGGCGGTGCTCGGCATCAACACCTTCATGCTGACCTGGAACGACTTCATGTGGCCGCTCATCGCGCTGACCCCCGACAACCCGACGGTCCAGGTCGCGATCAACTCGCTCAACGCGAAGTACGGCACCGACTACGTGCTCATCTTCAGCGGGACGGCCATGTCCATCCTCCCGCTCATTCTCGTATTCGTCCTCTTCGGCCGACAGATCATCGGTGGACTCATGGAAGGTGCGGTCAAAGCGTGACCACGCAGGAGACTCGGGCCGAGACCCGCAGCCCCGGACTGATGTTCCCCACAGGGTTCGTCTGGGGCGCGGCGACCTCGGCCTACCAGATCGAGGGCGCGGTCGCCGCGGACGGACGGGGCACGTCCGTCTGGGACACCTTCGTCAAGCGGCCGGGCCACGTCGTGGGCGGCGAGAACGCCGACGTCGCGATCGACCACTACAACCGCTACCGCGAGGACGTGCGGCTGATGGCCGACCTCGGCCTCACCGCGTACCGGTTCTCGGTGTCCTGGCCGCGCATCCAGCCGGACGGGGCCGGGGCGGTCAACGCCAAGGGGCTCGACTTCTACAAGCGGCTCGTGGACGAGCTGCTCGCCCAGGGCGTGGATCCCTGGCTGACGCTCTACCACTGGGACCTCCCCCAGGCCCTGGAGGACGCGGGCGGCTGGCCCGCGCGGGACACGGCGTCGCGCTTCGCCGACTTCGCGGCCCTGGTCCACGACGCGCTCGCCGACCGGGTCAGGAACTGGAGCACGGTCAACGAGCCGTGGTGCGCCGCCTTCCTGGGCTACGCCTCGGGCGAGCACGCGCCGGGACGGCGCGAGCCGGCCGCGGCGGTGCGCGCCGCCCACCACCTGAACCTCGCCCACGGCCTCTCCGTACAGGCGATGCGGGCGCAGCGGGCCGACTCCCGGATCGGCGGGTGCGTGAACCTGTACGCGGTCTCGCCGGCCACCGACAGCGAGGCCGACCGGGACGCCGCCCGCCGCATCGACGGGCTGCAGAACCGCTTCTTCCTGGACGCGCTGCTCAAGGGCACGTACCCGGAGGACGTGCTGGAGGACCTGCGCGCGGTCACCGACACGGACTTCGTCCAGGACGGCGACCTCGCCCTGATCGGCGCGCCGCTCGACGTGCTGCTGGTCAACTACTACAGCAGGTTCACGGTGTCGGGCGCGCCCGGCGGGGCCCGGTCGGCCGCGGCGGCGCCGACCGACTCCGGGTCGCCGTGGGTGGGCAGCGAGCACGTCGGCTTCGTCAACGGCGGCCGTCCCGTGACGGCCATGGGCTGGGAGATCGACGACTCGGGCCTGTACGAGCTCCTGACCCGGCTGGCGCGGGACTACCCGTCCGTCCCGCTGGTCATCTCCGAGAACGGCGCGGCGTTCGACGACGAGCTGACCGGGGACGGCCGCGTCCATGACCTGGAGCGGCTTTCCTACATCGACGCCCATCTGCGGACATGTCATGCTGCCATCGAGGCCGGCGTCCCGCTGCAGGGCTACTTCGCGTGGTCGCTGATGGACAATTTCGAGTGGGCGTGGGGCTACGGGAAGCGTTTCGGCCTGGTGTACGTCGACTATCCCACCCAGCGGCGCGTCCTGAAGGACAGCGCTCTGTGGTATGCGGAGACGGCGCGACACGGTGGGCTGCCGGGCGCAGCAGAATAGGCCCGAGAAAAGTCAGGAGGGGGCAACGATGAACGGGGACCGCCGACAGGGGGCGCGCCCGACTCTGGAGGCAGTCGCCGCCCGCGCGGGCGTGGGACGCGGCACGGTGTCACGGGTGATCAACGGCTCGCCGAAGGTGAGCGAGAAGGCCCGCGACGCCGTGCTGACGGCGATCAAGGATCTGGGCTACGTGCCCAACCGCGCGGCGCGCACCCTGGTCACCAACCGCACCGACACCATCGCGCTGGTGGTCTCCGAGTCCGAGCAGCGGGTCTTCGACGAGCCGTTCTTCGCGGGCATCATCCGCGGAATCGGCTCGGCCCTCTCCGAGACGGGCCTCCAGCTCATCCTGACGATGGCGCAGAACCGGGCCGAGCACGACCGGCTGGCGGACTACCTCACCGGCCAGCACGTGGACGGCGTCCTGCTCACCTCCGTGCACGGCGCCGACACGCTGCCCGAGCGGCTCGAGGCGATGGGCGTGCCGACGGTGATGGGTGGCCGGCCGGTCGGGCCCACGCCGTACAGCTACGTGGACATGGACAACCGGGCGGGGGCGCGGCAGGCCGCCAAGTACCTGCTCGGCAAGGGCCGCACCCGCATCGCCACGATCGCCGGCCCGCAGGACATGGGCGTGGGCGTCGACCGTCTCGCCGGCTACCGCGACGCGCTGATCGCGACCGGCACCGGTGAGCGGGTGGCGTACGGCGACTTCTCCGAGGCGAGCGGCGAGGCGGCGATGCGGGAGCTCCTCGAACGCCACCCGGACCTCGACGCGGTCTTCGCCGCGTCGGACCCGATGGCGGTCGGGGCGCTGCACGTGCTGAAGGAGCGCGGCCTCAGCGTGCCCGGCGACGTGGCGCTGATCGGGTTCGAGGACTCGCGGTTCGCGCTGCACACGGAGCCGCCGCTGACCAGCGTCCACCAGCCGACCGAGGCGATGGGCCGCCAGATGGTGCAGCTCCTGGTCGCGCGGATCAACGGCGACACGCTGGAGCAGCCCGTGGTCATCCTCGACACCCACCTCGTCATCCGCGCCTCGGCGTAACCGGGCCGTACGGCCCCCTCATCACACGCGGGGCCCTGCGGTCCTCATCACACGCGGGGCCCCCGGGACGGCGTGCCGGAAGCGGCGCCCGGGGGCGCTCCGAAGGCCACCCGGTGCGCCGGCGCGTCGCGGGTCCACGAGCCCAGCACCATCAGCGTCTTGGTTCCGGTGACGTTGCCCGCCCGGCGCAGGCGGTCGATCACGTGCTGGAGATGCCCGAGGTCGCGGACCCGGACGTGGACCAGCGCGTCGGGATCGCCGGCGATCGTGTACACCTCCTGGACCTCGGGGACGTCGATCGCGGTCCGGACGATCTCGCTGACCGGCGTCGTGCCGGGGTAGCTCAGCTCGGTGAACGCCTCGATGCCCCAGCCGAGCTTTGCGTAGTCGATCTGCACCGTGAAGCCGGTGATCACGCCGAGCTCGCGCAGCCGGTCCACCCGCCGCTTGACGGCGGCCACCGACAGGCCGATCTCCGCCGCCATCTCCGAGAAGGTCCTGCGCCCGTCCTCGCGCAGCAGCCGCAGGATGCGGTGGTCGATGTCATCGATTTCGGACATGGCAGAACTCCTCGGCTCGGGCGAAACGAACCTTAGCGAAACGCGGCTTTCCCGCAAACCTTTTGCGTCTTTTCCGCTTCTACTCGCCAGATGCTTGCGCATGTCGGGAACGCGTTGCTGTGCTTGGGCTCCCCCAACGGAGCCAGGAGGTTCGCGTGCGCCCCAATTCCGCAGCCGGTCCGGCAGAGGTGTCGCTTGAGGACAGGTACTCGGCCGCGGACGGCCGGGTGCTGATGTCGGGCATCCAGGCCCTGGTCCGCCTGACGCTGGAGCAGCGCCGCCTGGACCGGGAGCGCGGCCTGAACACGGGCGTCTTCGTCTCCGGCTACCAGGGCTCGCCGCTGGGCGGGGTGGACCTGGAGATGGGCCGGGCCGCCCGCTTCCTCGAACCGGCGGGCGTGGTGTTCCGGCCCGGGCTCAACGAGGAGCTCGCGGCCACGGCGGTGGCCGGGACGCAGCTCCTCGCTCAAGTGCCGGGCCGCCGGCACGACGGCGTGACCGGCTTCTGGTACGGCAAGAACCCCGGCCTGGACCGGGCCGCCGACGCCATCCGGCACGGCACGCTGGCGGGCACCGCGGCGCTCGGCGGCGCCGTCGCCTGGATCGGCGACGACCCGGGCTGCAAGTCCTCGACCGTGCCCAGCTCGTGCGAGCCGATGTGCCAGAGCCTGTCGATGCCGCTGCTCGCGCCGGGCTCGGTCGCCGAGATCATCGAGTTCGGCCTGCACGCGGTCGCCCTGTCCCGCCTCAGCGGGCTGTGGACCGGGTTGAAGATCGTCGCGGACGTCGCCGACGCGTCCGCCACCGTCGATCTCGGCCCGCTCCGGGAGGGCGTGCCGGCGCCGGACCACGCCGACCGCGGCGCGTCGCCCCTCCTGGTCGGCCCCGCCGCCCTGGACGCCGAGCACGACCTGCTGACCCGCAGGCTGGAGCTGGCCCGCCGCTACGCCCGCGAGCACGGCCTCAACCGGGTGACCTTCGACGCGCCGCGCGCCACGCTGGGCGTCCTCGCGTCCGGCACGTCGTACGCGGTGGTGCGGCGGGCGCTGGCCGACCTCGGCCTGGACGAGGACGCGATGGGGGACCTCGGCCTGCGGCTGATCCGGCTCGCGATGCCGTTCCCGCTGGCCCACGACCACCTCGCCGCCATGACCGCCGGCCTGGACAAGGTGCTGGTCGTGGAGGACAAGGTGCCGTTCCTGGAGGGGGAGCTGAAGCAGGCGCTCTACGGCGGCGAGCGCGCCCCCGCCGTGGTGGGCCGCGAGCTGCTCACCGCCCGCGGCACCCTCGGCGCCGAGGACGTGGCCCGGGCGCTCGCCGCCTGCGTCGGCGCGGACCGGCTGCCCCGGGCGGCGGCCGTCCGGCTCCAGTCCCTGGCTCCCCGTAAGGCGCCCCGCCGTACGCTGCCGCTGGTGGCCGCGCGCACGCCCTACTTCTGCTCGGGGTGCCCGCACAACTCCTCGACCCGCACCTCCGACGACACGCTGGTCGGCGTCGGCATCGGCTGCCACGCCATGATCGCCCTGGACGGGAACGGGCGCGGCACCCGCGTCGGCATCACCCAGATGGGCGGCGAGGGCGCCCAGTGGATCGGCCTGGCCCCCTTCACCGACGACCGGCACTTCGTGCAGAACCTGGGCGACGGCACCTTCCACCACTCCGGCTCCCTGGCGATCCGCGCCGCCGTCGCCGCCGGGGTGACGATGACGTACAAGCTGCTCTACAACGACGCGGTCGCCATGACCGGCGGCCAGCGCGCCGAAGGCCGGCTCGACGTCCCGGCGCTGACCCGGTCGCTGGCCGTCGAGGGCGTCCGCCGGATCGTGATCACCACGCCGGAGCCGGAGAGCTACCGGGGGGTGCGGCTGGCGCCCATCGCGACCGTCCGGCATCGGGACGACCTCGCCGAGGTCGAGCGGGAGCTGGCCGCCGCCGAGGGCGTGACCGTGCTGATCCACGACGACCGGTGCGCCGCCGAGGAGCGCCGACTGCGCAAGCGGGGCAAGCTGCCCACCCCGGCCGCGAAGGTCGTGGTCAACGAGCGGGTCTGCGAGGGCTGCGGCGACTGCGGCGACGTCTCGACCTGCCTGTCCGTCCTGCCCGTCGAGACCGAGTACGGCCGCAAGACCCGCATCCACCAGCCGTCCTGCAACTCCGACCTGAGCTGCCTCAAGGGCGACTGCCCCTCGTTCCTCCTCGTCGAGCCTCGTGACTCGGGGAAGCCGCGCGCGTCCGCGCCACGGCTCGTGCCGCGGCCGCCGGTGGAGGTGACGGAGCCCGCCCGCCGCCTGGACGGCGAGTCGGTGCTGGTCAGGATGCCGGGCATCGGCGGCACGGGCGTCGTCACGGTCTCGCAGATCCTGCAGATGGCGGCCCACATGGACGGGCTGCACGCGGCCGGGCTGGAGCAGACCGGGCTGGCGCAGAAGGGCGGCCCCGTCGTCAGCGACCTGCGCGTCTCGACCGGGCCGGTCGTCGGATCGCTCCGCGCGACGCCCGGCACCGCCGACGTGCTGATCGGCTTCGACCTGCTCGGCGCGGCCGCCGACGCCAACCTCGCCGTCGCGTCGCCCGACCGCACGGTCGCCGTGGTCAGCACGGCGCTGGTGCCGACCGCCGCCATGGTCACCGGGCGCGTCGCGGTGCCCGGCTCCCCCGCCGACGCGCTCACCCGGATCGAGTCCGCCACGCGCGGCGCGGACAACCTCTATTTCGACGCCCACGGGCTGGCCGAGGCGCTGTTCGGCGACCACATGCCGGCCAACATGCTCCTCGTCGGCGCGGCGTACCAGCACGGCTGCCTCCCGGTCTCGGCCGAGTCGATCGAGCGGGCCATCCGGCTCAACGGGGCGGCCGTCGAGCAGAACCTCGCGGCCTTCCGCTGGGGACGGGCCGCCGTCGTGGACCGCGACGCCGTCCTCGCCGCCGCGTTCCCGGCAGCGGCGACGACCCCGGACGCGGGATCGGAGACCGAGACTCTGGAGCGGGTCCTCGCCGCGCGGATCGCCGACCTGACCGGCTACCAGAACGCCGCCTACGCGGGCACGTACGCCGAGGACGTGCGGCGCGTGGCCGCCCTGGCCGCCGAGCGGGCGGGCGAGGAGGCCGGGGCGCGGATCGGCCTCGCCTACGCCCGGTCCCTGCACAAGCTCATGGCGTACAAGGACGAGTACGAGGTCGCCCGGCTGCACCTGGACCCGGCCGAGAAGGCCAGGCGCGAGGACGAGTTCGGCGCGGACGCGGTCGTCTCCGTACTGCTGCACCCGCCGCTGCTGCGCGCCTTGGGCATGAAGCGCAAGATCAAACTGCAGCGCTCGGCGGGCGCGCTGTTCCACGGGCTGCGCGCCGCCCGGGTCCTGCGCGGCACCGCGCTGGACGTCTTCGGCTACGCCCGGGTGCGCCGGGTCGAACGGGAGCTGGTCGGCGAATACCGCGCGCTGGTGCGCGACGCCCTCGCCCGGCTCACCCCCGCGACGGCCGACGCCGTCGCGGAGATCGCGGCCCTGCCGGAGGCGATCCGCGGGTACGAGGACATCAAGCTCGCCCGGGTCGCCGAGTACCGCGAGCGGGCCGCGGCCGCCCTGGAGCAGCTGACCGCCCCCGAGCCCGCCCCCGAACCCGCCTGACCCTCGCACACCTCGCCTCCCCCGGGACGTCAGGTCTCGGGGGAGGCGAGGAGACGCTCGGCCTCCTCGTCGGTCATCCCGTCCAGCTCGGCGATCAGCAGGTCCTCCACGGCGGACGCCAGCTCGGCCACCGTCCGGGCCTCGAAGACGGTCCGCACCGGGACCTCCACCCCCGTCGTACGGCGCAGCCGCGCCGCGACCCGGGTGGCGAACAGGGAGTGGCCGCCGAGGGCGAAGAAGTCGTCGAAGGCGCCCACGCCGGGGACGCCGAGCAACTCCTCCCAGATGCCGGCCACCAGCTTCTCGGCGTCCGTGCGCGGGGGGACGTCCGCGGGCGAGGAGGCGCGCTCCGGTTCCGGGAGCGCGACCCGGTCGATCTTGCCGCGCGCGGTGAGGGGCAGCGCGTCCAGGGTCACCCAGGCGGTCGGGACGAGATGGCGCGGCAGCGCCCGCGCGACGTGCGCGCGCAGTTCCTCGTGCCCGGCGGTTCCGGTCACGTAGGCCACGAGCCGCTCCGCGCGGACGGTGACGAACGCCTGGCCGACCTCGGGATGGGCGAGCAGCCGGGCCTCGACCTCGCCGGGTTCGATCCGGAAGCCGCGCACCTTGAGCTGGTCGTCGATCCGGCCCAGGAACTCCAGCCTGCCGTCCTCGCGCCACCGGGCCCGGTCCCCGGTGCGGTAGCGGCGCGCTCCCGGCGGGCCGCCGGGGTCGGGCACGAAGACGGCGGCCGTGAGCGCGGGACGGCCCAGGTAGCCCCGGGCGACCCCCGCCCCGCCGATGACCAGCTCCCCCACCGCCCCCTTCGGGAGCGGCGCGCCCCGGCCGTCGAGGAGGTGGACCGCGGTGGCGCCCACCGGCCGCCCTATCGGGGGCCGTACGGCCGGGCCGCCGTCGTCGCGGGCCAGCTCGGTCGCGGTGGCGATGACGGCGGCCTCGGTCGGACCGTACGTGTTGACGAGCCGGACCCCGGCTCCGAACCGGTCGTGCCAGCGGGCCACGGCCGCGCCGGACGCCTGCTCGCCGCCCAGGATCACCAGGCGCAGGGACGGCGGCCAGGCGATCTGGTCGATCTCCTCGACCAGGTGGTGCCAGTAGGCGGTGGGCAGGTCGAGCACGGTGACCCGGCGGCCGATGGGAGACGCGAGCAGGTCGGGGAGCGTGGCCGCGCCCTCGGGCAGCAGGACCAGCGCGGCCCCGGCGGCGAGCGCCGGGAACACCTCCTCCAGATGCGTGTCGAAGCTCAGCGACGCGAACTGGACCACGTGGTCGCCCGGCGTGAGCCCGTACTCCTCGCGCATCCAGCGCACGCGGGAGGCGATGGCGGCGTGCTCGACCGCGACCCCCTTCGGGCGGCCGGTCGAGCCGGAGGTGGTGATGACGTACGCCAGGTCCGCGGGCCGGGCCGGCGGCGCGATCGGGGAGCCGGTCCGGGCGGTGGCCCCGGGGTCGATCGCGGTGAACCCGTCCGGCGGCTCGCGCCGGGTGATCACGTGGGTGACCCCGGAGTCGGCGAGGGAGAAGGCGAGCCGTTCGTCCGGGTCGTCCGGGTCGAGCGGCAGGTAGGCGGCGCCGGCCCGCCAGACGGCGAGCAGGGCCGTGATCGCGTCGACGGAGCGGGGCAGGCACACGCCGACGACGTCCCCGGGCCGGACACCGCCCGCGCCGAGGGCCGCGGCCAGCGCCTCCGCCCGCGCGTGCAGCTCCCGGTGGCTCAGCGCCGTGTCGCCGCAGATCACCGCCGCGGCGTCGGGCGTGCGCCGTGCCGCCTCGGAGAGCATCTCGGGCACGAGCGGTCCGCCCGGGTCCGCGCCGTCGCCGGCGAGCGCGTGGATGTCCGCCAGGTCGGCCTCCGTCCAGAGGCGCAGCTCCGAGATCCGCCGATGCGGCTCACCCGCGACGGAGCCGAGCAGGAGCAGGAAACGGTCGGCGAGCCGCCGGACGGTCTCCCGACCGGCCTCCCCGGCCCCGACCCGGGAGACGTCGTAGCAGAAGGAGACGGCGAGCTCGGGGCCGTCCCGCCATGCCTCGACGAGCAGGTCGGCCTTGGCCTGGCGGAAGCCGTCCGGGAACAGGCTCACGGCCAGGTCGCCGAACGGCCCGGCCGGGCCGGTGTCCTGGTTGTGCAGGATCAGCATGGTGGGCATCAGCGCGTCGGCCGGATGGCCGATCCGCTCGAAGGGCACGGACGGCCGGCTCATCGCGTTCAGCGCCTCGGCCCTGGTGCGGGCGAGGAGGTCGGTGAACGCCGGGTCGCCGGCGAGGTCGCCGCGCAGCACCGCCGTCTGGGCGAGATACCCGATGAGTGGCTCCAGCTCGACGCGCTCGCGGCCCGCGACGGCCGTGCCGACCAGGAGGTCGGTCCGCCCGGTGTGGCGGTGCAGCAGGACCTGGTAGGCCGCCATGAGCACGGTGAACAGGGTGGTCCGGTGCTCGCGCCCGAGCCGTTCGAGGCCGCGCGTCGTCTCCTCTCCGAGGCGGACGACGTGGAACGCGCCTTGTCGCGCGGCGCCGGTCCGCTCCGTCTCAGCGGCGCCGACCGTGGGGAAGGGCGGCTCCGGCGCCGGCGGGTCGGCGAGCCGCTCCTGCCAGTACGGCACGGCGCGTTCGGCCCGGCGGCGCTGCCAGCGCGCGTAGTCGGTGGGCTGGACCGGCAACGGCCGCAGCCGGGGTTCGCGGCCGCCCAGCCGGGCGGTGTAGCACTCCGCCAGGTCGTCGAGGAGCACGTTCAGGGACCAGCCGTCGCCGATGATGTGGTGCATCGTGACGCACAGGACGTGATCGTCCGGGGCGATCCGGATCACGGCGACGCGCAGCGGCACGCCGTCGGCGAGGTCGAACGGCGCGTTGACGCGTTCGGACACCAGGCGCTCGGCCGCCTCCCGATCCGCCGCGTCCAGCCAGCGGACCGGCCCATCGGCTCCGGGCGCGCGGACGGCGGTCGCGGGTGGCGCAGCGACGGCCCAGGGCACCCCGTCCACCTCGGCGAAGCGCGTACGCAGGCTCTCGTGCCGGGCGACGACCCGTGCGAACGCGTCCTCCAGGGCGGCGCGGTCGAGCGGCCCGCGCAGCCGCCGGACGAGGTACATGGTGTAGGAGGCGTCGTCCGGATAGAGGCGCTGAAGGAGCCAGAGCCGCTCCTGTGCCGGGGACAGCGGGGCCCGCACCGGGGAGGCCGGGGGCCTCATGCGTCCGGCGCCAGTTCGTCGAAGAGGGCGGCCAGCTCATCGGCGTCGAGGCCGTCCAGCTCGTCGCGGAGCGCGGCCACCTCCACGAGGTCGAGGTCATCGTCGTCCAGGCGGTTCATCTCCACGGCCAGCTCAGCGATCGTCGGGTGCTCGAACAGCACCGCGATCGGCACCGCGACGGTGAACCGGGCCTGGATCCGCGCGATGATCCGGGTGGCGGTCAGCGAGTGCCCGCCCAGCTCGAAGAAGTCGTCGTCCACGCCGATCGGCTCCTCGACGCCGAGCACCTCGCCCCACATCGCCACCAGTTCCTCCTCCAGCGCGGACGCGGGAGGCCGGTACGGAGCCGTCCGGGCGCGGGTCCATTCGGGCGGCGGCAGCGCCTTCCTGTCGAGCTTGCCGTTGGGGGTGAGCGGGAGGGCGTCCAGCACCACGCGGTGCGCGGGCACCATGTACTCCGGCAGGCTCCGGCGCAGCCCCTCGCGCAGCGCCGCCCACGACCCGGCCCCATCGGTGGCATCGTCCCGCTCGGCCGGGTCCTGCGGTCCCGGGACGACGTACGCGACCAGGCGGGGCAGGCCGTCCGGGCCGTCGCAGACACCGGCCGCGGCGTTCGCGACCCCGGGCGCGGCGCGCAGGGCGGTCTCGATCTCGCCCAGCTCGATCCGGAAGCCGCGGACCTTGACCTGCTGGTCGGCCCGGCCGAGGTAGTGCAGCCGCCCGTCCCGGACGCTGACCAGGTCGCCCGTGGCGTACATGCGGGCGCCCGGGACGCCGGAGAAGGGGTCGGGCAGGAAGCGCGCGGCCGTCAGGGCGGGCATCCCGCGATATCCGACGGCCACCCCGGCACCGCCGATGTGCAGCTCGCCGGCCTCGCCCGGCGGAACCGGCCGCCCGTCCGGGCCGAGGACCCGTACGGTCGTCCGGCCGATCGGCTCCCCCAGGTCGACGGGCGCGGGCGACGGCGCGACCCGCCCGGCGGTGGACCACACCGTCGTCTCGGTCGGGCCGTACACGTTCCACAGCCGCGCGCTGCCGTCGAGGAGCGCGTCGGCGAGGTCGCGCGGCAGGGCCTCCCCGCCGCAGAGCCGGGTCCTGATCCCCTCGGGCACTCCTCCGGATTCGAGCAGGATCCGCCAGCTCGCCGGGGTCGCCTGCATCACCGTGACCGCCTCGGCGACGGCGCGGGCCCGCAGCGCGCGGCCGTCGGCGGTCTCGTGCGCGGAGGCCACGACCACCCGGGCGCCGCAGGCCAGGGGCAGCAGCAGCTCCAGGACCGAGATGTCGAAGGACAGCGTGGTGACCGCGAGCCAGGCGTCCCCGGGAGACAGCTCCAGCAGGGAGGCGAAGGACTCCAGCAGATTCGCGACCGCACGGTGGGGAACGACGACCCCCTTGGGCCGTCCCGTGGATCCCGAGGTGTACATCACGTACGCCGGGGACGACGGCGCGGCGGGGATCGCGTCCGGGCTCGTGCTCGGGGCCGGGCCGGTCGCCGGGTCCAGGGGCGTGCCGTCCGGCGTGAGCCGTACGACGTCCCGTACGCCGTCGAGCAGGCGGGCGTCCACGGACGGCTGGGTCAGCACCAGCGCGACGCCCGCGTCCTCGCGCATGAGCCGGAGCCGCTCCTCCGGGAAGGCCGGGTCGAGCGGCACGTAGGCGCCGCCGGCCGCCCATACGGCCAGCATGGCCACGATCATCGCGGGCGTCCGGTCGAGGCACAGCCCGACGGGGGTCTCGGGTCCCACGCCCCGCCGCAGCAGCTCGTCCGCCAGCCGGCCGATCCGGTCGTCCAGCTCCCGGAAGGTCAGCTCGCCTCCGGCGCCGCTCACCGCGACGCCGTCGGGAGTGCGGTCGCGCCATCGCCGGATCAGCCCGAGCGCCGTCACGCCGCTCTCACCGGTCACCCCGTCGTTCACCTTCATGTGCCTTCCAGGCTTGAACTCATCGAACTTCGCTAATTACGACAATCACGCCAATTCGGACAGTCGGCGGTCCGGGTCCGCCCCGGCCCGCCGTACGACGTGGGCGAAGGCGTCGGCGAAGCGCCGCGCGGTCGCGGGCGTGAAGAGGTCGCGGCTGTAGTCGAGGACCCCGCCGAGCCCCTCCGGGCCGCGCCACACGTCCACGGAGATCTCGGCCTTCGTGTGGGCGGTCGGCGGCGCCGGATGGTGCTCCGCGTCGAGATCGCCCATCGAGGTCCTGAGCAGGTCACCCTTCGGCAGGTTGTGCAGGTTGAACATCGCCTGGCACAGCGGCGGCCGGCTGATGTCGCGCGGCACCCGCAGCGCGGCGAGCACGGCCTCGAACGGCGCGTCCGCGTGCCGCATCGCCGACAGCGTGACCTCGCGGACGCGCAGCAGCAGCTCACGGAAGGTCGGGTCTCCGGACAGGTCGGCGCGCAGCGCCAGCGTGTTGCCGAAATAGCCGATCAGGGGGGCCAGCTCGCCGGCGGACCGCCCGGCCACCGGCACGCCCACGCAGAAGTCGTGCTGCCCCGCCGCCCCGCCCAGCATGGCCTGGTACGCGGCGAGCAGCGCCATGAAGGACGTGCAGCGCGACTCCCTGGCCAGCCGCTCCAGCGGGGCGACGTCATCCGGGGGCAGCAGCAGGTGTTCCCTGCCGCCGTTCCCCGTCCGGCGGGGCGGCCGGAGGTGGTCCGCCGGCAGGCCGAGCGCGGGCGCGCCGGTCAGCCGCCCGGTCCAGTACGCCAGGTGGGCGGTGTGGTCGCGTTCTCGCTCCCGGGCGGCGTAACGCGGGTACTGCGTGGGCAGCTCCTCCAGCTCGGGCTCGCGCCCCTCCCGCCGCGCCGCGTAGCACTCGGCCAGCTCGCGCATGAGCACGTCCAGCGACCAGCCGTCCACGACGATGTGGTGCAGGACGATGCACAGCAGCGTGTCGTCCTCCCCCAGCCGGATCAGCCCGGCGCGCAGCGGCGGCCCGTTCTCCAGGTCGAACGGCCGGTTGACGAAGGCGGCCAGCGCCCCCTCCGCGCCCTCCGCGCCCTCCGCGCCCTCCGCGCCCTCCGTGTCCGGTTGCTCCGGATCCTCCGGAACGCCGGGGATCGCGATCCGTTCGACCGGGACCGGTGACGGCGGCAGCACGATCTGCGCGGGCGTGTCGGCCACCATCCGGAAGCGGGTCCGCAGCACCTCGTGGCGTTCGGCGATCCGGGTGAAGGCCGCCTCGAGCGCGCCCGGGTCCAGCGGACCGCGCAGCCGTACGCACCAGGGGGTGTGGTAGCCGGTGTCCCCCGGGGCGAACCGGCTGAGGAACCACAGGCGTTCCTGGCCGGGCGACAGCGGCCAGGCCCGCCCGGCGGGCTCCGCGTCCGGGAGGCGGCCGAGGGAGCGCAGCAGCGCCTCGCGGCGGTCCGGCGGCAGATCGGCGAGCCGCCTGCGCAGCGCCTCGCGCCGGTCCGGCACGGTCACCGGTCCCGGCCCCTGACGCTCAACGGCCGCATGTCGGTCCACACGGTGTCGATGTGGTCCAGGCACTCCTCGCGGGTGCCCTCGAAGCCGGTCGCCGTCCAGCCGGCCGGCGGCTCGCGGTCGCTCCACCAGACGGAGTACTGCTCCTCGTCGTTGACGACCACGCGCATCCGGGAGTCCGTCATGTCACCTCTCCGTGTTCTCGATCCAGTCGTCGCCGACCCGGGTCCAGCCGGCGGGCCGCCGTACGGGGGCGAGGCCGCAGACCTCGGCCACCCGGTCGAGCGGCACCTCCTCGGCGACCGCCCGGACCAGCAGGGTCTCCAGGCCGAGCAGCATCCGCTCGGCCGTCTCGCCGGGCAGGAAGGCCGTGTCGACCAGGACGAAGAACTCGCACGTCGCCGACGCGGGGCCGGTCGCGAAGAAGACGTGCGCCTTGACCTTGGGATAGCCGCCGACGAAGAACGTCCTGGTCCGCTCCCTGAGCGCGGCCGGGTCGCCGCGGTCGACCGGCGGCAGGTCCCGCCAGCGGCCGTCCGGCCGGACATCGTTGAAGAACGCGTCCAGGTCGAGGTCCGCGCCGCGTTCCCGCGCGGCCTCGGCCCGTACGGCGTCGACCGCCGACAGGTCGTAGTGGCCGTTCCGGTAGGCGGCCATCGCCTGCCCGTGCCCCCGGCGTACGGCGTCGGCGAAGGTGCCGTCGGCCAGGTCGAGGACGAAGAGCCCGTCGAGCGCGGCGGGGGCGGCCATGTCGCGAACGCACGGGTCGTGCCGGTTGGAGACGATCAGCTGGAGCGCCGCCGTCCGGTGTCCCGTCACGGCGGCCAGCAGCGCGGCGCTCGCCACGGTCAGCACGCTGGCGGTGGTGGCGGAGCAGCGGGCCGCGAGCGTCTCGGCGGCGACCGCCGTCGCGAGAGACCGCATGCCGTACCGGACGAACCGCGGCTCCTCCGGCTCCCTCCCGGGGAAGTCGAACATCGAGCGCGGCGCGCGCGCCAGGCCGGCCCGCCAGTGCCGCACCGCCCGCGCGGACCGCGCGGCCGCCTCGTCCCCGCTCTCGTACGCGGCCTGGTCGAGGGGCTGCCGTCCCGGCGCGGGCAGGTCGTCGCCGGTGAGGAGCCGCGGCCATTCGGTGGCGAGCAGGTTGAGCGACCAGCCGTCGACCGCCAGGTGGGACAGCGCGAGCGCGACCGCGCGCGGCCGTCCCCCGCTGATCACGACGGCGCACCGTACGGGCAGCTCCCGGGCGTAGTCGAACGCGGTCGCGGCCAGTTCGGCGGCGAGGGTCGTCGCCGCCGACATCGGCCGGGACGCGGTCTCGTACACGCCGACGGTGAGCCGTCCGGCGCAGGCCACCCGCTGGACGGTGCCCTCCCCCGTCTTCACGTAGGCCGTGCGCAGGGTCTCGTGCCGCTCGATCAGACGGCGGAGGGCGCGCAGCACGGCGGGCAGGTCCACGGCTCCGGCGACGGGCAGGGTCCAGGACAGGTTGAAGTACGGGTCGCCGTCGGGCAGCCACCGGGTGGAGCTCCAGATCATCCGCTGGCCCCAGGTCAGCGGAGCCTCACCGCCCCGGGCGCCGGCGAACTCGACCGTCTCCGGGGTGAGCGGGGTCATCGGTCCCCGGCCCGGCCGCCGGGCGCGTCCGCCAGCCGGCCCGCCAGCCGGTTCGCCAGGTGGTCGGCGAGGCCGTCCAGCGTGTCGAGGAAGGGGCCGTCGAGATCGACGTCGCACCCGAACTCGACCTCGATCGCGTCGATCAGCCGTAGATAGACGAGCGAGGTGACCCCGAGGGCGGGCAGGCTCCGGTCCGAGGCGAGGACGTCGGCGGCGGCGAGCTCTCCGCCGCTGGCCCGGGACACCAGCTCGGCCAGGCGTTCCCTCAGCATCCCTCCTCCTCCTTCAGGCGGGCGATCTCCTCGGCGACGCCGTTGATCGTCGGGGCGTCGAAGAACACGTCGAAGGACAGCTCGACGTCCAGCCGCTCGCGGACCTTCGCGATGATCTCGGTGATCGACAGGGAGTGCCCTCCGAGGTCGAAGAGGTCCTCGTCCGGGCCGACGTCACGGCCGAGCACCTCGCACCAGATCTCGCCCACCTCCCGGGCGTACGGCAAGACCTCCCCAGCGGGCGGCGCGGCCCCGGCAAGCGAGGCGTCCGCGGTGGCCTCCCCCGCGGGCTCCCGCACCGGCTCGGCCACCGGCTCGGGCACCGGCTCGGGCACGGGCAGATCGGCGATGTCGCTGCCGGGCCGGGCCGCGATCGCGTCGAGCAGCGCCAGCAGGTGACCGGTCACGCTCTCGCAGTGCGCCCGCCCGAGGATCTCCGGGTTGTACTGGAAGCGGGCGGCGATGCCGTCCGGCCCGTCCACGATCTGGAGGTGCAACGTGCCCCGGACCGCCTGGTTGAACATCATCCGGTCCACCGAGACGCGCAGGCCGGGGAACGCGGGATCGTCCCCGTCGCGCCTGCGGTAGCTGACCGAGACCGGGGTGAGCGCGGTGCGCGGGCTCACCCCGCCGACCGCCCTGGCCAGTGGGACCCCCCGGAAGCGGTAGACGGCGCGCAGTTCCTCCCGCACCGCGCGGGCCAGATCCGCGAACGTGCCGTCGAAGGCGCCCGCGGACGGGACGGTCACCGGCAGCTCGTTGACGAACAGCCCGATGTGGTCCCGGGTCCGCTCGGTCCTGGTGGACAGGTCCACCGCCACGGCCGCCCCGTCGTTCCCGTACGCGCGGAGCAGGGTGTGCAGCGCGGCCAGCACCAGCTCGAACCGGGTGACGCCGATCCGCTCCGCGGCGGCGGCGACGTCCGGCCCGATGGAGAAGTCGACGACCTCTCCCGCCGCCGCCCTGACGGAGGGCGCGACGAGCCCGGGAAGCGCGAGTCCCGGCCGGTCCCGCCAGCGGCTCCGCCAGAACTCGGCGGCCGCGTCGAGCAGCTCGGCGACCAGCGCGTTCTCCTCCGCCACGGCGTCGCCGTACGCGGCGGGGAGCGGACGGCCGGCGTAGGCGGCGGCGAGGTCCCGGACCAGGATGTCCTTGGACATGCCGTCGAAGACGGCGTGGTGGGCGACGAACACGAGGACGTGCCGCTCCGGGGCGAGGCGGAGGAGCGTGAACCGGGCCAGCGGCCCGGTGCCCAGGTCCAGCGCGAGGGCCGTCTCACGCTCGATCAGCCCGGCCGGGTCGCGCCCCGACACGTCCTCGAACCGGACGGGGGGCGCCACGGCGGCCGGCACCCTCGCCGGCGCGCCGTCCCGCTCGACCAGGGCGATCGCGAGCGCGGGATGCGCCTCGACGACCGCGTCGCACGCGGCCAGGAGCCGGTCGGTGTCGAGGGGACCGTCGAACCACATGGCGACCGGCATGTGATAGACCCGGCCGCCCGCTCCCATCCGCTCCGTGATCCACATGCCGTGCTGCGCGAGGGAGGCCTGTTCTCCCTCGCCGACGA
Source organism: Microtetraspora fusca (assembly GCF_001570365.1). Taxonomy (GTDB): domain Bacteria; phylum Actinomycetota; class Actinomycetes; order Streptosporangiales; family Streptosporangiaceae; genus Microtetraspora; species Microtetraspora fusca. Next base: position 386,134 of record NZ_BBYK01000041.1, on the reverse strand, counting down.
GCGTCACTGACATCTCAGTCGCCTTCCGTATGGAGCCTGGAGTCGCCGAGCAGCGCGGGCAACTCCCTCTTGATCACCTTTCCGGACCGGTTCCGGGGCAGGTCGTCCAGGACGATCACCCGCTCGGGCAGCTCGTGCCCGGCCACCCGGTCCCTCAGGAACTCGCGCACCTCGGCCGCCGATATCCCCTCGTCCCTGGGCACGATCGCGGCGGCGAGCGCGGTCCCGAGCACCGGGTGCGGCACGCCGAAGACCGCCGCCTCCGCGACCCCCGGATGCTCGTACAGCGCCGCCTCGACCTGGAGCGTGGAGACCTTGAACGCTCCGGTCTTGACCACGTCGCTCTCCCTGTCGACCAGGTAGAGGTAGCCGTCCGCGTCGACGTGACCGAGGTCGCCCATCCGCACCCAGCCGTTCCGGAACGCCTGCGCGCTCGCGGCGGCGTCGCCGTAGTAGGAGCGGGGGGCGGTGGGCGACCGCATCCAGATCTCGCCGACCTCGCCGGGCGGCAGCGGGTTCCCCGCCTCGTCGGTGACGCGCAGCGCGCCGCCGAACGCGGGCCGTCCGAGCGCGGCGGGCCGCTCCCGGTCGTAGATCATGATGGTCTGCGCCGGGGCGGCCTCGGTGGACGTGTAGTAGTTCGTCAGCGTCGCGTTGGGGAACGCCGCCGCCAGCCGCTCCGAGAGCGCGGGCGGCAGCGCCGCGGCGGCGGAGCCGAGCAGCAGCACGCTCGACATGTCGTGCCGCTCGGGCAGCCCCGCGTTGAGCAGCTCGATCGCCATGGACGGCACCATGAACACGGTGCCCGGCCGGTACGTCTCGATCAGCCGGGCGAACCGGCCCGGCGTGAACCTCGCGGGGGTGAGCACGGCGGGCCGCGCGTCCAGGGCGTTCAGCAGCATGGTCTGCCCGGCGTTGGTCCCGATCGGGAAGGCGTGCAGCAGGTGCCGCGAGTGCGCGAACCTGCGCCGGTGCGGCCGGGTGACGCATCCGTACGCCAGATTGGCGTGGGAGGCGCCGACCCCCTTGGGCCGCCCGGTGGTGCCCGACGTGTAGAGGATCTGAGCCAGGTCGCCGGGCCGGACCCGCGCCTCGGCGGGCGGCGCCGGCGCGGAGCCCGTTCCCGGCCCGGCTCCCCGCGCCGCTTCCGAACCGGCTTCCAGGTCGGCGGGCGCGGCCGTCCAGCGACCGCCGGGCGGCGCGACGAGGTCGCGGCCATGTAGCACGGCCACTGCGGCGCAGTGCTCCAGCATGTAGCGCGTCTCGGCGGGCGCGAGCCGGTCGGACAGCGGCACGGCCACCGCCCCGGCCTTCAGCACCCCGCAGAACGCCACGGCGTAGTCGATCCAGTCGCGGCTGCCGAAGAGGAGCCCGATCCGGTCGCCGGGCGCGACGCCGCGCCGGGTCAGCCCGTACGCCACGAGGGCGGAGCGCCGCTCCCACTCGGCGAACGTCATGGCCCCGTGGCCGTCGACGATCATCGCCACGCCGTCCGGCTCCTGTTCGGCGCGGATGCGCAGCAGGTCAGGGACGGTGTACGCGGGCGCGCCCGTCATACGGGCACCTCCTCGGCCTCGTGCGCGGAGCCGGAATCGTGCGTGGAGCCGGAATCGGGCGCGGAGCCGGAATCGTGCGTGGAGCCGGAATCGTGCGTGGAGTCGGAATCGTGCGTGGAGCCGGAATCGTGCGTGGAGTCGGAGCGGGACGCCGGGGCGGTCCCGCGCCGGGCCCGCTTCCCCAGGGCCTGGAACCCGACCAGGTCGTCCGGCAGGGCGTCGGGCACCTCCGCGTCGAACCGCCGCAGCGCCCTGGTCCGCATGGCGACCAGCGCGATCGCGGCGATCGCCAGGCCGAAGCAGGCGTACATGAAGCCGATCCCGCGTCCATCGCCGGTGCCGAGGAGCAGGCCGGCCGTGCCCGCGAGCGGTCCGTCCGGGGCGAGGAGCGGCTCGAACACCGCGGCGCCGTACGGCGCGCCGAGGCCGAACCCGATCGGCAGCGTGGACCAGGCGACCAGAGTGTTGAGCGCGATGACCCGGCCGTGGAAGCGCTGCGGCACCTTGACCTGGATGATCGTGGCGTAGACGCCGTTCAGCAGGGTCAGCGAGAGCGACATCCCGAACGCGCCGGCCGCGATCGTCACCAGGTTCGCGCGCAGCCCGGTCAGCAGGCAGAACACCGCGAGCGCGAGCGTCGCCAGGAGCACGCCGTACAGGCGGCGGCGCCGGGGGCCGCCCCACACGGTCATCGCCAGCCCGCCGAGGAAGACGCCGAGGCCGGCGGCGAACGACACCCGGCCCACGTCCGCCAGCGACGCGAACGACAGCACCAGCGGCGAGATCATCAGGAACAGCGGGGACAGGAAGACGTTCAGCACCGCGAAGTAGACGAGCATCGCGCGGAACCCCCGGTTGCCCCAGGAGTGCCGGATGCCGCCCGCCATCTCGGCCAGCACGCTCTCCCGCCGCCGCCACGCCATCGCCGCCGGGAACCGGACGACGAGGACGGCCAGCGTGGCCAGCGCGTAGCTGACGACGTCGATCGCGAGGATGCCCTCCAGCCCGATCGCCGACATCAGGCCGACCGCGATCAGCGGCACGACCAGTTGCGCCGTTCCGGTGACCATCTGGACGACGCCGTTGGCGTGCCCGAGGAACCGTTTCGGCACGAGCTGCGGGATGGCCGAGCCGTACGCGAGGCGCTGGAAGGTGAGCGCGACGGAGAGGCCGGCCAGCAGGGGATAGATGTGCCAGATCTGGAGGTTGCCGGTCCAGAGCAGGATCCCCAGCACCAGTTGGGTGCCGCCCGCCCCCGCGTCGCCGGCGAGCATGACCTTCCTGCGGTCGTACCGGTCCACGATGGCGCCGGCGAGCGGCGCGGCCAGCATTCCGGGCACCAGGCCGAGCACGGCGAAGAGCGCGAACCGGGCGAGCGACCCGGTGGTGAGATAGATCCAGATGGGGATGGCGAACTCGGTCAGCGCCGAGCCGGTGATCGAGATGAGCTGTCCCGCCGCGACCACGAGGAACCGCCGCATGCTGGGCGGCGGGCCCTGCCGCCGCGCCGGTCCTGCGGCGGCCGGTTCGTCCGGTTCGTCCGAAGCCGCCGGTTCGACCGGATCGGCCGGCTCGCGGGACACAGCCTCAAGCCACCACGTCCGGTCGTCGCCGTCCGGTGACCGCTCCAGCGGGGCGGTGCGGCCCGACTCGATGGCCTCGTGGGTGCCGGTGACGATCTCGGCGAGTTCGGCGGCGCGGTACCGCATGAAGAAGTGCCCGGCCTCGTCGATCACCGCGCAGGCGGCCGTGCCGGTGAGCCGGTGCCACTCGAGGTAGCGCTCCTGGTAGAACTCGGCCGCCGGGTCCCGCTCCCCCACCACCGAGATGATCGGGGCGCGCAGCCGTCCGCCCTCCTCCTCGAAGAGCCTGGTGAAGTACCGCTCGGCCGCGCGGGTTCCCTGACGGCGGTTCTCCACGATCAGCCGGATCTGGTCGCGGCCGAGGTCCTCGACGTCGAGCCCGGCCGCGGTGAGGGCGTTGACCCTGCCCTGGTCACTGGTCAGCCGGTCCATCAGCGTGCCGAGCCGGCCGAAACCGCGGCCCGGCCGGGCGAAGGGGAAGATGCCGCCCAGGTAGACGACCTCCACCGGGCGTCCGGCCGCCTCCAGCCGGCGGGCGATCTCGGTGACGAGCATGACGCCGAGCCCGCAGTGCCCGTAGAGGACGAGCGGCCCCGGGGCCTGGTCCGTGATCTCGACGATCTCGGCCACGCAGTCGCGGACGACCTCGTCGAACGGCCGGGCCTCCTCGCCCAGCTCGTGGCCGGGCACCGCGACGGAGTACAGCGCCCAGCCGGCGGGCAGGGCGTCGGCGAGCGGCTGGTAGACCACCGCACTGCCCCCGCCGTACGGCACGCAGACCAGCGTGGACGTGGCCTTCCGCGCCGGGGTGAGCCGGTGCAGCAGCGCGCGCGGCCCGGAGTCCTCGGATTCGAGGAGCAGCGCCAGCGCGCGGACCGTCCGGTGCTTGAACAGGTCGAGGACCGTGACCGCCCGCCGCGGGTAGGCCCGGCGCAGCCGGGCGACGACCCGCATGGCCAGCAGGGAGTGGCCGCCGAGCGCGAAGAAGTCGTCGAGCGCGCCCACCCGCTCCAGGTCGAGCACCTCGGCCCAGACGCCCGCGACCGCCTCCTCGGCGGGAGTGGCCGGGGCGGTGTACGCGGCGGCCGGGGTCTGCGCGCCGATCTCGGGAAGCCGGGCGCGGTCGACCTTGCCGTGCGATTTGAGCGGCAGCTCGTCCAGCCAGGCGTACGCGGCCGGGATCATGTACGCGGGCAGCCGGTCGGCCAGCCACGCGTGCAGCTCCGTCGCGTCCGGACGGGCGGCGACGGCGTCCGGCCCGGCGTCGGGGTGGCCGACGAGATAGGCGACGAGCCTCTCGCCGCGCGGCTCGACGACCGCCTGGGCCACGTCGGCGTGCTCCACGAGCACCGACTCCACCTCGCCCGGCTCGACCCGGTAGCCGCGGATCTTCACCTGGAGGTCGCGGCGGCCGAGGAACTCCAGCTCTCCGGAGGGCAGCCACCTGCCGAGGTCGCCGGTGCGGTACATCCGCGCGCCGGGCGGGCCGTACGGGTCGGGGACGAAACGGTCGGCGGTGAGTCCCGGCCGGCCGAGGTAGCCGCGGGCCAGACGCTCCCCGCCCAGGTGGATCTCGCCGGGGACGCCGATCGGGACCGGGCGCAGCCGCTCGTCGAGCACATGGACGCGCGCCCCGGGAAGCGGCGACCCGATCGGCAGGCCCGCCGCGCCGCCGCGTCCGAGCAAGGGGACATCCTCGCCTTCCGCGGCGACCTCGTAGGTGGTCACGCCGACCGTCGCCTCGGTGGGGCCGTAGTGGTTGACCACCCGGCACCTGCCCAGGGCGGCCAGCTCGGCCGCCCAGCCGCGTGGCGCGGCCTCCCCGCCGAGAAGCAGCAGCTTGCGCGGCAGCAGCTCGGCGGGGTCGGCGTCGGCGAGCAGGGCGGCCAGATGCGACGGGGTGATCTTGAGATAGTCGATCGGGACCCGGCGGAACGCGTCGGCCAGCTCGGGCCCGGCCGTACGGGACGGGACGAGGTGCAGCGTCCCGCCGGTCATCAGGCACAGGTAGAACACCGTCACGCCGAAGTCGAAGGCGAGCGACTGCAGCAGGGCGAACGACGAACCCGGCTCTACGCGGAGCCGTTCCCGGACGCCCGCGAGGTAGACGAGGACCTCGTGGTGCTGGATCGCGACGCCCTTGGGCCGGCCGGTGGTCCCGGAGGTGTAGATCACGTACGCCAGGTCGCCGGGAGCGCCCCGGACGGCGGCGGCTCCGTCACTTTCGTCGTCGGCGTCGTCCACGATCCCGTCGGGCGCGAGGAGGACGGAGGTCACGTCGGCGGGAAGCCGGTCCCGCAGGTCGCCGCCGGTCACCACGATCCGGGCGCCGGCGTCGGCCAGCACGTACGCGAGCCGATCGGGCGGGTGCTCGGGGTCGAGCGGCAGATAGGCCGCGCCCGACCTGAGCACGCCGAGGACCGCGACCGCGAGGCCGGCGGACTGCTCCAGGCAGATGCCGACCCGGTCGTCCGGCCCCACACCGAGCCGCCGCAGGCGGCGCGCGATTCGCTCGGCCCGCCGGTCCAGCTCCGCGTACGTGAGGGAGACGTCCCCGGAGACGACGGCCGTGGCGGAGGGGGTGCGCGCGGCCTGCGCGGCGATCACCTCGTGCAGGAGCGCGCCGTCCGGGGCGCCGGGCTCCGGAAGCGCCGGCGCGGCCGCGCCGAAGGCCAGCACCTCACGGAGCTCCTCCGGCGGGACCATCTCCAGCTCGGACGTCCGCGCGCCGGGGTCGGCGACGATCGACCGGAGCAGCCGCTCGAAGCAGGCGGCCGTCCTCCGGACGGTCTCGGGCGTGAACAGCTCGGTCCGGTACGTGAAGTTGCCGCGCAGCCCGTCCCCGGTCTCCATCAGGTAGAGGGCGAGGTCGAACCGGCTCGCGGACACCTCGATCGGGTGGGCCGACATGGCCAGGCCCTGGGTCCGCAGCGGCGCGGAGCGGTAGTTCTGCAGGGCGAACATCACCTGGAACACCGGCGACCTGCTGACGTCGCGCTCGACGCCCAGCTCGCCCACGAGCCGGTCGAAGGGCAGCTCCTGGTGCGCGTACGCGTCGAGCGCGGTCTCGCGTACGCGGGCGAGCAGCTCGGTGAAGGGAGGGTCGCCGGACAGGTCCGCCCGCATCGGCAGCGAGTTGACGAAGAGCCCGACCACACGTTCCAGCTCGGGCAGCTCCCGCCCCGACACGGGTGATCCGACGGCGAAGTCGCGCTGGCCGGAGAGGCGGGAGAGCAGCACCTGGAACGCCGCGAGCAGCGTCATGTACGGCGTCGCGCCGTGCGCGCGGCCCAGCTCGGCGAGCGCGTCGCAGAGCTCGCGGTCCAGCTCCAGGCCGTGCGCGGCGCCGTCCCAGCCCTGTTCGGGCGGGCGCGGCAGGTCGGTGGGCAGTTCCAGCGGCGGCAGCCCGGCCAGCCGGTCCCGCCAGTAGCGGATGTCGTCGTCGTGGGAGCGTCCCCGCTCCCACACGGCGTAGTCGCCGTACTGGAGGGGCGGGGGCGCCAGCCCGGCGTCCGTTCCGGTCCGGTACGCCTCGTGCAGGGCGAGGAGCTCCTCCATCACGATGTCGCAGGACCAGCCGTCCGTGACGGCGTGGTGCATCGTGAGCAGCAGAACGTGCTCCGCCGGGCCGAGCCGGACGAGGAGGGCGCGCAGCAGCGGGCCGGTCTCCAGGTCGAAGGGCCGCGCCATCTCCTCGCGCACGCTGCCGGCGTCCTCCGACAGCCGCAGTTCGGCCACCGGTTCCGCGTCGGCGACGATCTCGGGCGTGCCGTCGTCCGTGGTGACGAATCTCGTCCGCAGGCTCTCGTGGCGGCGGGCGACCTCGATGAGCGCCCGGTCGAGGGCGTCCTCGTCGATCTCGCCCGCCAGCCGTACGGCGAACGCGACGGTGTACGCGGTGGTGCCGGGGGCGTACTGCTCCAGGAACCAGAGGCGTTCCTGGGCGTGGGAGAGCGGCGGGCGGGTTCCGGCCGGGCGCGGCGGCACCGTCACGGCGGCGGCCTTCGCGGCGTTCAGCCGCTGCGCGAGCAGCGCCTGCTTCGCCGGCGAGAGGGCGCTCCGCGTCATGGCGCCGCCGTCTCGGCGGGTTCCAGCGTTCTTGACATGACATTCCCCTTGCGACCGGATCCGTCGGCGGGCCGCGATGACGCCGCGAAGCGGGCGGCGGTGAATCCGGCCCGGGTGGCGTTCGCGCGTAGTGGTGCTGGAGTCGTCATGGCGAGCCGGATCGTGGTGCCACACCGGCGGGAGCCATGGTGATGCCGCCGGCGCCGGGCCGATCCGCGGGGGCGCTGAGGCCGCCGCCGCTCGTGTTCGGTCCCGGACTGCCGGAAGTTAGTGGGAACGCTCCCACGTCAATGGAGGCTAGAGATGACGACTTTGATTCGTCAAGAGTCATGCAGGTTTCACGCCGTTATTAGTGAATTACTGTGAAAGATTCTAATATTTACGCACTTCAGCGGGCGGATCGTGCGGATTCAACACCCTCCGACTCTCCGACCGGGATTGACAGCGAACAGGCGCGAATCTACGCTCCGGTGGGAGCGCTCCCAAAAGACATGGCCAATGCCCGGTTGAGCGCACGTTCGATCGCCGACGCCCCCAGGAGCGCATCACCCGTGATCGTCACCGCTGCATCTCCTCAGAGCCTGCGGCCACCCCCCTCGGATCAGGACCTGCGGTCGCTGCTGCTCATCCGGCATTTCGAGCTGGCGTTGCTCCGGCTGTTCGAGCAGGGCGCCGTCAGCGGCACCACGCACACCTGCCTCGGGCAGGAGTACATCCCCGTCGCGCTCGCCCCGCTGCTCCTCGACGAGGACTTCGTGTTCAGCAACCACCGGGGCCACGGGCACTTCCTCGCCCGCCACGCCGAGCCGTACGGGCTGCTCGCGGAGATCATGGGGCGCGAGGGCGCGTTGTGCGGCGGAGTCGGCGGCAGCCAGCACGTCTACCACCGGCGGTTCCTGTCCACCGGCGTCCAGGGCGAGAGCCTGCCCGTGGCGACCGGCGTGGCGCTGAAGCGCCGGCTCCGGAGCGCTCGCCTGCGCGTACGTCGGCGACGGCACGTGGGGCGAGGGCGCCGTGTACGAGGCGCTGAACATGGCCGCGTTGTGGCGGCTCCCCCTCCTCGTGGTGGTCGAGCACAACGGCATCGCGCAGTCGACGCCGACGTCCGCGCAGCTCGCCGGGACGATCGGCGCGCGGGCCGCCGCGTTCGGCGTCCGCCACCACCGGATCACGTCCACCGAGGTCGAGGAGATCCGGGCCGAGCTCGCCCCGCTCGTCGCCGCCGTACGCTCCGAGCCGTCGCCGCTGGTCGCCGAGTTCGTCACGCACCGGATCGGCCCGCACAGCAAGGGGGACGACACGCGCTCCCTGGCGGAGATCGAGCGGGCGCGCCGGTCCGACTGGCACGCCCGCTACGCCGCGGCCGACCCGGAGCGGTTCGCCCGGATCGACCGGGAGCAGCGGGCGTTCGTCGACCGGCTCGTCGCCGAGGTCGCCGCGCGCCCGCTCGCGGCCCCCGCGGCTCCGCCCGCGCTCGCGGTTCCGCCCGCGCTCGCGGAGGAGTCGAGCCGGATCGCCGCCGGCGCGACGGGACGGCGGTCGTGACCCGGGTGTCCGAACACCTCAACCAGGCGCTGCACGACCTCATGGAGTCGGACCCCGCCGTGCACCTGCTCGGCGAGGACGTCTCCGACCCGTACGGCGGCGCGTTCAAGATCACACGAGGGCTGTCCGACCGGTTCGGCTCCCGGGTGAGGTCCACGCCGCTGAGCGAAGGGGGCATCGTCGGCGTCGGCGCGGGGCTGGCCCTCGCCGGGGACAAGGCCGTCGTCGAGATCATGTTCTCCGACTTCGTGACGCTGGCGTTCGACCAGATCGCGAACTTCGCCGCCAAGTCCACCGCCATGTACGGCAGGGCGGTGCCCGTGCCGCTCATCGTGCGCTGCCCGACCGGCGGCAACCGCGGATACGGCCCGACGCACAGCCAGAGCCTCCAGAAGCACTTCATCGGGGTGCCCGGCCTCTCGCTGTTCGAGATGACGCCGTTCCACGACGCGGGCGAGTTGTTCGCCCGGATGTTCGCGCTGAGCCGCCCGTGCCTGTTCTTCGAGGACAAGGTGCTCTACACCCGGCACATGCACCGGCTGGACGACCTGTTCCGGTTCGAGCTGACCGGGGAGACCGCGCGGGTCTTCGTCGGCGGCGCGGCGGAGCCCGACTGCACGCTCGTCACGCACGGGGGGCTGGTCCACCGGACGCTCGACGCCATGCGGACGCTCCTCGTGGAGGACGAGGTGGTCTGCGAGCTGCTGGTGCCCGCCCGGCTCTATCCGGTTCCGCACTTGCCGGGGCTGGAGAACGCCCGGCACGTCTGCGTGATCGACGACGGCGGCGAGGGCGGCAGCTGGAGCGCCGAGGTCGCCCGGGTGCTCTATCCACGCCTGTGGGGCAGGTTGCGCCGCCCGATCACCCTGGTCAACTCGGCGGACGCGGTGATCCCCGCCGCTCCCCACCTCGAACGCGACGTCCTGGTCCAGGCCGACCGCATCCGCGCCGCCGTACGTGAGGCGGTGTCGTGAGCGAGTTCCGGGTGCCCAAGCTCAACAACAACGACTCGGCGTACGTGCTGCTGGAGTGGCTGGCCGAGGACGGCGCCGCCGTACGGGCCGGGGATCCGCTGGTGACGGTGGAGACGTCCAAGGCGGTCGAGGAGCTGGCCGCCGAGGAGGCGGGCGTGCTGCGGCGGCTGCTCCAGGCGGGAGCCGAGTGCGTCCCCGGGCAGGCCATCGCGCGGTTGCTCGCCCGCGGCGCCGAAGCGACCGATGCCGAACCCGGCGTAGAACCCGGTGCCGGGCACTCCCCCGGCACGGCGCCGGACGCCGCGATGCCCGGCGACATCGTCATCACCGCTCCCGCCCGGAAGCTGATCGACGAGCTGGGCGTCTCCCCGGACGAGATCCGCGCGCTCGGCAGGAAGGTCGTCAGACGAGCGGATCTGGAGCACCTCGCCGCCGGGGGCTCGCGGGAGGCTCCGCCGCCCGGAGGGCCGGCGGAGCCCGGGCGGTCGCCCACGCCCGGCCTCCCGGCGATCCGCGGCGGCGAGGACAGGAAAGAGCCCGACGGGGGCGCGGCGGGGGAGCTGATCTCCCTGTCCCTGGCGCAGCTCAGGACGGCGGAGGTCGTCGAGCGGTCCCGGCGCGAGATCCCCTCGGCCTTCACCCTGGTGAACGTCGACGTGACCGACGCGCTGCCGCTCACCCGCGACCTCACCCGGCGGCTCCGGGCCCTCGTCGGGTTGCCGGAGCTGGTCGTCAAGGCCGTCGGAGGGCTGCTCGACGCCTTCCCGCTCTTCTTCGCCGCTCCGGCGGAGGGCCTGCGCGCCCGGCGCGCGACCGCCGCCGACGTGGGCGTGACGGTGGACGTGGGCCGGGGCCTGTTCATCCCGGTGGTCCGGGACGCGGGCGGCCGCTCCCTCGCCGAGATCGCCCGTGACCTCACCGGCTTCCGCCGTACGGCGTTGGAGGGGGCCTTCCGGGAGAGCGATCTCCGAGGCGGCGTGATCACGCTCACCCTGCACACGCACGACGGCGTCGCCGTGGCGACCCCCATCGTCTTTCCCGGCCAGACGTGCGCGCTGGCGCTCACCGCGCCCCGCTCCGAGGTGGTCCAGGACGGCGCCGGCTTCGCCGTACGGAAGGTCTGTGGACTGGGGCTTTCCTACGACCACCGTTTCGTCAACGGACGCGAGGCCGCGAAATTCCTCGCCGCGATCCGAACGGCGCTCGAAACCCCCGGACATTTCACGACATGAGAATTGGACGAGCCTGATGAATTCACCGGTGAGATTTCCCTCGGACTTCGTCTGGGGCGCCGCCACCGCCGCGTACCAGATCGAGGGGGCCACCCGCGAGGACGGCCGCGGCGTGTCCGTCTGGGACACCTTCAGCGCGGTGCCGGGCAACGTGCGCGACGGCGACACCGGGGAGACGGCGGCCGACCACTACCACCGCTACGCCGAGGACCTCGACCTCATGGCCGAGCTGCGACTGCAGAGCTACCGGTTCTCCGTCGCGTGGCCGCGGATCCAGCCGACCGGCTCCGGAGCGCCCAACCAGAAGGGTCTGGACTTCTACCGCAGGCTGGTCGACGGCCTGGTGGAGCGGGGCATCCGGCCCATGGCCACGCTGTTCCACTGGGACCTGCCGCAGGAGCTCCAGGACCGGGGCGGCTGGGAGAACCGGGACACGGCCGAGCGCTTCGCCGACTACGCCGAGATCGTGTTCGACGCACTGCACGTCAGGGACTGGCTCACCATCAACGAGCCGAAGACCGTCGTGGAGTGCGGCTACCGGAACGGCAGCCACGCCCCGGGCGTGCAGGACGACGCGCGGGCCTTCGTCGCGCTGCACCACCTGCTGCTCGGCCACGGGCTCGCCACGCGGCGGCTGCACGCCGCCCACCCGGGGCGGCGCATCGGCCCGGCGCTCAACCTGCACCCCAGCTATCCGGCGGACGAGAGCCCGGAGGCGCTCGCGGCGGCGCGGCACCAGGACGGTGTGGAGAACCGCCTCTACCTCGACCCGATCCTCAAGGGGAGCTACCCCGAGGACACCCTGGCCTGGATCGCGGAGCGGAGCCCGATGCCCGAGCACATCCGGGAGGGCGACCTCGCCGTGATCAGCGAGCCGATCGACCTGCTCGGCGTGCAGTACTACACGCCGATCTTCGTGGACGGCGCGGGCGAGCGGGTGATCAGCAACCCGAGGGCGCAGGCCGAGTGGCTGGAGATCTACCCCGAGGGCTTCCACGACATCCTGGTCCGGCTCAGGCGGGACTACGACGGCGTGCCGCTCGTGATCACCGAGAACGGCCTGGCGACCGTGGACGAACCGGACGCCGACGGGCGGGTGCGCGACGACGAGCGGATCGCCTACCTGCACGGCCACCTGCGCGCGATGCACCACGCGATGGCGGAGGGCGCCCGGGTGGAGGCGTACCACGTGTGGTCGCTGCTGGACAACTACGAGTGGGCCGAGGGGTACAGCCAGCGGTTCGGCATCGTGCACGTCGACTACGCGACCCAGCGCCGCACGCCGAAGGGCAGCGCCCTCTGGTACCGCGACGTCATCAAGTCGGGCGAGGTCCGCTGACGGACGGCCCGACCGCGCGGTTTTGGCTCGCTTACGCTGATATGACCGTCCCTCCGGCGAAAGGACACCCCCTGTGGCCCAGTACGAAATCATCGGCGGCGGCTACCACGCCGAGATCAGCCCCCTGGGCGCCGCCCTGCGGGTGCTCCGGCACGGCGGCCGCGACCTGGTGACGAGCTGGCCGGAGGACGGGCCCATCCCCTTCTACAGCGGCACGATCCTCGCTCCGTGGCCCAACCGGGTGGCGGGCGCGGCGTACGAGTTCGAGGGCGCGCGCCACGAGCTGCCCGTCAACGAGCCCGACCGCGGGAACGCCCTGCACGGGCTCGTCGCCGACGTCGCCTGGACGGTCGCCGAGCTGCTGCGGGCCGAGGACGACCACGGCTTCGTCCGGCTGACCCACACCGTCGAGCCGACGCCCGGCTACCCCTTCCGCCTCGCCCTCCAGGTGCGCCACGAGGTCTCCGCGCACGGGCTGACCACCACCCTCACCGCCGAGAACGTCGGCGACACCGCCGCGCCGTACGGCTGCGGCCCGCACCCCTGGCTGCTCGCCGGCCCGGACGTCGAGGCGTACGAGCTCGACCTGCCCGCCGGGCGGGTGCTGCTGACGGACGACCTGCTCCGCCCGCGCGAGCTGGCGGACGTCTCCGCCACGCCGTACGACTTCCGGCGGCCCCGCCCGATCGGGGCCACCGCGATCGATCACGCGTTCACCGGCCTGACCGAGGGCCGGGTGCGGCTGCGCGGGCCGGAGGGCGGGGTCGAGATCTCCTGGGACACGGCGACGATGCCGTGGGCGCAGGTCTGCACGGGCACCGGGCTCGGCCACCGGGGCGTGGCCGTGGAGCCGATGAGCTGCCCGCCGGACGCCTTCAACTCGGGGACCGACCTCGTCGTGCTCAAGCCGGGGGACACGCACGAGGCGGCCTGGACGATAACCGCCCTCTAACCCCCTTCAGGAAATACAAATGGATAGCAGGACGAAGCGGAGGCTCTCCCCCGCTCAGCTCAGCACCCTGGTGCTCCACGCGCTCGGGGCGGGCGTCGTGTCCGCGCGGGAGCTGCCCGACGGCTTCGCCAACGCCGTGTGGCGGCTCGGGCTGGACGACGGCCGCGACGTGGTGCTCAAGGTCGGACCTCCCCCGGACCTGGAGCTGCTGAGGTACGAGCGGGACCTGCTGCGGACCGAGGCCATGGTCTACCACCTGGCCTCGGCCGCGGGCCTGCCCCTCCCGACCCTGCTGCACGCGCGCTACGACGACCCCATGGTCGGCGGCGACTATCTGATCCTCACGGCGCTCGACGGCGTGCCCTGGAACCGCGCCTCGCTCTCTCCTGAACAGGAGAGCGACCTACGGTTCGAGCTCGGCCGCCACCTCGCCCGCCTGCACACGATCCCCGGCGACGGCGTCTTCGGCTACCCGTACGCGGGGCTGACCGGGCGGAGCTGGCGGGAGGCGTTCCTCGCCATGGTGGGGGCGATCCTCGACGACGCGGTGCGCTACGGGACGCCGCTGCCCGCCTCGCTCCTGGAGATCGCCGGCCTGGTCCACGCCAACGCGTACGCGCTGGACCGGGTGACCCGGCCCGCGCTCGTCCACTTCGACGTCTGGCCGGGCAACGTCTTCCTCACCGGCACGGGAGACGCCGGTGGCGGGGCGCCGCGGATCCAGGCCCTGATCGACCATGAACGGGCGTTCTGGGGCGATCCGCTCGCCGATTTCGTCACGCCCACGCTGTTCGAGGACCTGCGGGACGACGACCCGATGCTGGCGGGCTATCGGGAGGCGGGCGGGATCGTGCCCGCGGATCCGGAGGCGCCGATCCGCGACGCCCTTTACCGGGCGTACCTGTATCTGATCATGCTCGTGGAGGACGGCCCCCGGCAGTATCCTGAAGAGTCGTACGCGCCCGTCCGGGCGCGCACGGCGGAGTGTCTCGCGCGGTCGCTCGACGTCCTTCGCGGCCGGTGACGCCGGCCCGGCGCGGCCGTCCGCGACGTGATCTCATTCCGTGGACAGGGCGGTGAGATTCACCGACCGTGTGCAATAGCCTGGTATATCGTGAGCGCAAACAATCTCGATTCATGGCGTGACCTGCCTGCGGCCCAGCAGCCAGACTGGCCCGACCGTGCCGAACTGGACAAGGTCGTGGCCGAGCTGCGGGGGCTCCCGCCCCTGGTGTTCGCCGGGGAGTGCGACGATCTCAAGGCGCGCCTGGCCGCCGTGGCCCGCGGCGAGGCCTTCGTCCTGCAGGGCGGAGACTGCGCGGAGACCTTCTCCGGCGCCACCGCGGACAACGTCCGCAACAAGCTCAAGACGCTGCTCCAGATGGCGATCGTGCTCACCTACGCCGCGAAGGTCCCGGTCGTCAAGATCGGCCGGCTGGCGGGCCAGTTCGCCAAGCCGCGTTCCAAGAACACCGAGGTCCGCGACGGTGTGGAGCTGCCCGCCTACCGCGGCGACATGGTCAACGGCTTCGAGTTCACCGCCGAGGCCCGCACGCCGGACCCGGACCGGCTGCTGCGCGCCTACCACTCCTCGGCCGTCACGCTGAACCTGGCCCGCGCGTTCGCCAAGGGCGGCTACGCCGACCTGCGCCAGGTCCACGCGTGGAACCAGGACTTCGTGGCCGCGTCCCCGGCGGGGCAGCGGTACGAGCAGCTCGCCCGCGAGATCGACCAGGCCCTCGCGTTCATGCGGGCCTGCGGCCCCGAGCCGGCCGAGTTCCACACGGTGGACTTCTACTCCTCGCACGAGGCGCTCATCCTCGACTACGACCGCGCGCTCACCCGCATCGACTCCCGGACCGGCCTGCCGTACGACGTGTCGGCGCACATGGTGTGGATCGGCGAGCGCACCCGGCAGCTCGACGGCGCGCACGTCGAGTTCTTCAGCAAGATCCAGAACCCGATCGGGGTGAAGCTCGGGCCGACGACCACGCCCGAGGAGGCGCTCACGCTGGTCGAGAAGCTCAACCCGGACAACGAGCCCGGACGACTCACCTTCATCAGCCGCATGGGCGCCGGCAAGGTCCGCGAGGCGCTGCCGACGCTGGTGGAGAAGGTCACGGCCGGCGGCGCCTCGGTGGCGTGGATCTGCGACCCGATGCACGGCAACACCTTCGAGGCCCCGAGCGGCCACAAGACCCGCCACCTGGACGACGTGCTGGACGAGGTGGCCGGGTTCTTCGAGGTGCACCGGGCGCTGGGCACCCACCCGGGCGGCATCCACATCGAGTTCACGGGTGACGACGTGACCGAGTGCGTGGGCGGCGGCCACCCGATAGTGGAGGAGGACCTGGCGCTGCGCTACGAGACCGCCTGCGACCCGCGCCTCAACCGCGGCCAGTCGCTGGATCTGGCCTTCCGCGTCGCGGAGCTCTACCGCTCGCAGCACTGAGCGGTGCGCTTCGGCGGCGCCGTACGACGCCGAACCGCCGGTTCCGAGCACCGCTCGTGAACCGGCGGCCCTCGCCGGGCCGTCGGATCTTCGCCGACGGCTCGGGACGGCCCGGCCACCAGCCCGCGCGCACGCGGGCCGGTACGGGCCTTACTTCTTCTGCTCCACCTCCGCCGCGATCTCGGCGCGGATGGCGTCCATGTCGAGCCCGCGGAGCTGCTTGATCAGGTCCTCGAGCGCCGGAGCGGGCAGCGCCCCCGGCTGGGCGAAGACCACGATGCCGTCCCGGATCGCCATGATCGTGGGGATCGCCGTGATGTCGAACCCTTCCGACAGAGCGGGCTGGGCCTCCGTGTCGATCTTGCCGAACGTGATGTCGGAGTGCTGCTCCGACGCCTTCTCGAAGATCGGCGCGAACGAACGGCAGGGGCCGCACCACGACGCCCAGAAGTCCAGCAGGACGATGCCCTTGTCGGCGATGTCGTTGAAGTTCTTCTCGGTTACCTCGATGGTCGCCACGGCGACTCCTCTCGTCTGCGTTTTCGCCCGCATAACCACGTGCCCACCGCCCAGCATTCCATCCGGCCGCCCCCGGCGCGCACGGCGACCGACCACCTCACCTTTCCGGGACCGAAGCCTCACTCACCGCGAACGTCCTGTACACCGGCGAATGCGGGTATGTCTCTCCTATGCCCCCAAGCCTTCTCGACGTCGGCTGGATCACGTGCGCGCGCGACGACTGCCCCGGCGCCGCGCATCCGCCGTACGGACGCTGTCTGGCGCACCTGGACCCCGGCGAGCTGGAGTCCGCGCTCCGGGCCCTCTCCCCCGGACACGCCGTCGATCTGCGCGGCACGGCGGTGAGCGCCGAACTGCTCGACCTCGTGCTGGACGCGGCCGGCCGCCGCCTCGGCCGGGCCCGTTTCGACCTGGCCCGCTTCACCGGTCCCGCGCGGTTCGCCGGGGTGGAGTTCCTGGGCGACGCGACGTTCGACCGGGCCCGCTTCGACGGCCTGGCCTCGTTCTTCGGCGCCCGGTTCACCGGCAACGCCTCCTTCGGCGAGGCGGTGTTCGCCCGCGAGCTGACCATGCACGGCTCCCGCGTCCACGGCCACGCCTCGTTCGACCGGTCCAGCGTGGGCAGCGACGCGCTCTTCGGCGACGCCTGCCTGTCGTCGGCGTCCTTCGACCGGGCCGAGTTCCGCGGGTTCACCTCGTTCGACGGCACCCTGTTCCACGGCGAGGCCCGGTTTCGCGGCGCCCGGTTCCGGCGGGCCGTCTCCCTGTCCCGTGCCTGGTTCGACGGCGCCGCCGCGTTCGAGGGCGCGCGGTTCACGGACGGGGCGTTCCTGTCTCCCAGATCGGTCGCCGGGCGGCTCAACCTCGCGGGGGCGCGGGCCGACGGCAAGCTGGAGATCGACGCGTCCGGCTGCCTGGTCGACCTCAGGAACGCCCGGACCGAGGGACGGCTGACGCTCCGGCTCGACGACGCCGACGTGGACCTGCACGGCCTCGTCTCCCGCGGCCAGGCGAGCGTCGTGCGCCGCTCCGGCCGGGTGCGGGTGCTGTCCCTGGAACGGCTCGACGTCGACCGGCTGACCCTGTCGGGCGCGGACCTGAGCGGATGCCACCTCGCCGGGGTGCCCGACCCGGGACGGCTGCGGCTGTCCGGCTGCGTGTTCGCCACCACCCCGCGCGGCGTCCAGCTCCGGCTGAGCTGGCCGCCCGTCCGGTGGTGGAGCAGGCGCCAGATCCTCGCCGACGAGCACGCCTGGCGCTTCGGCCCGGCCCGGCCGGCGCTCGATCCCGGCCGTCTGAAACATCTGTACACGGGCCTGCGGGTGGACGACGACCGCACCGCGACCGACTTCGCGTTCGGCGCGATGGAGATGCGCCGGATGGCCGCCGCCGGTCCCGCCGCCCGGGCCGTCCTCGGCGTCTACTGGCTGCTGTGCGGGTACGGCCTGCGGACCGGCCGCGCGCTCGCCTGGCTGGTCCTCGTCGCCGCGGTCGCCGCCGGGAGCCTGCTGTGGTCGTCCTCGGCTCCCCAGCACGTGGCCCGCCGCCCGCCGTGGACGGGGAGCGGCGTTCCCGCGCAGGCGCCGCCGCCCGGCGCGCGCGCCGTCGTGCCCCGCCCGCGTGCCGGGGCATCCGCCGTCCGTGGCACTGTGTCCCGTACGCGTCCCACTCGCTCCGGCGTCGCCGTACGCGCCGATCTGACGGCCCGGGTGGCGCGCCGGCCCGGCGATTCCGGCGATCTTCCCCGGCCGCGGCCCTGACCTCCGGCCCTGACCGAGACGGCCGCTACCTCCGGCCGCGATCCCGTCGAGCACCACGTGCTGCGCACCACGGTCTCGGGATCATCGGGAACCGGCTCACCTCGGCGGCGACGGCGGTGCAACGCCCGCCCCGAAATCGGCACCGGCCCCACCGGATGCCATGGTGGTCCCGCGGCCTCGATCGTTTCCGTCCGAGAGGCCGCCCGGGCGCCGTGGCGATCGTGCACGCTCTCTCCGGCTCACGAGATCGCGCACGTCGGGGGCACTGCGGGCTTTCGGGAATACTGAAGGATATATGCACAAAGATCTCCTGCGGCTCGCCCGCGCGGAACCGGCCGTGCGGCGCCATCTGGCCGTCTGCCTCGCCGCCGCCGTCCTCGCCGGTCTGCTCGTGCTCGCGCAGGCCGAGCTGCTCTCGGGCGTGCTGTCCGGGAGGTTCGCCGTGGCGGCCCTCCTCCCCCTGGTCGGGGTCGTGGTCGTGCGCGGCGCGCTCGGCTGGCTCCAGGGTGTGTCGGCCGGCCGTACGGCCACCGGCGTCAAGTCGGTCCTGCGCGCCCGGCTGATGCGGCGGTTCCAGGAGTCCGGACCGGCGGGATCGCGCTCGGGTGAGCTGGTCACGCTCGTGGGCCGCGGCCTCGACGCGCTCGATCCCTACCTGACCGGGTACCTGCCCGCGGCGGCGGTCGCGTCCGTCGTGCCCATCGCCGTGCTGGCCCGGCTCTTCGTCGCCGACCTCGCCAGCGCGCTGATCGTCCTGGTCACGCTTCCGCTCATCCCGGTCTTCGGCGCTCTGGTGGGGTGGACGACCAAGACCGTGACCGAACGGCAGTGGCGGGCGCTGTCCCGGCTCGGCGGGCACTTCCTGGACGTGGTGCGCGGCCTGCCGACGCTCCGGGCCTTCGGGCGGGCGCGCTACCAGTCCACGGTGATCCGCGAGGTCGCCGCCGCCCACCGGGCGGCCACGATGCGCACGTTGCGGGTGGCGTTCCTGTCGTCCCTGGTGCTGGAGCTCGTCGCCTCGCTCTCGCTCGCCCTCGTGGCCGTTCCCGTCGGGCTCCGGCTGCTGTCGGGCTCGCTCCACCTCGACACGGCCCTGCTCGTCCTCCTGCTCGCTCCGGAGGCGTACCTGCCGCTGCGGGCGATGGGCACGAAGTTCCACGCGTCCGTCGAAGGTGTGGCGGCCGCGGACGAGGCGTTCGCCCTGCTCACCCCGGCGTCCGGGGACCGGGACGACCGGGCCGCGGGGACGCGGGACGCCCGGCCCCGGGAGGCCCGTCGCGAAGGCACGCGGCCCCCGGAGATCCGCCTTGAGCACGTGACCGTCCGCTATCCCGGCCGGGAAGAGCCCGCGCTCGACGACGTGTCCCTCGTCGTCGCGCCCGGCGAGCGGGTCGCGCTCGTCGGAGAGAGCGGCGGCGGGAAGAGCACGCTGCTCCACCTGCTCCTCGGGTTCGTCACGCCGTCCGAGGGCCGGGTGCTGGTCGACGGCGTCGATCTCGCCACCCTCGACCCGGACGAATGGCGCCGCAGACTGGCCTTCGTGCCGCAGCGGCCGCACCTGTTCGCCATGTCGGTCGCGGACAACATCGGGCTGGGCGGCGACGCCTCCCCCGAGCAGATCCGCGCGGCGGCGGCCTCCGCGCAGGCCGCCGGCTTCGTCGAGGCGATGCCGCAGGGCTACGAGACGGTGCTCGGCGAGCGCGGTGTGAACCTGTCGGCGGGGCAGCGCCAGCGGGTCGCGCTGGCCCGGGCCTTCTGCCGGCCGTCGGCGGAGGTTCTGCTGCTCGACGAGCCCACCGCCCGCCTGGACGGCCGCAGCGAGGCCGCCGTGGTGGAGGCCACCCGCACCCTGGCCGAGGGCCGTACGGCGATCGTGGTGGCGCACCGCCCCGCGATGATCGGCCTCGCCGACCGGGTCGTCCGCATCGGGGCGGGCCGGATCGTCCACGACCGCCACGCCGACGCCCTCGCGGCGGAAGGGGGCGACGCCCGATGACCGCCACGACCGACACCACCGGCACGGCGAGTGGCCGCGCCGGCGGGAGCGTCCGGGGAGCCCGGATGATCAGGACGCTTCTCGGCCCGGGGATGGCCCGCAGGCTGGTCGTCGCCGCGCTCGCCGGTTCGGCCGCCGACCTGGCAGGGGTCGCGCTGATCGCGTCGGCGGCGTGGCTGATCACCCGGGCCGCCGAGCAGCCGCCGCTGGCCGCGCTCTCGGTCGCGATCGTCGGAGTGCGCGCGTTCGCGACCGGCAAGGGCGTGCTGCGCTACGCGGAGCGCCTCACCGGGCACGACGTCGCGCTGCGCGCGCAGGCGGCCACGCGGGAGCGGCTGTACGAGTCGCTGATCCCCGCCGGGCCGCTCCGCCAGCGCGGCGCCGACCTGCTCAGCCGCATGGTGGACGACACCGAGGCGGTGCAGGACCTGCTGGTCCGCTGCCTGCTGCCCGCGATCGCCGCGCTGCTCACCGGGGTCGCGGCCGTCGTCATCGGCGCGTTCCTGCTGCCGGTGGCCGCGCTCGTGCTCGCCCTCGGGCTGCTGGTCGCGGGCGTGCTCCTCCCCGCGGGCACGGCCGCCGCCGCCCGCCGCTGGTCGGCCAGGATCGCCCCGGCGCGAGCCGAGCTGGCGGCCCGGGTGGCCGACCTGGTCCACGGCGCGGCCGACCTCGCCGCGTACGGGGCGAAGGAGCGGGCGCTCTCAGAGGGCATGGCGGCGGACGCCCGTCTCGCCGCGCTGGAGCGGGGGCAGTCCAGGATCAACGCGACCGCCCTCGGTCTCGGCGTCCTTCTCCAGGGATCGACCGTGGCGGCGATCACGCTGATCGCCCAGTCCGCCGGGCTCGGCCAGGTGGCGACCGCCGTTCTCGCCCTGACCGCGCTGGTCTCCTTCGAGCCGGTGCTGCCGCTGGCCGCGGCCGGGGAGCGCTTCGCGGGGGTGTCCGCCGCGCTGCGCAGGCTGGCGGAGATCCGGGCGACCCCGGTGGCGGTGACCGAACCGGACGCGCCCGCGCCGCCGCCGGAGGCGCCGCTGACCGTGGAGGTGGCGGACCTCGTCGTCCGCCACGGCGACCGCGCCCCCGCGCTCGACGGGGTCAGCCTGACCCTCACCCCGGGCCGGAGGATGGCGGTCGTCGGGCCGAGCGGAGCCGGGAAGAGCACCCTGCTGTCCGCGCTGATGCGCACCGTGGACGTCGAGTCGGGAACCATCAGGATCAACGGGGCGGACATCCGTTCCTACGCCACGGACGACGTCCGCGCGGTGATGACGGGGCTGACCCAGGATCCGTACGTGTTCCAGGCGCCGTTCCGCGACAACCTGCGCCTCGCCGGGCCGGAGGCGTCCGAAGGCGAGCTGGCCGAGGCCGTACGGCGGGCACGGCTGGACGCGTGGGCGGACCGCACCGGCTGGGACACGGTGCTCGGCGAGGACGGCCGGACCGTGTCGGGCGGCCAGCTCCAGCGTCTGGCGCTCGCGCGGGCCCTGCTCTTCGACCCGTCGGTGCTGCTGCTCGACGAGCCGGCGGAGGCTCTGGACGAGGAGACGGCCGACGCGCTGACCGCCGACCTGCTCGACGCGACGCGGGGCCGGACGACCCTGCTCGTCACCCACCGGCTGCGCGGGCTGGAGCAGGTCGACGAGATCGTGGTCCTGGAGGACGGCCGGGTGACCCAGCGCGGCACGCACGCCGAGCTGGTGTCGGCACCCGGCTACTACCGGGATCTGTGGGAGTCCGAGACCCTGATCGCGTCATCCCGCGCCTCCGACAGCTGACCTCGGCTGCGTCCCGATACGCCGGTGCGCGCCTGGTCCCGCGCGTCGTCCGCTCGGAACGCTCTCGGCGGGAAGGCGAGCTCCGTCGGCCCGGACTTCCCCGCGTGGTCCCCTTCCGGCCGTCACCGGGGGACGACGAAAAACCGCCCGGGCGGCAGCCGGACCTCGGAGGTCGGCGCGGAGCCCGGGCGGGGACGAATCGATGGGGTCCGGTCAGTTGCTGTTCTCGGTGAGGGTGAAGGTGGCGGTGGAGGGCCGGCCGTTCCGGGTGTAGGTCAGGGTGATCTCGTCGCCCGGCTGGTGGCGGCGGATGACGCCGACCAGCGTCTCCGCGTCACCGACGAGCGTGTTGTCGATCTTGGTGATCAGGTCGGCCTCCTTGAGGCCGGCCTTGTCGGCGGGGCTGCCCTTGGTGATCGACGCGATCACCGCGCCGGCCGCCTCGCCGGTCGCGTCAGCGACGCTCACGCCGAGCCAGGCGTGGGTCGCCTTGCCCGTCTTGATGAGCTGCTCGGACACCTGCTTGGCCGTGTTGATCGGGATGGCGAAGCCGACGCCGATGTTGCCGGAGCTGGAGCCCGAGGTCGCGATGGCGGTGTTGATGCCGATCACCTGACCGGCCGCGTTGACCAGCGCGCCACCGGAGTTGCCCGGATTGATCGCCGCGTCGGTCTGGATCATGCCGCCGATGGTCACCTGCTGGGCCGGCTGCTGCTGCTCCTGCCCCCAGGGGAACTGCGGCTGCTGCTCCTGGCCGCCCTCCGTCAGCGTACGGTCGAGCGCGCTCACGATGCCCGAGGTCACCGAGCCCTCCAGGCCGAGCGGGCTGCCGATCGCGAGAACCGAGTCGCCCACCTGGAGCCGGTCACTGTCGCCGAGGCTCGCCGGGGTGAGGCCGGAGACGTCCTGCGCCTGGATCACCGCGAGGTCGGTGGCCGGGTCGGTGCCCTTGATCGTGGCCGAGGCGGTCTTCCCGTCGCTGAACTTGACGGTGACGATCGCGCCCTGCCCGGCCTCGGCGACCACGTGGTTGTTGGTGAGGATCAGACCGTCGCCGGAGAGGATGACGCCCGACCCCTCACCTCCGCCGGTCCGGGTCTTGACCTTGATCGACACCACCGACGGCTGGATGGCCTTGGCCACCGCCGCGATGCTGTTCCCCGAGCTGTTCGACACGGGGAGGACCGGCGAGGAGACGACGGTCGTGCTTCCACTGAAACCGGTCGCGACGAAGGCCCCCGCGACCCCGCCGCCCAGGGCCACCGCGGCGAGGGCGAGCCCGGCGATCGCCTTCTGCCCGCCGGTCCATCCCTGCTTCACGGGCTGCTGGAGCGAGGGCGCGGCGAACGCCGCCGTGTCGCCCTGCTGGGGTCGGCCGCCGTAGGTGCCGTACTGTCCGTGCTGCGGCGGGGTGCTGCCGAACTGGCTCCATCCGTGGCCCGTCGTGCTCTCGTTCTCGGGCGTCCGCTCCTCGGAGCTCATCGTCTTCCCCCTCGTGCTGCCAGGTCTTCCGGTCTCTTTTTCCGGTACGTCTCAACCATGCCAAACGACCTGTAAGGTCACGCTAAGCGATCAGCGGGAGCCGGGGACTTCCGCGCCCTCATGCCTGTGGACAGCGGGGTTCCGGCGCTCGTCCGGCTTCGGCGGTCCGACCGCCTGCCCTTCCCAACCCTTGCCGTTCTCCGACTGTTCCCGCCCCGCCGCGGATCGGCACGCCGCACTACGCGTACGGGTCGCGCAGGGGGACGGCGCGGCCCGCGAACTCCTCCCGGATGGCCAGCATCTTGGGCCCGGGGGCGTAGAAGCGTCCCTTGGTCTCGCCGTACGGGCTGAGCCAGTCGTGCGCGGCGAGCTCACGCAGGTCGCGGGCCGCCTGCCCCTGGCTGAGGGACTCGTCGGCCTGGTACATGCTCCTGCGCAGCCGTCGGGAGACGAAGACCTGGTAGAGCGCCGAGACGCAGCGGGGATGCAGCCCCTCCGCGTCCGCCCGCTCCTCCAGCAGCATCCAGACCTCGCCCGCCTCGGCCAGCCGCCGCTGGACGCGCTGCGCCTGCATGTGGTGGCAGCGCAGCACGAACCGCACCCACGGAAGCGTGTCCCCGTGGGGGCTCCAGCGGCCACGGCCCACCTCTCCGAGGACGTCGTAGTAGTCGTACGTCGTCCGCCCCTCCCCCAGCCACTCCTCGATGGAGGAGAACTCCGGCATGGTGATCTGGTCGCGGGCGAGCACCAGGGTCTGCAGCGCGCGGGACATGCGCCCGTTGCCGTCCCTCCACGGGTGGATCTTCACGAGATTCAGGTGGGCCATGGCGCCGCGGACGTAGTTGGGAGCGTCAAGGTCGCCGGCGTTCAGCCAGTCCACCAGCTCGTCGAGCAGGGCCGATACGGCCTCGTGGTCGGGCCCCTCGTAGACGACCTCGCCGGTCGCGGCGTTGCGCACGTAGATCCCGCCGGGGCGGACGGTACCCGGCGTCTTGTCGACGTGGTGGCCGATCATCATGAAGTTGAGCGCGTTGAGCAGGCCGACGTCGAACCGGAAGGACGACGCCTTCGCCAGCAGGGAGATGTAGGTCAGCGCCTGCTGGTACCCCGCGATCTCCCGGGCCACCGCGGCGGAGGCCTCCAGCGGCTCCTCGCCGACCATGATGGACTCGATGTCCTCGACGCTCGCGCGATAGCCCTCGATGGAGTTGGACCCCTGGATGGCGCGCGCCTGGAGTTGACGGCGCAGCTGGCCGTCCCAGCGATGGGTCTCGGCCAGGCGGTACTTCAGGTCCCGCCGCATCTCCTCGACCTCGCCGAGGATCTTCTCATCGGCCGGTTCGAGGTCCGGCGTTCCGTACAGCATGCAGCCCATAACAGCATGGGCGAATCATTCGGTCAAGCGACCGAATGATTCGCCCATGAATGTCGGCTTTGTGAGCGGCGATCAGAACGCCGGGATCACGGCGCCCTTGTACTTGTCCTCGATGAACTGCTTCACCTCGGGGCTGGTCAGCAGCTTCGAGAGCGTGACGATCCGGGGGTCGCTCTCGTGCCCCTCGGCCACGACCAGGCCGTTGGCGTACGGGTTGCCCTCGGCCTTCTCCAGGACCAGCGCGTCGCCGCTCGGGTTCAGGCCCGCTTCGAGGGCGTAGTTGCCGTTGATGACGGCGGCGTCCACGTCCTCCAGGGAGCGCGGGAGCTGGGCGGCCTCAAGCGGCTGGAACTTGATCTGCTTGGGGTTGCCGGTGACGTCGCGCTCGGTCGCGGCGGTGCCGACGCCGTCCTTGAGGGTGATCAGGCCGTTGTCGGCGAGCAGCTTGAGCGCGCGGCCGAGGTTGGTGGCGTCGTTCGGCACGGCCACGGTCGCGCCCTGCCCGATCGAGGCCACGTCCTTGATCTTCTTGGAGTAGAGGCCGAGCGGCTCCAGGTGGACCGACGTGAGGTACGTCAGCTTGGTGCCCTTGGAGGCGTTGAAGTCGTCGAGGTACGGCTTGTGCTGGAAGTAGTTCGCCCCGAGCTGGCCGTCCTGGAGCTGGAGGTTCGGCTGGACGTAGTCGCTGAACTCCACGATCTCCAGCTTGAGCCCGGCGGCGGGGGCCAGCTTGTCCGCGACGAACTTCATGATCTCCGCGTGCGGCACCGGGCTCACGCCGACCTTGAGCGGCTCACTCGCGGCGGCGGTGCCCGACGCGGTCGCCTCGGACGAGGACGGGGACGACGACGAGCCGCAGGCCGCCAGGCCGAGCGACAGCCCGACGGCGAGCACGAGCCCGAACAACTTGCGCATGGTGTGACCACTCCTTGGTGGGTCGGTGTGTGCGGAAAACCGCCCGGCGTCTCCCGGGCCGCCCGATGCCGGGCCTTCCGGGAACGACGGGAACGGTGAAATCAGGTCGAAGGGGAAAGGAGGCGGCGTCAGCGGCGGGTCAGCCTGTGGCTGACGGCGTCGCCGAGGCTCTGGACGGCCTGCACGATGACCACCAGCACCACGACCGTGACGATCATGAGGCCGGTCTCGAAGCGCTGGTATCCGTACCGGACCGCGAGGTCGCCCAGCCCGCCGCCGCCGATCACGCCCGCCATCGCCGAGTACGAGATCAGCGTGACGACCGTGACAGTCAGCGCGGCGATCAGGCCGGGCAGCGCCTCGGGCAGCAGGACCTTGCCCACGATCGTGCCCCGGCTCGCGCCCATGGCCTGCGCGGCCTGGACGACGTCCCGGCCGACCCCGCGCAGGGCGGTCTCCACCAGCCGCGCGAAGAACGGCACGGCGCCGATGGTGAGCGGCACCGCCGCCGCGCCGGTGCCGATGGTGGTGCCGGTGATCATCCTGGTGACGGGGATGACCGCGATCATCAGCACGATGAAAGGCAGCGAGCGGCCGACGTTGACCACCACCCCGAGGACCCGGCGGACGACGGGGGCGGGGAACAGCCCGCCCCTGTCGGTCGCGACCAGGGCGACGCCGAGGGGCAGCCCGAACAGGACGGTGAACAGCGTGGACCAGGCGACCATCTGCGCGGTCTGCCCGGTGGCCTCCCACAGCAGGGGGCTCATGTCCGACCAGGTCATCGGCTCGCCACCTCCACCAGCAGGCCGCGGTCGCGCAGATAGCGGAGCGCCGCATCCGACTCCTCGCCCGTCAGGCGTACGCGGAGCCGCCCGGCCGAGACGCCGGCGACGTCCTCGAGGGCGCCGCCGAGGATGTTCACGTCCACGTCGAACTTGCGTACGACCTGGGAGACGACCGGCTCGTCGGCGCGGCCGGAATAGGTTCCGGTGAAGGTGATCGTCACGCTGCCGGGTTCGGCGGGCGGCAGCGGGAAGAGCTCCTCGGTGAGCCGGGAACCCGGCCGGGCCAGCAGGTCGGCGATCCGTCCCGCCTCCTCGATCCGGCCCTCGCTCATGATGGCGGCCGAGTCGCAGACGGACTTGATGACGTCCATCTCGTGCGTGATCAGCAGGATGGTCAGCCCGAAGTCGCGGTTGAGCCGCTTGAGCAGGGCGAGGATCGACTGCGTGGTGCCGGGGTCGAGCGCCGAGGTGGCCTCGTCCGACAGGAGCACCGACGGACGGCCCGCGAGGGCGCGCGCGATGCCGACGCGCTGCTTCTGACCGCCGGAGAGCTGCGCGGGGTACGCGCCCGCCTTCCCGGCCAGCCCCACCAGGTCGAGCAGTTCCTCCACGCGCCGCGCCCGCTCGTCGCGCGGCACGCCCATGATCTCCAGCGGGAAGGCGACGTTCCCCGCGACTGTGCGCGAGGACAACAGCGCGAAGTGCTGGTGGATCATGCCGATGCCCTGCCGGGCGCGGCGCAGCTCCCGCTCGCCCAACGCGGTCAGCTCCTGGCCGCCGACGGTGACGGATCCCTCCGTCGGGCGTTCCAGCAGGTTGACGCAGCGCAGGAGCGTGCTCTTGCCGGCTCCGCTCCGACCGAGCACGCCGAAGATCTCGCCTTCGCGGACGTGGAGATCCACGCCGTCGACGGCCACGACGGAGCCGTAGGCCTTGCGCAGGCCGGACACTTTGATCACGAGACTTCCCCTGGAACGACGACATCGGCGGCGGAGCACGGGCGCGGCCGACGGGTCCCGGGCGGGAAGGGCAGGTGGCTGAAGCGGCGCAGGACCAGGAAGTCCGAGGGGGAGATCATGAACGGGCCTTCGGAGCGAGTGTCGATCAATGGAATGGGGCTCAGGCCGGGCGACAGCCGCACATCATCACGCCCCGCATCCGCAGGGGCATGGCAGCGTCGCACATCACGTTCACGGTCACAGCAACAGAGGGCCCGGTCGGAGATATTCCAATAATTCCCGACAATCAATGTGGCTTGCCTCACACTCGCCCGGAACGCGTACGGCCCGCGCCCCGGAAGGAGGCACGGGCCGTACGCGACGGGCGGTCCTGCTGACGGTCGCCGGCGGGCACCGGGGACCGAGCGGGCCGCCGGGAAGGGCGGCGGTCAGGCGGCGGCGTTGTGCGCCACCGTGGCGGGCGTCAGCGCCAGGTCGAGCGCCTCACGCACGTCGCTGACCGCGTGGACGGTGAGGTCCGCCAGGACGTCGGCGGGGACGTCGTCCAGGTCGGGCTCGTTGCGCGCCGGGATGAGCACCGTGGTGATCCCCGCCCGGTGGGCGGCGAGCAGCTTCTGCTTCACCCCGCCGATCGGCAGCACCCGGCCGGTGAGGGAGACCTCGCCGGTCATCGCGACGTCGCCGCGCACCGGGCGGCCGGACAGGAGCGAGGCCAGCGCGGTCGTCATCGTGACGCCCGCGGAGGGCCCGTCCTTGGGCACGGCGCCCGCCGGGACGTGGATGTGCACCGAGCGGTCCTTCAGCGACCCGACCGGCAGCTCCAGCTCGACGCCCCGGGAGCGCAGGTAGGAGAGCGCGATCTGGGCCGACTCCTTCATCACGTCGCCGAGCTGGCCGGTCAGCGTCACGCCGGTCGATCCGGTCTCGGGGTCGGCCAGGGACGCCTCGACGTACAGGACGTCGCCGCCCGCGCCGGTGACCGCCAGGCCGGTCGCCACGCCGGGCACCGCCGTACGCTGGCGGGACTCGGGCAGGGACGACTCGGGGACGTGCCGCGGGCGCCCCAGGTAGGACACGAGGTCGTCGGCGGACACCTCCACCGGGAGCTCGACCTCGCCGAGCGCCAGCCTCGCCGTGATCTTGCGCAGGGCGCGCGCGATCGACCGTTCGAGCGAGCGCACGCCCGCCTCCCGGGTGTACTCGCCGGCGAGCCTGCGCAGCGCGGCGTCGTGGATCGTCACGTCGTCCGCCGTCAGGCCGGCCTTCTCGAGCTGGCGGGGCAGCAGGTGGTCGCGGGCGATGGCGACCTTCTCGTCCTCGGTGTAGCCGTCGAGCGTGACGATCTCCATGCGGTCCAGCAGCGGGCCGGGGATCTGCTCCAGCACGTTGGCCGTCGCGAGGAAGAGCACGTCGCTCAGGTCCAGCTCGACCTCGAGGTAGTGGTCGCGGAACGTGTGGTTCTGCGCCGGGTCGAGCACCTCCAGCAGCGCCGCGGTCGGGTCGCCCCGGTAGTCGGCGCCGACCTTGTCGATCTCGTCGAGCAGCACGACCGGGTTCATCGAACCGGCCTCGCGGATCGCGCGGACGATCCGGCCCGGCATCGCGCCGACGTAGGTGCGCCGGTGGCCGCGGATCTCCGCCTCGTCGCGGACGCCCCCGAGCGCGACGCGGACGAACTTCCGTCCCATCGCCCGCGCGACCGACTCGCCGAGCGAGGTCTTGCCGACTCCGGGCGGCCCGGCCAGCGCGAGCACCGCGCCGCTGCGGCGGCCGCCGACCACGCCGAGGCCCTTGTCGGCCCGGCGCTTGCGCACCGCGAGGTACTCGACGATGCGGTCCTTCACGTCGTCGAGGCCGGTGTGGTCGGCGTCGAGCACCGCCCGCGCGCCCGCGATGTCGTACTCGTCGGTGGTGTGCGTGCTCCAGGGGATGTCGAGGACGGCGTCCAGCCAGGTGCGGATCCAGCCGGTCTCGGGCGACTGCTCGGAGGTCCGTTCGAGCTTGGCGACCTCCTTCAGCGCGGCCTCGCGGACCTTCTCCGGCAGCTCCGCCGCCTCGATCCTGGCGCGGTAGTCCTCCTCCTCGTCGGAGGGGTCGCCGTTGAGCTCGGCCAGCTCCTTGCGTACGGCCGCGAGCTGCTGGCGGAGCAGGAACTCGCGCTGCTGCTTCTCCATGCCCTCCTGGACGTCCTTGCGGATGGTCTCCGCGACGTCCAGCTCGGCGAGGTGGTCACGGGCCCAGCCGACGAGCTGCTCCAGCCGCTCGGCGGGGTCGGAGGTCTCGAGGAGGAGCAGCTTCTGTGCGGTGGTCAGCCAGGGCGCGTAGCCGGCGCTGTCGGCGAGCACGGACGGGTCCTCGATCTGGTTGACCGCGTCCACGACCTGCCAGGCGCCGCGCTTCTGCAGGATCGTCGTGGTGAGCGCCTTGTACTCCTTGGCCAGCTCGTCGGCCCGCGCCCCGGCCGGGACCGGCTCGAGCACGGTGGCCTCGACCCAGAGCGCAGCGCCGGGGCCGGTGGTGCCGGTGCCCACGCGCATCCGGCTCACGCCGCGCACGACGGCGGCGGGGCCGCCGCCCGGCAGCCGGCCGACCTGCTCGACCACGGCGCTGACCCCGACGGCGCCGTACCGGCCGTCCACGCGCGGCACCAGGAGCACCCTGCTCTCGCCGCTCCCGGCGCGGGCGGCGTCGATGGCCGCGCGGACCTCGGCGTCCGACAGGTCGAGGGGGACCACCATGCCGGGCAGGACGACCTCGTCGTCCAGGGGAAGGACGGGAAGGATCTGTGTCATCTGGTCGCTCCCAAAGGTTGAGTTATGCCGACTCAACTAACGAGAGTCCTTCCGTGTTCCCTTGGTTGCGCGAGTTCGCTGTGAGCGATCGTAATTCTGTAATTCGCCTGCGGTTTCGGGACTTCCGGGCGTTGTGGGCGGCTTGTCCCCGTGCCACGGATGCCCGAACAGGGGCCGGGCCGGGACGGAGGCGGCACCGCTCGCGGGCCTCGCCGCCGAGGTTGGGCGAGGGAAGCCGAGCGGTGTGCGAAATGTCAGTGGTCTCCCCTATCTTCGCGATCAGCTGACCGAAAGGAGCCGTCGTGTACCGGCAGGGAGACATCCTGATCGTTCCTGTGGCCGAGGAAGCCGTGCCCGCGCGGGCTCGGGCGTTGCCGCCGCAGCAGCGTGATTCGCGTGGTCGTCTCGTCCTCGCCCTCGGCGAGGCGACGGGGCACGCCCACGCGATCCCGGGGCCCGGCACCCTGCTGCTCGACCCCAGCCCGCACAACCCCGGGTTTCTGCATCTGCCCTCCGGCGGACGGCTCGTTCACGAGGAACACGACGCGATCTCCTTGCCGAAGGGGTGGTACCAGGTGATCAGGCAGCGGGAGTACGTCCCCGGCGCGTTCCGGGTGGTGGCCGACTGATGACGACCGATCTCAGCGTCGATTTCGCCGTCGCCTGGCGTGAGGTGGCGCTCGCCACCGGGCCCGCGGACCGTGCTGTCGCGGAGGCCGGTGTGCGTCGCGCGTACCGCGATGCCGGGCTGCCCGAGCCGGAGCGCATTCTCTGGTTCGGGTCCCCGGCGGCCGGGGCGGTGGCCGCGGCCGCGCTGTCCGGGGGGCCCGAGGCCCGGGCGACCCTGGCCGCCGCCGGTCTGGGCGAGATCGTCGACCGGGCGCTCGCCCTCGTCGGCACGGCTCCCGCCGGGCGCAACGTCCGCGACGCCGTACGCACCGGGCCGTGGGAACGCGCCCGTCGCGCCGTCCACGAGGTGCTCGGCCCGGCGGGCTGGTCGGGCGCGTGGGCGTCGAGCGGCGGCGAGCTGTGGCCGCAGGTGAACCGCCTCGTGATCGAGATCCGGCGGGCGATCGCCGGAGATCGCGACACGGACGGCAGCCCGTTCGCGGGGATCGCGGCGGCCGGGGCACCGGTGGGAGGCGCGACAGCGGCCGAGGCGAACAGCGCCGAGGCGACCGGGGCCGCGACGAGCGGCGGCGCGGCGGCGGCCGGGAGCGCAGCAGCCAGGAGCGCGGCAGCCGGGAGCGCGACGAGCGGCGGCGGCGCGGCGGCCGGGAGTGCGGCGGCCCGGCTGGACCGCGCGGCGGGCGAACTGCTGCGCGGAGCGACGCTCGACGCCGTTCTCGGCCAGCATGACGCCGCGTGGCTGTGCGCCTTCGCCCCCGACCCGGGCGTGCTCCGCGAGATCCTCTCCGGAGTGGCGGAGGCGGAGCGGTCCGCGCTCGGCGGGCTCTACGACGTGGCGCGGTCGGCCGGCTGGTGGTGGCCCCTCGAGCGGGTCGCGCTGCTGTGCGAGCGGCCGCTGGAGCTGCACCTCGACGACCTCGGCCGGCTGCACCGCGCTGAGGGCCCCGCGCTGCTCTTCGCGGACGGTTTCGCCCTGAACGCCTGGCACGGGATGCCGGTCCCCGTCGGATTCGGTGAGACGATGGCCGCGCTCGACCCCGCCCGGATCCGCGGCGAGGACAACGCCGAGCTGCGCCGGGTCATGCTGGAGCACTACGGCTACGACCGCTATCTCGCCGACTCGGGCGCGTCTCCCGTCCACGCGGACGAGACCGGCGTGCTCTGGCAGATCTCCCTGCCCGGGGACGAGGACGTGACCATGGTCGAGGTCGTCAACTCCACCCCCGAGCCGGACGGCACCCGCCGCACCTACTTCCTGCGCGTGCCCCCGTGGATCGTGCGGGCGCGACAGGGCGTGGCCTGGACGTTCGGCGTCACGGAGGAGGAGTACCAGCCCGAGCGCGAGACCTGATCCCGCTCCCGCCACGCGGGCGCCCCGCCTCACGGCGCGCCCGCGTGGCCTCCGCCGCTCAGGGCAGGGCGGGCCATCCGGCGGGGACCCGTTCGAGGATCCCCTCGGCGAAGACGTCGTACAGGCCGAGCGGCTCCAGATGGACGTAACCGATGTGGCAGTCACAGGTGGCGGCGGGACACGGCCGGGGCCGCAGCGCTCCCTCGAACGACCCGTCGTAGAGGTTGCCGATCACCTCGGGGATGAAATGGCAGCGCCGGACCGTGCCGTCCCCGCTCACCGAGACCACGCTCTCTCCGGTACGGCAGGCGAGCCCGGCGCTCGCGTGCGCGAACCTGCTGTATCCGAAGAGCGGGTCGATCGCGGCCCACTCCGCCGCCTCGTCGTCCGTGTAGCGGCGGCCCTCCTCGGCGTTCACCCAGAGGTAGGTGCCGGCGGGCAGGTCGGCGCGGAGCCGGCGGGCGGCGTCCAGGTGATCCGGATGGCCGACGATGCCCACGCTGTGCCGTACGCCGAGCCGGGACAGCTCCCGGCACTTGTCGAGGAACCGGTCGTGGGCGACCTGGCTGGGGTGGTAGGTGACCCACAGCGCGAGCCGGGTGAGATCCGCGTCGGCGAGCCAGCCGGTGCGGCAGCTCAGGTTGGTCTGCACGGCCACCCTGCGCACCTGCGGAAGGCGGCTCAACTCCACCATGGCCGCCCGGTACCAGGAGCGGACCAGAGCCTCGCCCCACGGCGTGAACAGCACCGAAACCGGGTGGTCGCGCCCGGCCACCCACGCGGTGAAGCGCTGCAGCGCCGACCGGTCCGCGCGCAGGCGCTCCGGGTCGTCCCTCCGCTTGGCGAAGGGGCAGTACGCGCAGTCGTAGTCGCAGCTCGCGAGCGGCCCCCGGTAGAGGATCGACAGATGCCCGTCCCCGGCATCCCGCCGTGCCGGATCCTCCGCCGGGCAGTCGGCCGGGCGGACGGTCTCACGGTGGGGCTCCCCGTGCGGCTCACGGTGGGGCTCCCCGTGCGGCTCACGGCGGGGCTCCCCATACGGATCACGGCGGGCCGGGGACACGATCGGGAGCGTCCTGTCGTTCATCGCTCTTCGTAGCCGTCCATCAGCGTCCCGACCCGGCGGGAGAACAGCGCCGGGCCGACCGCGTCCGAGTAGGCCAGTCCCTCGGCGGTGAGCCGCACCGCCTGGTCGCCGACCTCCATCCACCCGCGTCCCGCGAACCGCGCCAGTTCGTCGCCGAAGTCCGCCAGCACGTCGGTCCCGAAGCGGTTCCCGTAGTCGGCCCGGGAGAGCCCCTCCGCCTGGAGCAGCGACTGGATCAGATGACGGCGGCGGCGCTCCTCGTCGTCGAGCCGGAAGCCGACGTTCGCCACCGCGAACTCCTCGCGCGGCAGGCGGACGTACTCGTCGATGATCGCCCGGACGTGGCGGGCGCCCACCGCGTACTCGTACGAGTAGTGCAGGTCGCCAGTGTAGGAGCGGGCGCCGCATCCGAGGCCGACCATGCCGTCGGTCTGGCAGCAGTACTCGGTGCTGCCGCCGCAGCCGGGCAGGCGGAACATCCGCATGGAAACCTGCTCGTATCCGGCGGCCAGCAGATGGTCGCGGCCGACGCGGTACAGCTCCAGACGCTGGTCGTCCCATGCCCGGCCCTGCCGGCCCAGACCGGTCAGCGGCCGGACGTACAGCGGGTAGAGGTACAGTTCCTCCGGCCGCCAGGCGAGGGCGGCGTCGAGGGAGTGCCGCCAGGACACCGGGGTCTGGCCGTCGATCCCGTAGATCAGGTCGATGTTCAGCGTCTCGAACCCCTGGGCGCGGATCGCGCCGAGCGCCGTCTCGACCTCGGCCCGCCGCTGGGGCCGGACGGCCGAACGGGCCTCGGCGTCGATGAAGCTCTGCACGCCGATCGACACCCGGGTCGTGCCGCGCTCGGCGAGTACGGCCAGCCGGTCGGGGGTCGCGGTCGCGGGCGAGGTCTCCACCGACAGCGGGATCGTCCGCAGGTCGACTCCCATGATCTGCTCGGTGAGGTCGAACAGGCGGGTCAGCTCGCCCGCGCTGAGATAGGTCGGCGTGCCGCCGCCGATCGCGGACGTCACGAACCGGGGGGCCTCGCCCAGGGCGTCGCGGACGGCCCCCGCCTGCCGTTCGAGGGCGTCCAGGTAGGCCGTGGTCAGCTCCTCGGGGGCGCCGGTCCGGGTGAACAGGTTGCAGAACCCGCAGCGCATCTCGCAGAAGGGGATGTGCACGTAGAGGAAGAGCGCGTCGGTGCGCTCCCCCGCCCACACATCGCGGAGCAGGGGGCGCGGGTCGAGCTCCCGATAGGCCGTCTTGTGCGGGTAGGCGTACACGTATCCCTGGTAAGGGCTGTCGCCGTCCGCTTCGTGGTAGAGGCCGTCATCGCCTGCTTCGTGGTAGAGGCCGTCACCGTCCGCTTCGTCGTGGGGGCTGTCGCCATTCGCCCGCGGTGCCTCGTGGCGCGCCGGCACACTGTGCACCCGCTCCGGCCGTGGCGCGCCGACGCCGATGTCGACGGCGCCGCTCCGCTTCACGTCACTCTCCGTCCGCACGGCCGTGCCCCCTGTGTCGCTCATGTTCCATGTCCCGCTCGACCGTCCTCGCTGCCCCGCGCCCGCCGCCGACGTCCGTACGTCCGGCGTCCGGGGTGACGTCATGCGCCATCGCCCGGCTCCCGCTCCCCGGTCGGCGTCGCGCGCGGGGCGTGGTCCAGGACGAACTCGGCGTAGGGGACCGTCCACACCATCTCGTGTCCGATCCGGTGGCCGGTGTGACCGTCCTCGCCGTACGCCGTTCCGTGGTCGGAGCAGACGATCGCGAAGCACGGGCGACGCCGCGTCATCAGCGCGAACAGCCGCCCGATGTGCCGGTCCACGTACTCCAGGGCGGCGGCGTGGCTCTCTCTCGTGTCGCCGTGCTCCCGGGTCGCTCCGGGCAGGTGAAACCAGTTCGGCTGGTGCAGCGCGGACACGTTGAGCAGTAGGAACACCGGCCGCTCGACGTCCCGTAGTGCCCGCTCGGCACGGTCGATCTGCCGCTCCAGGGAGTGTTCGGAGGTCACGCCGAACTCGGGCTCCCAGTGACTCTCCGCGAACAGGCCGGGCAGGGCCGAGCCGAGCGGCGTCAGCTTGTTGAAGAAGCCCACTCCCCCGACGCAGACCGTGTGGTAGCCCGCCGCGGCCAGCCCCGCCGGAAGGTCTGGCGCGTCGAAGACCCAGGTTCCGGAAGCGGTCGTCTCACTGCCGGGGAAGACGGCGGCGAACGGCCGGGGATGCGGCCCCGGCTCGGCCGGTGTCGGCAGGAACCCGGCG
The DNA here is from genome assembly GCF_001570365.1 of Microtetraspora fusca. Lineage (GTDB taxonomy): Bacteria > Actinomycetota > Actinomycetes > Streptosporangiales > Streptosporangiaceae > Microtetraspora > Microtetraspora fusca. Next base: position 350,758 of record NZ_BBYK01000041.1, on the reverse strand, counting down.
AGCATCGCGGCGTGCGCGGCATAGGTGAAGCTGCCGGGACTGTGGCGGCGCTCCCAGCGCCCTCCGGGCAGGACGCGGGCGAGGGTGGGCAGTCGCCCCGCCTCGACCAGCTCGGCGGCCACGTCGTAGCGCAACGTGTCGAGGGTCACCAGCAGGATGTCGTGGCTGCCCACGACGGCGTTCATGTCACGCATGCCGTCCCCCGTACGCCGCCTCCCGCAGGCCATCCGCTTGGCCGGCGACGTCTCCCGCTCGCGGCGGCTCACCGCAGGCCGTGCTCGGCGCGATGTCCTGACGGCCGGGATCGGGAGCCGGGGCCGGGAGGCCGCCACCCTTGGGGCGCCACCCGTCGATCACGGCCGCGACCTGCGCGGCGTACGTGTCGACGCCCGCCGCCGGGGTCCCGGCGAGGCCGGGCAGGCCGGGCAGCAGATCGCCGAAGGCGTTGACCTCGGCGACCGCCACCGAACGCAGGTCCGCCCCCACCATGACATCCACGCCGACCGCGAGGCTGTGCGGGAAGCAGGCGGCGGCCCGCGCGCACACGTCCATGACGCGCTCCCAGGTCGCCGGCCCCAGCCGCGCCCGCACGCCGTCGAGATCGCCCCGGGCGCCGCCCAGGTGGAGGTTCGTCATGGGGCCTCGGCCGAGGCGCACCACCGCGTGCGTGGGCGTCCCGGCCACGCACACCACCCGCAGGTCGAACGCCCGTCCCGAGAGCGACGCCTTGGAGAACCAGCGCTCGACGTGCAGCCCCTCGGGAGCCAGCGCGCCGACGATGGTCGCGACGTCGTCCTCGCTCTCGTACGTCCGGACCCGCAGCGAGTTGTGCAACGACTGCCCCGGGCCCAGATCCGCCGAGGTCACCGCCTTGACCCGGGCGCCGTGGACCTGGAAGGCGATCACACCGGAGGCCGAGGAGCCGTGGGCGGGTTTGACGAACACACGCGTCCAGCGCCGTCGCGCCATCTCCCCCCGCAACTCGTCGTACGAGGTGACCGGGACGGCCAGGGCGTCCGGGACGGGGACGCCCGCGTCACGCAGCCGCCGATGGCTCAGCCGCTTGTCGAACATCACCGCGATCTCCCCGGGATCGCCGAGAAGGCACGCCGACGGCACGGTCGCGGTCAGGTCCCGCACCTTGGCCAGACCGGCGACGAAGGTGCGGTACCACCGGGCGCCGCCCGTGACCCGGCTCGGGTCGCCGGGACCGCGCAGCAGGGCGTCGGCCCGGGCGTCCTCGCCGGGAGAGTCGATCCGGACCAGCGTCCCGGGCGCGAGCGCGTCGAATCCGCAGGAGCCGAGGCCCTGAGCACCGGGCCCGTGGAGATCGAGAGCATGGTCATCGTGCACGGGCACACCGAGCCGATCCGCACCGGCGCCCGCCGTTCCGCCCCCGCGCGGTGCGGTCACGTCCGGCGTCGGCGTGGATGGTTCGCCGGGGGCGAGAAGACCGGCGAGGACGTCGCTCCAGGAGATCACGACCGGCTCGGGGAGATCGCGGCGCAGCACGGCGTCGCGGAACATCGTCACCCTGCGGTCTCCCGGGGTGCCGACGACGGCGAACCGCACGTCGCTCTGCTCGTCACTCATCCGCGCGGCGCTCCGCGCGCCGGTCGGGCACGCGTCGCACGCTCACTCGCTCACCGCCACGTAGCGCCAGACGCGGCCGTCGCCGTCGTCGTCGCCCTGCTCCTGCTCGGAGAGGTCGATCTCGACGCCGGGCAGCGCCTCGTGGATCCGCTTCATCATCCCGCCGCTGAGGAAGTGGTGGTGGAGGTCGAGCCGGCGCAGGTGGGTCAGCGGCTGGCCGGTGAGCAGCGCCTCGGCCCCGGCGTCGGTGAGCACGCCCATGGACAGGCTGAGCGTCTCCAACTGGGCGACGACGGGCGCGGACGCGACCGCCGCCGCGATCTCGTCCTGGATCTCGCTGTCCTGCAGGCCGAGATGGCGCAGGGCGGGCAGCCGGACGCCGGACAGGATGCCCTCCAGGTCGGCCATGCTCGCGTCGCCGCCGTAGTTTTCCACGCCGAGCCACAGCTCCAGGTGCTCGAGCGCCGGGAGGTCGCAGCCGCCCACGCCGCGGACGACCGCGCCGGGCAGGCCTCCGGTCTCCAGCCGGAGCGACTTCAACGCCGCGTGCCGGATCGGGCGCAGCCCCAGGCCGGTGCCGCCGCGGACGTCCAGCCGTTCGAGCAGCGGGAAGGCCTCCAGCAGCGGCGTCACGTCGGACTGCACGATCCACGAGATCTCGCACTCCTCGGGCTCCATCGCCCCGACGAACAGCGAGCGCAGCGCGGGGAAGCGGGCGGCGTTGTCGGCCAGGAGGCGGATGATCTCCTCGGACGAGGTGTCGTACGCGTCCTCCCAGGCGCCGATCACAATGGCGGTCACCTTGGTCGTGTCCACCCGCTTCATGAACCAGGCGAACGTCTCCGCGAAGGTGTGCTCGGCATCGTAGGTGTCCGCCGACAACCGCCAGGCCACCGAATCGGGGGCCGGAAGCTCACCGCCCTCATCGTCCAGGTCGACCTCCCCGACCGGAAGACCCGCGTAGCGGTCGCGGTAGCCGTGGGTGTCTCGCTGATATTCGTCGTCGACCATGCCGAACTCCTCGCCGGGGGAAAGCTGCGGGCACTGTCCTACCAGAGGCGTCCGACAGTTCCCGCATCGGCGATCTGGCCCCCGACCTCGTCGGCCCCGCCGCCCAGCCTGTTCGACAAAGTTCTCGTTCTTCCAACGTAGGGGGGCGAGGCACACCTCGACCCCCTACGTCGCCCGCGAGTTACCCGCCCCTCCCCGGACGTCAGATACAGCACACCGGTGCGAGTCGGAAGCCCCCTCCCCTGCCATATGGGAGGTTCGCGGACAATGATGGGCGGTGTGGAATCCGATCAGATCCAACTCCGGTCCCCCACCGGGCGGTGGGTCATCCTGGCGACCGTTCTGGGGTCCGGGATGGCGATGCTCGACAGCACGGTGGTCAACGTGGCGCTTCCCGCGATCGGCCGGGACCTCGACGCGGGCATGTCGGGCCTCCAGTGGACGGTGAACGCCTACACGCTCACCCTCGCCGCGCTGATCCTGCTCGGCGGCTCGCTCGGCGACCGTTACGGCAGGCGCAAGATCTTCCTCATCGGGATCGTCTGGTTCGCGCTGGCCTCGGCCCTCTGTGGCGTCGCCCCCAACGTCCCCGTGCTCGTGATCGCCCGGGCGGCGCAGGGCATCGGCGGGGCGCTGCTCACCCCCGGCTCGCTGGCGATCATCCAGGCGTGCTTCGCCAGGGACGACCGGCCCCGCGCGATCGGCGCGTGGTCGGGGCTGGGCGGCGTCGCCGCGGCCGTGGGGCCGTTGCTCGGCGGCTGGCTGGTGGAGGCGGTCGGCTGGCACTGGGTCTTCTGGATCAACCTTCCGATCGCGGCCGTCACCGTGCTGGTGACCGTCCGGCACGTGCCGGAGAGCAGGGACATCCGCTCGTCCGGACGCTTCGACGTCCTGGGGTCGGCGCTCGCTGCGCTGGCCCTCGCGGGCATCACGTACGGCCTGATCGAGCCGGGCGCGGGGAGGGCCGCGCTGGCCGCCGGCGTCGTGCTCGCCGTCTGCTTCGCCGTCCTGGAGGTCCGCCGCTCGCCGCAGGCTCTCGTTCCGGTACAGATCTTCGCCTCGCGGGTCTTCACCTCGATCAACATCGTGACGATGATCATGTACGCGGCGATGGGCGTGGTCTTCTTCCTGCTCGTGGTCCAGTTGCAGGTGTCGTCCGGGTTCTCGCCGATCGCCGCGGGGTTGGCGATGCTTCCGGTCACCGTCCTGATGCTGCTGTTGTCGGCCCCCGCGGGCGATCTGGCCAAGCGGATCGGTCCCCGCCTGCCCATGACGGCCGGCATCCTGATGTGCGCCGGGGGGCTGCTGCTGATGAGCCGCATCGGGCCGGGCGCCACGTACCTCGTGGACGTCTTCCCGGCGGCCATGCTGTACGGCCTGGGCCTGTCGGCGGCGGTCGCTCCGCTGACGGCGACGGTGCTGGCGTCGGCCAGGGAGCGATACGCGGGCCTGGCCAGCGGCATCAACAACGCGGTGGCCCGTACCGGCAGCCTGCTCGCGGTCGCCGCGATCCCGCCGCTGGTCGGACTGACCGGCAGCGCCTACGACTCGCCGGGAGAGTTCACCTCGGGGTTCCGCACCGCGATGTTCGTCGGCGCGGCCATGCTGGCGGTCTCGGCCGCGATCGCGTTCGTCACGATCAGGTCGAACGTGCTGGCGGCGGCTCCCGGACCCGCGGGGCGTACGCACTGCGGCCTGGCGGCGCCGCCGCTGGAGGAGCGGGACCAGGAAGCCGGGTGAGCGGCGCGGGTGGGTCGGCTGCTGCCAGACAAGTCGGATAAAGCCGGATACGTCGGTGTGGGCGCTTCTATCGTGGTCCCCGTGCCCGCGACCGCTCTGAGCAAATTCGTCCCCTGTCTCCTCGTCGGAGTGATCGTCACGGCCGCCACGGCGTCCTGCTCCGCGACGGGCTCCGGCGCGGGCGTCCGCGCGACGAGCGCGGCTCCCTCCCCCGCGGCGACGCCAGGGACGGACGCACGCGAGGCGGCGAAGGCCCGTGACTTCGACGGCGACGGATACGGCGACCTGGCCGTCGGCGCCCCTCAGGCGGTCGTGAACGGCGTCGAGGGGGCCGGAGGGGTGCAGGTGGTCTACGGATCGTCCTCCGAGGTGAACGCGACCCGGCGTCAGATGGTCGACAGGGGCGCGGCGGCCGTGAAGGGTGAGGGCTTCGGCGCGACGCTCGCCTCGGGCGACCTCGACGGCGACGGACACGCCGACCTGGTCGTGGGCGCGCCGGGGAGGGGCGGCCGCGCGGGCTCGGTGACGGTCGCCTTCGGCGGCGCGTCCGGGCTCTCCACCCGGACGGTCACGCTGGACGGGCCGGAGAGCACGATCGGGTTCGGAGCGGCGCTCGCCGTCGGCGACTACGACGGGGACGGCCGCGACGACCTCGCCGTGGCCTCCTTCAGCGCGGTATGGGTCGCCTACGGAGGAACCGCGTTCCGGAAGGGGCGGGTGGAGTGGAAGCCCGTCATGGGGGCCACGGCGCGGGTCGGCCCGCTGGCCTCCGGCGACGTGGACGGCGACGGGTACGCCGATCTGGCCGTCGTCTACTCCGAGGACGACCCGGCGGACGAGGGCACGGGGGTGATCTACCGGGGCGGCCGGGACGGCCTGGCGGGCCGGCTGCCGGGAACGTTCCCCGGTTGGGGCGTGGGCGACGTGGCGATCGGCGACCTGGACGGGGACGGACACGGCGACGTGATCGCGGGCAACTCCTACGCCGACGCCGAGGACCCGGGCGGCCAGATCTACGTCAGCCGGGGTTCCGCTCAAGGTCTGCGCGGCGAGCCCGTGCTCTGGACGATGTCGTCCCCCGGCATGCCCCGCGCTCCCGAGGGCGTGGACGGCTTCGGCGGCGCGGTCGCCGTAGGGGACGTCAACGGCGACGGGTACGCGGACGTGGCGGTCGGCGCGAGCGGCGGCACAGGTGCGGTCTTCGTCCTGTACGGCGGCCGGAACGGCCTGTCGACCCAGGGTGCGCGGGTGTACGACGCGCGGTCGGCCGGCCTGACCGGAGACCCGGTGCAGGGCTTCGGCCAGGAGGTGGCCCTCGCCGACCTGGACGGGGACGGCGCGGCCGAACTGGTCGTGTCCACCCGCATTGAGGAGCGGGTGACGGTGCTCTCCCCGGGGCCCCACGACGCGGCGAGCGGCAGCCCCGGACCGGGTGGCACAGGACCGGATGGCGCAGGACCGGCCGGGACGGGACCGGAGACGGCGACGGGCGCGGTCCAGCTCGCCCCCGAACGGCCGGGCGAGGGCTTCGGCCGCCCGCTGAACTGACTCCGTCGCAGTGCACGTCGGCCTCATGCCCACAGCCGAACGAGGACTGCCCTGTTTTGACCGCCCTCGTCGCGCGCGTACGTGTGCGATGAACGCCACCGGCGAGCGGAGACAGGCGTGTTCAGCCGGCCGGCCCGGGAGGTTCAGATCCCTGTGGGCCGGGTGTCCGGTTCGCCGGGTGCGGACCGGCCCGTCGAGGACACCATCCCGCGCCACGCGTCCCAGGGTGTGGCACCCCGGGCCGGTCAGAGGTACGGCCGCAGGAACTCGTTCACCGCGCCACAACCGAGGTAGTTCCGCACGGTGTGGAAGTCGAGCCAGTCGATGTTGCACCTCACGTCGCGCTCGACGCCGTCGAAGTGGTCGCGCAGGCCGGGCGGGATCGCCGCGATGTCGTCCTTGTCGGCGATGTTGATCCAGCGGCCGACGCCCGGCGGCCGGGCTCCCCGACCCTGGACGGGCACGGGCAGCAGCCGCTCGAACACGACGTTCCGCATCGCGAGCGGGCTGCCCAGCGTGACGAGCAGGTCGGCGGACAGGTCGGGGTGGGCCCAGAACGCCTCGTACGCCACCACGCTGCCGAGCGAGTGCGCGACCACGACCCGGGGCTGCCTGCGCCGGATGACGTCGGCCACGGTGTCCCGCGCCTTGACCCTCGGGTCGCCGCCGCCGAGATAGGTCGCCACCTCCGGGCAGAAGTCCTCGGCGAATCGCACCGCCTGGTCGCCCAGCCTGCCAAGCAGCCATTCGGCGAGCCGGTGGGCGATCCCGGTGAGGGTCTCGCCCGCCTGGCTGCGCACCCGGCCGTCGAGCTGCTTGGCCCAGTCGGAGAACACCAGCTTCGCGTCCGGCGCCATCTTCCTGACCGGGGTCGGCGCCGTCCGGCGCAGGTGGTGCGCGTAGTAGGCGATCTCGGAGAAGTACTCGGCTCCGCCGTACGCGGCTCCGCCGCTGAGCCCCTTGTCCAGATAGCCGTTCCACTTCAGCCGCATGGTCTCGGCCGCCCGGCCCGGCGAGTCTCCGGCCTCCTGGTAGTAGTGGTACTTGCCGATGCCGTGGACGCCCACCACCGTCGTCATGCCCGTCCCCCTGCCTCCACTGCCTCAGCCCCCACACGTACGCGCGCCCTCGCCCACGCCGAACCACGCGCGCGACCGCGGTCAGGTCGCGGAGGAGTACCTCGCCTGGTTCACTGGGGATAAATCAGTTGATCCGGTCACGGGCGGGATCGCTACGCTGAACCGCCCCCGAGGCCAACCCGTCACCATCCCGAGGCCGTCCCGTCACCCGCCCCGTACGGCGCGGCCCCCGAAACCCGAAACATCCGCCCCGGGAACGCCCGGGAGATCACTGAAAGAGGAGACCATGCCAGGCCCGTTGCACGTCCGCGGTTCGATCGTGATCCCGGAGGCGGAGCTCGGCTGGCGTTTCTCGCGCTCGTCGGGTCCCGGCGGCCAGGGCGTCAACACCACCGACAGCCGGGTCGAGCTGAGCTTCGACGTGGCCGCCACGACCGCGCTCGGCCCCGCGCTGAAGGCCCGGGCGCTCGAACGGCTCGGCGCCCGCCTCCACGACGGGGTGCTCACGGTGACGGCGTCCGAGCACCGCTCGCAGCTCCGCAACCGGGAGGCCGCCGAGGTACGGCTGGCGCACCTGATCGCCGAGGCGATCGCCCCGCCGCCCCGGCGGCGCCGTGCGACCAAGCCCTCCCGCGCGTCCGTCGAGCGGCGGCTGTCCACCAAGAAGCACCGTTCCGACCTCAAGCGCCTGCGGCGTGGAACCGAGTGACCGCGTAGGCTGAGCGAATGGAACTCCCCCCGAGCGTGCGAGCCGTCATTCTCGAATCCGACGGCGAGGGGTACCGGCTCATCCTGTTCCGGCGCACCGTGCCGGGCCGTGACCTCTACTGGTCGGCCCCGGGCGGCCACGTCGAGCCGGAGGACGCCACCCTGGAGGACACGCTCAGGCGCGAGATGCTGGAGGAGCTCGGGGCGACCGTCGAGGCGATCACCCCGCTCACCACCCTGACCTGCGTCCAGGAGAACGGCGTCAAGACGCAGCACGTGTACGGCTGCCGCCTGGTCACGATGGACGTGGCGCTACGTTGCGGGCCGGAGTTCGACGATCCCGCCCGCGGCCACTACGAGGTCGTACGGCTGCCGCTGCGGCCGGAGGAGATCAGCGCGATCAACCTGATCCCCGAGGAGCTCAGGACGTACCTGGGCGAGTACATCTCCCACCTGCCCGAGCTGATCGGCTGACGACCGCGACCCGCTCCGCGCCCCGAAAGCGGTCGCGGGAAGGGCGTCGTGGGAAGCAGGAAGGCCGTGGCGGGGAGACCGTCCCGCCGTCCGACCGCCGCACGGGATCAGTCGCGGCGGTCCTCCATCTCCCATATGTGGTCGATGACGTGCCAGGCGGTGCGGCGCAGTGCGTAGCGGACCGGCCAGCCGCCCGGCACGGGCATGCTCTCACCCGGCCGCGTGAGAACCTCCACCAGCTCCTCGCGCATCGCGTCCCTGGCCGCCACGTCGCCGTGGAACGGCTTGTGCCGCACGCCGACCTTACGCGCGTAGGCGCGCTCCGCCTCGACGACATGGTCGACCATCCGGTCGCGGTCCCGGCCGCCGCCGCGCGGCCCCTTGCGCAGCTCCTCGGGAGAGGCCGCGGCCACCTCGTCGAAGATCGCCCAGGCGGCGCGCAGCAGGGCGGCGCCGCGCCCGGCCTCCTCGGCGTCCGTCGGGGCGTGGTCGGCCCGCGGGACGGCGTCCGGCGCGCCGAAGTCCGTGGTGCCGCTGCCCTTGACCCGCTCGACCACCACCGGATCCCCGGGCGAGAAGCCGAGCCCCGCCCTCTCGGCGATCAGGCGGAAGCGCGGCGCGTAGTGGGTCAGGGTCTCGATCGCCTCCTCCTCCGTCCGGCCGATGCGGCACCAGCCCGGCCAGTCGAGGGAACAGGCGAAGACCTTCTTCGGTCCCAGTTCCAGGTAGACGCGGTTCACAACGGCAGCATCGCAGCCGATCCTGTCAGGCGGCGACAGGTATGCGGCGGAGATGTCAGACCAGGTCGATCAGATCGGCGACCGAGGCGGCCACGTGCGACGGGCGGAAGGGGAACCGGTCGATCTGCTCCTTCTGAGTGACGCCGGTCAGCACGAGGATCGTGTGCAGGCCCGCCTCCATGCCGCAGACGATGTCGGTGTCCATCCGGTCGCCGATCATGGCGGTGCTCTCGCTGTGCGCGTCGATCCGGTTGAGGGCGCTGCGCATCATCATCGGGTTCGGCTTGCCGACGAAGTACGGCTCGACCCCGGTGGCCTTCGTGATCAGGGCGGCCACCGCCCCGCACGCCGGGAGCGACCCCTCGTTCGACGGGCCCACCGGGTCGGGGTTGGTGGCGATGAACCGGGCGCCGTTCTCGATCAGCCGGATCGCCCGCGTTATCGAAGTGAAACTGTAGGTCCTGGTCTCGCCGAGCACGACGTAGTCGGGGTCGAGGTCGGTCAGCACGTAGCCCGCCTGGTGCAGCGCGGTGGTCAGCCCGGCCTCCCCGATGACGTACGCGGAGCCCTCGGGGCGCTGGCTGGACAGGAACGCCGCGGTCGCGAGCGCCGATGTCCAGATGGACTCCGCGGGAACGTCCAGGCCCGCGGCGCGCAGCCGTACGGAAAGGTCACGTGGGGTGTAGATGGAGTTGTTGGTGAGGACGAGGAAGCGGCGTCCGGTCGCGCGCAGTTTCGCGATGAACTCGTCGGCGCCCGGAACCGGGTGCCCCTCGTGAACCAGCACGCCGTCCATGTCCGACAACCAGCATTCGATCGCTTTACGCTCGCTCATGCTTCCAGGATGTCAGGGAGCGCCGCGAGCACGCGAGGCGCGGAGGGCAGGAAGGGCACAGGGATGGCCGCGCCGAAAGATCACGACAAGGAGAACAGGCAGGCCGTAAGGGTTGCGGACGATTCCCACATCTGGGATAACGTGTCCCATCCCGAAAAACCATTCGAGGAGTGTTCACCCTGGTGCCCGTTTCCGCATACCGAAGCGTCGCGTCGCTCCGGGCACCGGTCACCGGTCGCATCAGGCCGAATCCCCACGCGTGGCCGGGCCCGAGCCGGCCGATAGAACCAAGGAGTGCCTCGTGCTTCCACGATCAATCACGCGGCGCCGTATCGCGATGATGGGCGCGCTCGCCGTGGCGGCGGGGCTCAGCCTCTCGGCGTGCGGCGGCGACGACTCCGCCGGCACCGACACGGCGGCCCCGGCGCCCAGCGCCGAGAGCACGCTGGCGAAGCTCGTACCGGAGAACATCGCGGCGGACGGCAAGATCCTTATCGGTAGTGACGCATCCTACCCGCCCAACGAGTCCGTCGACCCGGCAAATCAGAAGATCGTCGGCTGGGAGGTCGACCTGGGTGAGGCGCTCGCCGCCAAGCTCGGGCTCAAGGCCGACTTCCAGAACGCCGGCTTCGACACGATCATCCCGGGCATCCAGTCCGGCAAGTACGAGCTCGGCATCTCGTCCTTCACCGACAACCCTGAGCGGGAGAAGGTCGTCGACTTCGTCACGTACTACAACGCCGGTGTCTCGTGGGCCGCGCTCAAGGGCAACCCGCAGGGCATCGACCCCGACAACGCCTGCGGCAAGAAGATCGGCGTCCAGCAGGGCACGGTCGAGGTCGACGACATCAAGGCGCGCAGCGAGAAGTGCGTCAAGGACGGCAAGCCCGCGATCGAGCAGGTCGTGCGCAAGGGCCAGACCGAGGTCAACGCCGACCTGGTCTCGGGCAAGATCGACGGCATGCTGGCCGACTCGCCGATCGTGGGTTACGCGATCAAGCAGACCGGCGACAAGCTGGAGACCATCGGCCAGATGTACGACGCGGCACCGTACGGCTTCGCCGTAGGGAAGAACTCGGGCACGTTCAAGGACGCCGTGCTCGGCGCTCTCAAGGAGCTGATGGCGGACGGCACCTACACCAAGATCCTTGAGAAGTGGGGCGTCCAGGACGGTGCCATCACCAGCCCTGTGATCAACGGCGCCGGCGGCTGATGCATGTCCGTGGGTGAAACGGAAACGCGCACCGGGACGATCAAGGCCGTCCCGGTGCGCCACCCCGGCCGCTGGGTGGCGGCCGTGGCGGTCGCGGTGCTCGCCGCGATGCTGGTCAACAACCTGGTCACCAACGAGGCGTACAACTGGCCTGAACAGCTGAAATACCTGTTCGCGCCAGCTGTGCTCGAAGCCACGTTCAACACCATCTGGCTGACCGTCGCCGCCATGGTGGGTGGCGTCATCCTCGGCATCCTGCTCGCGCTGATGCGGCTGTCCGCCAACCCGCTGCTGCGCGGCGCGGCCTGGCTCTACATCTGGGTCTTCCGCGGCACCCCGTTGTTCACCCAGCTGCTGATCTGGGGCAACATCGGCGCGCTCTTCCCCACGCTCGGCCTGGGCATCCCGTTCGGTCCGCAGTTCGTCACCGCGCAGACCAACGCGCTCTACAGCGCGGCCGCCGCGGCGGCGCTCGGGTTGGTCTTCAACGAGGCGGCCTACATGGCCGAGATCGTGCGCGGCGGCATCCAGTCGGTGGACGCGGGCCAGCAGGAGGCGGCCAGCGCGCTCGGCCTGACCCGGGTGCAGACACTCCGCCGGATCATCCTGCCCCAGGCGATGCGGGTGATCGCGCCACCGACGGGCAACGAGGCGATCTCCATGCTGAAGAACACCTCCCTGGTGGTGGCGGTGCCGTTCGTGGAGCTGACCTTCACGGTGCAGAACATCTACTCGCACACCTACCAGATCATCCCGATGCTGGTCATGGCGTGTCTCTGGTACCTGTTCCTGTCGTCGCTCATGATGATCGGCCAGCACTACCTCGAGCGGCACTACGGCAAGGGGTACGCGCGATGAGCGAGATCATGAACGCCCCGCTGGACATGGCGGCCCAGGACCTGATGGTGAAGGCCGAGCAGGTCTGCAAGAACTTCGGCCACGTGCAGGTCCTCAAGGGCATCGACCTTGAGGTACGGCAGGGCGAGGTGATGTGCGTCGTCGGCCCGTCCGGCTCGGGGAAGTCCACCTTCCTGCGCTGCATCAACCACCTGGAGAAGATCGACGCGGGCCGGCTGTGGGTGGACGGCCACCTCGTCGGCTACCGGCAGCGCGGCGACAAGCTGTACGAGCTGCGGGAGAAGGAGGTCGCCGCCCAGCGCAGGGACATCGGCATGGTGTTCCAGCGGTTCAACCTCTTCCCGCACATGACGGCGCTCCAGAACGTCATGGAGGCGCCGATGCTCGTCAAGGGCGAGTCGAAGGACGCCGCCAGGGTCAGGGCCGAGCAGCTGATGGAGCGGGTGGGCCTGTCCGACCGGATGGGCAACTACCCGTCGCAGCTCTCCGGCGGCCAGCAGCAGCGGGTCGCCATCGCGCGGGCGCTGGCGATGCAGCCGAAGCTGATGCTGTTCGACGAGCCCACCTCGGCTCTGGACCCCGAGCTCGTCGGCGAGGTCCTGGACGTCATGCGCGACCTGGCCCGCGAGGGCATGACGATGGTCGTCGTGACCCACGAGATGGGGTTCGCCCGGGAGGTCGGCGACTCGCTCGTCTTCATGGACGGCGGCGTGGTCGTCGAGCAGGGCGTCCCGCGCGAGGTGCTGGCCAACCCCCAGCACGCCCGTACGCAGGCGTTCCTGTCCAAGGTCCTCTGAGTACGGCGCCGCACGGCGGTCGAGGGGAGCGCTCGCGGAGCGCTCCCCTCGACCGCTTTCCGGCTCCGGACGTGCGAGAACCGCCGACGCCGTGAGGCGGACCGGCCCCGACGTCCGGCCAGAGGACATGTGCGGGGAGACCCGCCCACCGGCCGTTACCGCGCCCGGTGGGAAATAAACGGAAAACCACTCCGGTTGTCCCGATAATGACCACGGACTTCATCCGCGGCGTCCCGAGCGGGACGGCCGACATCCCCCTGTCGATCCTCGAACTCGCGACCGTCGGCGAAGGGCACACGCCCGCCGACGCACTCCGCACCGCGACCGAGCTGGCGAGAAGCGCCGAAGAGTGGGGTTACCACCGCATCTGGGTCGCCGAGCACCACGGGATGCCCGGCGTGGCCAGTTCCTCCCCGGCCGTGCTCATCGCCCATCTGGCGGCGGCGACGCGCGCGATCAGGATCGGCTCCGGCGGTGTCATGCTGCCCAACCACGCCCCGCTGGTCGTCGCCGAGCAGTTCGGCACGCTGCACGCCCTGCATCCCGGCCGGATCGACCTCGGCCTCGGCCGCGCCCCCGGAACCGACATGGCCACCGCCAACGCCCTGCGCCGCTCCGCCGACATCGACCCCGACGAATTCCCCCAGCAGGTCGCGGAGCTGACCGCCTTCCTCGACGGCGCCTTCCCCGACGACCACCCGTACGCCAGGATCCAGGCGATCCCGCGCACCGCCGACCGGCCGCCCGTCTGGCTGCTCGGCTCCAGCGGGTTCAGCGCGCGGCTGGCCGGGCTGCTCGGGCTGCCCTTCGCCTTCGCCCACCACTTCAGCGCGGCGAACACCGAGCCCGCCCTCGACCTGTACCGGTCCTCGTTCCGCCCCTCCGAGGTCCTCTCCGAGCCGTACGCGCTGATCGGGGTGGCCGCCGTGGCGGCGGACACCGAGGCGGAGGCGCTCCGGCAGGCCATGCCCGGCGCGCTGTCATGGCTGCGGATGCGCCGAGGGACGCCGGGCCTGTTCCCGTCCCCGGAGACCGCCGAGGCGTACCCGTACACGCCCATGGAGACGGAGTTCGTCCGCGACCGGCTGTCCAACGTGGTGTACGGAGACGCCGACGGGGTCCGGGCCGGCCTGGAGGAGCTGCGCAAGCGCACCGGCGCCGACGAGCTGATGATCACGACGATGGTCCACGGCGCCGAGGCGCGGCTCCACTCCTACCGGCTCATCGCCGAGGCGTACGGCATGACCGCGTGACGCGGTAGCCGGGTGACCGCGCGCTCGGCCCCGGACCCTGCGGAACGACGCGACGGGACCGGGGCGAGCCGGGCGTGAAGGACGTCCGGAGATCAGGACCGGCCGGGGGCGAGGGCGTCGAGCGCCTCCTCCGCCCGGCGCATCGACTCGGCGGGATCGGCGTCGGGGTTGCCGATCTCAGGGTCGAAGTTGAGGTCGTGGAAGACCTCCGTCACCCCCTTCTCGCCCAGGGCCGCGACGTCGGCGCGGATCTTCTCGTACGACCCGGTGAGCAGGGCGGTGTCGTCCGCCTGCGCGCGGGTGACGCCCCGGCAGACGAACCGCAGCGTCGCGGGGTCGCGCCCCGCCTCACGCGCCGCGTCCTTCACGATCGTGATCTGCTCGTCGATCGTGGCGAGGTCGGCGCGGCTGGGGCTGATCCACCCGTCGGCGATCCGCCCCGCCCGGCGCAGCGCCACGGGGGCCGTGCCGCCCATCAGGATCGGCGGCGCGCTGACCGGCTTCGGGTCCTGGTGGACCGGCGGCAGCTCGTAGAACTCGCCCCGGTGCTCCACCACGTCGTCCGTCCAGAGGCGGCGGAGCAGCTCGACGTACTCCTCCGCCCGTCTCCCCCGGCGCTCCATCGGCACGCCGGACGCCCGGAACTCCTCCGGAAGCCAGCCGAGGCCGAGCCCGACGTCGAGCCGTCCGCCGGAGACGTCCTGCAGGGTCGCGAGCTGCTTGGCCATCAGGGCGGGCGAGACGAACGGCAGGTTCAGCACCGCGACGCCGAGGCGGACCCGGTCGGTGACGCCCGCCAGATAGGACAGGGCGACGACCGGATCGCGCACGCTGCGGTACATCGGCCCCATGGGATTCCCGACCGGATAGAGCAGCCGCTGGAAGGCCCACACCTCGTGGTAGCCCAGTTCCTCGGCGCGGCGCGCGATCCGCTTCATGTTCTCCGGCGTCGCCCACGAGCCGGAGACCGGTACGGCAAAGCCAATCTTCATATCGGCACCATAGGCTGGGGCCGTGATCGAACCGTCGGCGGGACCGGCCGACACGGCTGCCCCGGACGCTCCGCTCCTTGTCGCCGCTGCCCCCGGCGGGCCGGACGCCGACCTGATCGCCGAGCTCGTACGGCTCGCGCCCCGCGAGGGCCCGGTCGCCGTGCTCAAGGGCGCTCCTCCGAGGATCTCCGAAGCGGGGGTCGTGGTGGTCCGGGTGGGCGACGTGGTGGTGAAGGCCCATCCCGAGGGGACGCCGGAGGCCGACCTACGCGCCCGGCTCGGCCTGGCGGGCCGCCTGCCGGGCCTGATGCTCGCCCCTCTCGGCGTCGAGCGGCTGGGCGCGCGGCTCGTCACGATCTGGCCGGCGGGTGAGCCGTTGACGCCCGCCGATCTGGAGGACGGCGACGACCGCGTGCCATGGGCGGAGGGCGCGCGGCTGCTGGCCCGGCTGCACACCCGTCCCCTGCCGCCCGGGCTGCCTGCGGCGGGCGGCCCGGCGCGGCTCGCGCGCGCCGTCGCCGCGCTCGACGGGCATCGCGACGTCCCGCCGGCGATCCGCGCCGCGTACCGAACCCTGCCGTGGAGCCGCGCGGGACACCGGCCGGTACGGCCCGGGCCGGCGGCGGGAGGCGAACCACCGGTCGCGCTGGTCCACGGGGACTGGCACCTCGGCCAGCTCGTCCGGATCGGCGGGACCTGGATCCTGATCGATCCGGACGACCTGGGCCAGGGCGACCCGGCGTGGGACCTCGCCCGGCCGGCCGCCTGGTTCGCCGCCGGACTGCTCGCTACCTCGGCCTGGGACCGGTTCCTCGGCGCGTACCTGGCCGCGGGCGGCGGCGCGGTGAGCCGGGACGAACCGTGGAGGGAACTCGACCTGCCGGCCCGGGCGTTGACCGTCCAACTGGCCGCCACGGCGGTCGCGACGGCGAGGCGAGCCCGGCGGCCGCTCGACGAGACGGCGCGGGCGCTGGTGTCCTCCTGCGCGAGGATCCTCGC
This sequence comes from Microtetraspora fusca, assembly GCF_001570365.1. Taxonomy (GTDB): domain Bacteria; phylum Actinomycetota; class Actinomycetes; order Streptosporangiales; family Streptosporangiaceae; genus Microtetraspora; species Microtetraspora fusca. The sequence goes on along the minus strand of NZ_BBYK01000041.1, from coordinate 334,918 downwards.
TACCGCGCGCGTCTGAGCCGAGCGCCGCCGAGCGGTACCCAGCACCACCACAGCAGCACCGCACCACCAGAGCAGACGGCGATACCCAGCCGTTACGTGATCAAGGAGATCAATCTGATGCAGTGCCCCAAGTGCCGCGGGAGCATGCGGACGTACGACCGCAACGGGATCCACATCGAGCAGTGCGACAACTGCCGGGGCATCTTCCTCGACTACGGCGAGCTGGAGACGCTGACCCGGCTGGAGAGCCAGTGGGCGCAGCAGCAGTACGCGCCGCCGCCCGCGCACGGCGCGCCCGCCTGGGGCGCTCCGCACCACGGCCACCATGGCCACCACCGCGAGCGGAGCTGGGTGGGCATGCTGTTCTCGAGCTGACCGCGGGCGGGCGGCCCGGCCTCCTCGGCCGGGCCGTCGGACCAGGAAGCCGTCAGGCGGGCGATCAGACCGGGAAGTCGTCCGGGGAGACGTCGCTCGTCGGCGCGTTGCCGCCGATCACCTTGTTGAGGGTCAGCGTCCAGTTGCTCCAACGGATCTGGGTCGCGGTGTAGGTGGTCTTGAAGGACAGCGAGTCGTCGAACTTCTGGAAGGCGCAGTTGTGGGTGAACCCCCGGACGGCGCGGTCGTAGTCGCTGCCGCTGGTGTAGTAGACGCGGTACTTGCCGTCCTTGATGTTCGTCACCTTGGCCGTCGACCTCTTGCGCACGTACACGCTGACGGCCTTCTTCTTGCCGAGGACGAGCGTGACGACGCTGTCGCCGGAGCTGCCGTTCTTCACGGTGAGGGTGCCCCTCCCGCCCCGGATGCCGGACGCCAGGATCGTGCCGTTGCCCAGCCTGCGGTTCCGCTCCTTCGGCGGGGTGAACTTGATCAGCCCGCCCTTGTAGTCGCCCCCTCCGGCGAGGTCGGCCCCGGCCTCCTTCAACCCGCCGAACTCTCCGGACTTGCCGAGCCGGCCGAGCACGCTCGACGCGGTGCACAGCGACCGGTCGTCCACGGCCTGGCCCAGCTCGTCGAGCTTGCCGTTCATGGCGCGCAGCGCGGCGAGATAGTCGGTGTGCTCGGTGTCGATCTCGGCGGGTGGGCGTAGCGGCCCGAGCCGCTCCGCCGCCGACTCCACCGCGTTCTGGGCGCGCCGCACCCGCTGGCCGAGTGACTTGAACGTGCGCGCCTTGGCGATGTCCCGCAGCGCGTCCCCGACCGGCACGCCGACGGCGTCCAGCTCGACCTGGTACGCCTCCGGGGTGAGCGCGGCCTCGGCCGACGACTCCGCACCCTTCCCCGATCCCGATCCGGACGCGGGAACGGGGTCGCCGGAACCGGAGGAGGTTCGGGTGCCACCGCCGGAGGTGCAGGCCGCCAGAGTCAACGTCAGGCTCGCGGCGAGCGCGAGCGCGGAGAGTCGCGGGGAGATCACTCGTACAACTTTCTCGGCAGCAGTCAGGATGTGTCAACCTGGAACATTCCGGGGCAGCCCCGGCCAGAGGCCGTCCACCTCCAGCAGGCCCCGCTCCCGGTCCGCCGGAGCTCCCGCCTGGCGGGCTGTGGATCGGGCTGCCGAAAACCGAGCACCATCGGGTCAGCCGGATCGTCGCCGACCCGATCGACCTGGACGCGCCGGCCCGGATCGACCTGAACGCCCTTCCCGAACCCGCACGCGAGGTGATGCGGGCCTACGCCGATCCCACGTCGCGGCTTCGGCCTGCCGACCCCCGACGCCTTCTGGTACAGCCCGACCGCCTTCGGGTTTCCGGCTACGGCGGATCGCTCGGCTTCGCCGACCCGGCGAACGGCCTCGCCTTCGGCTATGTCATGAACCGCATCCAGGAAGGCGTACCGGATCGGAGGGCCTCCACCCTCCTCGAGGCGGTCCACCGTGCGATCAAGGCCCGGGGCCGATGATCGGCTCCGGCAGGGCCGCCAGGGAGTTCCGCCGCCGCTCGCGTACCCGATCGGGGCAAGGGAGTGGCGAACGTCACTGCAGTGACAATCAGGTACCCCTCTGGCTGAGGGAGTCGGTAGACGGGTAAGGTAACGCTGGCCTAAATAAGGGTCGCCTTACTCGATCTCGCAGGAGCGGCACGTGTTCGCGAGCTACCTCATCGGCCTCAGAGAGGGCCTGGAGGCCACCCTTGTGGTCTCCATCCTCGTCGCCTTCCTCGTGAAAAGCGACCGCCGTGACCGCCTCCCGCTCGTGTGGGCCGGCGTTTGCGGCGCCGTCCTCCTCTCCGTCGGGTTCGGCGCGCTCCTCACCTTCACCGCCGCGCACTTGAACCAGACGCAGCAGGAGCTGTTCGACGCCGTCACCTCGCTCGCCGCGACCGTGTTCGTGACGTTCATGATCTTCTGGATGCGTACGGCGGCGCGGCGGATGTCCGGCGAGCTGCGCGAGAAGCTCGGCCACGCGCTGGAGCTGGGCGCCACCGCGGTCGTCGTCATGGCGTTCCTCGCGGTGGCCAGGGAGGGGCTGGAGACGGCCCTCCTGTGGTTCGCCGCCGCGCAGGGCGCCTCGGCCACCTCCAGTCCGCTGATCGGCATCTCCCTCGGCCTGCTCACCTCCGTGGTGCTGGGCTGGGGCCTCTACAAGAGCGCGCTGCGGATCAACCTCACCAAGTTCTTCACCTGGACCGGCCTGCTGCTGATCCTGGTCGCCGCGGGCATCTTCAAGTACGGCGTGCACGACCTGCAGGAGGCGGGCATCGTCCCCGGCCTGAGCACCTACGCCTTCGACATCAGCGGCGTGCTCGACCCGAGCGCCTGGTACTCCGCGCTGCTGAGCGGCATGTTCAACATCACGGCCCAGCCCAGCGTGCTGGAGACCGTGGCGTGGGTGGCCTACGCCGTTCCGGTCCTCGTCCTCTTCCTCCGGCCGTCGGGCCGTCCGAAAGCGACGCGTGGCCCCGCCGTACCGGCCGACGGCGCGCCGACCGTGCCCGCCTCCTGAGCGCGGCCCCCGCCTCCCCCGACGTCCCCGAGCTTCCCCCAGAACTGGAGTCCTCCGCATGCGCACCCCCGCCGCCGTCGCCGTGGCCGTCCTCGGCCTGCTCGCCGCCGCCTGCTCCGGCACGGCCGACACGACCGCCTCCGGCGACGCCGGCAAGCCCGGGAAGATCACCGTGGCGGCCAGCGACACCGAGTGCAAGGTCGGCGCGGCGGAGCTGCCCGCGGGCACCTCGACCTTCGCGATCACCAACAACGGCAGCAAGGTGACCGAGTTCTACGTCTACGCGGGCGGCGACCGCGTGATGGGCGAGGTGGAGAACATCGTCCCCGGCCTCACCCGCGAGGTCATGGTCGAGCTGCCCGCCGGCACGTACGAGACGGCGTGCAAGCCGGGCATGGTGGGCAAGGGCATCAGGAACCCGCTGAAGGTGACCGGCGAGCACAAGCCGCTGAGCGAGGACGCCAAGCTCTCCGAGGCCACCGCCAGCTACAAGCGCTACATCAAGACGCAGAGCGAGACGCTGCTCGCCAAGACCCAGGAGTTCGTGGACGCCGTCAAGGCCGGCGACATCGACAAGGCGAAGCAGCTCTACCCCGTCGCGCGTACGTACTGGGAGCGCATCGAGCCGGTGGCCGAGATCTTCGGCGACCTCGACCCGGCGATCGACGCCCGCGAGAACGATGTCGAGAAGGGCGAGGAGTGGACCGGGTTCCACCGCCTCGAGAAGGACCTGTGGGTGAAGAAGGACGTCAGCGAGGACGGCCCGATCGCCGACAAGCTGATGACCGACATCAAGACCATCGTCGAGAAGGCCAACGAGGCGACGATCTCCCCGCTCCTGCTCGGCAACGGCGCCAAGGGCCTGCTCGACGAGGTCGCCACCGGCAAGATCACCGGCGAGGAGGACCGCTACTCGCACACCGACCTGTGGGACTTCGACGCCAACCTCCAGGGGTCCAAGGCCGCGGTGCAGGCGCTGCGCCCGGTGCTGGAGGAGCGCGACCCCGCGCTGGTGAAGACCCTCGACGAGAAGTTCGCCGCCGCCGAGGCCGCCCTGGAGGCGCACCGCTCGGGCGACGGCTGGAAGCTGCACACCGACCTGTCCAAGGACGACCTCAAGAAGCTGTCCGACGTGATCAACGCGCTCTCCGAGCCGATCAGCCGGATCGCCTCCACCGTGAGCAAGTGACCGCGGCGGCCGTACGGGGACGGGAGCAGGGAATGAACATCAGCCGCAGGAGGCTCTTCGGGCTCGGCGCGGCGGGCGTCGCCGCCGTCGGCGCGGGCGCGGTCGCGGGCCGCGCGCTGGTCACCGACGCGCCCACCGCCGCGCACGCGGCGACGACGTCCGCGCCGGTGTCGTTCTACGGCGCCCACCAGGCCGGGATCGTCACCCCGGCCCAGGACCGGCTGCACTTCGTCGCCTTCGACGTGACGACGGACAGGCGCGCCGAGCTGGTCGAGCTGCTCCAGGACTGGACGTCCGCCGCCGCGCGGATGACGCAGGGCAAGGAGGCCGGGACGTTCGGCGCGGTCGGCGGCGACCGTGAGGCGCCGCCGGACGACACCGGCGAGGCGCTCGGTCTGCCCGCCTCCGGGCTGACCCTGACGATCGGCTTCGGCGCGTCGCTCTTCGACAAGCGGTTCGGCCTGGCCGACCGGAAGCCGGCCGCCCTGGCCGACCTGCCCGCGTTCCGCGGCGACGACATCGTGCCGGAGATCTCCGGCGGCGACATCTGCGTACAGGCGTGCGCGAACGACCCGCAGGTGGCGGTGCACGCGATCCGCAACCTGGCCAGGATCGGGTTCGGCAAGGTGTCGGTGCGCTACTCCCAGCTCGGCTTCGGCCGTACGTCCTCGACGTCGCGGGCGCAGGCGACCCCGCGCAACCTGATGGGCTTCAAGGACGGCACCGCCAACCTCAAGCTGGAGGACACCCAGCTCCTGCGCGAGCAGCTCTGGGCGGCGGCGGGCGACGGCCAGGAATGGATGGACGGCGGCAGCTACCTCGTCACGCGCAAGATCCGGATGCACATCGAGACCTGGGACCGCGCGCCGCTGTCGGAGCAGGAGGCCATCTTCGGCCGCGACAAGGGCGAGGGAGCCCCGCTGACCGGCGCGAAGGAGTTCGACGAGCCCGACTTCGCCAAGAACGGCGCCGACGGCGAACCGATGATCGCCGACAACGCCCACGTGCGGCTGGCCCACCCCTCCGTCCACGGCGGCGCCCACCTACTGCGGCGCGGCTACAACTTCGTGGACGGCTCCGACGGCTTGGGCCGTCTCGACGCCGGCCTTTTCTTCATGGCGTACCAGCGGGACCCGCACAAGCAGTTCGTCCCGATCCAGCGGGAGCTGGCCGCCAAGGACGCGCTCAACGAGTACATCAAGCACGTCTCCAGCGGCCTGTTCGCCTGCCCGCCCGGCGTGACGGACGCCGGTGACTACTGGGGGCGCGCCCTCTTCACCTGACGCTGTCTCGCCTACCCGCCCGGCAGCACCGACGCGGGTGACAGCTCGATCCGGTAAGGCGCCTCGCTGAACCGGCCTTCCTCGGCCCGACCGCGGCGCTGGCCGCAGCGACCGCTGCTCTGTCGGTCGGCGTGGGCTTCCTGCCCGTCACCGGCGCCGCCCTACCGAAGCGGACCTCACGCTTCCGTGGATAGGCTGCCCGTTCCAGATCAACGGCCACGCTTTGCCGAGCGGATCCGCCGTGCACTGGAGCAGCACATGCCGTTCATCAAGCGACCCGCACTGCCCCGAGCGACGAGTCACGTGAGGCCCGCTGGGTGTCCCGCGACCATGCCAAAGCGGGCTGACGCTTGCGCTTCGACGGCGAGATCATCAGGCAGAGAGATCTTGATCTTCTTGGTCGCACCTGGGCCATCTCCGGCCATCGCCCCGCGAGGGTCCCCGGCGGGACGATGGCAGGACTCACCGGTCCTGTGCTGCCCAGCAGTTCGCCTTGGGATCCGCCTAGGATTCACCGCCGTCCGCCGCCGTGCCCGTGGAAGCCACCCCCGTGGAAGCCGTGCTCATGGAAGCCACCCCCGTGGAAGCCGTGCTCATGGAAGCCACCCCCGTGGAAGCCGTGCTCATGGAAGCCACCCCCGTGGAAGCCGTGCTCATGGAAGCGGAAGTGCCTGTGGAAGAAATGCTCGTGACGGAAGTGCCTGTGGTGGAAGTGCCTGTGGAAGAAGAAGTGCCTGTGGTGGTGGCAGAAGACCAGCTCTCCCCTGCAGAACTTGCAACCGTGCTCCCACCAGCACCAGGCGGTGGTGTTAGTGACCTTGAAGGGGGCACTAACCGTATTCGTGACATACGTGGAGGCGCTGACTGTGTAGGGCGCCACGACACTCGCGGGCTGGGCCGATATGGTCGCCGGGGCAACTAGGGCAGAAGTCACCAGTGCGCCAGTAGCGAAAACTTGTCTGAGCATAAGAACCACTCCGTGGCGATCCACACCCTCATGCATTGGGGCCGGATCTCATGTGGCACCGAGCCCATTGGGGCTGGTGCAGCCCGTTTTCAGGCGCTTACGAACTGACGGAGTGTCGAATCGGTCTCCCAAGAGGACGCCGAAACGGCTTATTGACCTAATCTTCACAGTAAGCGGCCCGCAGCGAGCGAGCACCCAAGCAAAGAGCTTGGTCTGGGCGAATTACCGTAAAGACCAGCGAGAGTGGAGCCGCTGATCACGTGGACGACGACCGCACACCTGGCCAGCCCGCGACACGCCGGCCAGCGCGGCCAGAGACGGAGCACCGGGTTGAGCCACGCTTCAAGACGATCCCCTGAATGGCGAACCATCGAGGTCGTTCCTGCTCCGAGCGGTATCGGCGATCATCGACTGCCAGCTGGACGGTGCGTTGCTGATCGTCAGCTTCGCCGCCTCCGGCGCCCTGCAGGCGATCGCCACCGCCCGAACCGCGGACTCGGTACGTGGGCTGCTCGACCTAGCGCCCACCACCGCCACCCGGATCATCGACGACGGCACCGAGGAGACGGTGGAAGCCGGCCAGTTGGCCATCGGTGACGTGATCCTGATCCGGCCCGGGGAGCGATTCGGCGCTGACGGGCGGGTGCTGAGCGGGGCCAGCGAGGTCGACCAGGCCACCATCACCGGCGAACCGCTGCCGGTGGCCAAGGAGACCGGCGACGAAGTGTTCGCGGGCACCCTGAACGGCACCGGCGCATTGACGGTGAAGGTCGAGCGCGATCCCGCCGATTCCGTGATCGCCCGAATCGTGGCGATGGTGGAGGAGGCCTCCGAGACCAAGGCGCCGACCCAGTTGTTCATCGAGAAAGTGGAGCAGCGTTACTCCCTCGGCATGGTCACCGCCACCGTGGCCCTGTTCGCCCTACCGCTGATCTTCGGTGCGGACCTGCAGTCGACACTGCTGCGGGCGATGACCTTCATGATCGTCGCTTCCCCGTGCGCGGTGGTGTTGGCCACCATGCCCCGCTGCTCTCGGCCATCGCCAACGCCGGACGCCACGGGGTTCTGGTCAAGTCCGCTGTGGTCATGGAACGCCTCGGGCAGGTCGACGCTGTGGCATTGGACAAGACCGGCACTCTCACCGAGGCCCCCCCGGGTGACGGACATCCGCCCGCTGGCTGCCTCCGGCCTGGATGAGGACGGTCTGCTGACGCTGGCGGCGGCGGCCGAGCACCCCAGTGAGCACCCGCTGGGCCGCGCCATCATGGACGCTGCCCGCACCCGCGGTCTGCACATCCCCGTGGTGGCCGACTTCACCTCCTCCCCGGAGCCGGCGTGACCGCTACCGTCGGCGGGCGCACCATCGCAGTGGGCAGCCCCACCCGGCTGCTGGGCGACAGCGATGGCAACCCGGCCGCCGTGGTGGCCGCCCAGGTGGAGAACGACGGCTGCACCGCTGTCGTGGTCATCCGCGACGGCACCCCGGTGGGGGTGCTCGGCGTCGCCGACCGGCTGCGTGATGAGGCCGCCACCACCGTCACCGCGTTGTCGTCGCCGGTCATGAGGGATCCACCGTCATCGTCGGTCTCAACGGGCTGCGCCTGTTGCGCGATGCCGCCTGGCGCCGCGCCCGGGGCTCCGTGTGGGGGCAGACCGAGGCTGGCCCGAGAGCGCGACAGCGATACGTTGGCTGTCAGGTGACGTGCACGGTAATAGCGGCCGTGTGGAGCCTGTCCTCGGTCTGGAACTGCAGGAACAGGCGCCAGTTGCCCGGCCTTGGCAAGTTGGCATGGAACAGCAGGGCCGGCCCACCGTGGGCGCCATGGACCTTCGTCTCTGGGTGGAGGTGCGCAAACGCCTGATCGCCCTGGTGGAAAGCGGTCAGATGGGCGTAAGTGTCGAGGTAGGGCTGCAGGTCAGTGACAGGCTTGCCAGACTTGGCGAAGGACACGGTCAGCGCGCTGCCCATACCCGCCTTGAGAGCGCCGCTCACGTTCACGACATAGCCGTCGACCGTCGTAGAGCTTGCGGCCTCGGGCAGGGCGACGGAGGCGACCGGTCCGGGAACAGTGACGGTGCGACTGAGCACGAAGTCTTGGCCCTTGCCCGAGCCGGTGTCCGGCGTGAACTGGGTGAACAGCCGCCATGTCCCGGGCTGAAGCGGGAACCGTCGAAGCCACCGACGGCGAGGAGCTGCAAGCTTGACCCTTCAAGGCCGAGAAGCTGACTCACTGCTACCCCAACACTCACGTAGCTCGATCCACTATCCTCCCGATATGCCCGAGTCCTCTGGGGGACGACTCGCCTCTCGTTACCTCCTGCGCCGTCAACTTGGCAGCGGTGGGATGGGCACGGTCTGGCTCGGCTGGGACGAGATGCTCGAACGCGAGGTCGCGATCAAGGAGCTCCGCCTGCCGGACGGTCTCGACGAGGCGGAACGCGCCCACATGGTCGAACGCGCCGTACGCGAGGCGCGGGCCGCCGCCCGGGTCCGGCACCCCGGCATCGTCAGCCTGCATGACGTTCTGGTCGAAGACGGGCGGCCGTGGATCATCATGGAGCTGCTGCGCGGCCGTACGCTCGCCGACGAGGTCAAGGAACGGGGGCCGCTGTCCCCGGAGCGGGCCGCCCGCGTGGGCGCGGAGGTGCTCGACGCCCTCCGGGAGGCGCACGCGCACGGCGTCCAGCACCGGGACGTCAAACCGGCCAACGTCTTCCTCAACGAGGACGGGCGTACGATGCTGACCGACTTCGGCATCGCCCGGCTGGAGGGTCAGGTCACGCTGACCGCGGCCGACGCCACGATCGGGTCGCCCGGCTTCATCTCTCCCGAACGGCTCGACGGCGCCACCGGCGGACCCGCCTCCGACCTGTGGTCCCTCGGCTCCACCCTGTATTTCGCGACCGAGGGCGCTCCCGCGTACGGCGGCGACCCCGTCGAGCGGATCCGCGCCACACTGGCCAGCACGACTCCTCCGCCGCCGCGCCGTGCCGGCGCCCTGGGGCCGCTGCTGATGTGGATGATGGACCGCAACCCCGCGGCACGGCCGGACACCGCGACCGCGCACCGCCTGCTCGCTGACGTCGCCGCAGGCCGCTCGCCCGAGTTGCCGCCCATGCCGGCCTCGCCGACGCCGATCCCGCCTGCTTCCTTCGGGCCGTACGACGAGCCGATCTCGTCGGCACAGGTCGCCCCCGGGCCCGGCTATCCGGGGCCGCAGAGCGGCCAGGGCAGCGCGCCCGGCCACCCCGTCTGGCAGGGCGCGGGAGGGCCGGGCCATCCTGTGGGCGTCGCCGACCGCTCCGCCCCGTACGACGTCGCCCGACAGCCCGGCCCGTACAACGTCGCCCAACAGCCCGGTCTGTACGACCCGCGAGCCGCAGCTCCGGGCATGCCGAACGCCGCCGCCGACGTCGCCTTCCAGGGCGCCCACGGCCCACGTACCGGCCCCACCCACCCCGCCGTACCGGACACGCCGGGAACCACCGGTCCCACGGCCACGAGACGGCGCGTGCTCCTGGTGAGCGCGGTCGTGGCCCTGGTCGCGGTGGTGGCCGCGGTCGTGGCGTTCGTCGTGCTTCCGGACGACAGCGCTCGGAAGGCCCCGTCGTTCACGCGTCCCGTCGACTTCTGCACGCTACTCACCTCCGAGCAGGTCCACGAGATCGTCCGTACGGCGCCGGCGCCGAAGGGCTCGGTCGCCGAGGCGGGCTGCGAGTGGTCGGTCCGGGGCGAGGGAGTCAGCCTCATCCCCAAGAAGGACTCCGACACGCCCGACCCCTGGGCCATGACCGAGGAGTCCTCCGGCCTGCTGTTCGAGAGCCTCGCCAAGAAGTACGCCAAGGGGCGCAAGGGCGACTGGACGTGGAAGGAGATCGGGCAGACGCGCCCGATCGCGTTCGTGCAGACCACTCCCCGGACCGTCAAGGGCGTGGGAGACGAGGCGCTCGCCTACGAGTTCACGACGTCGCAGGGCCACGCGTTCACCGGCGTGGTCCTCTTCCGGGTGGGCGACCTCGTGGTCGAGGCCGCCTATTCGACGCTCTCGACCACCCCCACCGACGACGACATCCGCAGCGCGGCGCTCTCCGCCGCCCGCATGGCCGACGCCGCGCTGCGCGCGAAGGGATGAGCGGCGTGCTGCTGGCCGGTCGATACCGCCTGCTCGAAACCCTCGGCGCGGGCGGCGCGGGCACCGTGTGGCGCGCCAGGGACGAGATGCTGCACCGCGACGTCGCGGTCAAGGACATCCGCGTGCCACCCGGGCTCACCGAAGAGGCCAGGCGCGCCTTCGGGGGACAGGCGATCCATGAGGCCCGCTCCGCCGCCAGGCTGAGCCATCCGGCCATCGTGGTCATCCACGACGTCGTACTCGACCAGGACCGGCCGTGGATCGTGATGGACCTGATCCCCGGCCGCTCGCTGGACGGCGTGATCAAGGAGGGCGGGCCGCTGCCCGCGCGCCGGGTCGCCGAGATCGGGCTCCGCCTCCTCGACGCCCTTTCGGCCGCGCACGCCCAGGGGATCCTGCATCACGACGTCAAGCCCGCCAACGTCCTGCTCGACGAGCACGGCCAGGCCCTGCTCGCCGACTTCGGCATCGCCGTACCGGCCGCCGCCGGCGACACGTTCGGACCCGCCCCCAGCGGCGCATGGGAGAGGGACACGTCGCTCACCACGGCGGGTTCTCCCGGGTACGCGGCGCCGGAGCGGCTGTCCGGCGGCGCAGCCACGCCCGCGTCCGACCTCTGGTCGCTGGCCGCCACGCTCTATACGGCGGTCGAGGGGCACGCTCCATTCGAGCGCGAGCTGGCCGCCGCCGTGACCGCCGCGGTCCTGCTGCGTGATCCACGGGCGCCCGAGCGGGCGGGGCCCGTGCTCGGCCCGCTCCTGCTCGCCATGCTGGCCAAGGATCCGGCCGCCCGTCCCTCCCCCGACGCGGTACGGGAGGCCCTGCGCGCGGTCGCCACCGCGCACGATCTCGCGCCCGCGCCGGCCGCACATCCCACGGCCGGTGCGCCCGCCGCACGGTCCGACCCGTCGTCGCCGGTGTCGGGCACCCTGCCCACCGCGCCCTCGCGGCGCGGTACGGCGCGACCCGCCAAGCGGAAGCCGCTGCTGATCGTGTCCGCCGTGCTCGTCATCCTGGCCGGCACCGGAACGGCGGGCTGGCTCGCCCTGCGGCCGAGCGCCTCGTCATCCGAGAGCACGAGCGGCGCGGTTCGTTTCGCCGCGGTTCCCGACCCGTGCGCCCTGCTCACGGACGCCCAGGCGACCGAGCTTCTCGGCGGCCCCACCGAAACCTCGGCGGCGGAGGGCGAGTGCGCGTGGCGGTTCCGCAAGAGCGGGATCGTCTGGCGCAGCGTCACCCTGTTGCTCCGGGTCGAGCACAGCGGGGAGGCCGCCCGGCTCTCCCTCGCCTCCCGCCGTTCCGTTCAGGCGTCCTTGAAGGGGACCGCGTTCCCCGAGACGAGGTACGGGGTCCGGGACGTGCCCGGCACCGGCGTCGGGGGCTTCGCGCAGGACGTGTCGAACTCCTTCCAGAAGTCCACCACCAGCACGGTCTGGTTCCGCGTCGACAACCTGATCGCCGAGGTCCGGTACCACCGGCTGGACGGCCCCGCCGTCACCCCCGCCGTCCGGCGTACGGCGGAGCGTGCCGCGCAACTCGCCGCGGAAGCGATCGGTCGCTCCTGAGCCCCCGAGGAGAGCACATGGACAGCCAGGAAAACGGCCCACGCGATCCGAACGAGGCCGGGGACGACCGCCCCATGACGCCCCCGCCCGGCCACCCCGGCCCACCGCCGGGCGGCCCACCCCCTGGATCCGCACCGTCCTCGCCGAACGGTGGTGCGGCCCCAGGAGCCGTGCCGCCCTGGCCCAACGGCCCGGTCCCGGGATCCGCGCCGTCCTGGCCGAACGGAGCGGCTTCGGGCCCGACGCCCTCCTCACCGAACGGCTCCGGCGCCATGCCGATGGGCCCCCGTCTCTCCCACGGCCCGCTCCCCGACGGGCAGAACGGGCCGAACGGCCCCCACGGATCAGGGGCCGGCATGTATGGGCCCGCCGCGTCCTATCCACCGGTGCTCCACGCACCCGGTGCACCCGCCGGGCCGAACGGGCCGGCCGTACCGCCGGGACCAGGTATGCCGGGTGCGCCGACGGGGCCGACGGGGCTGAGCGCGCTGGTCGCGCCGGTCCCCCGGCGCCGCCGTAGCAAGGTGGTCCCGGCGGTGGCCGCCGCGACCGCGCTGGTCGCCGCCGGTGCCTCGACCGCCTTCTTCGTGTTCCGGGAAGGGGACGGCGACGCCGCCGCGCGCCCGGCGGGGACCTCGTCTCCGCGCGCCACGCTTGCCCCGCCGGACGCGTGCGCCATGCCGCGCCGCGCGACCGTCGAGCGGCTGGTCCCCCAGGCGAAGACCGACAGAGACACCCGGGACCACCGGGAGGACACCGGCTACATCACCTGGGTCTGCACGCTGCGCAATGACAACTTCTCCTTCGGCGAGTACGTCCGCTCCCGGAGCATCGAGCTCAAGCTGACCCGCTACGAGGCGGACGGCGAGCGCACCGCCGTCCGCGTCGCCCGCGACTCCTACGACGCCGAACTGACGTCGGGCAAGTACGCCGAGGCCCACTCGACCAAGGAGTACTACAGCTCCAAGGTGCGCCCCCTGTCCGGTGTCGGCGAGGAGGCGTTCGCCCGCTACACGTGGGCGCGGGACGCCAAGAGCAGCAACAACAAGTACTCCTTCGGCCAGGCGATCGGCCGCGTCGGCGACGTGGTCATTGAGGTGAAGTACCAGGCGAGCCAGCAGCGCAAGGACGCGCCGCTCCTCTCCATGGACGGCGTGCAGGGCGTGACCGAGGAGAACGCGCTGCGCGAGGTCTCCGGGGTCATGGGCGAGGTGGCGGCGTCGGTGACGGCGTGGCGAAACGGCCGCGGCCCGGCGAGCACGCCAGGCGATCCGGGCGGTACGGACGCTTCCGGTTCGACCCCGGCGGCGTCGCCGCCGGCCGACGCCTCCCCGTCGCCCACCCCGATCGCGATGCCCGCCTCCTGCGAGCAGGTGTCGGCGGTCGCGCTGCGGTACGTGCCGCAGGCCACCCAGAAGGCGACCCAGACCCAGGACTCCGCGTCCACCAGCACCGACTGCATCTGGCTGAACCGCGAGTTCCCCGCGGGGGCCAAGTCACGGATGCGCAACATGGTGGTCACCGTGCAGCGCTTCACGAACCGGGTCGGCGCCGAGGACCCCAACGGCGCGAAGAACCGGTTCATCGACCTGCGGGCCGAGGGCCGGAGGCTGGCCGGGAGCGGCATCGGCGGCGGCCTGTTCTGGTACACCTCGACCGACATCAAGGGCCTGGGCGACGCCGCCTTCCGCCAGTACCGGACCAACCGGACGCCCACCGTGCACGCCGGGGTCGGCCAGGTGGCCGTGCTGTACGGCTCGACGGTCGTCACGGTCGACTTCTTCGGCGCCGACCGGCCGGAGGGCGCGCCGCTGAACTCTCCCAAGTCCACGCTGATGGGTGCCAAGGAGAGCCTGGTGGGCGCCCTCGCCGTGGCGCGGGCGATGGCGCAGGCCCTCGCCGCGGGCTGACCCACCGGGAAGGGGCCCGCGGCGAGGGCGGTCAGAGGCGGGACCGGTAGACCGCGCGTGCCTTCACGATGAGATCGAGATGGTCGCGGAGCTGCCCCTCGCCCTCCAGCCGGGCCTGCCCGCGCACCAGTTCCTCCAGCAGGACCAGCCAGCGCAGGCACCAGCGGACGTCCTCGCCCCTGGCGACGTGCCGTCCGGCCACGTCCAGGTAGATCGGGCTGGTGTGCGCGTACACCTGCCGGTGCAGGGACCGGCGGTGGCCGCCGCCGGAGGCCACCGCGACGAGGTACGTCGGCACGGTCACGGTGAGCGCGGCGGTCAGCTCGCCTCCGCCGCCCTCGGCGAGCACGCCGTCCGCGGTGCGGATCTCGACCCGCTCCACCTCGGGGCCGATCGCCCTGGCCCGCACCGTCACCCGGTCGCCCGGGGACAGGTTGAGGGTGTCGCCGATCTGGTGGCCGTCCACCGACAGCTCCAGCCACGGCCCGGTCGTCGCGAACGTACGGCCGCGCCGCACCGCCTTGGCGTACGCCTCCGCGGTGAGCGGGCCGTCGAGCCGGGCGTAGACGCGCTCCCAGCCGGGCGGGCTGGACACGGTCTCCTGCCGGGTGAACGAGAGCATGGAGTCGGTGCCGGCCAGCGCGGTCAGCCGGTTGCCCGCGCCGATCAGTCGCCGGTAGACCTCGACCGTGCCCTCGATGTCGGAGAAGTGCAGCAGCTCCATGCCGTCCACGAGGCCGAGCGCGGCGTCGACCACGACCGCCCTGGCCGAGCAGTTCCTGCGGCCCTCGGCGATGATGTCCTCCGGCGTGGCGATGGAGCGGTGGAAGGGGTGGGCGTAGCCCAGCACCGCCCCCGCCCCCGCCTCCCGCATCTCGCCGCACGCGGCGCCGTTCGGCGGCCAGTCGGCCTCGCCGCCGAAACCGGTGTGGTACCGCATGGGCGGGGTGGTCACCCCGAACGCGTGGACGTGCCCGAACAGGTCGTTGCGGTACTCCACGCCCATCCGGGCGATGTGCCCGGCGTCCGACCAGGGAAGGTCGCGTCCCGCCCAGTGCTGGAGCGCCTCCCTGTCGTAGACGCGCTCGCCGGAGACGTTGCCCGCGACGAGGTTGAGCACGTGCAGGTCCTCGCCGTGCTGCATCAGCGCGGCCGCGGCGGGCGGGGCGACCAGGTCGCCGGCCCAGTTGAGGTGCACGTGCAGGTCGGCGCCGTACCAGCCGCGGGCGGCGGCGTCATAGATCCGCTCGGGGGTCAGCTCGACGAGCGTCTCCCCCCACGGCTCGGGCACGACGGTCGTCTCGGCCCAGTCGTACTCCATGCCCCGGGTGACCTGGACGGTGAGGATCTCGGCCGGTACGTCGAGCACGAGGTCGTCGCCGTGGAAGAACGGCCGGCCGTGGTAGTCGCGGCGGTGCGGCGCGCCCTCGGGGTACCAGCCCTGGCCGCCCTCCGAGGTCACGCTCCAGCGGCAGGGGAAGCCGGCGCGCAGGCGCAGCCGCGACGGCAGGGCGTGGCGGCGGAGTGGGGACAGGTCCACCGGCGCGCCGTCCACGGTCACCTCGGAGTCGCTACGGATGTCCACCAGCAGCGCGCCGCGGGCCGCGATCTCGTACGGCCTGCCGTCCACGGTGACGACGGTCGCGGCGTCGCGCGAGGAGTCGACGACGAGCGTGGCCTCGACCGGGCGGGCGGCCACCACCGCGTGGACCGTCCCCGGGTCGAAGCGGTGGCCGTGCGGCGTGACCCTGAGTGCGACGAGCCCGTCCGGCAGGGTCTCGCCGAGCACGTCCCGGAAGGCGGCGGCGAGGTCGGCTCCAGGGGTCACGAACATCCGCTCGGCCTCTTTTGGAAACCGGAGGAAGGTCATCATCCGGACGTAGTCGAGGGGCGGTTCCCCCCAGGTGAGACCGTGCTCGGCGAGCAGCGCGCCGTACTCCTCGAGCGCACGTGCCACCGCCGGCGGCAGCAGCGGGTCGTGATGCATGGTGCCTCCCCGTTCGTCGACAACGGGGCCATGGTGGCATCACAGCCTGTGAGGAAATCCGCGCGCCGGCGGCGCTCCTCACCCGGGGGTAGCGGTCTGTAACACCCGGGAGGAAATCACGTGTCCCGCTTGTCACAAATCCCCGGCCGGACCCGAAAATACGGCGAGGATCCGGTCCGCGGCCTGGCCGGGCGTGAGGCTCCCGTCGAGCACCTGCCGCTCGATCTCCGGGGCGATCGAGGCGGTCTTCTCGTGCAGCCGGGCGAGCAGCCGGTCACGCACCAGCGCCCACGTCCACTCGACCTGCTGGCGACGCCGCTTGCCCGCCAGGTCGATGCCCTCCTGGTGGCGTACGACGTGCTTCCACAGCTCCTCCAGCCCGGCGCCGCTCAGCCCGCTGCAGGTCAGGACCGGGGCCGTCTCCCCGGATCGCAGGAACCGCAGCGCCCCGGCGAGCTCGCGCGCGGCCTGGCGCGCGGCCACCTCGTGCTCGCCGTCCGCCTTGTTGACCGCGATCACGTCGGCCAGCTCCAGGACGCCCTTCTTGATGCCCTGGAGCTGGTCGCCCGTACGGGCGAGGGTGAGCAGGAGGAACGTGTCGACCATGTCGGCGACGGCGGTCTCGGACTGCCCGACGCCGACGGTCTCCACGAGGACGATGTCATAGCCGGCCGCCTCGACGACGACCATCGCCTCCCGGGTGGCCGCGGCGACGCCGCCGAGGGTGCCCGCGGTGGGGGACGGCCGGATGAAGGCGTTCGGGTCGGTGGCCAGCCGTGCCATCCGGGTCTTGTCGCCGAGGATGCTGCCCCCCGAGCGCCGCGACGACGGGTCGACGGCGAGCACCGCCACCCGGTGGCCGCGCCCGGTGAGGTGGGTGCCGAGAGCCTCGATGAACGTGGACTTCCCGGCCCCCGGCACCCCGCTGACGCCCACCCGCCGGGCCTTCCCCGCGTGCGGGGTCAGCTCGGCGAGCAGGCGTTGCGCGAGGTCGCGGTGGTCGGCGCGGGTGGACTCCACCAGCGTGATGGAGCGGGCGATCCACCGCCGGTCGCCCGCCAGCACTCCGGTGACGTAGTCATTCAGCGCGTTCCCCATGGTCACGCGTGGGAGAGAGCGCGCAGCAGGTCGAGGGCGGCGTCCGCGATCACGGTGCCGGGCGGAAAGATCGCCGCCGCTCCGGCCTCGCGGAGCGCGTCGAAGTCGCCCGGCGGGATCACGCCGCCGACCACGATCATGATGTCGTCCGCGCCGAGGTCGTGCAGCGCCCGCCTCAGCGCCGGGACCAGCGTCAGGTGCCCGGCGGCGAGCGACGAGACGCCGACGATGTGGACGTCGGCCTCCACCGCCTGGCGCGCGACCTCCTCCGGCGTCTGGAACAGCGGGCCGACGTCGACGTCGAAGCCGAGGTCGGCGAAGCCGGTCGCGATCACCTTCTGGCCCCGGTCGTGCCCGTCCTGGCCCATCTTGGCGACCAGGATCCTCGGGCGGCGGCCCTCGGCCTTCTCGAACTCGGCACAGGCCGCGCGGACCTCGTCCACTCCCTGGCCCACCTCCTCGCGGTACACGCCCGAGATGGTACGGATCTCCGCGGCGTGCCGTCCGAACACCTTCTCCAGCGCGGCCGAGATCTCCCCCACGGTGGCCTTGGCGCGCGCCGCGTCCACGGCCAGCTCCAGCAGGTTCCCGCCCTCGGCCGCCGCCCTGGTGAGCGCGTCGAGCGCGGCGTCCACGTCGGCCTGGGAGCGCTCCTCGCGCAGTCTGCGGAGCTTCTCGAGCTGCTGCTCGCGCACCGCCGTGTTGTCGACCTTGAGCACCTCGATCGGCTCGTCGGCCTGCGGGCGGTACTTGTTGACCCCGATGACCGGCTGATGGCCGGAGTCGATGCGCGCCTGGGTGCGGGCCGCCGCCTCCTCGATGCGGAGCTTGGGCAGCCCCTGGTCGATGGCGCGGGCCATCCCTCCGGCCCGCTCGACCTCCTGGATGTGCCCCCACGCCCGCGCGGCGAGATCGTTGGTGAGCCGCTCGACGTAGTACGAGCCGCCCCACGGGTCGATCACCCGGCAGGTGCCCGACTCCTGCTGGAGCAGGAGCTGCGTGTTGCGGGCGATCCGGGCGGAGAAGTCCGTCGGCAGGGCGAGCGCCTCGTCCAGCGCGTTGGTGTGCAGCGACTGCGTGTGCCCCTGGGTGGCGGCCATCGCCTCCACGCAGGTCCGTGCGACGTTGTTGAACACGTCCTGGGCGGTCAGGGACCAGCCGGAGGTCTGGCTGTGCGTACGCAGGGACAGCGACTTGGGGTTCTTCGCCCCGAAGCCGCGGACCAGCTCGGCCCACAGCAGCCGGGCCGCGCGGAGCTTGGCGACCTCCATGAAGAAGTTCATGCCGATGCACCAGAAGAACGACAGGCGCGGCGCGAACGCGTCGATGTCCAGGCCCGCGGCCACCCCGGCCCGCAGGTACTCGACGCCGTCGGCGAGGGTGTAGGCCAGCTCCAGGTCGCAGGTCGCCCCGGCCTCCTGGATGTGGTAGCCGGAGATCGAGATGGAGTTGAACTTCGGCATCCGCCGCGAGGTGTACGCGAAGATGTCGGAGATGATCCGCATCGACGGTCCCGGCGGGTAGATGTAGGTGTTCCGGACCATGAACTCCTTGAGGATGTCGTTCTGGATGGTCCCGGCGAGCTGCTCCGGGGTCACCCCCTGCTCCTCGGCCGCCACGATGTAGAGCGCGAGGATCGGCAGGACCGCGCCGTTCATGGTCATCGACACGCTCATCCGGTCGAGGGGGATCCCGTCGAAGAGCTGCCGCATGTCGTAGATCGAGTCGATCGCGACGCCGGCCATGCCGACGTCGCCCGCGACCCGGGGGTGGTCGGAGTCGTAGCCCCGGTGCGTGGCCAGGTCGAACGCGACCGACAGGCCCTTCTGCCCGGCGGCGAGGTTGCGCCGGTAGAACGCGTTCGACTCCTCGGCAGTGGAGAAACCGGCGTACTGGCGGATCGTCCACGGCTGGTTGACGTACATGGTGGGATACGGCCCGCGCAGGTACGGCGGCATGCCGGGGTAGGTCTCCAGGAAGTCGATCCCCTTGAGGTCCCCGGCGGCGTAGAACGGCTTGACCTCGATGCCCTCCGGCGTCTCCCACACGGCGCCGTCGACGTCCGGCACGGCCCCCGCCCCGGGGCCCAGGTCGATTCCCGAGAAGTCAGGGATGGTCATCGGGTCACTCCCAGATCATCGAAGGTCGTGCGGAGCACGCCGAGCGCGTCGCAGCCGGCGTACACACGGTCGTCCACTCCCTCATACTCGCCCTTCCCGGCCAGCCACACGCGCCGAGCCCCCGCCTCGCGGAGCGCCGCCGCCACCGCCTCGGCGTGCTCGCCGTACAGGCGGTCGCTGGAGCACAGGCAGGCGACCGGCGTGCCGGCGTCGCGGAACGCGGCGGCGATGGCCGCGGCGTCGGTGCCCGGCCCGCTGGTCACGGTGGCGACGCCGCCGGCCGCGAAGAGGTTGGCCGCGAACGACGTGCGAGCCGTGTGCACGGCGACCGGCCCGATGGTGGCGAGGAACACGGTGGGCCGCTCGTCCTGGGCGTCGGCGAGGTCGCGCAGCGCCTCGAACTCCTCGGCGTACCGGACGCGGGGCAGCCCCTCGCCGGAAGGGGCGCCGGCGAGGCCGTGGCCCGGCTCGCGCTCCGGCAGCCGCTCCGTCAGGTTGGGGAACTCGCTGACCCCGGTGATCGGATCGCGGCGGTGGGCGACGGCGTCCGCGCGCGCGGCGCGGGTGGCGGCCAGCCGCTCGGGGACGAGCCGCTCCAGGGCGACGGCCATCCCGCCCGCGCGCTCGATGTCCTGGAACCACGCCCAGGCGCTCTCGGCCAGGTCGGCGGTGAGCCGCTCCACGTACCAGGAGCCGCCCGCCGGGTCGAGGACGCGCGCCACGCCCGCCTCCTCGAGGAGCAGCGCCTGCGTGTTGCGGGCGATGCGCCGGGCGAACGCGTCGGGCAGGCCGAGGACGGCGTCGAACGGCTGCACGGTCACCGCGTCCGCGCCGCCCACCCCCGCCCCGAAGCAGGCCAGCGTGGTGCGGAGCATGTTCACCCACGGGTCCCTCTCGGTCATCATCGCCGAGGAGGTGACGGCGTGCTGGAGCTGCTCCCCGGAGCCGCCGACGACCTCCGCGACCCGGGCCCACAGCCGCCGGGCGGCGCGGAGCTTGGCGATCGTGAGGAACTGGTCGGCGGTGGCCGCGTAGCGGAACTCGAGCTGCCCGAGCGCCTGCTCGACGGAGAGCCCCGCGGCGGTCATCGTCCGCAGGTAGGCGACGCCCGTGGCGATCGAGCAGCCCAGCTCCTCCGCGTCGCCGGCCCCCGCGTCGTGGTACGGCAGGGCGTCGACGACGAACGTCCGCAACGCCGGGAAGTCGCGCGCGCAGCGCCGCAGGAGATCACCGACCGCGTCAGTGGCGCGGGGGAAGGCGTCCTCGCGTCCGAGGTCGAATCCGGGCGAAGGGCTCGCGCCCCGGGCCCGCGCGCCGAGCGGGTCGAGGCCGAGGTTGCCACCGGGAGGGGTCACGCCGCGCTCGGTGAGCAGGTCGAGGAACGCGGTCGCCGCCTCGAGCGCCCGGTCGCCCGCCTCCAGGACCACCGGGGCGAGGTCGAGGAGGACCCGGTCGAGCACCCGCGGCAGCGCCTCGGGACCGATGGAGATCAGGTCCAGCCAGATGGAGGTGACACCGTTCTCCAGGTCGGCCAGGACCGCCTCCCCGGTGACCGCCGGATCCGGGTGCGCGTGGCGCTGCCGTACGTCCCAGGGGCCGGCGGGCCGCACGACGCGCGGGGCGTCGGGCAGGTCCGAGGCGTCGTGGAGGGGGGCGATCGTCACGCCGTCGTACGTCGTGGAGGACAGCGCCTCCTCCGCGGCGGCGGGCGCGGCGTCCTCGGGGAGGACGCCGGACTTCCTGAGGACTCCGAGTGCGAGCGTGCGCCACTGCTCCCGCGTGCCGGGCGGGAATCCTGCGGCGAATTCAAGAGGCGGCACCGTCATGCGAGGGATGCTAGGCGTATCGTCCCCAGAACATTTATCCGGGTCCCGGTCTATGAGAAGGGGCATCCCCTATTCTCGCCGGGTGCGGCGGCCCGCCCACTCCCAGGCCACGGGCTGAATCTGCGGCGTTCGTTCCGGAGAGCGTGTCAACGGGGCGAGCCGACACCGTCACACGAGCGCCACGCGCTCGGCATGATCGCGGAAATCGCCACCGAGACGCCCCACAGCGCGGCCGAGACGATCACAGTGAGCCCGTGCCGGTGCACGTGGGCGGTCCAGCCGAAGGTCGGCGAGGCGACCCCTCCACGGAGTACAGCAGACCGAGCGCCTGCGGCGTTCCGGTGCGCGCCGCTCAGGCCCCGGGCGTGTCTGGCTCGGAGCGCGCCGGCTCGGCGGGCGGCGCCGCTTCGGAAGACGCCTCAGGCTCGGCGACCGGTGCGGCATCGGCGGCGGGAGCGGGGTCGGCGTTCGCGGCCGGGTCGGCGATCAGCGCAGCGTCGGAGGTCGGCACGGCGGCAGGGGAGGCGGTCGCGGAGCGGGCCGCCGACGCGAAGGCGGCGTTCCAGGTCAGCGGGCCGACGATGCCGTCGGGGTCGAGGCTCCGGTCCTTCTGGAACGTGACGCACACGGCCTTGGACTTGGGACCGTAGGCGCCGTCGGCCTCGATCGCGTACCCGAGGCGGGCCATCTGCCGCTGCCAGGTGCGGACGTCCTCACCTCGCATGATGGGCGGATATTTCAGCAGCCGTCCGGGCCACTTCGGGGTGGATCCGGGATCGGGTTGCTGGCCCCCGCCTCCCGGGCGTGGCGCGCCCTTGCGCACCCAGGCGTACAGGGCGTCGCCGGGGCAGTCGGTGGAGTAGCCGTCCCGGTGCCCCTTGATCTCCTTGCCCGCGCCACCCTTGTCACGGAGGTACTCGACCGCGTCGAGGATCGCGTCCAGGAGCCCGTCGGGCGGTGTGACCAGGCCGGAGTTCCCGACCAGACCGAGCACGGCGTAGTGCCCGGAGTTGAGACCGGCCCCGTTGGCCGCGGGCAGGTTGTGCGGCCCCCGTCCGACGAACACCTTCCGGTGCGGGCAAGCGATCATGGAGTATCCGGTGTCCATCCATCCGTTGCCGTCCATGTGGAAGTTCTGGATGGACTTCACCATCGCCACGCACTTGGCGTGGTCGTCCACGATGGCGGGATCGACCCTGCCTCCGGTGTAGTGGACCTTGACTCCCCTGGTGGAGGTCAGCCGCGAGTAGGAACCCCTGGGCGCGCGGGCGCCCCACGCGGCGCGAGAGACGAGGTCGATGGCCACGGACGTACTCCCGGATGGGCGAGGCGGACGGGGACCGCCGGACGCCCAGGCATGGAAAGGTCCGGAACCGGCGGTTCATCCACGCGCTCGACCAGGGAATCCGGCAAAGAGACCCTAACCGCATTACCAAATGAATAACATCCTTTTCATACTTTTTGCTGGTACTCCTGGTCGCGCAGCACCCCGACATGTGGAGATCCCTTCGCCGGCCGGCGAGCGATCGGTTCCGACGTCGCCCCGACAGGGGCGGCGCGCCTTGCAGGCTCCTTACAAAGCGCTACGCAGGCCGCGCTCAAGGGACATGTAACCGGGCGGGCTTTCACTCGGTACACGAGCCCGGAAGGCAAGGGTCACGCCGGGAAGCATCCGCTCTCAGGAGATCACCATGAAGCGCACCGCACTTGGTCTCGCCACCGCCGCGATCACCGGCCTCGGGGTCCTGCCCGTCGTCGCCGCCGCGCCCGCGTCCGCCGCCGGCTACGGTCCCGACACCTGCGCTCAGGGCTACGTCTGGCGCGAGGCCCGCCCCTCCGACCACGTCTGCGTCACGCCCGCCGTACGCACCCAGACCGCTCAGGACAACGCCGTCAAGGCGTCCCGCTGGACCAACGGCGCGTACGGCCCGCACACCTGCGTGACCGGCTACGTCTGGCGCGAGGCGTTCTCCGGCGACGACGTCTGCGTCACCCCCGCCGTACGCAGCCAGGCGCAGGCCGACAACGCCGCCGCGGCCGGCCGCCTCGCCTCGTCGTCCAAGCCGGCCTCGCCGATCGTCGTCAACCGCAAGGTCACCTTCAGCGGAGGGGTCCCGGTCGGCGGGTGGACGTCGCTGACCCTGTACGACAACGGGACGTACCAGTGGTCCGGGCACATGCACGACTCGGGCGCCACCAGCTACAACTACACCGGTGTCTGCGTCGTCCGCATGTCGTCGGGCTCCGCCTTCGTGTTCGAGACCTTCGGACGACTCCACGGAACGTTCGACTCCGGCTCCCGTGACCACAACTGGAGCAAGTCGGGCACCGTCTCCTCCCTCCCCACGGCCTGGCGCGCGTCCTCGAGCTACCAGGTGAGCTGCAAGAACAGCGTCAAGCTCAACCTCGACGGCACGGTGAAGTCGGCGCTCGAGGCCGTCGGCTACGCCTCCGCGGTCGTCGCGATCGTCGCCTGACGAGACTCTCCCGACCGTCGACGTCGAGGGCGGTCTCCGGCTCACGGCCGAACCGGAGACCGCGCACACCGCCGTCGGCCGCCTACCGGCGGATCGCGGTGACGTCCAACTCCAGCGTCACCTTCGGGCCGACCATGATCCTTGTTGCGGCGTTCCAGTTCACGTTCCAGTCGTTGCGGTCGATGGTGGTCCTGCCCGTGAAGCGGACCCGGAAGCCGCCCCGCGGATCGTCCTCGGCGCTGGTCAGCTCGAAGTCCACGGTCACCGGCTTGGTCACGCCACGGATGGTCAGGTCACCGGTGACCGTGAAGCCGGCCGGGCCGGCGGACCGCACCGTGGTGGAGATAAAGGTGAGGGCCGGGTGGTCGTCCACGTACAGGAACGTGCCGCGCAGGTGGTCGTCGCGCCGCCGGTTGCCGGTCTGGATGCTCTTGGCCTGGACGGTGAGCCGGGCGCTGGACTTCGACGGGTCGTCGCCGTCCAGGTGCGCGCCGCCCTCGAACTCCTCGAACCGCCCGCGCACTCTGGTGGCCATCGTGTGCCGGGCGCCGAAGCCGATCCGCGTACGGGCGGTGTCGAGGACGTAGTCGCCGGTCAGCTCGCTGAGCGTGGTCACGGTTGACATGCTTCGCCGCTCCTAGAGGGAGTTTGATCGTTCAGGTCCAAGCCGGTCATGGTTCGCGCACAGCCCTCGGCTCCGCGTGAGGTGCCGAGCCCCGAGGATGTGGGCGGCGCGTCACCGCGTCGTCCAGGGCCGGAGCTTCTCCGGGTTCCGTACCGCCCAGAAGCGCTTGATCCGGTCGCCTGCGATGTCGAACGCCATCACCACCACGGTGACGCCGTCCTGCCGAGCCACCAGGCCGGGCTGACCGTTGACCGTACGCTCCAGGATCTCCAGGGTCCCCATGCCGGGTGCCTTGTCGGCGATGTCCACCAACACGCGGGCGATCTGCTCGGCGCCTTCGATCGGGCGGAGCACCGCGCTGACGAGGCCGCCGCCGTCGGCGATTCCGGTGGCGTCGGGGTCGAGGAGGCCGACGAGGGCCTCGATGTCCTTCGCCCCCAGGCCTGCTTGAAGTCCCTGACGATCCGGGCCTGCCGGGATGCCGGCGTCGCGGGAGCCCGCGACGCGCCGATGCGACGGCGGGCGGAGGAGGCCAGCTGGCGACATGCCGCCGGGGTACGGCCGACGATCTCGGCCACTTCGGCGAAGGGGTAGCGGAAGACGTCGTGGAGGATGAACGTGACGCGCTCGGCCGGGGTCATCGACTCGAGCACGACGAGGAAGGCCATGTTGACCGACTCGTCGAGGGTGACCCGGTCGGCCGGGTCGACGGTGATGCCGTCGGACCGCCCGCCGATCCACTCCGTACGATCGGGTAGCGGCTCCGGGATCCATTCGCCCACGTAGCTCTCGCGCCGGGCCCGTGCCGAGCCGAGCAGGTCCAGGCAGACGCGACTGGCCACCCTCCTCAGCCAGGCGCCCGGGGATTCGATGGCCTCCTGCTGCTGCGGGGACAGGGCGTACCAGCGGGCGTACGTCTCTTGCACGACATCCTCGGCGTCGGCCAGGGAGCCGAGGAGCCGGTACGCCAGATTGATCAGCTGACGCCGCTCGCTCATGATCGCGTTCAGGCTCGGATCGAGCCGGCCGTGTCCCGGCTCGGATGGGGTGGTCATGGTGTCCCCGACTTTCCTTGTCGCGTCTGCTCTCACCAGTAGGACGAGACAACGCCCCGGAATGTGAGGTCGACGAATGCCCGGGCCTCGTCAGTGGTGCCCGGCGTCACCGACCCCGACCGTGCGACCAACCTCGCGAGCGCCGCGACCGCGCTCTTGTCGGCGGTGTCACACTCTGTCCGAACGCCCGCACCCTGAGCGGCGCGAGGAGAAGGAGAAGCGGTGTCCGAAGAGACGGTCTCCAGCCGGGGGTACGGCCCGGACCACGTGTCGGGTCTCGGCTACGGCCTGCACCATGTCCAGCTCGCGATCGGGCCGGGAGACGAGGAGGCCTGCCGCGCCTTCTACGTCGGGATCCTCGGCATGATCGAGATCCCCAAGCCGCCGGCGCTCGCGGCGCGCGGCGGACTGTGGGTGCGGGCCGACTCCCTGGAGATCCATCTGGGCGTCGAGCAGGACTTCCGCCCGGCCCGCAAGGCCCACCCCGGCATCCTCGTCGCCGACCTGGACGGCCTGGCCGCCCTGCTGGAGCGGCACGGCGTCGAGGTGATCTGGGACGGCGACTTCCCCGGCCACCGGCGCTTCTACGCCCACGACGCCGTGGGCAACCGGCTGGAGTTCCTCCAGCGGATCCCGACCGCCTGACGCGGCACCGGCCGTCCGGCCGCCTCCCGCTCACTCTGCGAACGCGAGCGGCGACGAATTGGAGCGGAGCCGTGGGCCTGCCGTACGGGAAACGCACATTTCATCGATCAACAGTGCTAAATCCGTCGACACGCCGACATGGCACCGGAATCATGGCAGGCATGTCCATCCTGAAGGAGGTCGACTTCCCCTCCAGACCAGAACCCAGCGAGCCGCTTCCGATGAACGTGTGGCTCGACGACGGCGACAGCCCCGCCGACGTGATCGACGCGCTCGCCCTGTCGCCGTTCGCCACGGGAACGCAGCCGTGGTCGCGCAGCACCACCGTGGACCGGGTCCGGCTGGACGCCCCGGCGGTCCCTCAGGGCGGACGGGTGCTCCGGGTCGCCCAGGACAGCGACGGTCACGAGTCACGCCTGATCTCCGGCGAGGGATGGACCCTGCGCGTGGTGCGCTACAGCAGCAGGTCGGCCACCTTCACCGTGACCGCCACGAGCGAGGAGCTGGCCCGCTCGGTCCTCGACGAGGCGACCAAGGGCGCCGAGGATGTGGTCGCCAAGGACGAGGACGAGGTCGCGATGGGCTTCGTGTGGCTGTCCGACCACGGCAGGCGCCGTTCCGCCAAGCCGATCACCACCGCCCCCTGGGACGGGATCAAACACAACTATCCACGCACGGCCAGGGAACGACTCGACCGGCTCATGGCGATCCGGCCGCAGGACGTGAACGGCCGGCTGCTCCTGCTGCACGGCCCGCCGGGCACCGGCAAGACCACTCTGCTGCGCACGCTCGCCCGCGAATGGGCGAGCTGGTGCCAGGTGGACTGCGTCCTCGACCCGGAGCGGCTGTTCAACAACCCGGGATACCTCATGGACGTGGCGGTCGGCTGCGACTGCCCCGACCACGACGAGGAACACCGCTGGCGGATGCTCGTCCTGGAGGACTGCGACGAGCTGATCCGCGCGGAGGCGAAGCAGTCCACCGGCCAGGGGCTGTCCCGGCTGCTGAACCTGACCGACGGCCTGCTGGGCCAGGGGCGGGACGTCCTCGTCGCGATCACCACGAACGAGGACTTCAACCAGCTTCACCCCGCCGTGGTGCGGCCCGGCCGTTGCCTGGCCCAGATCGAGATCGGACGGCTGGCCCAGGACGAGGCCGTGGCCTGGCTCAACGGGTCGGCGGACCGCTCCGGCGGGTCGGCCGCGCCGTACGGCGGGGCTGCGGGCATCGGGCCCGACGGCGCCTCGCTCGCGGAGCTGTTCGCGCTGCGCGAGGGGCACGGGCTCACCGCGCCCGAGCCGACCGCCTCGACCGGCCTGTATCTCTGAGGGCGACCATCCCCGAGGCCCCGGGTCCCCGCCGCCACCCGCGGCACGGGCTCCGGGGCCCGGGCAGGGCCGTCGGCTCAGGCCTGCGGACCCCGTGACGCGGCCGAAAGCCCGAGACCGGGTGGGTCAGGTCCAGAAGACCGCGACCGCGGTGGTGAGGGCGGCCAGGGCGCCGACGCCGTAGAACGCCCATGGCGGCCTGAAGCGCGCGCCCGCGACCGCCGCCAGGACGATGGCCAGGTCGAGGCCCGCCTTGACGGCCATCTTCGGGCCGGAGACGGACATGTCCATCGACGTACGGATCCATATGAGCAGGGCGCCCGTGACGAACTGGGCGACCGCGGCGATCACGACGGGACGCCCGACGAGCATCATCCGGAGCTGCATCTGACGTAGGAAGCCCCCGAGAAGGGCGGAGAAACCGGCGAGGTGGAGAAAGACCAGGACGAGTCGCAACGTTTCCATGCAGACACCCCCCGTTGACGGCCTCACCTCAGGTGTCCGCATGAGCGGTGCCATACGCGTCCGCCCGCGAAAGGCCCTCGACGTACAGTGACGAGGATACTACGCACCGTTTTTGCGATGTTCGCCGGTTTTCGCCGCCCCGTGTCGCGCCGCACCGTGCAGCCGATGTTTCGTACCGGTAAACCAATACGTAAACCATCCGATGTGCCGCTTAGGGTCGGAAACCACAATCGGCAAGGTGGTCACCCCGTCTCCGGCACGCGTGAGCAGCGTCGTCCTCCATCGGTGGTCCTTCGAGGGCCAGGAGAGCGGCGTGGCCGCCTACCTCGATCTCTTCGGCCCCTCCGGGATCCCCGAGAACGACGACGGCGGCGGCACGAGCTGGCCGTACGTCCGCTGGACCTCCGAGGAGCGGGAGATCGGCTTCCCGGCGACCGAACTGGTGGCGTCCTGGACGGCGAACACCCCGCCCGGCTCGTGGCTGCAGGTGGAGCTACGGGCGCGCACCGCGACCGGCGCCCTCACCAAGTGGTACTGCATGGGCCGCTGGGCCGAGGGTGACGCCGACATCCACCGCACCTCCCTCCCCGGGCAGGGCGACCAGGACGGGGACGTCGCGGTGGACACGTTCGTCGCGACCCGGCCGGTCGTCGCGTACCAGGTCCGCGTCACGCTCTACGGCGCGGGCGGCCGGGTGCGGTCGGTCAACGTGATGGCCTCGGCGGTGCCGCCCGGAGGCCCGGCGAGCGCGGTCAGCGGCCCGGCTTCGACGCCGGCGAACGACCTCACGGCCGTCCAGGCCGCACCGTCGTCCCTCAACGGGGCGCACCCGGACGCGGTCTCCTCGCCGAGGACGGCGGGTGTCGAACTGAACGTGCCGTGCCGCTCGCAGATGCTGCACTCGGGGCATCACCCGGAGTGGGACGGCGGCGGCGAGTCGTGGTGCAGCCCAGCCTCCTTCAGCATGGTGCTCGGCTACTGGCAGCGTGGGCCCGCGCCCGAGGATCTCGCCTGGGTCTCCCCCGACGATCCGTGCCCGTCCGTGGACCACGCCGCGCGCCACATGTACGACCACAGCTACCAGGGCACGGGCAACTGGCCCTTCGGGGTGGCCTACGCGGGCCGCTACGGTCTCGAGGGGTTCGTGACGCGGCTACGCTCGGTGTCAGAGCTGGAGCTGTTCGTCTGCGCGGGCATCCCCGTGATCACGTCGCAGTCGTTCAAGGAGCACGAGCTGCCCGGTTCCGGGTACTCGACCAGCGGCCACATCATGGTCGTCGTCGGCGTCACGCCGACGGGCGACGTGATCGCCAACGATCCGGCCGCGCCCTCGGATGAGGCCGTACGCCGGATCTATCCGCGCGAGGCGTTCGAGAACGTCTGGCTGCGCGGCTCCAGCAGCGGGGGGATCGTGCATGTGGTCCACCCGCCGGACGTCCCACTCCCTCTCTCCGAAGGAAACTGGTGAGCCGAACCGAACCGGTGAGCATCAGCGCCGTCGACGTGGCGCGGGTGGACGATCGACCGCTGTGGGTGGAGATCCGCGGCGACGAGGTCTGGTGGGACGAGCCCCGCCCGCATGAGGGCGGGCGCCGCTGCGTCGTACGCCGCCGCGCCGACGGGAGCGTGGAGGACGTGCTCCCGCAAGGGTGGAACGCCCGCAACCGCGTGATCGAGTACGGCGGGCGGTCGTGGCGGTCCCACCAGGGGGCGCTGGTGTTCACGAACTGGGCCGACCAGCGCCTCTACCGCTGCGCTCCCGGCGGCGAGCCCGTCCCGCTCACCCCGGAGGGTCCGGCGCGGTACGGCGACCTCGTGATCCACGGCGACGAGGTGCTGTGCGTGCGGGAGATCGGCCGCGAGCGGGCGATCGTGGCGGTGCCCCTCGACGGCGGCCCCCTGCGCGTCCTCGTCGAGGCCCACCACTTCGTGATGAACCCGCGCGTCTCCCCGGACGGCCGGCACATCGCATGGATCGGGTGGAACCATCCGGACATGCCGTGGGACGCCACCGAGCTGTGCGTCGCCCCGCTCGACGGGGCGGAGCCGTACCGGGTGGTCGCGGGCGGCGCGGTCGCCCAGGCCGAGTGGCGGGACGCCCACAGCCTGTACGCCGTCACCGACACGACCGGCTGGTGGAACATCCACCTCGTCCCGCTCGACGGCGACCCGGCGATCGCGCGGAACCTCACGCCGCTGCCCATGGAGTTCGGCGACGCCGTGTGGAAGCTCGGCCAGACGTTCTTCGCGGTCTCCGGCGACTCCATCGTCACGATGTACGGCACGGCCGACCTGCGACGGCTGGGCGTGGTCGACGAGAGCGGGGACCCGCCGCGGGAGATCGGCGGGGACGCCACCTACTGGTCGCCGACCCTGTCCGCCGACGCCACCCACGTCGTCGGCGTCGCCGCCTCGCCGTACCGGCCGTACGAGGTGGTGCGGATCGAGGTGGCGACCGGGAAGCGGGAGACGCTGTCCCCGCCCAAGCGACTGCCCCCGGCCGAGCTGCTGCCGACGCCCGAGCCGGTTACGATCGACGGCGTCCACGCCCACCTGTACGCGCCGCTGCGCCCGCCGTCGGCGGAGGGGCCGCCGCCGTACGTGGTGTTCGTGCACGGAGGGCCGACGAGCGCCGCCGCGCCGATCCTGGACCTGGAGGTGGCCTACTTCACCAGCCGGGGCATCGGCGTGGCCGAGGTCAACTACGGCGGCTCCACCGGGTACGGCCGGGCCTACCGCGAGCGGCTGCGGCACAACTGGGGCGTCGTGGACGTCCAGGACAGCGAGACCGTGGCGCGCCGGCTGCTGGCCGACGGCACCGCGAGCAAGGTCGCGATCAGGGGCGGCAGCGCGGGCGGCTGGACCTCGCTCGCGGCCCTGGTCCACAGCGACGTCTTCTGCGGGGCGGCCGCCCATTACGCGATCGCGGACCCGGAGAGCTGGGCGGCGGAGACGCACGACTTCGAGTCGCGCTACCTGGACGGTCTGATCGGTCCCCTTCCCGAGACCCGCCAGCGCTACATCGACCGTTCCCCGGCGCTGCACGCCGAGCGGGCGTCCGGCCCGGCGCTTCTCATGCACGGTCTGGAGGACGCGATCGTCGATCCGTCCCAGGCGGAGCGGTTCGCCGCCGAGCTGGAGCGGCACGGCGGGAGCTGGGCGTACCTCGCGTTCCCCGGGGAACAACACGGATGGCGACGCGAGGAGACGATCGTCGCGGTTCTGGAAGCCGAGCTCGCCTTCTACGGCCTGATCTTCGGCTTCCCGACGCCCGAGGTCCCGCCGCTCGTGCTGAGGGGCCCGTCCGTGACGTCCACTCCAGGAGACTCCGCATGACCACGACGACCGAGGTCGCCGATATCTGCTCCACCCTGATCAGGATGGACACCACCAACCCCGGCTCCGGCGAACGCAAGGCCGCCGAGTACGTCGCGGGCCTGCTGGACGAGGTCGGCATCGAGCCGACGGTGGTGGAGTCCGCGCCGCACCGCACCAACGTGCTGGCCCGCATCCCCGGCGACGGCACCGATCCGGACGCCCTGCTGATCCACGGCCATCTCGACGTCGTCCCGGCCGACCCGTCGGAGTGGCGGCTGCACCCGTTCTCCGGCGAGGTGGAGGACGGATGCGTCCACGGCCGCGGCGCGGTCGACATGAAGGGCACCCTGTCCATGACGCTCACCGCGGTGCGCGAGTGGGCCCGGCGCGGGGTGCGGCCCCGGCGCGACATCGTGCTCGCGTTCGTCGCCGACGAGGAGGCCACCGGCGAGTACGGCGCGGGCTACGTCGTGGACGAGCACCGGGACTGGTTCGCCGACTGCACGGAGGCGATCAGCGAGTCGGGCGGCTTCAGCTGGCACGAGGGCGACACCCGGATCTACCCGGTGGCGGTGGGCGAGCGCGGCACCGCCTGGATGCGCCTCACCGCCAAGGGCGTCGCCGGGCACGGGTCCAAGCCCGCGGCCGACAACCCGGTCGTGGAGCTGTCCCGGGCGCTGGTGCGGATCGCCGAGTACCGCTGGCCGGTACGGCTCACGCCCGCGGTGGCGACGCTCATCGAGGGGCTCTCCCGCGCGCTCGGCACGACGATCGACCTCGACCGGCTGGACGAGGAGATCGAGCGGCTGCCACAGG
Source organism: Microtetraspora fusca (assembly GCF_001570365.1). Classification (GTDB taxonomy): domain Bacteria; phylum Actinomycetota; class Actinomycetes; order Streptosporangiales; family Streptosporangiaceae; genus Microtetraspora; species Microtetraspora fusca. The sequence goes on along the minus strand of NZ_BBYK01000041.1, from coordinate 303,170 downwards.
CGTCAATGCTGTTCAAGGGCGTGCTGCGCAACTCGGCCAACCCGACCATGCTCGACGCGGGGTACAAGGTCAACGTCATCCCCGGCACGGCGCACGCCCACGTGGACGGGCGCTTCCTCCCGGGGTACCGCGACGAGTTCCTGGAGACGATCGACCAGCTGCTCGGCCCGAAGGTCACCCGCGAGTTCGTCAGCATGGGCGAGGCGGTCTCCGCGCCGGCCGAGGGCCTGTTCGACCAGCTCCGCGGCGCCCTGCTGGCCGAGGACCCGACCGGCCACCCGGTGCCATACGTGATGACCGGCGGCACGGACGCGAAGGCGTTCGCCCAGCTCGGGATCCGCGGGTACGGCTTCGCGCCGCTGCTCCTTCCCCCGGACCTGAACTACTTCGGCATGTTCCACGGCGTGGACGAGCGGGTCCCCGTGGAGGGGCTGGAGTTCGGCGTCCGCGTCCTTGACCGGCTGCTGCTCGCGGAGACGGAGCCCCCGGCGACCGAGCACTGATCGGATACGAGCGCTCCGCGGAGGTGAGGCGTTCCTCCGCGGAAGTGGCGTGCTCCGCTCGAACAGCTTCGTGGCATCTCGATGCCCACTCTCGCGTCCTGCCCCCGCAGGGCACCATGACCACGCCGGGGCGCCTCATGACCGAGAAGAGCCCGGCCCCCGAGAGAGGCACCCACGCCCGTGGCTCCACTCCCTTGCGGGAGAATCAGCTATCGCAGTTTGGGGTCGAGGGCGTCCCGTACGACGTCGCCGAGCATCAGGAAGCTCAGCACGGTGGCGGTCAGGAACAGCGCGGGGAAGACCAGCAGGTGCGGATGGTCGGCGAAGAACGTCTGGGCGACGTTGAGCTGCAGGCCCCACGACACGTCGGGGTACTGCAGGCCGACGCCGAGGTAGTCGAGCGTCGCCTCACCGGCGATCACGTTGCCGACGTTCAGCATGGCGACGACGAACACCGGCGCGATGGAGTTCGGAAGGATGTGCCGGAACATGATCCGCCAGTCGCCGGCGCCGAGCATGCGGGCGGCGGCCACGAAGTCCGTGTCCTTCACCGCGATCACCTGGCCGCGCATCAGCCGGGTCATCGTCGTCCAGCCGAGCAGGACGAGGACCAGCGTCATGGCCCACATCCCGTGGCCGGGGAAGGCCACCAGGACGACGGTCGCGCCGAGGACGAACGGGATGCCGAAGAAGACGTCGGTGATCCGGGCGATCAGCGCGTCGAGCACGCCTCCGTAGTAGCCGCCGACCAGCCCGAGGATGATCGCGATCAGCAGCGCGAACGCGGTCACCGCGACGCCGATCACGATGGACGCCCGCGCTCCGTGGACGATCTGCGACCAGTAGTCGCAGCCCTGCAGGTCGTATCCGAAGACCGCGCCGCCGCCGGGTCCCTTCTTGGACATCCGGAGGTTGCAGTTCTCGTTCGGGCCCATCGCGGCGAACACGTCCGGGAAGGCGGCCATCGCGCCGGCCAGCGCGAGGACGACCACCGAGATCCAGAAGACGACCCGCCCGCGCAGCTCCAGCCAGGCGTCGTGCCACAGCGACCGCACGGCAGGACCGGACTCGGGTACGGCGTCCGCGAGAACGGCCGTGCCGGAGATGATCCCGGTGTCTGGCGGCTCCGCCGGGAGGGCGGGCTTCGGACGGTCTCCCGGCTGTCCGGGAAGCAGGTCAGGCACGGCGGATCCTCGGGTCGAGCACGCCGTAGAGCAGGTCCACGACCAGGTTGGCGACGATGAAGATCATGACGAGGAGGGTGACGACGCCGACGACGACGGGTCCCTCCTGGAGCTGGATGGACTGGAACACCTGCTGGCCGATGCCGGGCAGGTTGAAGATGCCCTCGGTGACCACCGCGCCGGCCATCAGGTTGCCGAAGTCGATGCCGAGGTAGGTGACCACCGGGATCAGCGAGTTGCGCAACGCGTGCAGCCCGACGATCCGGCGCCGCCGCATGCCCTTGGCCGTGGCCGTGCGGACGTAGTCGGCGCGCAGGTTCTCCACGAGCGAGGTCCGGGTGAGCCGGGCGACGTAGGCGAGCCCGAACGAGCCGAGGACCATGCCGGGCAGCAGGTAGCTGACCGGCCACCCCTCGTCCGTGCCCGCCGTGGGGAACAGCCCGAGGTTGAGGCCGAACAGGATCTGCGCGGTGTACCCGACCACGAAGACCGGGACCGCGATGACGAACGTGGTTCCGGCGAGGACGGCCGTGTCGGCGATGCCGCCGCGGCGCAGGCCCGCGAGGATCCCGAGGCCGACGCCCACGACCAGTTCGAAGATCCAGGCGGTGACCGCGAGCTGCGCGGTCACCGCCCACCGGTCCCCGAGCAGCTCGCTCACCGACTGCCCGGTGAAGGTCTCGCCGAGATTCCCCTGGAACACCCCGAGCATGTAGTAGCCGTACTGCACGAGCAGCGGGTCGTTCAGGTGGTAGTGCTCGCGCATGACGTTGAGCACCTGCTCGGGCACCGGCTTGTCGCCGGCCAGCGCGAGTATCGGGTCTCCCGGTAGCGCGAACACCATCGTGTAGATGAGGAAGGTGGTGATCACGAAGACCGGGACGGCCTGGATCAGGCGCTGGACGGCGTATCTCACTTGTTCTTGACCGTGATCGTCTGGAGGTTGTTGCTGTACGGCGTGAGCTTGACGTCACCGAGCCTGCTGGAGTAGCCCGACTGGTCCTGCCAGTTCCACAGCGGGATCAACGGCATCTCGGCGAGCGCGACGTCCTCGGCCTTCTGGTAGAGCGGGAGGCTCGCCTCGACGCTCGGCGCCTCGTTCGCCTGCTTGATGAGGTCGTTGAACTCCTTGCTCTCCCAGCCCATCCGGTTGCCGGTGCCCCACATGTACTCGAGGTAGTTCTGCGGGCTCGGGTAGTCCATGACCCAGTTCTGCCGGAACGGGCCGTCTTCCTTGCGCTCCCGCAGGGTCGTCAGGTAGTCGGACGCCGGGATCTTGCGGAACTTGATGTCCTGGATGCCGAGGTTCTGCTTGAGCTGGTTGGCGACCGCGGTCATCCACTGCTCGTAGCTGGGGTCGGCGTTGGAGAAGTACAGGTTGAGCGTGCCGCTGAACCCGCCGGCCTGGTCGAAGAGCTGCTTGGCCTTCGCCGGGTCGTACGTGCAGGTCTCGCCGCAGGCGTCCTCCCGGTAGCCGGGCACGAGCGGGGCGACCAGCGACGCCATCGGCTTGAACGTGCCGTTGTAGACGGCGTCGACGATCGCCTGCCGGTCGATGGCCATCGAGATCGCCTTGCGCAGGTCGGCGTTGGCGAACCGCTTGTCGAACGTCGGGAAGCCGAGGTAGTCCATCGTGCCGCCGGCCGTCGCCACGTAGCGGTCGCCGAGCAGCTTCTTCGCCTCCGGCGCGCTGGCCGGGGGGATCGTCGTCAGCAGGTCCACCTTGCCGGCCCGCAGGTCGGTGTACGCGGTGTCGCGGCTGGCGTAGATCTTGAACTCGACGCCGTCCGACTGGGCCTTGCGGTCACCCGCGTAGTCGGGCGACTTCTTGACCGCGATCTTCTGGTTGTGCTCCCAGGCCCCGTCGAGCATGAACGGGCCGTTGCCGATCGGCGCCTGGTCGTACGCCTTGAGGTCCTTGAACGCGGCCTTCGGCATCGGCGCGAACGCGACGTAGGCCAGCGTGATCGGGAACTGGCTGAACGGGCCGGTGAGCGTGACCTCGAGGGTGTTCGGGTCGACGACCTTCAGCCCGGACATCTTGTCCGCCTTGGGCTCGCCCTCCTCCGGGTTCAGCGCGTCGTAGCCCTCGATGTTCGCGAAGTAGTAGTTGTTGGTCCAGCCGTTCGGGCCGTAGGCGACCGCGTTCCACGCGTCCGCGAAGCTCTCGGCGGTGACCGGCTCGCCGTTGCTGAACTTCTGGCCCTGCTTGACCTTGATGGTCCAGACCTTCTGGTCATCACTGGTCACCGACTCGGCGGCCAGCATCTGCGGCTTGCCGTCGGCGTCGATATATACCGGGGTGTCGAAGATGGAGTCGAGCACCGCAATCGCATAGCTGCTCGACGTGTTACCCGGCGTCAGGTGGTCGGGCTCGGTGAGCGCGACCGAGAACACGCTCGGTCCCTGCGCGTCCCCGCCCTGCTTGTCCTGCCCTCCGCCTGAGCCGCCGCATCCGCTGACCCCGCCGAGGATGACCGCCGCCACCGCGAGGGCGGCGGTTCGTCTTCTGCTGAGCGTCACGTGTTCCTCCGCCTCTCCTGTTGCGGTGAGGGTAAAGAGCAGTTCAAGTGCTTACATCGGATGGTTTACGTATTCCTTGCCAAAAGGATCTCGGGCAGGCTTACCCTGGAGGACCCCATGGATCAGATCAGCCTGAGCGCGCGCCACCTCCACGCGATCGCCGAACTGGGCTTTCGAGTGGCCCAGGACGGGGCGCACGGCGCGATGACGGCGCTGCGCCAGGTGATCCCGGTGGAGGCCTACGAGTTCGTCGCCTTCGACCCGGCCACCGGGCGGCACCGGTCGCTGGTGTCCGCCGGATACGCCCGCGTGGACGCCGACGCCGCCGAGGAGTACACCAGCCTCGCCCCCTATCGACGGGCGATGTCGCTGAAGGAGCCGCTGGTCATGGGCTCCCCCGGCACCGAGCGGTACTTCCGCCGCCATCTGGAGCCGTACGGCTGGCGGGCCGGCATCACCACGCCGCTGTTCCTGTCCGAGGGCCGCTACACCGGGCTGCTGCACCTCCACTCGCGGGACGACTTCCCGCCGGAGGCGGGGCCGGTGATCTCCGCGGTCTCCCCCGCGCTGGCCCACGTCACCGATCTCACCCGCTGCGTCATCGACCCGCTCGGGCTGCCGTCCGGCTTCCAGGCCATGGCGTACGAGCGCGGCGGGCGCTGCCGTACGGTGGCGGGCTGGCCGCCGTCGGAGGCGCTGCGCGCCGAGCCCGCGATGGCCGGGCTCGCCCGCGACTTCATCGACTCGCGCGAGCTGTCCCGGCGCGGACTGTGGCTGGACGGCACCGGCCAGTGGCGCGAGGTGCGCATCCATCGGGCCGGCGTCGGCTTCCACGGCGCCATCCAGGGGGCGGTGATCGCCGAGCGCCCCTGCGCCCTGCCGTACGAGCTGACGGCGCGCGAGCTCGAGGTGCTCAGCCGGGTGGCCCGGGGCGACTCCAACCCGCAGATCGCGGCCGCCCTCGTCCTCAGCGTCCGCACGGTCACCACCCACCTGGAGCACGTCTTCGCCAAGCTCGGGTGCGACAGCCGTACCCGCCTGACCACCAAGGCCCTCGCCGAGGGGCTCTGCCGCCTCGACCTGCCCTGACCGGGCGCCGGAGGCCCGGCGCGGAAACTCCGGCGAACTCCCCGGGTGCCTCCGACAGCGATTCTGAGATCCTGTTGGGGTGGCGATCAGAACGGACGACGGTGAACATTTGGGGCTGCTGTTCCCGGACGGCGGGGACGGGCGCGCGCTCCCGGACGACCTCCCTCCGGGGGCCCTGGTGTGGCCGGATCCCGAGTACGACCGGCTCCGGACCCACCGCCGCCCCTCGTTCTGGCTCAGCGACTCCCCCGTCCCCGCCTCGCTGTGGAGCCGGCTGCGGGCCGAGCATCCGCGATCCGGCCTCTGGCCGGTGCTCCTGGAGGACTCCGTACAGCCCTGGTCGGCCGGGCAGATCGCCCCGGAGCCGGCGTCGGAGATCGACAACTACCGGGCGAGCGCCTTCATGACGGAGGTGTGGCGGGACCTGCTGGCCGGAGGCGTGGCGGACCTCGCCCCCTACGGGGAAGAGTGTCCCGGTCTGGCGGAGCCCGGCGGGCTCGTCGCCGACCCCGACGTGGTGGCCGACTGGTACGCCCGGATCGTGGCGGGTCGCCGCACGCCGCTCGGGCTGGCCGCGGTGGACCGGGGCGCCGACGTCCTGGCGGTGATGGGCTGGCAGGGCGCCGTGCACCACAACGAGTGGAGCGTCCCCCTCGCCGCCGTGGTGCGGAGCTGGGAGGAGCGCTTCGGCGTACGGGTGATCGGCATGGGGTTCAACACGCTCGACCTCAGCGTCGCCGCGCCGCCGGCCACGCCGGAGCACGCGCTCCACGTCGCGGCGGAACACTGGACCTTCTGCCCGGACAGCATCCTGCAGGGGCCGGGCACGCTCGCCGACTACGCGGAGCAGATCCAGGGCAAGAACGCCTGGTCGTTCTGGTGGGACTGACCGTCGCCGCGCCCCGGGGCCGCCGCGGGTCGGCCGGGGGGCGCGGCGCCGGTCTCAGGTGATGTCGCGGCGTACGGTCGTCGCGTTGGCGATGATCGCGAAGACCACCGCGTAGCCGACCAGGACGGCGGCGCCGCCCCAGGCCGGCAGCAGATCACTGCGCGCACCGGGGGTCACGTCGATGCTCATCAGCGACTGGGCCGCGCCGCCGGGGAACCACTTGCCCACGACCTGCAGGGCGGGGATGGCCAGGAAGATGCTTTCGATGACGTACGCCCAGGCGACGGCTCCGACGATGCCGGCGATCTGGTTGCGCACGAGCGCGCCCACGGCGATGCCAAGGATCGTGTACAGGGCGAGCGAGGCCACGGTGCCGAGGGCGATCGCCGGGACGCGCGCCTCCGTCAGCGACACCTCGCCCCCGGCGAACAGCACCGTGGGGATCACGACCAGGGCGGTGAAGAGCAGCACGGCGAGCGCGAACAGCAGGCCCACGATCAGCCCGGCGACCAGCTTGGCGGTGATCACCCGCCCGCGCCGCGGCGTCGTCAGGAAGGTGCCGGTGATCGTCTGGTAGCGGTACTCGGACGTGATCATCACGACGCCGAGGATCATGACGAAGATCCGGCCGCTCGCGCCGGCCGACCAGGCGAGCTGCGCCCACTCCGGCGTGTCCAGCGCGGGCAGCCCGCCCTGGGCGTTCCCGGCGAAGCCGATGAAGAAGGCGAGGTTGACGCCGATCAGCAGGAGCGTGGAGAGCAGCATGACCCACCACAGCCGCGTGGTGGACAGCTTCAGCAGCTCCGCGCGCACCAGGGCGATCATCGCTCCTCCGTCAGTTCCAGGAAGACCTTCTGCAGGTCGGACCGCTCGGCGATCATCTCGGTCAGCACGACGCGCTGGTCGAGCACGATGCGCCCGATCTCCTCGGGCTCCAGGCCGTGCACGCGCAGCGCGCCGCCGTCGAGCCGCTCGACCGTCGCGCCCGCCTTCTCCAGCGCGGGGGCCAGCTCGCCGTCCCCGGTCGTCCGGACGCGCACGGTCTTCTCGCCGTTGGTGGTGAGCTCGGCCAGGGTGCCCTGCCGTACGAGCCGGCCGGCGGCGATGATCACGATGTCGTCCACGGTCTGCTCGACCTCGGACAGCACGTGACTGGACACCAGGACGGCGGCGCCGCGGTCGTGGGCGAGGTGCCGCAGGAAGCCGCGCAGCCACTGGATGCCGGCCGGGTCGAGGCCGTTGGCCGGCTCGTCCAGGATGTATACCTTGGGCTCGCCGAGCAGGGCGGAGGCGAGGGCGAGCCGCTGGCGCATGCCGAGCGAGAAGCCCCCGACGCGCTTGCCTGCCGCTTCGGCGAGGCCGACCTGGCCGAGGGCCTCCTCCGCCCGCGCGACCGGGAGCCCGGCTGCGACGCAGAGCAGCCGCAGATGGTTGTGGGCGGTGCGGCCCGGGTGGAAGTTGGTGGCTTCGAGCACGGCCCCGACCTCGTTGAGCGGCGTGGCCATGTCGCGGTAGCGCTTGCCGTTGACCAGCGCCTCGCCGGAGTCCGGCGTGACGAGGCCGAGCAGGGAACGCAGTGTGGTGGTCTTACCGGCGCCGTTGGGTCCGAGATATCCGGTGACGGTGCCCGCCTTCACGGTGAAGGAGACGCCGTCGACCGCGCGGACCGCGCCGAAGGATTTCGACAGGTTTCGGATCTCGATGGCAGTCATCGCCCGCGATTATCGCGGCAAGACCTTGCAATTTCCTCCTACCTTGTGAGGATAAATCGAGTAAAGGCGGGAAACGCGGTCAGCCGGCGGGCCCTCGGCCGGTCTCGCCGCACAGGCGGCGAGACCGGAGGACGCCGTCGTCAGCGCGCGCAGAGGCGCAGGACGTTGGCGATGATCCGCGCTCCCGCGCCGCCCTGGGTGGTCAGGATCGACTCGGGGTGGAACTGCACGGCGAAGCGCCGGTTCTCGGCGTCCTCGATCGCCATCGCCGCGCCGTCCGGCGTGGTGGCGGTGACGGCGAAGCCGCGCACGCCCGGCCGCTTCGCGTGCAGCGAGTGGTAGCGGGCGGCCACGAACTCCTCGGGCAGGCCGTCGAGCAGCGCGCTCTCCCCCTCCCTGCGCACCTGGCCGCGCTTGCCGTGCTCGGGGTACGGCAGCAGCTCCAGCGCGCCGCCCGCCTGCTCGATCATGGCCTGCATGCCGAGGCAGACGCCGAACACCGGCAGCTCCCTGGCGTACAGCGCCTCGACGAGGGCGGAGCAGCCGAAGTCGGACGGCCAGCCGGGGCCGGGCGAGAGCACCACGAGCGTGGGTGCGATCTCGTCGAGCATCTCCAGCGGGAAGCCGTGCCGCAGCGTCACGACCGACGCGCCCTGCTGGCGGAAGTAGTCGGCCAGGGTGTTGACGAACGAGTCCTCGTGGTCCACGAGCAGCACGGTGTGCCCGTCGCCGGGCAGCTCGGCGGCCGGCCGCCCCTCGTCCTCGGGCGTCTCCCGGCCGACGACGGCGAGGGCGGCGAGCAGGGCGCTCGCCTTCAGCTCGGTCTCGCGCTCCTCGGCCTCCGGGTCGGAGTCGAACAGCAGCGTCGCCCCGGCCCTGACCGTGGCCACACCGCCCCGGATCTGCGCGGTGCGCAGGGTGAGCCCGGTGTTCATCGAGCCGTCGAAGCCGATGAAGCCGACGGCGCCGCCGTACCAGCGCCGGGTGGTGGCCTCGTTGTCCTCGATGAACTGCATGGCCCAGATCTTGGGCGCCCCGGTGACGGTGACCGCCCACATGTGGGTGAGGAACGCGTCGAGGGCGTCGAACTCCGGACGCAGCCGCCCCTCGATGTGGTCCACGGTGTGGATCAGCCGCGAGTACATCTCGATCTGGCGGCGGCCGATGACCCGCACGCTGCCGGGGACGCAGATCCGCGACTTGTCGTTGCGGTCGACGTCGGTGCACATGGTCAGCTCGGACTCCTCCTTCACGCTGGACAGGAGGGTGCGGATGGCCTCGGCGTCCTCGACGGGGTTGGCGCCGCGGGCGATCGTGCCGGAGATCGGGCAGGTCTCCACGCGGTCGCCGGTGACCCGGACGTACATCTCGGGCGAGGCGCCGACCAGGTGCTCGCCCTCGCCGAGGTTGAGCAGGAACTCGTACGGCGCGGGGTTGCTCGTGCGCAGGGAGCGGTAGAAGCCGGCGGGATCGGTGCAGGAGGAGTGGAAGACCTGGCCGGGGACGACCTCGAACAGGTCGCCGCGCTTGAACTTCTCCTTCGCCTTGGCGACGATCTCGGCGTATGCCCCCTTCTCCGGGTTCGGCGGGATCTCCGTGGGGGTGACCAGCGGGAACGTCTCGCCCGTGCGCTCCAGGCCCCGGGTGGAGACGCCGTCCACGACGAAGTCGTACAGGTACTCCATGCTGGTCTCGCGTACGCGGTCGATCACGACCAGCCGGTCCGGCAGGTGGAGCACCAGATCGCGGTGGTCCGCCGGGCGGGGCAGCGAGTAGCGGATCGGCTCGAACTGGAAGGCCAGGTCGTATCCGAAGGCGCCGTACAGGCCGAGGTGCGGGTCGTCGCCGCGGAAGGCCGCCATCAGCTCGCGGATCGCGGTGAAGACGGTGGGGCGGCGGCTGCGCATCTCCTCGGGGAGGATGTCCTCCGACTCGTCGATCGCCACCTCGACGTGCTCGGCGGTGGGGGCGGCGACCGGCTTGCCCACGGCGAGCAGGCACGAGGCGACCGCGGGCAGGACGACGCGGCCGCGCTCGTTGAGCGCGCGGGCCGCGATCCGCCGTCCCCTGGCGACGATCTCCACGCAGGGATCGGCGTAGCCGAACGCCCACCGGCTGTACCGGCCGGGGTAGTCCATGCCGGAGGAGAACGCCCCGCCGCGATGCTCGCCGAGCGAGGTCACGATCTCTTCGAGCGCGGCCTCGGGCACCTCGCGCACGCAGCGCTCGACCTCGACGCCGCCGGCCGTGGTGTATCGGCTGGTATCCACCTGTCTCGCCCCTTGATTTTCGTAATGCCCCGGGGGCGGACATGAAGAAGGCCGCCTCTCGGGGCGGCCGTTTGCTCCTGCTCGCGTATGCGAAACCCACGCCGCCTGCTAGCGGCGCCACCACTGATTTGGAGTTCGCATGACGTACAGGTTAGTGGCCTCGCGCGTGATCATGCAACGAGGATTCTCCCTGGCCCCGGCCAATAATGTTACTAGTATGTAACAAACACGGCGAGGAGGGACGAATGGCACTCCAGCTGCCCCGGCGCCACGCTCACCGGGTGCTCGTCCACCGCGATGTGCCGGTGCCGATGCCGGACGGCGTCACGCTGCTCGCGGACCGGTACGTGCCGGTCGGCGCCGACCGCCCGCCGACCGTCCTCATCCGCTCCCCGTACGGCCGGGCCGGGGTGGTCGGCTGGATGTACGGCCGGACGTTCGCCCGGCACGGGTTCCACGTCGTGATCCAGAGCTGCCGCGGCGGGTTCGGCTCGGGCGGGCTGCTCGACCCGCTCGCGGACGAGCGCGAGGACGGCCTGGCCACGGTCATGTGGATGCGGGCCCAGTCCTGGTACGGCGGGAGCTTCGCCATGCACGGTCCCTCCTATCTCGGGTACGCCCAGTGGGCCATCGCGGCGGAGGCGCCCGACCTCAGGGCGATGGCCACGCAGGTGACGGCGTCCTGCTTCCGGGACGCGGCCTACGTCGGCGGGTCGTTCGCCCTGGAGTCCACGCTCGTCTGGACGACGCTCACCGCCGGGATGGAGGGACGGCTGGGCGGCGCCGCCGCGACCTTCCTCGCGCCGCGCCGTACCCGCCGCGCCGTGCTGTCCGGGCTGTCCGGCCGGCCGCTGTCCGAGCTGGATCTCGTGTCGGCGGGCCGCCCTCTGCCGTTCTTCCGCGACCTGATCGCCCACCACGCCGACCCCGCGTCGGCGTACTGGCGCAAGCGGGACTTCTCCGCGTCCGTCGGCGAGGTCACGGCCGAGGTGACCATGACCGGCGGCTGGTACGACGTGTTCCTGCCGTGGCAGCTCAAGGACTACAGGGCGATGCGGGCGGCCGGGCGGCAGCCGTACCTGACGATCGGGCCCTGGTACCACGCGGACCTGCGGCTGGGGCGGGTGGCGAGCGTGGACGCCCTGGCCTGGTTCCGCGCCCACCTGCTCGGCGACCCGTCCGGGCTGCGGGCGTCGCCGGTGCGGCTCTACGTGACCGGCGCGGACGAGTGGCGGGACTACCCCGACTGGCCGGCGCCGGGGACGCGGGCGGAGCGCTGGCATCTGCAGCCGGGCGGGGCGCTCTCCACGGACAACCCGGTCCCGTCCGAGCCGGACCGGTTCCGGTACGACCCGCGGCACCCCACCCCGGTACTCGGCGGCCCGGTCCTCATCGGCAACTCGATGCCGCGGGACAACCGGCGGCTGGAGTCGCGGCGGGACGTGCTGGTGTACAGCTCGCCCGTGCTGGCGGCGGACACGGACCTGATCGGGGAGGTGTCCGCCGATCTGTATGTCCGGACGAGCACGGAGCACGCCGACGTCGTGGTCCGCGTCTGCGACGTCCATCCGAACGGGACCTCGATGAACGTGTGCGAGGGCGTCCGCCGGCTCACCCCGGCCGAACTGCCCGACCAGGACGGCGTACGGCGGATCCGGGTGGACCTGTGGCCGATCGCGCACCGTTTCCGGCGCGGCCACCGGATCAGGGTCCACGTGGCGGGCGGGGCCTACCCCAGGATCTCCCGCAACCCCGGCACCGGCGACCCGCTCGGGCCGGAGTCGGCGATGGTCTGCTGCGACCACGAGGTCCTGCACGACCCGGCCCGTCCCTCCGCGGTCCTGCTCCCCCGGGTCGCCCGGAGCTGACCGCGCGGGGCCGTACCCGCCGGTGCGACGAGGGCCGTGACGCTCGGCGCGCCAACCCGACCGTTCGGCGATCGACGATCCGGATGTGACCTTGGTCACTTTACGCTGCGGAGCGACCCCCAGTCAGAAAGGAGGGCGCGTTGGCCGCCCCGCGCAGTGACCGCAGTCCCTGGAACTGGCTCCTTCTGATACCGATCGCGATCCCCCTCATCCCCGCCCTGTACAACGCCGACGAGCCACGGCTGTTCGGCATCCCGATGTTCTACTGGCTGCAGCTCGCCTTCATCGTGCTCGGCGTCACCACCACCACGGTGGTCTACCGGATGACCAGGAGCGGCCGGTGAACACCGAGATCGTCGTCTTCGCGGTCCTTTTCCTGGTCGTGAGCGGCATGGGGTTCGTGGCGGCCCGGTGGCGGCGCGCCGACGACCTCGCCAGCCTGCACGAATGGGGCCTCGGCGGCCGCAGCTTCGGGTCGTGGATCACCTGGTTCCTGGTCGGCGGGGACCTCTACACGGCCTACACCTTCGTGGCGGTGCCCGCGCTGCTGTTCGGCGCGGGGGCCACCGGGTTCTTCGCCCTGCCGTACACGGTGGTGACCTATCCGCTGGTCTTCCTCGTGATGATCCGGTTGTGGTCGGTCTCGCACGTGCACGGGCTGGTCACCCCGGCCGACTTCGTACGGGCGAGGTTCGGCTCGCCGACGCTGGCGCTGCTGGTGGCCCTCACCGGCATCGTGGCGACCATGCCGTACATCGCGCTGCAGCTCGTCGGCATCGAGGCGGTGCTGAAGACGATGGGCGTGCGGGGCGACCTGCCGCTGATCATCGCGTTCGCGATCCTCGCGGCGTACACGTACCAGTCCGGGCTGCGCGCGCCGGCGCTGATCGCCTTCGTCAAGGACTCGCTGATCTACCTCGTGATCCTGGTCGCGGTGATCTACATCCCCTCCAAGCTCGGCGGCTGGGGAGCGATCTTCGACGCGGCGCAGGCGAAGTTCGACGCCACGCCGGCGCCGGGCGACGGCATCCTGCTCAACTCGAACAACCAGCTCCAGTACGTCACGCTGGCCCTCGGCTCGGCCATGGCGCTGTTCCTCTACCCGCACAGCGTCACGGGCGTGCTGGCGGCGAAGAATCGCGACGTCATCAAGCGCAACATGTCGGCGCTGCCCGCGTACAGCCTGCTGCTCGGCCTGATCGCGCTGCTCGGCTACATGGCGATCGCGGCCGGGATCAAGCCCATCGGCACCGACGTGAACACCGTGGTGCCGCAGCTCTTCGACGTCATGTTCCCCGACTGGTTCGCCGGCGTGGCGTTCGCCGCCGTCGGCATCGGCGCGCTGGTGCCCGCGGCCATCATGTCGATCGCGGCGGCCAACCTGTTCACCCGCAACATCTACCGCGAGTACATCAGGCCCGACGCCACGGACGCCCAGGAAGCCTCGGTCAGCAAGATCGCCTCGCTGGTCGTGAAGGTCGGCGCGGTGCTGTGCATCCTGCTGATCGACCCCCAGTTCTCGATCGACCTGCAGCTCATCGGCGGCGTGATCATCTTGCAGACCCTGCCGTCCGTGGCCCTCGGGCTCTTCGGCCGCTGGTTCCACCGGGGCGGTCTCATCGCCGGGTGGGTCGCCGGGATGGGCTCGGGACTGGTGATGCTGTACAACATCGCGAACCCGGCCACCAAGCACGCGCACTTCGGCGGCTCGGCGTTCCCGCTGGAGAAGCTGGGCCTGGACACCAAGATGACCATCTACGCCGGGTTCCTCGCACTCGCCGTCAACCTGGTCGTCGCCGTGCTCGGCACGTGGCTGGCGCGGGCGATCAAGATGGCGGAGGGCCCGGACGCGACCCGGCCCGAGGACTACGTGGCCGACCGGGACGACCCCCGCGTCCACGACCTGGAGGTCGCCGGCTCCTCCTGATCCCGTACGGTCCGCACGCCCGGTGCCTCCGCCACGAGGTCACCGGGCGTCGCCGTGTCCGGGGCCTCCCCGCGGGATCACCGTCAAATCACTCAATGACGGCGCATAAGCCGTGTAGCGCATATCCCTGCCCGCAGCCCGTCTCCCGCGCGGGATCCCGCTATGTCGATCGATTGGGTGATCTCTGCGGTAATGTTCCGGACGGTTCTCTGGAGGTGGCTGGGGTGGGCGAGACGAGCGCGCCACTGGTGCCGGGCTACGAGGTACTGGGCGTCCTCGGGCAGGGCGGCTTCGGCGTCGTCTACCGGGCCAGGCAGCTCACGGTGGGCCGCGAGGTCGCGCTGAAGCTCGACAACCGCGTCCTGCTCTCCGACCGCGACCGCCGCCGGTTCCTGCGCGAGGTCACCGCGGCGGGCGCGCTGTCCGGCCACCCCCACGTGGCCGGTGTGTACGACGCGGGCGTGCTGCCGGACGGCCGGCCGTACATGGTCCTGGAGCTGTGCCCCGGCGGGTCGCTGTCGGACCGGCTCGCGGCGTACGGGCCGCTCGGCGCGGCCGAGGTCCGCGACATCGGGATCAAGATCGCGGACGCGCTGGCCGCCGCGCACGCGGCCGGGGTCCTGCACCGGGACGTCAAACCGGCGAACATCCTGGTCAACGCGTACGGACTGGTCGTGCTGTCCGACTTCGGGCTCGCGACGCGGCCGGGCAGCGCGGGAGGCGAGCACGCCTCGGTCACCCGCGAGTCGCTCACCCCGGCCTACGCGCCTCCCGAGGCGTTCGAGCTCACCGAACCGACCGCCGCCGGGGACGTCTACGCGCTGGCCGCCACGCTGTACGCGCTGCTGAACGGCAGGCCGCCCCGGTTCCCCGAAGGCGGCGTGGTGAACATCGCGGCGATCCTCGCGCTGCACCGGCTGCCCGTCCCCGACATCCCCGGAGCGCCGTCCGCGCTGGTCGAGGTGCTGCGCCACGGCATGGCGAGCGACCCCCGGCAGCGGATCGCCAGCGCCGCGGAACTGCGCGACGCGCTCGCCGCACTCGGCCCGGACGGCGCCGCCGATCACGCCTCACCGAGTCGCGCCTTCCCGTCCCCTGCCGGGAGCCCCGGCCCGTACGCCGCAATGCCCCCGGATCGCTCCTCCCCGGGCCACGCGTTCCCGTCCGGCGCTCCGAGTCCTGGGCCGCGTCCGGCGGTCCCCCCCGGTCACGCCTCGCTGGATCGCTCCTTCCCGGCGCACGTCTCCGGCTCGTACGCGAGCGCGCGTCCGGAGGCCTCCTCGCCCGAGGTGAGCGTGGATCCCGCCGTCCCGCGCGCGATCGCGCAGGCCCGGACCGGGCCGAGCGCGATCCCGAACCCGGCCGTCCCGGTGGCCGGGTCACCGGGCGCCCCTCGGGGCAACCCGGCCGTGGGCCCCCATGCGCATACGGCGCCGCCGCGGGTGAGAGCGGACGCGGCGCCGACCACGCGGCCCCGGGCGGTACGCCGTCCGGCCGTCTTCGCGGCGACGGCCGCCGTGTTCGCCGTCCTGCTCGTCACCGGGATCGTCCTGCTCAACCCCGGCGGCGCGGACAAGGGCGGCACCGGCCCGAGCCCCGGAGCCGCGGCCTCCCACAGCCCGACGGGGCGTACCACCGCGGGCGGGCAGGGCGGCTTCGACGTGGCGACCTACACGGCCGGCTGCCCCGCCGCCGAGGTGTCCTCCGCCGGGGCGGCGTGCGTCTCCACGCCGGAGTGCTGGGCCGGCACGGTCTCGATCGCCGGCGACATGACCGCGCGCTCCATCCCCTGCGCCAAGCCGCACGTGTGGGAGACGTTCGCGATCGCGCCGCTGCCGCCGGGGGTGACCAGCGACGAGACGACGGTGCAGAAGCACCCCACCGTCACGCGGGTCTGCTCGAAGTACATCCTGTTGCAGTCACGCCGCGGCGCCGCCACCACGATCAAGGCGGACAGGTGGGAGATAACCGTGCTACCCCCAAGCGCCGCCAAGTACGCGGCGGGCGCGCGCGACTACCGGTGCCTGGGGCGGGTGGACGGGCCCAACAGGTCGGCCAGCGGCTTCGGCCGCGCCACCTATCCGACCCCGTCCGGCAGCCCCGCCGCCGCCCCGGCCGCCGCTCCGGCGCCCGTCACGGGTTCGTCCGGCTCAGCTCGTCCAGGGCGTCGCGCAGATAGTCGATGAAGTCCCACACGTCCGGCACCATGTCGCGATCGACGACGATGCCGACGTCCAGCGACCCGTCGTAGGAGAACACGGTGATGTTGATCCCGCCGCTGACGTCGGTGATCACCGAGACCGGATAGTGGGCGAGCAGCCGGGCCCCGCACATGTACAGCGGGAACTGCGGTCCGGGGACGTTCGACACCATGAGGTTCATGGCGGGCGCCGTACGCGACGCGATCCGGAAGGCGGCGCGGTCGGCGAGGCCGCTCAGCGCGGCGGGCATGGCCTCGCTGAACTCCAGCAGCCAGGTCGCGGGCGCCGCCGCGTACCGGTCCTTGACGGTCTTCATGGAACGGCTCACGCCGCGCAGCCGCTCGGCGGGGTCGGCGACGTCCGTGGGGAGCGTCGCCATGGCGAGGACCACCTCGTTGGCGGGGATGTCACCGCCGTCCGTCAGGCCCCGGCTGGAGATCGGGATGCCGGCGACCAGCGGCTCCCGGGGCAGATCGTCCCGCTGGACCAGCCAGCGCCGCAGCGCGGTGGCGCACAGCGACAGGACCACGTCGTTCACGGTCACGCCGAAGGCGTTCTTGATCCGCTTGACGTCGGCGAGCGGCAGCGTCCCGAACGCGAACCGGCGATGGGGCGAGATCGGCCCGGAGAAGGGCGTGCGCGGCACGGTCATCCGCGGCAGCCCGGGCAGCGGCTCCGCGCCGATGCCACGCACGACGCGCGAGACCAGGCCCGCGCCGGGGATCTGCGAGACGACCGGGATCTCGTCGAGCCGCGGCATCACGCCCGCGAGGAAGCGCACCGCCGCCCCCGGGTTCTCCAGGACGCGACCGACCCCTCGGACGATCATCTCGACGGTCTCGGGCGCCGTGTCCGGCTCGGGCTCCTGCGGCGGGGTCTCGCGCCGCGGCTCGGGGCCGAGATCCATGAGGGCGGCGAGCACCTCCGCACCGGTCACGCCGTCGATGGCCGAGTGGTGCACCTTGGTGTAGACCGCGATCCGCCCGCCGGACAGCCCGTGGATGAGGTACAGCTCCCAGAGTGGACGGCGCCGGTCCAGGCGGCGGCCGTGGAGGCGGGCGACCTGCTCGCCGAGCTGGTGGTCGTCGCCGGGGCGCGGCAGGGCGATCTCGCGGACGTGGTAGTCGAAGTCGATCTCGCGCTCCTCCACCCAGTAGGGGTGGTCGAGCTTGAACGGCACCTGCACCAGGCGGCGCCGCAGCGGCGGGGCGAGGTGCACCCGCTCCTTGATCAGTTCGATCAGCGCCGCGCGGGTGACCTCCCCGCCCGGCGCGGTGGACGGGTCGAGGACGGCGAGCCCCGCGATGTGCGCGAGGTTGCTGCTCGTCTCGAAGTTGAGGAACTGCGCGTCGAGCGCGCTCAGTTGCCGCGCCATACCTGGTCACTGCCCCCGTCGTCCGGTGTCGTTGGTTCGGCTTCCATCAGTGATGGTGCACCGAGCGCGGTGCGCCCGGGTCGGCGGGGTGTCCCCAACGTCCCCGTCCGCCGCTTTCAGAGGAGCGTGGCGGCGCCCACGCCGATCCCGGCGATCAGGAGCACCAGGCCCACGCCGAGGAAGATGCCGCCGAGGAGCACGCCGCTGCCGGTCAGGTTGTCGATCCGGATCCGCCGGGGGTCGGCCGGGTCGTACATGACGGTGACGGTCTGCCCGGGGCGCGCGGACGGCGGGTTGCTGCCGAACCGGCTCTCCGCCTCCACCGGTTGGCCGTACGCGGTGGCGAACCTGACGATCGGGTAGAAGACGACGCCGTCGCTGGAATCGCTGCGGCGCAGCCCGACGACGTGTCCCTGCGCCCGAAGGGCGCGCCGGCGGAACGCGCGGGCGTTGGCGAGCAGGCCGGCGCCCACCAGCGTGAAGGTCACGCCGAGCAGGCCGAGCACGAGAACGGCGATGCCACTTTCCGACATGGCATGAAAAGTAGGGCGATGCGGTTGATCGCGGCTTGCATCCGACTTGTCGGCGACCCAGAACCTCCGGGCACCGCCCCGCGCGTCAGGGGCGCAGCCGCATCACGATCTCGGCCACGTCCACCACCGGGGCGCCGAGGTCGAAGCGGCTGAACAGGTGGACCTGCTCCCCCGTGTCGATCTCCAGCAGCCGCGCCGTGACGCCGTAGCGGCGGCGGGTGTCCACCCGGATCCGGTCCACGTCGTTCCAGGAGTACCGCTCTCTCCGGGCGAAGCCCGCGGGCACGGTGACGCCGCCCTCGTCCACCGCCAGCCGTACGGGCGCAAGCAGATCGCGCAGGGCCAGCGCGGCGAACCCGGCCGCGGCGACGGAGGCGAGGAACGCCTGGGAGACGTCGCCCAACAGGGCCAGGACGACGCAGACGGCGGCGGCGATCGCCTTGGCCGCGAGGATCCCCCGCGGCACCCGCCACTCGTGCCGCGTCTCAACACTCGCCATCGTCGCAGCGTAACGCGTCCAGCTCCAAGGTCACCGATCTTGGCGGCCCGCTTCGCTCACAGCCGATCCCCGTGCCGCTCTCGATGCGAGTCTCGCCGTCGATCTCGGTACCGCTCGATGTCTGTCTCGCCGTCGATCTCTGTCCGGTCTCTGTCCGGTCTCGTCCACGCCGCTCGTACGCGGAGTGCCGCGCAGGCACCCGGGAGGCGGGTCACCGGACGCCTGCGCGGAGTCATTCGGGTTCGATCCGCATCGCGCTCTCCTCGGCGCTGTAGCCGCCGGTGTCCGGTCCGACGTCCTCCCCGATCATCTCCTTGTCCATGTCGGGGCCGATCCCCCTGTCGGGGTCCACGAGGCGGCCCGCCGAGCGGCGGATGTCCTCCTCGTCCCCCGATCGGCCGACCTCCTCCTCGTGCCCGTACGGGACCCTTTCGTCGGCGACGTCGGGCTCGGCGTCCTCCGGCGAGCCGTAGAGCAGCGTCTTGTCGGGGACCTCCCGGCGCAGGCGCATGTCCAGCGACTCCCCCTGCGCCATCTCCTCGGACGTGGTGCCGTACTCGTCCATGCCGACCGGCCGCTCCCCGGGGAGCGGCTCCTCCTGCGGGTCGTTCGCCCACTGGCACTCCGGGGTTCCCTCCCCGAGGTCGGGGATGCCCTCGTCCTCGGCCCGGGAGCGCGGGTCGGGTTCCGGTCTCGTGTGCTCGCTCATACGCGTCCCCTGCCCCTACCCGCGTACGTATGCCTCCCGAACAGGGCCGCTTTGCCACTGCCTCACCCCCGGCGCCTACCCCGTATGGAAGACAGCTCTCACGTGTTCAGATCCCGATTTTTGGGCAAAAGCAGTTTCGTATGCGTCGGGAGGCATGCCCCCACATGCCGGACACTCCGTCCGGCCCCCAGCCCGGGAGGATCGATGGCCAGGCAGATCGGCGAGACCTTTCAGCAGCCGTCGCTGGCCGAACTTGAGGCGCGGATACGCGGCCTGGAGAGCCGGCTGGCCCATCTCACCGAGGTCGTCGACGCGCTGGCCCAAGGCAATGGGGCCGATATGGCCGATTGATCAGTCGCGGCTGCGCGCGTCGACCGCGCCCCGGGCGTCGCGGTCGTCACCGACGGTCTCCGCCGCCAGCCGGGACAGCAGCGCGGTGAGCTCCGGGTTGCTGTCCGGGTTCCACCCGTCGAGGTGGCGGGCGAGCGCGGCCCGGCGGACCGCGACCATCCGCCGCACGGCCTCCCGGCCGGGGCCGGTGATGACCAAATCGTCGCCTGAACGCTCGACGAGACCGCGCTCCACCAGCGGCCGGGCGCACCCCGCGCCCCGCTCCGGTGTGGTGCCGGCCCGCGCCGCCAGCGCCGTACGGCCGGCGCGGCCGCTCCTGGCCACCCGCGCGAGCATCCACACGGCCCCGGCCGGCAGGTCGTACCCGGCGCGCCGGGCCAGCTCGCGGTACAGCCGGGCGGCCTCGGGGTCCTTCCCCATGAGCACGGTGAGCGCCCGCTCGATCTCCTCCAGCGAGGAACGGCCGCACGGCCCCCCGTAGCCCTCGCCGAGGTCGGCGGCGGAAGTCCCGACGGTCGTCCGCAGCGGCACCTGCCGCAGGAAGCAGGCGAGGACGAGTCCGGCGAAGGCGACCGGCGCCGCGTACAGGAAGATCGTGGTCACCGACGCCGCGTAGGCGTGCACGACCCGCGCGGCGACGTCCGGGGCCAGCCGGGACAGCAGCGCGGGGCTGCCCTGCACCGCCGCCGGATGGAACCCGGGCGGGAGCGCGACGCCGCGCAGCGCCTCCGCGGCGCGTACGGCGACCTGCCCGGCGAAGATCGTGCCGAAGAGGGAGACGCCGAACGATCCGCCGATGGAGCGGAAGAACGTCACCGACGAGGTGGCGACCCCGAGGTCGCGGTAGTCCACGACGTTCTGCACGGCGATCACGAGGACCTGCATGACCAGGCCGAGCCCGACGCCGAGGGCCAGGAACCGGATGCTCAGGGAGAGCGTGGAGCTGTGCTCGCTCATGCCGTGGAGCAGCAGCAGCGCGCCCGTGGTGATCGTCATACCGGCGATCGGGTAGAGCCGGTAGTGCCCGGTGCGGCTGATCGCCTGCCCGGACGCGATCGAGGTGCCGAGCATCCCCGCCATCATCGGCAGCAGGTAGAGGCCGGACTCGGTCGCCGAGACGCCGTGCGCCACCTGGAGGAACAGCGGCAGGTAGGCCAGCGTGCCCATCATGGTGAAGCCCACCACGAAACCGAGCGCGGCGGCGACGGAGAACACGTCGACCCGGAACAGGTGGAGCGGCACGATCGGCTCCGCCGCGCGCCGCTCGACCCGCACCCACAGCACGAGCAGGAGGGCGGCCGCGGCGCCCAGGGCGAGGATCGGCGGGGAGCCCCAGGCGTACCGGCTGCCGCCCCAGGAGGTGGCGAGCACGACGCAGGTGACCGCGGTGCCGAGGAGGACGGCGCCCCGGTAGTCGATGGTGTGCGGCCTGCGGTCGCGCCACCCGCGCAGGGTCGCGGCGATGACGAAGAGCGCGACGACGCCGATCGGCACGTTGATGTAGAAGACCCAGCGCCAGGAGAGGCGGTCGACGAACAGTCCGCCGAGCAGCGGCCCCACCACACTGGCGAAGGCGAAGACGCCGCCGAAGAACCCCTGGTAGCGGCCTCGGTCGCGGGGGGCGACCACATCCGCGACGATGGCCATGGCGAGCACCATCAACCCGCCGCCGCCGAGACCCTGCAGCGCCCGGAACGCGATGAGCTGGATCATGCTCCCGGCCAGCCCGCACAGCGCAGACCCGATCAGGAAGATCACGATGGCGGCCTGGAAGAGATGCCGGCGGCCGTACTGGTCGCCCAGCTTCCCCCACAGCGGGGTGGACACCGTGGAGGCGAGCAGGTACGCGGTCACGACCCACGACAGGTGGTTGAGCCCGCCGAACTCGCCGACGATGGTCGGCAGTGCGGTGGACACGATCGTCTGGTCCAGGGCGGCGAGGAGCATCGCCAGCATCAGCGCGAGGATCACCGGCCACACACCGCGCTCGCGGACGGGTGCCGGGGCCGTCCCGCTCTCCTCCATGGGTCCCCCTGTCCCCCGAGAGCGGGCCCTCATGCACGCGCCCGCCGGGCGACCCGGGTGATCCGGGTCACCCGGCGGGGATCTGGATCACGCGGCGGGCATCCGGGAGACCGGCGGGGGTTCGCGCCGGGTGAAGGCGGCCAGCCCTGCCAGCCCCAGGAGCACGCACACCGAGATCAGCAGCAACGCGATCAGACCGAGCAGCGTCACGGCCGCCAGGGAGACCACCGCTCCCAGCAGCTCAACCATCTGTTCCTCCCCGAGTTCCGGCCGCGGAAGGGCTGAGGGCGCCCTTCCCGCGGCGGGTCGCGCCTATCTGCCTATAAATAGGCATACGTCATGACGCGGCCCGCGCGCATCAGACGGCCGGGAGACAGCCCGATCCCCCCGCCCGTCGGGGAGACGGCGGGGAGACGGGGACGATGGTCACTCGAAGGGGAGGCCGACGTAGTTCTGCGCCAGCTCGGCCGCCGCGGTCTCCGAGTCGGCGATCCGATGCAGCTGCGAGAGCTGCAGCCGGGTGTCGAAGTCGCTCTGCGCGGGGTCGGGGTGCAGGGTCGTGGTCATGAAATAGGAGAAGTGCTCGGCCCGCCAGACCCGGCGCAGGCAGGTGTCGGAGTACGCGTCGAGGAGGTCGGCGGCGCCGGTCTCGTGCCACCGGGCGAGCGCCCGGGCCAGGACGACCACGTCGGCGACGGCGAGGTTCAGCCCCTTGGCCCCGGTCGGCGGCACGATGTGCGCGGCGTCCCCGGCCAGGAAGAGCGGGC
Organism: Microtetraspora fusca; assembly: GCF_001570365.1. Classification (GTDB taxonomy): domain Bacteria; phylum Actinomycetota; class Actinomycetes; order Streptosporangiales; family Streptosporangiaceae; genus Microtetraspora; species Microtetraspora fusca. The sequence goes on along the minus strand of NZ_BBYK01000041.1, from coordinate 280,745 downwards.
CGTACCGCATGGGCTCGGTGACGAAGCTCCGCATCGGGGTGACCGACTTCGACGTGATGGGGCCGCGCTCCAGCTTCCAGTCGCCGTCCACGGCGAACCGGAGGTCCAGCTCGTCCCAGATGCGCTCGTCCGGCCAGTCGCTGGGGTCGGTGCCGTTCGGCACCTGGAGGTACAGCCGGCTGACCGTGGGCGTGCGCATGCTGAGCAGGGCGAAGCCGCGCTCGGAGTGCGCGTAGATCAGCTCGTCGGACGAGGGCGGGACGTCGGCCAGGATGCCGAGCCAGGAGAAGGGGTACTCCCGGTCGAAGGTGCGCAGCACGCCGGACGGGACGGCGGCGCGGGCGATGCCGTGGAAGCCGTCGCAGCCCACCACGAAGTCGCAGGCCAGGGTGTGCTCGCGGCCCTCGTGGACGTAGCGGACCGACGGCTGCCCGGCCTCCAGCCCCTCGACGGCGACGGCGCGCGCCTCGAACAGCAGCGGGCCGCCCTCGGCGAGCTGGAGCGCCACCAGGTCCTTCACCATCTCGGTCTGGGCGTAGACCATGACGGCGCGGCCGCCGGTGAGCGACGGGAAGTCGATCCGGTGGCCCCGGCGGTCGAAACGCAGCTCGACGCCGTTGTGCGGGAGGCCCTCGCGGTCCATCCGCTCGCCGGCGCCGCACGCGCGCAGGACGTCGATCGTGCCCTGCTCAAGGATGCCGGCGCGCTGGCGCTGCTCGACGTACGCGCGGTCGCGGTGCTCCAGCACGACGGAGTCGATGCCGGAGCGCTGGAGCAGCCGGGCCAGGAGCAGCCCGGCGGGGCCGGCCCCGATGATCGCGACAGTGGTGCGGGCGGGGACGCTCATGGGTTCCTCTCCTGGAGCTCGTTCAGGGTGCGCTGGGCCACGGCGAACGCGGCGTTGGCGGCCGGGACGCCGCAGTAGACGGCCGCCTGCAGCAGGACTTCCTTGATCTCGTCCGGGGTGAGGCCGTTGCGCAGCGCGGCTCTGACGTGCATCGCCAGCTCCTCCAGGTGGCCGCCCGCGACGAGCGCGGTCAGCGTGACGCAACTGCGCGTACGGCGGTCGAGGCCGGGCCTGGTCCAGATCTCGCCCCAGGCGTAGCGGGTGATGAAGTCCTGGAAGTCGGCGGTGAAGGAGTCGGCGTTCGCGGTGGCGCGGTCCACGTGCGCGTCGCCGAGCACGGCGCGGCGCACGCCCATCCCGGCGGCGTACCGGCGGGAGCCGTCCGCGCGGGCCGGACCGCCGTCTTCGAGGTGGGCGAGCAGGGCGGTCAGCACGGGCTCGGGCCGTTCCACTCCGGCCAGGTGGGCCGTTCCGGGGATCTCCACGAGCGTCGCACCGGGGATGCCGTCGGCCAGCTCCCGCGCGTGCGCGGGCGGCGTGGCGATGTCGTCCCGCCCGCCGATCACCAGGGTCGGCGGGGTGATCCGGCCCAGCTCGGCGCGGATGTCGTACACCGCGAGCGCGTCGCAGCAGGCGGCGTACCCGTCGGCGCGGACCTCGCGCAGCTCGTCGAGGAAGGGGGCCGCCCCGGTGAAGGCGGGGGTGAACCAGCGCTGGGCCGCGGAGTCGACCACGATGCCGGTGCCGTTGGCCCGGACGAGCGCGGCCCGCTCACGCCACGTCTCCTCGGTGCCGAACCGGGCCGACGAGCACACCATGGTGAGCGAGGCGACCCGGTCGGGGTGGTGGAGCGCCAGCCACGCGCCGACCCCGCCGCCGAGGGAGATCCCGGCGTAGTGGAACCGGTCCACGCCGAGGGCGTCGGCGAGGTCGAGGACGAGCCCGGCGAGGTCGGCGACCGTGGCCCCCTCGCCGAGCGCGGACGGCGAGCCGCCGTGGCCGGGAAGGTCCCACCGCACGACGCGATGGTCGCGGGCGAGCGCGGGCACCTGCGGGTCCCACACGGCGAGGGAGGTACCGAGCGAGGGACCGAGCAGGAGCGCGGGAGCGTCCGGGCGGCCGTCGGTGCGGTGGTGCAGGCGCGGCGTCCCGGACGGGGCCGTCGGCGCCGCTCCGGTCCCGGCCGTCGTCCGGTGGCCGGTCTCGTCGGCTCCGGGGCTGCCGGGAGCGTGGGCAGGCTTCATCGTCACTCCTTGACCTGCGGCTGGCGGCGAAGGGCCCGCTCGGTCAACGCCGGGGCGGAACCCACGTAAGTGGCGGGGTCGAGCAGACGGCGCAGCTCGTCCTCCACGATGGGGAGTCGTTCGTCGCGGAGCGCCTCGTCCAGGCCGACACCGTCGGCTGCGGCCCGGCGCGAGGCGCGTTCCACCGCGGCCCTGGCAGCGGCGCGGCCCAGCGTCGGGGTGAGCGCCGCCGCGAGCCGTTCCGCGAGGAGGAGGCCGCCGGTGCGGTCGAGGTCGGCGCGCATCCGGCCGGGGTGGACGCGCAGCCCCTGCGCCAGCTCGGCGGCGTTCGCCGCTGCTCCGCCCGCGAGGCGCAGCAGCTCCCGCAGCGCGGGCCACTCGGCGTGCCACGCGCCCGCCGGGCGCTCGTCCTCCGCGGCGAGGGACCCCAGGAGCACGGCGGCGAGCGCGGGCGCCTGCCGCGCGGCCGCCGCCATGAGCGTGGCACGGACCGGGTTGCTCTTGTGCGGCATGGCGGACGAGCCGCCGCCCGCGCCCTCGGAGAGCTCGCCGATCTCGGTGCGGGTCAGGACCAGCACGTCGGCGGCCGTCTTGCCGAGCGCGCCGGCGGTGAACGCGAGGGCCGCCCCGAGGTCGGCCACCGGGGTGCGCAGCACGTGCCAGGGCAGCGGCGGCTCGGCCAGCCCGGTCTCGGCGGCGAACGTGCGCAGCAGCGCCACCCCCACGTCCGGGCTCTCGGACGCGGGGCGGCTCCCCGCGTACTCGTGGAAGGCGGCCAGCGTCCCGGCCGCGCCGCCGAGCTGCGCGGGCAGCGTGAGGCGGGAGAGCCGGTCGGTCGCGTCCAGGATCAGGGCGCGCCACCCCGCCGCCTTGAGCCCGAAGGTGGTCGGTACGGCGTGCTGGGTGAGCGTGCGCGCGGGCAGGACGGTGTCGCGGTGCTCGGCGGCGAGCCGGGCCAGCACCGCGGCGGCCCGGCCGAGATCGGCGGCGATCAGCGGCAGCGCCCGGGCGGCCACCAGCATCAGCGCGGTGTCCACGATGTCCTGGCTGGTCGCCCCCAGGTGCACGTACGGCGCGGCCTCGGGGGCGCGGCGGGCCACGGCCGCGGTGAGGTCGGCGACCAGCGGGATCGCGGGGTTGCCGCCGGGTACGGCGCGCAGGGCGATGTCGCGCACGTCGTAGAGCCGGGCGTCGGCGGCCGCGCCGATCGCCTCGGCGGCGGAGGCCGGGACCATGCCGAGCGTGGCCTGGGCCCGGGCGAGCGCCGCCTCGGCGTCGAGCATCGCTTGGAGCACGGCGACGTCGCCGGTGGCCTCCTCGACGGCGCTCCCGGTCCAGACGGGGGTGAGCAGGCCCGGCTCGCCCGCCCACCCCTCGTCCGGGCGCCGGGCCGGGATGTCAGCCGAAGTCAAGGAAGACCGTCTCCTCGCTCCCCTGGAGGTGGATGTCGAACCGGTAGGCCCCGTCCTGCTCGGGCCGGGCGATCAGCGTGGCACGGCGGTCCGGGTCGAGGGAGTCGAGCAGCGGGTCGCCCGCCCCGTCCTCCAGGTAGACGCGGGTGTACAGGTGGTGCAGCAGCCCGCGCGCGAAGACGCACACCGAGATGTACGGCAGCGCCCCGGGAGCGGCCGGCCCCGGAGGGAGCGTGCGGAGCGTCCAGTGGCCGTCGGCGTCGGTCGCCACCCGGCCGAACCCGGTGAAACCGACGCCGGAACGGCCGGCGAAGGAGCCGGTGACCGGGTCGCGGCGCATCGAGCCGGGCGCGCCCGCCAGTCCTCCCGCGGGGTCGGCCTGCCAGAACTCCAGCAGCGCGTCGGGGATCGGCTGCCCGGCGCCGTCGAGGACCGCGCCGTGCACGGTGATCGCCCTCGGGTGGCCCGGCGGGACGAGGTCGCCCCCTCCCGGGAACGGCAGCGCGTAGCCGAAGAAGGGGCCGACGGTCTGGGACGGTGTGGGCGGTCTCAACGGCCTTCCTCCATCCAGGTCGCGGACGGCCCGTCGAGGACGATGTCCCAACGGTAGCCGAGCGACCATTCGGGGCTGGACAGGTCATGGTCGTACGTGGAGATCAGGCGCTGCCTGGCCCGCTCGTCCGTGATCGAGTTGAAGATCGGGTCGTACGGGAACAGCGGATCGTTCGGGAAGTACATCTGGGTGACGAGCCGCTGGGTGAAGGCGGTGCCGAACAGCGAGAAGTGGATGTGCGCCGGACGCCAGGCGTTCAGGTGGTTGCGCCAGGGATAGGCCCCCGGCTTGATGCTGGTGAAGGTGTAGCGACCCTCGTCGTCGGTGAGGCAGCGGCCGGCGCCGGTGAAGTTGGGGTCGAGCGGCGCCGGGTGCTGGTCGCCCTTGTGCGCGTACCGCCCGGACGCGTTCGCCTGCCAGATCTCCACGAGCTGGCCGCGCACCGGGCGGCCGTCCCGGTCGAGGACCCGGCCGGTCACGACGATCCGCTCGCCGAGCGGCTCGCCGTGGTGCTGCCGGGTGAGATCGCTGTCCAGCTCGGTCACGTCGGTGACCCCGAACACCGGCCCGCGCAGCTCGGTGAACGCCTCGGGCGCGGCGACCAGGGGCCGCTTCGGGTGCCGCAGGACGGAGCTGCGGTAGGGCGGGTAGTCGCGCCGCGGCTGGAGCTCCTCGGGGGCGCCGTCCGCGTGGGCCTTCTCGGCCTCCGCCTGGACCCGCGCCATCTCGGCGTCGATGACGGCCTGGGGTTCGGGCGTCGGGGGGTTCGTGCTCATGCCTGCCTCCTCGCTGTCATGGGGCTCCTTCGTTCGCCGGTCAGCGTTCCAGGACGACGGCGAGGCCCTGGCCCACGCCGATGCAGAGCGCGGCCACGCCGATGCCGGAGCCGGCCGCCGCGAGTTGGTGGGCGACGGCGCCGGTGATCCGCGCGCCCGAAGCGCCCAGCGGGTGGCCGATCGCGATGGCGCCGCCGCGCGGGTTGACGACGGCGGGGTCGAGGTCGGGCCACTGGCCGAGGCAGGAGAGCGCCTGAGCCGCGAACGCCTCGTTCAGCTCGACGGTCAGCAGGTCCGCGAAGGTCCGGGAGGCCCGCCGGAGCGCCCGGTCGACCGCCTCGACCGGGCCGATGCCGAAGTACTGCGGCTCGACCGCGGTGACCGCGCCGGCCCGGATGCGGGCGAGCGGCTCACGCCCGGTGGCGGCGAGCCCGGCCTCGTCGGTGAGCAGCAGCGCCGCCGCGCCGTCGTTCAGCGGGGAGGAGTTGCCCGCGGTGACCGTGCCGCCCCTCCTGAACGCGGGCTTCAGCCTGGCCAGCGCCTCCAGCGAGGTGTCCTCGCGGATGCCCTCGTCGCGGGCGAGCTCGTCGAGCGGGACGACCTCGGCGGCGTACGCGCCGTCCTTCCAGGCGCGGGCCGCCTTCTCGTGACTGGCCAGCGCGAAGGCGTCCTGCGCCTCGCGGGTCACGCCGTACCGGTCGGCGAGCAGCTCGGCGCTCTCGCCCAGCGCGATGGTCCACTCCTCGGGCATCCGCGGGTTGACCAGCCGCCAGCCGAGCGTGGTGGACACCATCTGCTGGTGCCCGGCGGGGAACGCCCGCTCGGGCTTGGGCACCACCCAGGGGGCGCGGCTCATCGACTCGACGCCGCCTGCGATCGCGACGGAGGCGTCGCCCACCGCGATGGCGCGGTACGCCTGGATCACGGCCTCCATCCCGGAACCGCAGAGCCGGTTGACGGTGCTGCCCGGGACGGTGACCGGGAACCCGGCGAGCAGCGCGGCCATGCGGGCGACGTTGCGGTTCTCCTCGCCGGCGCCGTTGGCGTTGCCGAACACCACGTCGTCCACCCGCGCGAGGTCGAGCGCCGGGCTGCGCTCGGCGAGCGCGCGCAGCACGTGGGCGGCCAGGTCGTCCGGCCGCACGCCGGACAGCGCTCCGCCGTACCTGCCGACGGGAGTGCGGACGGCGTCGACGATGTAGACGTCACGCACGGGGCTCACCTCCGGATTTGAGCGCGCGGAGCGCGGCCAGCTCGGCCTGGGTGGGGGGTTCGGTGACGCCGACGGAGCCGGCGACGCGCAGCTTCCAGCCGGTCGCCTCGGTCACCTGCTCGACGGTGACCCCGGGGTGGATCTCGGTGAGGACGAGCTCGGCCGTCTCGGGGTCGGGACGGAGCACGCCGAGGTCGGTGATGACCGCCACGGGGCCCTGGCCCAGCAGTCCGAGCCTGGCCCGGTCGCCGGGGCCGGAGCCGTGCCCGACGGTGGTGACGAAGTCGAGCCGCTCCACGAAGTTGCGCCGCGAATGCCGCAGCACCATCAGCACCTTGCCGCAGCTCGCCGCGATCTCGGGGGCGCCGCCCGCGCCGGGGAGCCGTCCCTCGGGCCGGTCCGGCCCCCGGTCGATCACGGTCGTGTTGATGTTCGCGTACCGGTCCACCTGGGCGGCGCCGAGGAAGCCGACGTCGATCCGCCCTGCCTGCAGCCAGTAGTTGAAGATCTCGGGGACCGACACGACCGCGTCGGCGGTGTCGGCCAGCTCGCCGTCCCCGATCGACAGCGGCAGCCGGGTCGGCTTGGACCCGAGCGTGCCGGACTCGTAGATGAGCACGAGGTCCGGCTGGGAGGTGCGGCGGGCCAGGTTGGCCGCGGCGCTGGGGAGGCCGATGCCGACGAAGCAGGTGCGCGAGCCGTGGAGCGCGCGCGCCGCGTTGACGGTCATCAGCTCGTCGGGCGTCCAGTCCCGCGCGGCGCCGTCCGGGGCCGCGGCCGGGGTGGCGTTCGTCGTGTCGCTCACGATGCCTCCAGCACGTGCTCGCGCATCCAGGCCAGGAACGTCTCGCGGTCCCGGGAGATGGGGTCCCACGCCTGGTAGAACTCGTTGTCGCGGACCGTGTAGCCCGCCGCGTACGACGGGTGGGCGCCGTTCGGCACGTGGGCCACGGCGCTCACCGTCCAGCTCGGCAGGACCACGGCGTCCGGCATCGGCTCCAGCTCGTCGACGATCTCCTCCACGGTGACCAGGACCCGGTCGGCGGCGAGCGCGGCCTCCTTCTGCACGCCGACGAGCCCCCAGAGCTGGACGTTGCCCGCACGGTCGGCGCGCTGCGCGTGGATGACCGTGACGTCGGGGTTCACCGCGGCGACGGCGGCCAGCTCCTCGCCGGTGAACGGGCAGGTGACGGTGGAGATGGTCGAGGAGCGCTTCGGCAGGTCGCTGCCCCGGTAGCCGCGCAGCACCGCGAACGGCAGCCGGGACGCGCCCGCGACATAGCGGTTGGCCATGCCCGCGTGGCTGTGCTCGTCGAGCTCCAGCGGGCGCGGCCAGCCGTTCTCGACCGCGTCGCGGAACCGGTGCAGCGAGCCCACTCCGGGGTTGCCGCCCCAGGAGAAGACCAGCCGGCGCGCGGCCCCCATGCCGATGAGCTGGTCGTAGATCACGTCGGGGGTCATGCGGACGAGGGTCAGGTCGGTGATGCCCTGGCGGATGATCTCGTGCGCGGCCGCGAACGGGATCAGATGGGTGAAGCCCTCCATGGCGACGGTGTCGCCGTCATGGATGAGGCCGGCCACGGCGTCACGGAGGCTCCGGATCTCTGCCATCGCTCCTCAGGTTGTTCGCCCAGTGAACTTTCGTTCATAATTGACTTGCCCGGAGTTTCCTCCCGCCTACGAACGGATGTCAAATGGATGTCGTCGGGCCGCTCGAAAGAGGGCTGGCCGTGCTGCGCGTCATGTCGGCGCCCGGTGGACACCGGATGCGCCTGAGCGACCTCGCCCGGGCCACCGGGCTCGCCCGCTCGACCGTGGACCGCGTGGTCGCCACCCTCGTCCACCTCGGCCACCTGCGCGAGATCGACCGCGAGGTCGAGCTGGCCCCGCCGCTGATGGAGCCGGGCAACGCCTACCTGGCCGGCTGCGGCGTCCCGGCCGCGCTCGGACCGGTGGCCGAGCGGCTGGCCGACGAGTTCGACGAGTCCGTCTCCGTCGCGGTGCCCGACGGCGACGGCGTCAGGTTCGTCACCCAGATCACCCGCCGGCGCACCATGTCGCTGGCCTTCCGCATCGGCGACCTGCTGCCCGCAGAGCGGTGCGCCCCCGGCCCGCTCTTCGCCGCCGAGTGGGACGAGGATGCCCGGGCGGCCTGGCTCGCCCGGCGCGCGTCACCGGAGCGCCTCCCCGAGCACTTCCCCGCCGTGCCCGCGCGCCCGCCCGTCGAGGCGGAGGAGTTCGACCGCCGCGTCGCCCGCGCCGTCGCCGAGGGCTGGTCCGCCGACGACCAGCTCATCGAGCCCGGCCTGATCGCGGTGGCCGTGCCCGTGCGCGACCCGTCCGGGCGTACGGCCTGCGCGGTGAGCGTGGTGAGCCACACCAGCAGGCACACGGTCGCCTCGCTCGCCGAGGCGACGCTGCCCCGGCTGCGCGAGGAGACCGGCGCCATGGAGGCGGCACTCGCGCGCGTCCTGGCGGAGCACACCTCCGGCGGGCCGGGCGCGGCGGCCGCGACCGCGGTCGGGGCGGATCCGGCGCGGACGGCCAAGCGCGAGCTGGGGCCCGAGTTCCTGCAGTCCCTGGCCAGGGGGCTCACGGTGCTCTGCGCCCTCGACGGCACGCGCTCGCTGTCGGAGGTCGCCGAGAGCACCGGCCTGGCCCGGGCGACCGCGCGGCGCGCGCTTCTCACCCTGGAGCACCTCGGCTACGTCGAACACGTCGGACGCGGCTTCCGGCCGCTGCCCCGTGTGCTCGAACTCGGATACGCGCACCTGTCGTCGCTCGGCTTCGCCGAGATCGTGCAGCCGCACATGGCCGACCTGGTCCGGCGCACGCACGAGTCGGCGTCCATGGCGGTGCTCGACGGCGACGAGATCCGCTACGTCGCCCGGGTGCCGGCCTACAAGATCATGAGTGTCGACATCACGGTCGGCACCCGGCTCCCCGCGTACGCGACGTCGATGGGGCGGGTGCTGCTGGCCAGCCTCCCGCACGCGGAACTGGCCGCGCGGCTGGCGGGCGCGGACCCGCGCGCCATCACCGGGCGGACCGTGACCGACCCGGCGGAGCTGGCGAAAATCGTCGAGGGGGCGGCCGAGCGGGGGCACGCCTTCGTGGACGAGGAGCTGGAGGAAGGGCTCCGCTCGCTGGCCGTCCCGGTCAGGGACGGCGCCGGCCAGGTGGTGGCGGCGCTCAACGTCGCGACCCACGCGGCGCGGGGCCCCGTCGAGGAGACGCTCGCGGCGCTGCTGCCGCCGCTCACCGAGACGGCCTCCCGGATCGAGGCGGATCTACGCGCGGTGACCCGGGGCAGGCGGCTCCGCCTTCCGTGACGGCGAGCCGGCCGGCGTCCGGGCCCTCACCACCGTTGTCACCCGTTCAGCTGTGCCTGGCTGAAGGTCCGGATCTGCTCAGCGACCACGTCCGGGGCGTTGAGGTCGGGCGCGTTGAGGTCCAGTCCGGGCAGGATCACATGCCGTGCTATCGCCGCTGGCGGGGTAAACCCGAACTGGTCAAGGCCGCGCTGGACGCGCGCGACGCCGTCTCCGTCGCCGCCATCCCGGACACCGGAACCCTGCGCGGCGACCTGCTGGCCGCGCTGAGCATGCTGTGCACGCAGGTCGACGAACGCTACGTCACCATGATGACCGGGCTCATCCACGCCATGCGGGTGGACGCCGACCTGGCCGCCGCGCTGCGGTCACACGTGGCGGACGAGGACCTTGGACCGTTCCGGACGATCGTGGAGCGGGCCGTGGCCCGGGGCGAGGCGCCCAGGGACGCCTCGGCCGCGCGAGCGCACCAGGTGTCCGAGGGGCAGGTCATTCGCCGGATGATCCTCGGCCGGCCACTCGACCACGACTTCCTCACCGACATGGTGGACAACCTGCTCATGCCCCTGCTGACCCGGACCTTCCCGAGCGCCGGCGATCGGCGCGATCCCGCCCATCCTGACGTCAGGTAATCGAATCGATACTCCTTGTAGTGATTCGTCGCCTTGTTGACACCGGGCGGGGGTACGGACACTGGGATCACCACGGCAAAACGGTGCGCCTCCGGGGGTGGTCCTGGTGCACGAGGGATTCAGTGCGAACGAGAAATGGCCGTTCGAGTGCCTGCGCTGCTGGCTCGTCTGGGAGGAGGAGTACGTCGCCCGGCGCCTCTCCGACGGGCACGGCAACGACGTCGTCGTCTGGCTGCGCGGCGGCCTCCCCGTCCAGTCGCCGTGGGCCGGGGCGATCTGCCCCAACTGCGGGTGCGGCAGCGTCACCACCTTCCCCGCCGGCTATCTGGCGCACCACGCCGAGATCGCCGCCGCCTCCGGGGTGCCGGCCGTGCCGGTGACCCCGCGCAGGCCGGAGCGGGAGGGGCGGACCACGCGGCCCGCCGTACGCGGCGAACGGCTTCTCCGTGCCGCGCGGACCCGGACGCCGGTCCCCGCCGAGCAGGCGGGACATGCCGGAGGCGGGCTCCGGCGGGCGGCGTGGGCGCGGCACCGGCCCGCCTACATGCTCGGCACCCTGCTGGCGATCTCGCTCCTGATCTTCATGACCCTGGAGTTCTACCGCAAGGTGCGCGTCCACTGAGCGGAGCGCGTCACCGGCGTCCGCGCTTGACCTCGAAGAAGATCGGGCTGCGCAGCAGCGACTCGACCGCGTCCCACAGGGCCGCGCCGTCCTTCTCGCCAGGGATCGCGGACAGGATCGGCCCGTGCAGGCCACGCTCCGCTCCCTCCAGAATGATCACGGGCGAGCCGATGTCCGGCCCGGCCGAGGAGAACGCGCGATCATGGGCGGCACGGACCGCCGCGTCCCACGACGCGTCGTCCAGCGCGGACGCCGCCTCCCCCACCCCCGCCGCCTCGGCAGCCTCGGCCACGACCTCGTCGGTCAGCGGGGCTCCGGCCTCGTGCACCCGTGCGCCGAGCTCGGCGTAGAAGGCGGCGGCCTCCTCGCCCCGGCCGCCCGTGTGCAACGCCTCGACCAGCCGCAGCGCACGTCTGGAGGCGGCCATCGGCGCCCGGTACGCCTCCGGGATCTCCTTGCCCTCGTTCAGGACGGCGAGGCTGAACGACCGCCATTCGACGTCCAGCCCGCGCGCCTCGGCGACCTTCGCGAGCCAGCGCGACGCGCGCCAGCTCCACGGGCAGATCGGGTCGAAGTGGAAGGTCACGTCGGCCACAGGGTTGCCCTTCCCCCTCATGTCTCCAGTGTCTCTCCGCAATGACGCCGCCGGCACCGAGGCCGGCGGCCGAAGGACGGCCCCACGCCCCCCTGACCTCAGGGTTCGCCCCGGGATATTGACGCGCGATCGCGCCGAGGGTAGGTTCACGAGAAATTAAAAAGAAAGCTTCCTAATAGTAAGAGGAAGACTCGCAGGCGGGAGCGTGTCCGTGCCGCGATCACCACCTGTTGACGCCGATCCGTACCCACCCACCCATCGGCGAGGGCGACCCACCTCGCCGCGCGTCCATCACACCCCCACCCCCATCAGCCCACCGGACGTGGAGCACGAATGAAACGCACCATCATCCCGGCACTTCTGGCGGCGGCCGGCTCGCTGCTGCTTCCCCTCGCGATCGCACCGCCCGGCGCCCAGGCGGCGGTCACCACCCCGATCCGGGTCAACGCGAACGGCCCGGCGTTCACCGACGGCTCGGGCAACGCCTGGTCGGCCGACAAGGCGTACTCCAGCGGAAGCTGGGGCCACGAGACGCTGTACGGATCCGGGTCCACCTCCAGCACGATCGCCGGAACCTCCGACGGCACCCTCTACCAGACGTACGACCTGTTCAACGGCTGGTCGGGCTACAAGTTCGACGTCGCCAACGGCACGTACACCGTCAAGCTCCGGATGGTCGAGGACTGGGCGAACGCCGCAGGCCAGCGCAAGTTCGACGTGCGCGCCGAGGGCGTCAACGTGCTCACCGGCTTCGACATCTTCGCCGCCTGCGGACGGCTGACGGCCTGCGACCGGACCTTCACCGCGACGGTGACGGACGGCCAGCTCAACGTGCAGTTCAACATGAACGGCGGCGGCAACTACGCCACGGTGTCGGCCATCGAGGTCACCGGCGGCACCGGCGGCGGCGAGGACAGGACGCCGCCCACCGCGCCGACCAACGTCACGGTCACCGGCACCACGACCACGACGGCCTCGCTGTCCTGGACCGCCTCCACCGACAACGTCGGCGTCACCGGCTACGACATCTACCGCGGCGCCACCCTCGCCGGCACCTCGACCAGCACCACCTTCACCGACACGGGCCTCGCCCCCGACACGGCGTACACGTACACGGTGAAGGCGCGGGACGCGGCCCAGAACGTCTCGCCGGCCAGCGCCCCGGTCACCGCGACCACGAAGAAGGACACCGGCGGCGACGACAAGACGCCCCCGACCGCCCCGGCCAACCTGAAGGTGACGGGCACCACGACCACGACGGCCTCGCTGTCCTGGACCGCCTCCACCGACAACGTCGGCGTCACCGGCTACAACGTCTACCGCGGCGCCACCCTCGCCGGCACCTCGACCACCACCACCTTCACCGACACCGGCCTCACCCCGAACACGACGTACACGTACACGGTGAAGGCCTTCGACGCCGCGCAGAACGTGTCCCAGGCGAGCAACCAGGTGTCGGCCACCACGCAGAAGGACGGCGGCGGCACCGGCGGCAACAAGTTGCTCGGCTACTTCATCCAGTGGGGCGTCTACGGCCGCAACTACCACGTGAAGAACGTCGAGACCAGCGGCTCCGCGTCGAAGCTCACCCACATCAACTACGCGTTCGGCAACGTCACCGGCGGCCGCTGCGCCATCGGCGACAGCTACGCGGACTACGACAAGGCCTACGACGCGTCCACCAGCGTGGACGGCGTGGCCGACACGTGGGACCAGCCGCTGCGCGGCAACTTCAACCAGCTCCGCAAGCTGAAGGCCAAGCACCCCGGCCTGAAGATCCTGTGGTCGTTCGGCGGCTGGACCTGGTCCGGCGGCTTCGGCCAGGCGGCGGCCAACCCGACCGCGTTCGCCGATTCCTGCTACAACCTCATCAACGACCCGCGCTGGGCCGGTGTCTTCGACGGCATCGACATCGACTGGGAGTACCCGAACGCCTGCGGCCTGACCTGCGACAGCAGCGGTCCGGCGGCGTTCAAGAACCTGATGGCCGCGCTGCGCGCCAAGTTCGGCCCGAACGCCCTGGTCACCGCGGCCATCACCGCGGACGCGTCCGACGGCGGCAAGATCGACCTGGCCGACTACGCGGGCGCCGCGCAGTACGTCGACTGGTACAACGTCATGACGTACGACTTCTTCGGCGCCTGGGACGCGAAGGGCCCGACCGCGCCGCACTCGCCGCTGACCACCTACAACGGCATCCCGAAGGAGAAGTTCGACAGCGCCTCGGCGATCCAGAAGTTGAGGGACAAGGGCGTTCAGGCGGACAAGCTGCTGCTCGGCATCGGCTTCTACGGCCGCGGCTGGACCGGCGTGACCCAGGCCGCGCCCGGCGGCACCGCCACCGGACCGGCCCAGGGCACCTATGAGCAGGGCATCGAGGACTACAAGGTCCTCAAGACGAGCTGCCCGTCGAACGGCACGATCGCCGGCACGGCGTACGCCAAGTGTGGCGGCAACTGGTGGAGCTACGACACCCCGAGCACGATCGCGGGCAAGATGAGCTGGGCCAAGGACCAGCGCCTCGGCGGCTCGTTCTTCTGGGAGCTCAGTGGTGACACCACCAACGGCGAGCTGATCACGGCCATGAAGAACGGCCTCGGCTGAGCCGGGCGCCGGGGGCGCGGCCCGCCTGACCCCGCGCCCCCGGTGCCCTCCCCCGGTCCGCGTCGTACGGCCCTGCCTGGCCGTACGACGCGGACTGTCGGAGGCGTCGGGCAGAATAGGCGACCGTGACGACCTCTATTCAGCAGCGGATCGCCGACGAGCTCGGCGTGCGCGAGGCCCAGGTGACCGCGGCCGTCGATCTGCTCGACGGCGGCGCGACGGTGCCGTTCATCGCCCGCTACCGCAAGGAAGCGACCGGCATGCTCGACGACGCGCAGCTGCGCACCCTCGAGGAGCGGTTGCGCTACCTGCGCGAGATGGAGGAGCGCCGGGCGGCGATCCTGGAGTCGATCCGCTCCCAGGGCAAGCTCGACGAGGCCCTCGAGGCGCAGATCATGGCCGCCGACTCCAAGTCGCGGCTCGAGGACATCTACCTCCCCTACAAGCCGAAGCGGCGCACCAAGGCGCAGATCGCCCGTGAGGCGGGGCTGGAGCCGCTGGCCGACAAGCTGCTGGCCGAGCCGACGCTCGACCCGCACGCGACCGCCGAGGCCTTCGTCGGCGAGTCCGTCGCCGACGCGGCGGCGGCGCTCGAAGGCGCCAGGGCGATCCTGGTGGAGCGGTTCGCCGAGGACGCCGACCTCATCGGCGAGCTGCGCGAGCGCATGTGGTCGCGGGGCCGGGTGGCCGCCGCCGTCCGCGAGGGCAAGGAGGAGGCCGGCGCCAAGTTCGCCGACTACTTCGACTTCTCCGAGCCGTTCACCAAGCTCCCCTCCCACCGCATCCTCGCCATGTTCCGCGGCGAGAAGGAGGAGGTCCTGAGTCTCACGCTTGACCCCGAGGCGGAGGAGCCCAACGGGTACGAGCTGCGCATCGCCCAGCGTTTCGGCATCCGCGACCAGGGGCGGCCGGCCGACCGCTGGCTGTCCGACACCGTCCGCTGGGCGTGGCGCACCCGCGTCCTCGTCCACCTCGGCATCGACCTGCGCACGCGCCTGTGGCAGGCGGCCGAGGAGGAGGCGGTCCGCGTGTTCGCGGCCAACCTGCGCGACCTGCTGCTCGCGGCGCCGGCCGGCACCCGGACGACCATGGGCCTCGACCCCGGCCTGCGCACCGGCGTGAAGGTGGCGGTGGTCGACGCGACCGGCAAGGTGGTCGCCACCGAGACGATCTATCCGCACGAGCCGAAGCGGCAGTGGGACCAGTCGCTCGCCGTCCTCGGGCGGCTCGTCCAGCAGCACGGCGTCGAGCTGATCGCCATCGGGAACGGCACCGCCTCGCGGGAGACCGACAAGCTCGCCGGCGAGCTGGTCAAGCTGATGCCGGGGCTGACCAAGATCGTGGTGTCCGAGGCCGGGGCGTCGGTCTACTCCGCCTCCGCCTACGCCTCGCAGGAGCTGCCCGGCCTCGACGTGTCGCTGCGCGGCGCGGTCTCGATCGCCCGCCGCCTGCAGGACCCGCTGGCCGAGCTGGTCAAGATCGATCCGAAGTCGATCGGCGTCGGGCAGTACCAGCACGACCTGTCCGAGGTGAAGCTGTCGCGCTCGCTCGACGCGGTGGTCGAAGACTGCGTCAACGGGGTCGGCGTCGACGTCAACACCGCCTCGGCCCCGCTGCTGACCCGCGTCTCCGGCATCGGCTCCGGGCTGGCCGAGAACATCGTGGCCCACCGCGACGCCAACGGCCCGTTCCGCTCCCGCAAGGCACTGAAGGAGGTGCCGCGACTCGGTCCGAAGGCGTTCGAGCAGTGCGCGGGCTTCCTGCGCATCCCCGACGGGGACGACCCGCTCGACGCGTCGAGCGTGCACCCGGAGGCCTACCCGGTCGTCCGGCGCATCCTCGACTCCACCGGAAGCGACATTCGGAGTCTGATCGGCAACACCGCGGCGCTGCGGACCATCGATGCGGCCCGGTTCGTGGACGACACCTTCGGCCTGCCGACCGTGACCGACATCCTCAAGGAGCTGGAGAAGCCGGGCCGCGACCCGCGTCCGGCCTTCAAGACGGCCTCCTTCAAGGAGGGCGTCGAGAAGATCTCCGACCTCAAGCCGGGCATGGTGCTGGAGGGCGTGGTCACCAACGTCGCGGCCTTCGGCGCGTTCGTCGACGTCGGCGTCCACCAGGACGGCCTGGTGCATGTCTCGGCCATGTCCAACAACTTCGTGAAGGACCCGCGCGACGTGGTGAAGCCCGGCGACATCGTCCGGGTGAAGGTGCTCGACGTCGACATCCCGCGCAAGCGCATCGGCCTCACCCTCCGGCTCGACGACGAGACCCCGGCGCGCGGCGACCAGCGCCAGGGCGACCGCGGTGGCCGGCGGGACGGCGGCCACCGGGACCAGGGCGGCCGGTCCCGCCAGGACCGCGGCCGGTCGGACCGCGGCTCGTCGGGCGGTTCCGGCGGCCGGGGCTCCGCCGCTCCCGGCGGCGCGATGGCCGAGGCGCTGCGCCGCGCCGGTCTCACCGACCGCTGACGAGACCCACCGGGTCGGCTGATCAGGCCGACCCGGTGCCGATAGCCACCGGTCCAGTGGGCCCTTCCGCCCACTGGACCGTTCTCGCCTCCTGAAGGCGCTCTGGTAGGGCGCCGGTCGGGCAGGGAGCGGAAGCCGCCGATCAGGCCCAGACCTCCTCGGGGGGCGGCCTGGACGACGCGGCTCACGGACGTGGATGCCATGGTGCGGCACGTCGCACTTGGCGGTGAGCCACTCGGCCGCCGTCAGTTGAAGGTGTCGGGGTCCGGGCCGGTGCGCAGACCCCGGTCGAGGCCCGCGAGGGCGGCCATGTCGGCGTCGGTGAGCTCGAAGCCGAAGACATCGAGGTTCTGCCGGATGCGCTCGGGCGTGACGGACTTGGGGATCACGATGGTGCCGGTCTGCAGGTGCCAGCGCAGCACGACCTGCGCCGGGGTCACGCCATACGCCTCGGCGACTCCCACGATCGCCTCGTCCCCGAGGACCGCGCCCTGGGCCAGGGGGCTCCAGGCCTCGGTGGCGATACCGTGCTCGGCGTGGAAGGCGCGCAGCTCGGTCTGCTGGAGGCCGGGGTGCAGCTCCACCTGGTTGACCGCCGGCATGATGCCGGTGTGCTCCAGGAGCCGCTGCAGGTGGGGGATCTGGAAGTTCGAGACGCCGATGGCGCGGGCACGCCCGTCGGCGAGGATCTTCTCCAGAGCCTGGTAGGTCTCCACGTACAGGTCGCGGGCCGGGGTGGGCCAGTGGACGAGGTAGAGGTCGACGTGGTCGAGGCCGAGCCTGTCCAGGGAGGCGTCGAACGCGGCCAGGGTCCGGTCGTGGCCCTGATCCTGGTTCCACAGCTTGGTCGTGACGAACAGTTCCTCGCGGGGGAGGCCGGAGGCAGCGATGGCCTTGCCGACACCGCGCTCGTTGCCGTAGATCGCGGCGGTGTCGATGCTGCGGTAGCCGGCCTCCAAGGCGCTGGTGACCGCGGCTGTGGTCTCCTCGTCGGGGACCTGGAAGACGCCGAAGCCCAACTGCGGCATGGTCACTCCGTTGTTGAGCGTCACGTTCGGCACGGAAGTCATCAGGGGTCCCTTCTTTGGTACTGCCTTGACAGGAAGAGCGGAGCAGGGAGTGGCCGGCTGGTGCCGGCCACCGCCGGTCCGCGGACGAGGTTGGTCGGAGAGCCTGCGGTCTGGACGAAGCGGATCAGGAGCGGATGGCCGCCGCCGCGGCGGGAGCGGCGCTCTGGCCGGAGGCCGCGGCGGGGTCGAGGTTCGCCGGGGCGGAAGCCGCAGTGGCGCGGGTGGGCCGCAGTTCGAGCCGGTGTGAGATGACGGCCAGCACCAGAGCGGCGGCGGCCAGGGCAGCCCCGACGGCGTTGGGCGCGGCGTAGCCGAGGCCCGCGGAGATCACCAGGCCGCCGAGCCAGGCGGACAGGGCGTTGCCCAGGTTGAAGGCGCCGATGTTGGCCGCCGAGGCCAGCGTCGGCGCGCCGTGGGCGTGGTCCAGGACGCGCTTCTGCAGCGGCGGGACGGTGGCGAAGCCGAGAGCGCCGATGAGGAAGATGGCCACGACGGACGCGGCCTTGCCGGAGGCCAGGAAGGTGAACAGCAGCAGGACCAGCGCCAGGCCGCCCAGGGCGGTGTAGAGCAGGGGCATGAGCTTGCGGTCCGCGAAACGGCCGCCGATGAGGTTGCCGGCCACCATGCCCAGCCCGAAAACCACCATCAGCCAGGTGACGGAGGATTCCGCGAAGCCACTGACCTCGGTCATCATCGGCGCGATGTAGGTGATCGCGGCGAACACGCCTCCGAAGCCGAGGACCGTCATGGCCATGGCCAGAACGACCTGGACGTTCTTGAAGGCGGCGACCTCGTGCCGCAGCTGTACTCCCTCCGGCCTGGGTACGTCGGGTACGAGCTTGGCGACGCCGGCCAGGCCGACTACGCCGAGGGCGGCGACGATCAGGAAGGTCACGCGCCAGCCGGCGCTCTGGCCCACGAACGTGCCCAGGGGAACGCCGACGACGTTGGCCACGGTCAGGCCGGTGAACATCATGGAGATGGCGCCGGCCTTCTTCTCCGGCGCCACCAGTTCGGCGGCGACGACGGAGCCGATGCCGAAGAAGGCGCCGTGGGCCAGTGAGGCCACCACTCGGCCGATCAACATGACGGCGAAGACCGGGGCGACGGCGGAGATGAAGTTGCCGAGGATGAACAGGCCCATGAGCACCATGAGCATGTTCTTGCGGGAGATCCTTGTGCTGACGACGGTCATGATCGGTGCGCCGATCATGACGCCGAGGGCGTAGCCGGTGACCAGGAAGCCGGCCGTCGGCACGGACACGCCGAGGTCCGCGCCGACCTGGGGCAGCAGCCCCATGATCACGAATTCCGTGGTGCCGATTCCGAAGGCGCCTATGGCCAGGGCCAGCAGTGCGAGCGGCATGACGAGGGTCCTTTGACATGCAGGGCTAAGTTGCGCGAGCGCCTTACGAGCGCACACAATAATTGCACACGCGGGCTAATGGCAAACGCGGGTATAGTGAAGTGCGTGATACGGCGGCAGGTCTCCTGCCTGCGGCCTCCACTCGCACGACCCGCCTGAGGGAGCTGCTCATGACCGCCACCGACCCGGCGATGACCGCACTGGCGCACAGTTGGTCGGCGCTCTCGCTGCTGCACGGACGCATCGAGAACAGAGTCGAACGTGCGCTGCAGACCAGACACCAGTTGAGCGCGCGCGAGTACTCGCTCCTGGACGTGCTGAGCCGCCAGCACGACGGCGAGGGCGGACACCTGCAGATGCGGCAAGTCGCCGACTCCGTCGTCCTCAGCCAGAGCGCCACCACGCGGCTGGTGACCCGACTGGAGGACCGCGGATTGCTCTCGCGCTATCTGTGCCCCACCGACCGCCGCGGGATCTACACCGACGTCACCGAGGACGGCCGGCGCCTGCTGGAGGAGGCACGCCCCACCCACAACACCGCCCTGCGCGAGGCCCTCGACCAGGCAGCCGCCGAGCCCGTGCTCGCGCCCCTGGTCCAGGCCGTCCAGCAATTGCAAGGCGGCGTCCACTCGGCATGACCTGCCGCCGCATGCGTTGACGCCACGGAGGGCACAGTCCGGCCATCCCACCTCTCATCCAGGCGGATGCGTCCGGATCAGGCGGCCGGGCGATCCACGGCCGCTCCGTACCGCTCCCACTCGCCCCCGTGGCGGGCGGCCCACCCCTCCGGGCTCAGTCGACGGCGCCGGCCGCCGTCCAGCCGGGGATCTGGAACCGCGCGGTCAGCGACTCCTTCACGACCGGCTCGCGGCAGGACCCGCAGACCACCACGGGGTCGAGTTCGGCGCCGCATGAGTGGTCGAGGATCACGGGTGGGACCTCGACGAGGTGCCGGTCGCCCCAGCGCTTCAGCATGAGGAGCACCGGTCGCAGCTCCTGGCCCGCCTCGGTCGGACGGTACTCGAACCGGCGGGGCCGCTCACTGTAGGGCACCTTCTCCAGGACGCCGGCCTCGACGAGACGGCGCAGGCGCGCGGCGAGGATGTCGCGCGGGGCGCCGATGTTCCGCGCCATGGCGTCGAAGCGCCGGACGCCGAAGAAGACCTCGCGCAGCACCAGCAGCGAGTACTTCTCACCGATCACGCTCAGCGCGTCGGCCACCGAGCAGGGGCGTGCTCCCGTCATCTCCGCCCGTCCTTTCCGCGATCCGACGTGTGCCGCCGCCACCGCACGGGGCCCGTTGGATTTTCCAACTTACCGGGTTACAGTGCGTTTGAGTACATCCAGTTTTCCAACTGATAGGAGGTCCGCGATGCGCGACGCCGTCATCGTGGAAGCCGTGCGCACCCCGATCGGCAAGGGCAAGCCGGGAGGCGCCCTGTCGGGGGTCCACCCGGTCGATCTGCTCGCCCACACGCTGCGCGCCCTCGTCGAGCGCGCCGGAGTGGATCCCGCCGCCGTGGACGACGTGATCGGCGGCTGCGTCGACCAGGTCGGCGAGCAGGCCATGAACACCACCCGCTACGCCTGGCTCGCCGCGGGCTTCCCCGACTCGGTCCCCGCCGTCACCGTCGACCGGCAGTGCGGCTCCTCCCAGCAGGCGGTGCACTTCGCCGCCCAGGGCGTCATGTCCGGCGCGTACGACCTGGTCGTCGCCTGCGGCGTGGAGTCGATGAGCCGGGTGCCGATGTGGTCGAACGTGCCGCCCGGAGCCGACCCCTTCGGCCCCGCGCTCGCGGCCCGCTTCCCCGAGGGCCTCGTGCCGCAGGGGATCAGCGCGGAGCTGATCGCCGCCAAGTGGTCGATCAGCCGCGAGGAGATGGACGCCTTCGCCGCCTCCTCCCACCGGAAGGCCGCCGCCGCCCATCGAGACGGGCTGTTCGCCGACGAGATCGTCCCGTTCGACGGCCACGACCGGGACGAGTCCGTACGGCCCGGCACCACCGAGGAGATCCTCGCCGGGCTCCGGCCCGCGTTCGCCGATCCCGGGTACGCCGAGCGCTTCCCGCAGATCTCCTGGTCGGTGACGGCCGGCAACAGCAGCCCCACCAACGACGGAGCGGCGGCCGTGCTGATCGCCGGGGCCGACACCGCGGCCGCGCTCGGCCTGCGCCCGCTGGCCCGGCTGCACAGCTTCGCGGTCACCGGCTCCGACCCGCTGCTGATGCTGACCGGGATCATCCCCGCCACCGAGAAGGTGCTGCGCCGGGCCGGCCTGCGGCTCGACGACATCGACCTGTTCGAGGTCAACGAGGCCTTCGCGTCCGTCGTCCTCGCCTGGCTGCGCGACACCGGCGCCGACCCGGCCAAGGTCAACGTCAACGGCGGCGCTCTCGCCCTGGGGCACCCGCTCGGCGCCAGCGGCGCCCGCATCATGACCACGCTCGTCAACGCGATGCGGCAGCGCGGCGCGCGGTACGCCCTGCAGACGATGTGCGAAGCGGGCGGCCTCGCCAACGCCACCATCCTGGAGAGCTGTCGGTAAAACCGGCGCACCTCCGCCCCGGCTCCGGCCGTCCACGCACGGCCGGAGGCGAGCCCGGTGACCACACGCGCGCTGTTCGGCCGCCTCCACGCCGCAGAGCGACGCCCGTTACCGGCTCAGGCGGCGCGGTCCTGGGCGCAGACCTCGGCGAGCACGTCCAGGGAGACGTTCAGGGCGGCGGCGAGCGCCGCGATGGTGAAGAAGGCCGGCGTCGGCACCCGGCCGGTCTCGATCTTGCGCAGTGTCTCCGGGGACAGGCCGGCGGCGGCGGCCACCTCCACCATGCTGCGCTCGCCCCGCGCCTGCCGCAGCAGGACGCCCAGGCGGTGGCCTCGTTCGTGATCAAGTTCGGTCAGCGGCGGTCGCACCATGCGCAGATCCTAGCAAGCGTGATAATAATACCGGTATTGTTATTGGCTAACCGGGAGCGTGGTCGAGCTCAAGACCGAGGGAGAGCTGACGGCCGCGTCCCCCAGGGTGCTCACCCTGGCGTGACGGCCGCCGCCGGCCCGCCAGGCGCGTACGGACCGGTCAGGCGAGCGCCTGCCACCAGGCGTCGACGGCGGGCGGCCGGTCCACGCTGATCCGCTCCCCCGGCCGGGGGACGGCGAGCCGCAGGCCGCGGGCCTTCGCCTCGCGCCACAGCCGGTCGACCGGCTCCGCCCAGCCGTGGAAGGCGAGGACGAAGGTGGCCCAGTGGACCGGCATGAGCAGGTCCCCCCCGAGGGCGAGGTGGGCCTCGACCGCCTCCTCCGGCGTCATGTGGATGTCGGGCCAGCTCGGGCTGTACGCGCCGATCTGCATGAGCGTCACGTCGAACGGCCCGTACTGCGCGCCGAGCCGGCCGTAGCCGTCGAAGTAGCCGCTGTCCCCGGTGTAGAAGACCTTGCGGCGCTCCCCGGCCAGCACCCACGAGCCCCAGAGGGTCGGGTTGCGGGAGAAGGCGCGGCCGGAGAAGTGGCGGGCCTCAGTGAGGATGACGCGCAGCCCGGCGATCGTGCAGGTCTCGTCCCAGTCCAGCTCGATGATCCGGTTCGCGGGCACTCCCCACCTGTCGAGGTGCGCGCCCACCCCGAGCGGCACGAGGAAGGGCGCCACCTGGGTCCTGGTCAGCGTACGGACCGTCGCCATGTCCAGGTGGTCGTAGTGGTCATGCGAGATCACGACGGCGTCCAGCGGCGGGAGCTCCTCGGCCGGCACGGGCAGCGGGTGCAACCGCTTCGGGCCGACCAGGGGCGTCGGGGAGCACCGGTCGCTCCACACGGGATCGAACAGCACGCGACGCCCCTCGATCTCGACGAGGGTCGTCGCGTGGCCGTACCAGACGATGTCCAGATCGGACTCGGCGGCGGCGGACGGGACGAGCACCGGCACCGGTCCGGCCGGTTTGCGCCGCGGCCCGCTCGCCATCATGTCGCGCAGCAGCCGGCCGCCCTGCCCCGGCGTGGCGACCGCGACGGGCGAGGAGTTGGCGAAGGCGGTGCCCGTGAAGTGCGGCGAGCGGCGCATCCGCTCGGCCCGCCGGCCCGAGGGTCTGCCGCCGAGCGCCGCCGGGACCTCTCTCAGCGCCCATCCGGCCGCGGCGACGGCCGCCGCCCCGGCCAGGATCGTTCCCATACGCAACGCCCGGTTGCCCGCCATCTACGCCCCTCCCGTCGCCCTGCGCCGGGACCGCCCGGCCCCTTGATCAGACTAGCCAAGCCGTTCCGCCCGTGGACGACCCGCACGAAGGGCGCCGCCGTACCTTGGCCTCGCGGGGGGGAGGCACACGGGCGCCTTCTCCCCCGGCCACCGAAGGACGACGGCGCCGACGTCACAGTGCGTTGCGCAACGCCTGGACGACGTCGGCGAGTTGGGGGTCGGCGCTCGCGGTGTCGAGCTCGGAGGCGAGCGCCTCGGCGTAGGTGCCGCGTGCCGCCTTGTAGCGCTCGCGCCCCTCGTCGGTGATGACTGCGTAGACACCTCTCCCGTCGTCGAGGCAGACGTCCCGGTACGCGAAGCCGACCGCGTCGAGCCGACCGACCAGGCGCGTCACCGAGCTCTGGTTGAGCCCGATTCGGTCGGCCAGTTCTTGCATGCGCAGTTCACCGTCGTCGGCCTGGGCGAGGTCCGCCAGTGCGCGGTATTCGGAGAGTCCGATGCCGTGCGCGCGCTGGAGGCTCTGGGCCAGCTTGCGCTCCACGCGTGTGTGCAGGGCCAGAACCTTGCTCCAGACGGCCTGGTCAGAGGAGGCGGGCGGGGCGTCAGCACTCGTGTTTGTCTGCGCCATGGTTCGAGCGCTCCTCCCGTATCGTCGCACTTGACAGCAAGATACATGTACATGCAAGCTCTTGCTCACCGCCCCTCCTCGTCTCGAAGCGGGGCGCATCCACCGCCTATATGCATGTACAAGCAATATCTTGGAGGCCTTTCATGTCCGCCGACCCGACGTCTGCCGGCTCCACGTCCGACTCGACGTCCAACTCCAGCTCCAAAGGCTGGGCCTGGCTGCTCTTCTCGTCGCTGTTCGAGATCACGTTCGCGCTCAGCACCAATGCCACCGACGGATTCACCCAGCTGTGGCCGTCCCTGCTGACCGCCGCCGCGGCCTCCTGCGGCATCTTCACCCTGTCCCAGGCCCTCAAGACGATTGACGTGGGCGTCGGTTACACCGTCTGGTCCGGCATCGGCGGCGTCGGAACGGTCGTCTTCGGCACGATCATCTACGACGAGCCCATGACCGTCTGGAAGGTCGTCGCCTTCATCCTCATCATCGGCGGCGCCCTCGGCCTCCGAATCTCCGACAACGTCGCGGCCAAGAAGGCCGCGGTCGTCTGACCTTCCCACCCGCCTCGGCTCAGCCACCTCGCACAGAAAGATCACCGTCATGACCTGGGTCTACCTCGGCGTCGCCATCCTCTTCGAAATCGCCTTCGCCCTCGGCACCAACGCCACCAAGGGCTTCACCCGCCTGGTGCCTTCCGTCCTCACGCTGATCGCCGCGGCGGGCGGCATCTACACCCTCTCGCTCGCCCTTCGCCGACTGGACGTCAGCGTCGGCTACACCATCTGGACCGGCATCGGCGGCGCCGGAACGGTCGTGCTGGGCGCGATCCTCTTCAAGGAACGGATCACCGCTGCGCGGCTGATCTGCTTCGCCTCCATCATCGGCGGCGCGGTCCTGCTCCGCCTGACCTCGGTCTGAGCCGGGAGCGCATGTTGCCCACGATCCCCCACGACACCGTTGGCCGCACACTGAGGGGCGCCTGCACCCTCGCCCTCCCTCGACGCAGCGCGGAACCCCGGCGGTGATGAGCGTCGGCCGTTTCTGACCGAGTCCTACTCGATCGGGTGATGTGACGGCCCCCGGGCGGTGATCAGCATGAAGTGAGGCGAGCCGAAGGAGCCAGGACATGACCCAGCAGCAGGCCGAACTCCCCCGCGCGGAGTGGCACAACTTCTTCGAGATGCTGACCAAGGACTACGAGGGCGCCGCGGTCACCGTCGAGGTGCTGAACCGCACCTTCGGCGACCAGACGGAGGCGGCGAAACTCCCGCTCGCCTACCTGGAGTACGACGAGAAGGACGACGCCTTCTCCGTCGGGCTCGGCGGGCGTGACAGCAGGTACCCGGTGGTGTTGCGGCACGCGATCAACCACCCGCAGCGGATCCAGACGACCTCGTCGATCCCGGGGACGCCGTGGGCGCTGGACATCGAGGACGGGGAGGGGAACCAGACGCTGGTGACCCTGCACACCCGCCCGTCCATCAGGGGATGACCGGGCCGCGCGCCGCGTGATCGCGCGTAGCGCTCACGAGATCGCTCGGGGACGACGGCGCGCGGGAAGCCCCAAGCGAGGCCGTCGAGGCGCGTCGAGGGCGTCGAACCGTCAGTCGTGGCCACTCGTCGCGAGGGAGAAGTACGCCTCCTCCTCCTGCGCGAAGTGCAGGGTCACCACGGCGTACAGCCCGTACAGGCAGGCCCGCAGGTCGTCGAGCTGCTCCGGGTACGGGCCGTCCGGCTCGGCGAGCTCGATGTGCCGGCCGAGCCGCGTGACCAGCCGGTCGATCTCGGCGTGCGCCCTGCTCATCGTCACCGTCGCCTCCGGGTCGCCGAGCAGCTCGCCCATCGCCGGGTAGAGCCGCTCCTCCTCGTCGTGCTCGTGCGGAAGCAGGTCTTCGGTGAGGAAGGCGTGGACCCTGCGGAGCGCGGCGAGGGTGCCCGGAGCGGGCGGCGAGGTGAGCGCGTCGGCGACGTCCCTGATGGTCTCCAACGGCGGGCGCAGCTCGGCGTGCTCGCTCTCGAACCGCCGCAACAGGGCGTCCGTCCGGACGTCCACCCGCCGCCGTGCTCCCAGGCCGGGCGCGAGCGCCCGCAGCGCGTTCAGGATGACCGCGACGTCGATGCCCTCCTGCAGCAGGGCGCCGCCCGCCGGCGGCAGGAAGCCGAACGCCGCCACGATCATGGCCGCCAGCGAGAGCCCGATGCCCACGCCCGCGCTCTGCATGGCGATCCGCCGCGAGCGCCGGGCCACCTCCATCGCGTCGGCCAGCCGGTCGATCCGGTCGGTGGTGAGCACCACGTCGGCGGCCTGGGCCGAGGCGCCGGAGCCTCGGGCGCCCATCGCCACGCCCACGTCGGCGGCGGCGAGCGCCGGCGCGTCGTTGACTCCGTCGCCGACCATCGCGGTCGTGGCCCGCCGCACCTCCTCCCGGACCCCCGCCACCTTGTCCGCCGGGGAGCGCTCGGCGAACACCTGGTCGATGCCGAGCACGGTCGCGACGCTCTCCGCGACCTCGGCCCGGTCGCCGGTGAGCATCACCACCCGGTCGATCCCGGCCGAGCGCAGCCGCCGCAACGTGCGGCCGGCGTCCCCGCGCACCTCGTCCCGCAGCAGGATCACACCGGCGACCGCGTCGTCCACGGTCACCCACACCGTCATCGCGCCGTCGAGCGCCGCCCTGGCCCGCTGCGCCTCCTCCCACTCCGACCGCGACGCCGTACGGGCCTTGCCGACCCGGACCTTGGCGCCCTCGACCAGCGCGCTGGTCCCGCTGCCCGGCTCCTCCCGCACGTCGCCGGGCATGGGGAGTTCCAGCCCTCGCTCACGGGCCGTACGGACGATCGCCGAGGCCAGCACGTGCGACGACATCTGGTCCACCGCCGCCGCCAGCCGCAGGACCTCGTCGCGGGTCCGGCCGGGCGCGGGCACGACGTCCACCACCTGAGGGTGGCCCACGGTGAGCGTCCCGGTCTTGTCCAGCACCAGCGTCCGGGCCCTCCCGAGGGTCTCCAGCGCCCCGCCGCCCTTCACCACCACGCCGTGTCGTGCCGTACGGGACAGACCGGACGCGATGGCGGCGGGCGCGGCGAGCAGCAGCGGGCAGGGGGTGGCGACCACGAGCACCGCGACCGCGCGGACCGGGTCGCGGGAGACCAGCCAGGCCAGCCCGGCGACCAGGAGGGTGGCGGGCACGAACCAGGCCGCGAAGCGGTCGGCGAGGCGCACGATCGGAGCGCTGCCCGCCTCGGTCTCGCGGGCCAGCCGGACGACGCCGGTGTACGTGCTCTCGGCCGCGGTCACGGTCGCGCACATGTCGAACGCCCCGCCCGCGTTGACCACGCCGCTGGGCACGCTCTCGCCCTCGGCGTGCTCCACCGGCAGGGACTCGCCCGTCAGCGCCGACTCGTCGAGCAGCGCCACCCCGCGGCGCACGACGCCGTCCACCGGGACCGTCTCGCCGGTCGGGACGAGCAGCAGGTCGCCGAGCCGCACCTCGTCCACGGGGACGACGTGCGGTGTGCCGTCCTCGTAGCGGCGGGCGGTGCGCGGCGCGCGCTCGTACAGGGCCGTCAGGTCCCGGCGGGCCCGGCGCAGCGCGTAGTCGTCCAGGATCTGGCCGGTCGAGAGCATCACGCCGATCAGCGCGCCGGCCAGGTACTGCCCTACGGCGAGCGACCCGGCCAGGGCGAGCACGGCGATGGCGTCGACGCCCAGCCTGCGGCGCCACAGCGCCGAGACCAGCCACCAGACGGCGGGGAGCAGCGCGGCGAGCGTACCGACCGTCCACGCGACGTCCGCCGCGGCGACGGCGCCGAGCAGGTACAGGGCACCGCCTCCGAGCAGCGCGCCGATCGTGACAACGAGCAGTGCGATGAGCCCGTACCGTCTCACGTCCGTCCCCTTCCCCCACGGGACGCCCCTTTTCCTCCCACTCTGGCCCTTTGTCATCGGACGGAACACGGCGACCCGGCCCATGAACGGGGGGACATTCGGCCCGGCGATCACGGACCTTCGGCCTTTCCGGGCGTGGTCTGGAGATGGTGGGGTGGTCGTGGCCGCCATGGAGCCGTCCCCCATGATGGAACGGTCCGGTGGGTGCCCATCCGATCCGGATTGGAGAGGTCCGTGTTCACTCCACGATCCAGCACGGAAGGGGCGACGCCATGGCGGCCATCGACCTGACCTCCATCAACGCGGCCATCTTCGACACGGACGGCGTCGTCACCGACACCGCCCGCGCGCACGCGGCGGCCTGGAAGCACGTGTTCGACAGGTTCCTGCACGGCCGTTCCGAGCCGTTCGACATCCGTGACGACTACTTCCGCCATGTGGACGGGCGACCCCGGCTCGACGGCATCCGCACGTTCCTGGCCTCCCGCGGTTTGAGCCTGCCCGAGGAGGGCCCGCCCGGCATGCCGAGCGTCCGCTCCCTCGCCGCCGAGAAGGACGACCTGTTCCTCGCACATCTGAGGCGGCACGGGGTGGCGGCCTATCCGGGCGGCGTGGCGCTGCTGCGCGAGCTGCGGCGGCGCGGCGCGCGCATCGCCGCCGTCTCCGCGAGCCGGCACTGCCGCGGCGTCCTCACCGCCGCCGCGGTCCGTCACCTGTTCGACGAGGTGGTGGACGGCGAGGACGCCGCGCGGCTCGGCCTTCCCGGACGCCCCGACCCGACGCTGTTCCTCGAGGCCGCCCGCCGCCTCGGCGTACCTCCGGAGCGGACCGCCGTGCTGGAGAGCACGCTGCCCGGCCTGGAGGCGGCCCGGCGGGGCGGTTTCGGCCTGGTGATCGACGTGGACCGGGACGAGAGGCGGGCGGACCTCCCTGCAGGCCCCTCGGCGGACATCGTCGTCTCCGGCCTCGACGAGCTGTCGGTGACCGGCCGGGTCCCCGTGACCGCCCGCTGACGGGATCCACCGGGTCGGCCGATCAGGCGGACCCGGCTCCTGGTGTCGCTGGTGAGTGAGCACCTCCGCCCACTGGATCGATCGTCAGTCCTGAGGTCAGAGTGCCCTCACCGGTGGCCGGGTGATCGCTGATGGAACATCTCCTGGCCCTTTGATCTCACTGGACGTCGTGCCCGCCGGTCCGGTCCGCCGGACGCCCGGTTCCCGGCGGGGGATTCTCGCGACCGTCGTCGTCGCAATAGTCTTCGCACTGACAAGCGAGGGCAAAGGAATCTCCCGCATGGCAGATGCAGAGTCGTTCGTCGTCGTCGGCCTCGACAACGGCGGCACCAGCAACAACGCGACCGTGCTCGACGCGTCGGGCCGTTTCCTGGTGGACCGGCTGGTGGAGACGCCGAGCATGGTGCGCGAGGGGCCCGAAGTGGCGGTGGAGCGCCTCGCCGACGCGCTGGAGAACGTGCTCCGCCTGGCCGGGGTCGCCCGCTCCCGCGTCCGCGCCGTCGGGCTGGACACCCCGGGCCCGGCCAGCGCGGACGGCGTCATCTCGTCCAAGGGGGCGACGAACTTCTCCGAGCCCCCTTGGCACGGCTTCGACTTCCGGGGAGCGCTGGAGGCGCGGCTGGCGCTCCCGGTCGTCTACAACAACGACGGGAACGCCGCCGCCCTGTACGCGCATCACGTGCGCTTCGGGGCCGCGGCGCACGAGCACTCGTCGATCTCGGCGATCGTCGGCACCGGCCTCGGCGGCGGCATCGTCGAGAACGGCCGCGTGGTCAAGGGAGCCGCCGGGATGGCGGGCGAGCTGGGGCACGTCCACATCCCGCTGCACGGCGTCCTGGAGGACGGTCAGCCGCTCCCGGAATGCAACTGCGGCTTCACCGGCGACGCGGAGAGCGTGGCGTCCCTGACCGGCATCGAGAAGAACCTGCTGCCCTTCTGGCTGACCCGGTTCCCCGACCACGAGCTGGCCTCCGTCGAGCCGCTCGGGAAGGCCGCCAAGCTGCTGCGCGGCTACGGCGAGAACGGCGACCCGCTGGCGCTGAACGTCTTCGAGCAGCAGGCGAAGGCGATCGGCCGGCTCTTCACGATCGCCGCCAACTTCACCGACCCCAGCGCGTACTTCCTGGGCGGCGGGGTCGTGGAGGCGGCGCCGCACTTCCGGGAGTGGTTCCTGGAGAAGGTGCGCGAGAACACCCTGCTGCGCGAGGAGCAGCTGCGGGTGGCCGCCGTATCGCTGGTGGACGACCTCGACATGGCGGGCGCCCGGGGCGCCGCCCTGGCCGCGCTGGACGCCGCCCGCGGCTGACCCCCACCGACCTCCTCGGGTTCAGGCGCGGAGCAGCTCGGTCGTGGTGACCGCCCGCAGGCCCCGGGCCCGCAACCCGTCCAGGACGCGGGGCAGCGCCGTGACCGTCCCCTGGTGCCCGAGGTGCATGCTCACCACCGATCCGGGCCGTACGGCGCGCAGCACGTTGTCCACGACGGCGCCCGGGCCCGGATCGGTGTGGTCGAGCGAGTCGACGTCGTAGGACAGGCAGGTGGGATAGCCCGCGCGAGCGCTGAGCCGGCGCACCAGCGGCGTGGCGGTGCGAGCCGCGGAGGGCCGGAACCAGGAACCGATCGAGCCGGTCAGGGCGCGCAGGCGGGCCGCGCACTCCTCGATCTCCCGGCGCGCGGACGCCTCGTCGAGCGACGAGATGTCGAGGTGGTGCTGGGTGTGGTTGCCGAGGTCGTGGCCGCCGGCGAGCACCCGCCTGGCCATCGCCGGGTACTGGTCGAGCCAGGTGCCGACGGCGAGCACGGTGGCGTGTCCTCCCGCCTTCTCGATCGCCCGGAGCGCCGCCTCGGCCAGCTCGGGCGAACCGGAGCCGTGGAAGGTCAGCGCGACCATCATGCGCTCGCGCGGACCGTGCGCCACCTCGGCGGGCAGCCGGGGCAGGGCGTGCGCCGCCGACGGGCTGGGCGACGCGGGGCTCTTCACCACGGGCGGCCTCGTGCGCGTCCTGGCCGCCGGGGAACCGGCCGCGGGTGCCGCGGCGTTTCCGTCCCCGTCCCCGCTCCCGCCGTCGCCGTCGCGGGAGCAGGCGGAAGCGAGGGCCATCGTCGCGGCCAGGAGGAGCAGCCGGCGATCCGGCCGCCCGAGACCGGAAGGCGGGCTCCCGCCGGACGCTCCCGGCTCGCCGGACGTCATCGGAAGATCCCGGTGTGGCCGAGCGAGTAGCGGCCCGGCTGGGGGTACACGCACAGCCCGTGCGGCCCCGCGCCCACCCTGATCGTGTGCGTGAGCTTCCCGGCCACCGTGTCGAAGACGTAGACGACGCCGTGGTAGCGGCCGGACAGCCACAGCTCGCGGCCGTCGGCGCTCAGCCCGCCCATGTCGGGTGAACCGCCTCCCGGAATGGTCCAGGTGGCGATCGGCTTCTGCTCCTTGAAGGACACGACCGACACCGACCCGGCGCCCCTGTTGGACACGTAGAGGACGCGCGAGTCCCGGCTGACGTACAGGCCGTGCGCCCCGGCGCCGGTCGGCATGAACCTGATGACCTTGAAGGTGGCCGCGTCGACCAGCCAGACGCCGCCCCTCGCCATGTCGGCGACGTAGAAGGTCGTGCCGTCCGGGGAGAGCTTGACGTCCTGCGGCATGCTCATCCCGCCGAGGGCGATGGTCTTGGTCACCTTGCGCCGCCGCCAGTCGATGACCACCAGGTCGCCGGAGAACTCGCAGCTCGCGAGGAAGATCGACCCGTCGGCGGTGAAGTCGGCGTGGTTGATCCCCCGGCAGGGCACCGGCATCGAGTGCAGGAGCCGCATCGAACGCGGATCGCGGAAGTCGAGCTCGTTGTTCCGTTCGGCCATCACCAGCGCCTCCCGGCCGTCCGGGGAGAAGTACAGGTTGTACGGGTCCTCGACCGGTACCGGACGGCCGGGCTTGCCGGTTTTCGGGTCGATCGGGGTGAGCGTGTTCCCCTGGTTGTT
This sequence comes from Microtetraspora fusca, assembly GCF_001570365.1. Lineage (GTDB taxonomy): Bacteria > Actinomycetota > Actinomycetes > Streptosporangiales > Streptosporangiaceae > Microtetraspora > Microtetraspora fusca. Next base: position 249,316 of record NZ_BBYK01000041.1, on the reverse strand, counting down.
GTTGACCCACAGCCGCTTCATGTCCCACGACGGCACGACGTGCTGCGGCAGCCGGTCGGTCCGGAAGTGATCGATGACCTTGTACGTCTTGGGATCGATGACGTCGACGCTGCTGCTCTCGCTGTTGGGCACGTACACCCGGGACGGGAACTTCGCCACGGCGGGGCTGAGCATCCCCGGCCGGTCGGCCGCGTAGATGTCGCGCTCGGAGGCGGCCCGCTTGGAGTCCCCCGGCCCGGCGGCGGAGTCGGTCGCCGAACCGGACGGGGACGGGTGCCTGGGCGACGCCGACACTGTGCCGCGTCCCGCTGCCGGGCTGGTCGTGACATCCGTGGTGGCCGTGCCGCACCCGCTCAGGGCGCTGCCGGTCAGGGTCGCTCCGGTCAGAACCAGGGCGACCGTACGGATCGTGCGGGCCGTTCGGGCCCGGCGGGGACCTGGGAGGGTGTCGGGCCCGGTCCGCTCGCCTGCTCGCCACAAGGGGCCGGCCGCCGTCATAGCGGCCTGTGGAGTCGCTGCGCCATGTCGGCCAGGCTAGGGACGCGTTCCCCATCCGACGGTCAACTCCGGTTCGGGGAGTGTCCATCCGCTACCGGGCATCGTGCGCATACGGCTCGCCCGCCGGCTCGCGACCGATGGGCTTGAAGGAGCGCTTTTGCCTTCTTGACCTGCGGCTTCCTATCCTGCCCGCATGGCCAGATGGGTGGGGACGGACGGCTACGAGGTGGAGCACATCCTGCTCGACCGTCGTCCGGTGCTCCGCGTCTCCCGGACGGTCAGCGGCGGCCGCTTCCTGGTGGCGTACTGCGGGTCGGTCGCGGAGGTCCGCGGTCACGTCGACCTCGCCACGCTGGTCGAGGTCGTCGACTTCCCCACGTCCTAGGCTCGTTCCGCTCGGCCGGGCAGCCCTCGCGCGATTACCGGGACGGACCGGGCCTCCGAGCGGCCGGCCCCCTCCCCCGCGGGCCGAGCGTAGCCGGGCACCGGAAAGCGGGGCCGGTTCGAGAGGAGGCCCCGGTCGGGCTCCCGGGCGTCCGAGAGCCGGCCGGGGCTCCGGTCAGTCCTGGCCGCCGGCGAGGGCGAGCTGGGTGGTGTCGGTGTTCTCCGTCACCCAGGTGGCGGACAGGCCGCCCTCCTTCACCAGGGCGGCGCCGCCTCCCAGGAGGACGCCGATCCGGTTACCGGCGAGAGCGATCTGGATGACGCCGGTGTTCTCCGTCACCCACGTGGCCGACAGCCCGCCCTCCTTCACCAGAGCGGTCCCGTCCGACTTCAGAACGCCGATCCGGTCACCCGCCAGAGCGATCTGCTTGACGTCGGTGTTCTCCGTCACCCAGTTCGTGGACA
>NZ_BBYK01000041.1:151924-247385 GCF_001570365.1 Microtetraspora fusca | reverse complement strand
TGGACAGACCGCCTTCCTTGACGAGCGCGGCGCCGTCGACCTTGAGGACGGCGATCCGGGGCGGGGCGACGGCGGTCTGCTTCGCCTGGGCGGGCGTGGACGTCGCGGCACCGAGCGCGGCCGGCACCAGCCCCGCCGCGCAGACGAGCCCGGCCCGAAGCACGGCCCGTCGCCGCCGGGTCGCTGAATCAGTCGTCATGAATGCCTCCGCGTCAGGTCAGGCGGGGACCGACCCCCACCACGAACTTGTCACGCAGAGTATAAATATCGCCACGCTTTGTGTTCGCGTTTACCAAGCGCCCGGCGCGTCACGCGTTTCGACGGGACAAGTGGCGGCGGCGCTTCCGACGGGTCCGTCCGGCCGCCGCCTGCGCGCCGTCGCGCGCACCGCCTTGCCGGTCACGTGGCCGGTGGGCGGGAGGCTGCCATGGAGGACGGCCCGCTCGCGGTGGGCCTCAGAGGTCCTGCCGGGGGTCGCGCCGCCGTACGACGACCTGGCCCTCGACGACCTCGTCGTCCTGGATCACCTCGCCGTGGACGACGCGGCCCTGCTGCCCGGGACCGCCCGGGGCTCCGGGGCCGCCCATGCGGTCGAACAGCGGGCCGTACGGCGAGCGGGCGGCGATGTCACTCACCCTGCGGGCGAAGAACCAGGTCAGGGCACCGCGGGCGATCGGCCGGGTGACCGGCAGGATGAGGAAGATGCCGACGAGATCGCTCAGGAAGCCGGGGATCGCCAGCAGCGCGCCTCCGGCCATCACGATGGCCGAGTCGCCCAGCTCGCGGTCGGGCATGCGGCCCGACTGCGCGGCCCCCTGAAGGGCGGCCCAGGCCCGTCGCCCTTCCTTACGCATCAGCCACATGCCGGCCACGGCGCCGACCAGCAGCAGCACGAGCGTCAGCCCGCCGCCGATCGTCCGACCGGCCAGGACGAGCAGCACGATCTCCACGACCGGGAAGAGCAACAGTCCGGGGAGCAGCCACCTACGCGTCATCACGACCTCCGCTAGAGGGAACGCCCCCATCGGCCCGTGCGGTTCCGATATCGCTCAGAGCGAAAGGTAGCGGGCGCCACCGCCCGCCGGGGCTGGGCCCGCCGGCGGGGCGAGAGGCGGCAGCCGACCGCGGCCCGCGGCCACCGCACCGCGATGTCACCCCGGCGCCCCGCTCCCCCTCCTCGGGACCCATCCCTGGCAAGACGACCGGGCGTGCGCGCCTGGGGTCAGTTCTTCCTGCGGATCCGGCCGGGCAGGCCGTTGACGCCCCAGACGGCGATCCGCCAGAACGCCTCGGTCATGATGGTCCGGTTCATCTTGCTGGCGCCGGCCGTGCGCTCGACGAACGTGATCGGCACCTCGGCCACGCGCAGCCCCTGGCGTACGGTGCGGAGGGTGAGGTCCACCTGGAAGCAGTACCCCTGGGACTGGACGTCCTCCAGGCCCACCTTCTCCAGCGTGGTGGCCCGGTAGGCGCGGAAGCCGGCGGTGGCGTCCCGTACGGGCATGCCGAGCATGAGACGGCTGTAGGTGTTGGCGCCCCGGGACAGGAACTCACGGGAGGCGGGCCAGTTGACCACCTTGCCGCCCGGCACCCAGCGGGAGCCGATCGCCAGGTCGGCGCCCTCGGCCACCGCGTCGAGCAGCTTGTGCAGCTCCTCGGGCTGGTGGGAGCCGTCGGCGTCCATCTCGACCAGGATGTCGTATCCCTCGGCCAGGCCCCACTGGAAGCCCGCGACGTAGGCCGCGCCCAGCCCCTGCTTGCCCGGGCGGTGCATCACGTGGATGTGGGCGTCCTTCTCGGCGAGCTCGTCGGCGATCTTCCCGGTGCCGTCGGGGCTGTTGTCGTCGGCGATGAGCAGATCCACGTCGGGCAGCGCCGCGCGCATGCGCCCGACGATCATCGGGAGGTTCTCGCACTCGTTGTATGTGGGGATGATGACGAGCACCCGCCCGGAAGTCCGCTCCATCAGCTCTTCCTCCATGCCCAAGGGGTCGCTCACCGCTCCTCGCTCGCGTAACCGTGATCGTCCGGCTGTGCCGGGGGCACCGGCGGGACGTCCGTGCCGATCGCGTTCGAGGTTCGCTTTCGTGAGACGAGCGCCACCGCCGTCGCGCCGGCTCCCATCAGTATCAGGATCCATTCAGGAATCGCGCCCACTTCGGTGGCAATGGTGCCGCGTGTCCTTACGGGGACGGTCACGACGTTCATCGCGGGTTCGAGCTCGCGTGTCCGCCACTCGACCGTGCCGTTCGGGTCCACATATGCGGATATACCCGTTGTGGCGGTAGTGATCACACTTCTGTTGTGCTCGACCGCGCGCAGTTTGGACATGGCGAGTTGCTGCGGCGGCAGGTTGGTCAGCGCGTAGCTGGCGTTGTTGGTCTGCACGATCAGCGGGCTGCCTCCGGCGGCCACCGTGTCGCGTACCGTGCCGTCGAAGGCGACCTCGTAGCAGCTCACCGCGCCGACCGTGACGGGACCCATCCGCAGTGCGCCGGGACGGTCGCCCGGGATCGACTGGCGGCCGACGAGGTTGGCCCGCTCCGACAGCGCCAGGATGAGGTCCTTGAACGGCGTGAACTCGCCGAAGGGCACCAGGTTCCGCTTGTCGTAGTAGGCGCCGGGGCCGGTCACCGGGTCCCAGATCAGGCTCCGCGTCGCGCGGTGCTCGTCGCCGATCAGGGCGATGATCCCGGTCAGGATCGGCACGCCGACGTCCTTGGCCGCGGAGTCGATCATGTCGCGCGCGAACGCGTTGCGATAGGGATCGATGTCGCTGGAGTTCTCCGGCCAGACGACGATGTCGGGCTTGGGCAGCTTTCCGGCGCGTACGGCCTCGGCCAGCCGGTGGGTCTCGTCGGCGTGGTTGCGCAGCACGACGGCCGGCTCGTCGCCCAGGAATTCCATTCCGCGGCCGGGGACGTTGCCCTGAATCACGCCGATCTTCACTGTCCTGCCCTCGTCGCCGGGCCGGGGCACCGCGAGCCCCAGCAGGGGTAGGGCTATCGCGACGAGCAGCGTCCCCGCAACGACGCGGGGGCGGCGCAGCGCGCCGGGGAGCCCGGCGAGCAGCAGGGACAGCACGGCGCCGGTCAGGGCGACCGTGAAAGTTACAAGCGGCGCGCCCCCCAGGGCCGCGAGCCCCGTGTACGGCGACTCGCCCTGGCTGAACGCCAGCCTGGCCCACGGGAAGCCACCGAAGGGGACCAGGCCCCTGGCCCACTCTTGGGCGACCCACAGGCAGGCCACCCAGAGCGGCCACAGGCGCACGCGCATCACGAGGGAGGCCAATGCCCCCAGGGCGGCCCAGAAGAGGCTCTCGATGGCGACCAGCGCCAGCCAGGTGTCGTCACCGATCGGCCGCACCCACGACAACGTCGGCAGCAGGAACGCGAACGCGCCGACGTAGGCCAGCCAGGCCGCGCGGCGGGGGCGGGTGCCGTACAGGGCGAGGGTGAGCAGGGCGACGCCGAGAGGGGCGCAGAACCACCAGTCGAGGGGCGGGAAGGCGAGGAAGAGCAGCAGCGCGCCCGCGATGGAGCACCCCACCCGCGCCGCGAGGCGGGGGCGAGCCGCGCGCCCTTCGCCGGGGGCGGCCCCCGGGGTCGCCTGAGGTTTCACTTCGGTTGCCACGGGGGCGCTGTTCTCCTCGCCTTCGACATCCTGCCGCGGCCTGACCGCCAGGGGTTTCCAGCGCCCGGCTTCCCGCTTCCGCCGGAGCCGCCTGGGCCCGCGGGCCGCCGGCCGACCGGGCACGGCACGCCGCGCCGGGTGCGGAGCGGAGAGTGGACCTTGCGCGTCCCACGTGGCCGTCGCGGAACACCCCGACCTTATCTCGTCGCGGCTGCGGGGCGGGAAAAGCGTCCTCCCGCCTCACGGAGGGCGGGGACGGGTCGCACAGGGAGCGGGGGCTTCCGTGGGAACGTTCCGGGGAGAACGTTCGATGACGGAAGGGGGCCCGGACGTACCCTTCGGACCGGATCCGTCCCGTCGGCGGCGGGCGCGGAGCTCCGTTGTCTACTGGGTATCCGGACCCCTCCCGGGTCCAACCCCCCGGCCGGCTGAGGTGCCCCGACTCGACGGAACGCCAGCGCTGCGCCTGGCTTGCAGACGGAGTGTGCCTCCGTCACGGACGCAGAATCGGGCGATGTCAGAAGACGGTCAACCGGTCAGTCCCGTGCTGGACTGCGCAGCAAACTACCGACCTCAGCTCAGATGTCAACCGTGCCCCCAACAGCGGAAACACCAAGTTTTCGCAGCTAGGACAGGCTGGATGTCCGGGATCGAGGCAGGACGTGTGTGCGATCTCGCTCATATTCGCACAGATCCCGGCACTCTCGCATCAGTCGGCACGTGAAACGAGGCTCTCCAGGGCCTGAGGCAGCGGCTCGGAGTGGATCACGCCGAGCCGTCGCGTCGCCCGGGTCAGCGCCACATAAAGATCGCTTGGTCCTCGCGGGGACTCCCTCAGGATTTCACCCGGCTCGACCACGATAACGGCGTCGAACTCCAGCCCCTTGGCCTCGGCGACGGTGAGCACGCACACCGGTGCGTCGAGCGCCGCCGGGCCGGGTCCGGCGACCGCGCCCGGCACCCCGGCCACCAGGGCCGCGCCCAGCTCCGCCTCCCGCGCGTGGGGCACGATCACGGCAAGCCGGCCGTCCGGGACGACCTCGCGGCGCACGAGGGGCGCGAGGCCGGTCGCCGGGTCGGCGACCCTGGCCGACCAGGGCCGTTCGCCCGTCTCTCGTACCGAATCGGGGGCCTTCAGGCCGGGGCCGACCAGGCCGAGCACGTCGGCGGCCACGGCCATGATCTCGGCGGGGGTGCGGTAGTTGACCGACAGCCCCGCCTCGCGCCAGCGGCCCTTGACGTACGGGTCGAGGACCCGGCCCCAGTTCGCCGCACCGGCCGCCGACCCCGTCTGGGCGATGTCGCCCACCACGGTCATCGAGCGGGTCGGGCAGCGCCGCATCACGGCGCGCCAGCCCATCGGGGACAGCTCCTGCGCCTCGTCCACGATCACGTGCCCGAACGCCCAGGTGCGGTCCTTGGCGGCACGTTCGGCCGTGGTCAGGTAGACGTCGTCGGCGCGCTGCCGGGCCGCGAACCGCTCCGCGTCCATGATGTCGGCCATGCCGGTCAGCTCCAGCACCTCTCGGGCGTACGCGAGCTGCTCCTCGCGCTCCTCCTCGGCGCGGCGGGCGGCGCGCAGCACGCCCTCGTCGATCTCGCCGAGCAGTTCGGCGGCCTCGTCGAGGAGCGGCACGTCGGCCTCACTCCACCAGTTCTCGCCGGGACGCGGCGGCTCGCGCAGCAGCAGGTCGCACTCGGCGGGCGCGAGACCGGCGTCGGCCATCCGCTCTTTGGAGGTGTAGAGGCCGATCAGGAGCTGCTGCGGCGTGAGGTACGGCCACAGCCGGTTGAGCGCGGTGCGCACGGGGGTCTCGGTCCGCAGGTCCTCGCGCAGGTCGGCGAAGTCGTCGTCGTCGAGCATCCCGCGGCCGAGCTGCCTGGCCGCCTGCCGGGTCAGGGCGTTGAGCAGGTGCCGGACGAACACGGCCCGCGCCTCGTTGTGCGGCCGGCGCGAGCGGACGGCGCGCGACCGGGCCGCCTCGAAGGTCTGCCGGTCGAGCTTGAGCGTGAACTTGTCCAGCCGGATCTCCACCGGCGCGGACGGCACGCGCTGCCGGTCCCGGACGGCCTTCTCGATCACCTCGGCCATCCGGATGCCGCCCTTGATCGCGGCGACCTCCGGCGGCTCCCAGCGGGTGCCGGTGATCCCCGGGTACAGCTCGCCGACCGTGGACAGCAGCACGTCGGTCTCGCCCAGCGAGGGCAGCACGTGCTCGATGTAGCGCAGGAAGGTGAGGTTGGGGCCGAGGATGAGGACGCCGCGCCGCTCCAGCCGCTCACGGTAGGTGTAGAGGAGGTACGCGGCGCGGTGCAGGGCGACCACGGTCTTGCCGGTGCCCGGGCCGCCCTGGACGACGAGGACGCCGTTCAGGTCGCCGCGGATGATCGCGTCCTGCTCCGACTGGATGGTCGCGACGATGTCGCGCATCCGGCCGGTGCGCTTCTCGTCGAGCGCGGCGAGCAGGGCCGCCTCGCCGTTGAGCGAGGCGCGGTCGGCGTCGGTCAGGCCGTCGAGGTCGAGGAGGTCGTCGTCGACGTTGGTGACGGTACGGCCGCGGGTCTGCAGGTGCCTGCGGCGGGTGACCCCCATCGGCGCGGCCGGGGTGGCGCGGTAGAACGGCTGGGCGACCGGCGCCCGCCAGTCGATCAGCATCCGCTCCTGGTCGTCGTCGGCCAGGCCGATCCTGCCGATGTACAGCCGGCCGCCGTCGGCGTTGTCGAGCCGGCCGAAGCACAGGCCGTTCTCGACCGCCCACAACCGCGCGAGCCGCTGCGCGTACATGTCGGCGAAAGAATCGCGCTCGGAACGGTTCTGATGGGTGCCCGTCGCGCCCTGGGCGAGCACCTCGTCCAGTTGCCCGCGCGTCCGCTCCCGCAGCACGTCGAGCCGCTCGTAGAGAGTGGTGACGTACTTCTGCTCCCGGGCCAGTTCGCCCGCCGATGAATGAGGCATAGGCCGACCGATTCTACGTGCCCGGGGACGGCCCCTCCATCCGACCCCCCTCGCAGCCGTCGGGGCCGGATGCGGCCGGGTGAGAGGCCGGTTCCCGGCACGTCGGTGCTGGTCGGAACGGCGGGCACGTCACGAGTCGGTTGCGGGGGGACGCCGCCCCCTTGACGAGTTTGGAAAGTTTCCTTACTTTCACTTGCGGTTAGTGACCTTTCCTAACTTCTTCGCTTTCCCGGAAGGACTCCCTCGTGAGCCAGCCGACCCCCGGCACCCCCAGCCTGCTGCGCGCGATCAACGACCGCGCCGCGCTGATGGTCCTGCTCGAACGCGGCCCCCTGACCCGGCCCGAACTCGGCGCGCTCACCGGTCTGTCCAAGCCCACGGCGTCCCAGCTCCTGGCCCGGCTCCAGGAGGCCGGCCTGGTCGTCCTCGACGGCATCCGTGAGGGCCTCCCCGGCCGTACGGCGGAGCTGTACCGGATCAACGCGGCCGCGGCGTACGTGGCGGCGCTCGACGTCACCCCGGCCCGGATCACCGTCGCCGTCGCCGACATCACCGGGGCGGTCGTGGCGGAGTACCGCCTGCCCACTCCGGGACGGACGGGCGGCGACATCGTGGAGAAGGTGCGGGCGGCCCTGGAGGGCGCCTGCTCGGCCGTGAAGACCGACGGCGTGCCCGCGGACGGCCCCGGCACCGGCATCGACGTCACGGCGCTGCGGCGGGTGGTGATCGGCATCGGCGGCGCGGTGGACCCCTCAACCGGCCGCCTCGGGTACGCCTCGCACATCCCCGGCTGGCACATCGCCGACGTGGTGGGCACCCTGCGGGACGGCGTCGGCGTGCCCGTGGACGTGGAGAACGACGTCAACCTGGTCGCCCAGGCCGAGCAGGTCCGGGGTTCGGCCAGGGGGCACCTGGACTACGTGCTGCTGTGGGCGGACGAGGGCATCGGGTCGGCGCTCGTCCTCGGCGGCCGGCTGCACCGCGGGGCGACCGGAGGCGCGGGCGAGGTCGGCTACATGCCCGCCATCGGCGCGCCGACCGCCCGCGAGGTCGGCAGGCGCGCCGACCACGGCTTCCAGGCCCTCGCGGGCGGCCCAGCCGTCCTGCGGATCATGCGCGCGCACGGACTGCGCGGCGCGACGCCCGCCGCGACCGTGCAGAACGCGGTGCGCGAGGTCGAGTCCGGCGGCCGGCTCGCCGCGGCGGCGGCGGAGGCGCTGCGCGAGCTGGCCTCGCGCCTCGCCGTCGGGCTCGCCGCCATCACGGCGGTCGTCGATCCCGAGATCGTCGTCCTCTCCGGCGGGGTGCTGCTCGCCGGGGGGGAGACGCTGCGTGAACTCACCGAGCGCGAGCTCCACGCGCTCACCATCCCGCGACCCTCGTTGCGTCTGTCCAGCGTCGAGGGCAACCCCGTCCTCGCCGGGGCGCTGGACCTCGCCCTCGACACCGCGCGGGACGAGGTCTTCGGATCGTCCGGACGCCGGGAAGCGCCGGAGCGGGGCGGCAACCCGCTCGTCACCACCCCCCTACGCCCATAGGAGGCGCATGTGAAACGATCGCTGGCGATCTCGGCCGTGGCCGGCCTCGCCCTGGTCACCGGCTGCACAGCGGGCACCGAGTCCCCCGGTCCCGCGCTCAAGTCCGCGACGGCCAACGACCCGGTCACCGTCGAGTTCTGGCACGGTTTCACCGCCGACAACGAGCTCAAGGCGTTCGAGGACACGCTGGCCGGCTTCAAGCAGAAGTTCCCCTGGATCACGGTCAAGGCGACCAAGGCGATCCAGGACGACCAGATCCTGCAGGCGGTGCGCGGCGGCAACCCGCCGGACGTGGCCCTGTCGTTCACCACCGACAGCGTCGCCCAGTTCTGCAAGGCCGGGATCTTCCAGGACCTCAACCCGTACCTCGCGGCCGGCAAGATCGACGCGACGGCGCTGTTCCCGAAGGTGATCGCCGAATACACCCAGTACGAGGGCAAGCGGTGCGTGATGCCCATGCTCGCCGACACGTACGGGCTCTACTACAACAAGAAGCTGATGAAGGGGAACCAGCCCCCGAAGACGCTGTCCGAGCTGGCCGATCTCACCAAGAAGCTCACGGTCCGGGACGCGGACGGCACCATCAAGGTCGCCGGGTTCATGCCGACCAGCCAGATGTACGAGAACGCCCCGATCCACACCGGCGTCATGGTGGGCGCCAAGTGGACGAACCCGGACGGCACCTCCGCGATCGGCTCGGACCCGGCGTGGAAGACCCTCATGAAGTGGCAGAAGGACCTCACCGGCTGGTTCGGCTACGACAAGCTCGAGAAGTTCCGCAAGAGCTTCGGCGACGAGTGGTCGGCCGACAACCCCTTCCAGAAGGGCAAGGTCGCCATGGCCATCGACGGCGAGTGGCGCAACGCCATGATCGCCGCCGACGCGCCCGACCTCGACTACGGCACCGCCCCGCTGCCGGTCGCCGACGACCAGGCCGACCGGTACGGCGCGGGCTTCATCGCCGGCACCGTCATCGGCATCCCGCGCGGCGCCAAGCACCAGGAGGCCGCCTGGGAGCTGGTGAAGTACCTCACCACGGACACCGACGCCCTGGTCACGCTCTCCAACGCGATCAGGAACGTTCCGAGCACGCTGCCCGCGCTGCAGTCGCCGGACCTGAAGAAGGACCCGAACTTCCAGACGTTCCTCGACGTCTTCGCCAACCCGAACAGCTCCACGCTGCCCGCGCACGTCAACTCGGTCTTCAACCAGCAGACCCTGCAGGAGGCCCAGATCGCCTGGGAGTCGGGCCGGGCCTCCGACCTGGACGCGCTCCTCGCGGACGTGGACAAGAAGATCAACGAGAAGCTCAAGCTGACCGCGGGCGGCTGACGCAATGGCCGCCATCACCCTCGGCAACCGGCTCCGGCCGCTGGCCTACCTCTCCCCCTGGCTGATCGGGTTCGCGCTCTTCTTCGTCTACCCGCTGATCTCCACGGTGTACTTCTCGTTCCAGCGGTACGACCTGTTCACGCTGGAACCGGTCGGGCTGCTGAACTACCGGTACTTCCTGCAGGACGATGCCGCCTGGACCTCCATCAGGAACACGCTGTGGCTCGTCGTGGTGATGGTCCCGCTGCGCGTCGTCTTCGGCCTGGGCGTCGCGCAGCTCGTCACGCGTCTGAAGGCGGGCGCCGGGATCTTCCGTACGATCTTCTACCTGCCGTCGCTGGTGCCGCTCGTCGCCGGGACGCTCGGCTTCGTCTACCTGCTCAACCCGGCCACCGGTCCGGTGCAGGCGATCCTCGGCGCGGTCGGGGTCAGGTCCCCGGACTGGTTCGGCGACCCCGCCTGGTCGAAGTGGGGGCTCACCATGCTGGCCCTCTGGTCGGTGGGCGACCTGATGGTCATCTTCATGGCCGCCCTGCTCGACGTGCCCAAGCAGCTCTACGAGGCCGCCGCGCTCGACGGCGCGACCGGCTGGCGGCAGTTCGTCCACATCACGCTCCCGGTGATCCGGCCGGTGCTCATGTTCGCCGCCGTCACGGGGGTCATCCAGACCCTGCAGTACTTCACCCAGGCGATGGTGGCCGCGCGGGTCGCCTCGGGCGCGACCGACTCCGCCGGATCGGTGTTCGTCCCCGGCTATCCCGACCAGTCCACCCTGACCTTCCCGGAATGGCTGTTCCATCAGGGATTCCGCGACTTCGCGATGGGCTACGCCTGTGTCCTGGCGCTCGTCCTGTTCGCGGTCTCCATGGTGTTCACCCTGATCCTTCTGCGCCAGTTCCGCGGCTTCGGCGAGGAGGACGCATGACCGCTTCCACGACCGCCGTCCAGGAGCGGGCCGGCGCCGCGTCGCCCGCCCCCGCGCGGGCCCGCCGCGGCCGGGCCACGCTGTACTGGATCGCCAAGCACGCCATCGCCATCGCGCTGGCGATCATGTTCCTCGGGCCGCTGGTCTTCATCGCGCTCACCGCCGTGATGAGCGACCAGCAGGCCCTCACCTCGCGGTTGTGGCCGGACATCTGGAACTGGTCCAACTTCGCGGACATCTTCGAGAAGGCGCCGCTGCTCACCTGGATCGGCAACACGATCATGTACTCGGTGCTCGCCACCGTGTTCATGCTGCTGTCGTCGATCCCCGTGGCGTACGCGCTGGCCCGGTTCAGGTTCCGGGGGCGCAGGCTGGCGTTCCTGCTGGTCATCACCACGATGATGCTGCCGCCGCAGGTCGTGGCCGTGCCCGTCTACCTCGTGTGGGCGCGGTTCCACCTCACCGGGACGCTGTGGCCGCTGATCATCCCGATGCTGCTCGGCGACGCCTTCTCGATCTTCCTGCTGCGCCAGTTCCTCGTGACGATCCCGCGCGAGTACTCCGACGCGGCCCGGGTCGACGGCTGCGGCGAGTTCCGCACGCTCGTCCGGGTGATCCTGCCCATGGCGAAGCCGGCCATCGCGGCCGTCGCCCTGTTCCAGTTCTTCTACTGCTGGAACGACTACTACGGCCCCCTGCTGTACGCGGGGACCGACCTGGACAACTGGACGCTGTCGCTCGGGCTGGCCGCGTTCCGGTCGGTGCACCGCGTCCAGTGGAACCTCACCATGGCCGCGACCGTCCTGGCCATGGCACCGGTGATCGTCGTCTTCTTCTTCGCCCAGAAGGTCTTCATCGAGGGCGTCAAACTGACAGGAGTGAAATGAAACTGGCCGTTGTCGGGGGCGGCTCGACGTACACGCCGGAGCTGATCGACGGGTTCGCCCGGCTGCGCGACGAACTCCCACTATCCGAGATCGCCCTGATCGACCCGGACGAGCACCGCCTGGGGCTGGTGTCCGGGATGGCCAGGCGGATGCTGGCCCGAGCCGGCCACCCCGCTGTGGTCAGCACCGCCACGACCCTCGAGGACGGCGTCGCCGGGGCCGGGGCCGTGCTGCTCCAGCTCCGGGTCGGCGGGCAGGCCGCGCGGAACGTGGACGAGACGCTGCCGCTGCGCTGCGGCTGCGTCGGCCAGGAGACGACGGGCGCGGGCGGCCTGGCGAAGGCGCTGCGCACCGTCCCCGTGGTGCTGGACATCGCCGAGCGGGTGCGCCGGCTCGCGCCGGACGCGTGGATCGTGGACTTCACCAATCCCGTCGGCATCGTCACCCGGGCGCTGCTCGACGCGGGCCACCGCGCGATCGGGCTGTGCAATGTGGCGATCGGGTTCCAGCGCCGCTTCGCCGCCGGCCTCGGGGTGCCCCCGGAGCGGATCTCGCTCGGCCACGTCGGGCTGAACCACCTGACCTGGGTGCGCTCCGTCCACCTCGACGGGCAGGACGTCCTGCCCCGGATACTGGCCGAAGCCGGCGACGAGATCGCCGGCAGCCTCGCTCTTCCGGTGGAGCTGATCCGCGACCTCGGCGTGGTCCCCTCCTACTATCTGCGCTACTTCTACGCCCACGACGAGGTGGTGGAGGAGCAGCGGAGCAAGCCGTCCCGGGCGGCCGAGGTCGCGGCCATGGAGTCCGCCCTGCTCGACCTGTACGCCGACCCCTCCGTGGACACCAAGCCGGAGCTGCTGGAGAAGCGGGGAGGCGCCTTCTACTCGGAGGCGGCCGTGGCGCTCATCGCGTCCCTCGTGAACGACCGGGGCGACGTCCAGGTGGTCAACACCCGGAACGGCGGCACGCTGCCCTTCCTGGACGCCGACGCGGTCGTCGAGGTGCCCGCGCGGATCACCGCCGCCGGGGCCGTGCCGCTGCCGGTCGAGCCGCTGGAACCGCTGTACCGGGGGCTGGTCGCGCACGTCTCCGCGTACGAGTCGCTGGCGCTGGACGCGGCCCTTCACGGCGGCGAACGGCGGGTGCGGGACGCCCTGCTCGCGCATCCGCTGGTCGGGCAGGTCTCCCTGGCCGACGAGCTGGCCCGGCTGCTCGTCGAGGCGGGCCGTCCGCACCTGCCCTGGGCGGTGTCCCGGTGACCGACCGCCGTCCGCGCACCGTGCTGGCGGTCGACGGGGGGAACAGCAAGACCGACGTGGCCCTCGTCTCCGAGGACGGGTCCGTGCTCGCCACCGGCAGGGGCGCGGCGTTCCTGCCGCAGAGCGCCGGGGTGGCGGCGGCGATCGACGTGATCGACGAGATCGTCGCCCGCGCGGTTCCCGCGTACCGTTCCGGGGTCCCCGTAGCGGACCATGTCGCCGCCTACGTCGCCGGGGCCGACCTGCCGATCGAGGAGGAGCGCCTGCGCGACGAGCTGCTCACGCGCGGCCACGCCCCCGACGTCGTCGTCGGCAACGACACGTTCGCCCTGCTGCGCGCCGGGGCCTCCGGCCCGTGGGGCGTGGCGGTGGTCTGCGGGGCCGGGATCAACGCCGTCGGCGTCGCCCCCTCCGGCGCGGTGGCCAGGTTCCCCGCGCTCGGCCGGCTCAGCGGCGACTGGGGTGGCGGGTACGGCCTCGGCGAGGAGGTGCTCTGGCACGCCGCACGCGCCGAGGACGGCAGGGGGCCGGGCACCGCATTGGTGGACGTGGTCCGCGCCGGGTTCGGCACGGCCACGGTCGAGGAGGCGGTCATCGGGCTGCACTTCGGGGAGCTGCCCGCCGAGGGGCTGCACGAGCTGGTGCCCCCGCTGCTGGCGGCGGCGCGCGGCGACGCGATCGCCCGCGGCCTGGTCGAGCGGCTGGCCGAGGAGGTGACCGTCCTCGGCGAGGTGGCGATGCGCCGCCTCGGCCTGCTGGAGGAGCCGTGCGAGGTCGTCCTCGGCGGCGGCGTGCTGACCGCGGGCGACGAGCTGCTCATGTCGCTCGTCGAACGGGGCTACGCCGAGCGCGCGCCGCACGCCGTGCTGGTCGTCGCCGACGTGCCGCCGATCGTCGGGGCCGCCCTGCTCGGCCTCGACCGGATCGGCGCCGCGCCCGAGGCGTACGAACGGGTGCGCGGGCACTTCCTCCCGGCCCAGGTTTAGACCCGGCTCCCCCGGCTGGCGGCGGCCTCGGGCGGGCTGAGATCATGGGCCGTCCCCTGGATCGCCGCGTGGGTCGGCGCGGCCGGAGGACCGCGATCTCCGGGCCGCCGCCCCGAGGGCTCGGCGGCGGCCCGGACCGCCTGGTCAGCGCTCCGCGTCGTCGCCGGCCTGGCCGGGCCCGATCTCCGGGCTGCGGTAGTCGTACGGCGTGCTCAGGACGATCGTGGTGCGGGTGCTCACGTTGGCCGAGGCGCGGATCTGCTGCAGCAGCTCCTCCAGCGCGATCGGCGAGGCCACCCGGACCTTGAGGATGTAGCTCTCGTCGCCCGCCACGCTGTGGCACGCCTCGATCGCGGTGATGTGGCTCAGCCGGATCGGCGCGTCGTCGGGCGCGGCCGGGTCGATCGGCTTGATCGAGATGAACGCGGTCATCGGGAGACCGATCTCGTCGTAGTCGACCAGCGCCGCGTAGCCGCGGATCACACCGCGTTTCTCCAGCCGGCGCACCCGCTGGTGCACGGCCGACACCGACAGCCCCGTCTCCTTGGCCAGGTCGGTGAAGCTCATCCGGCCGTCACGGGCCAGTAACGACACGATGCGGCGATCGATCTCCTCCATCCCTGAAACGGTAGCGCCGGATCGGAGCGCCGGGGGCCGCCGGAAGGTGGCAATTTGTCCTCACTCTCACCTGACCCTCACCTGGCAGCTCTTGGGGGTGGCCTTCAGGTCCCCGCTCTGCCCGCTGTAGCGCACCTGCCACTCCCCCGACTTCGACGCCGGGAGCTTCTTGGTGAAGGAGCCGTTGTTCGTGGTCGTCGCCCTGCCGACGGGGTTCGGCGACCACGACCCGCCCGCGGGCTTGAACCAGAACGTCACCTCACGCGACGCGGCGGCCACCCATTCGACGCTGGGCGGCGGGTCGAGCGGGGTCTCGTGGGTGAGCCGCCCCGAATGCTTCACCAGCTTTCCGGCGGGCGTGGACGAGGGCAGCGCCGTGTAGCCGGAGAACCGCGACCGCGTCTTGGGCCCGCTGCGCATCACCATGAAGACGGGCTCGCTGCGCGTGCTCCGCAGCGGGTGCCCGCCGTCGGACCAGCGCCACGTCCCCTGATAGGTCGCGCGCCACCATCCCTGCTCCCACGCGTCGAGCGTCACGGCGAAGTCGCCGTCCTCTCCGGTCCACGCCTCCGCGATCTCGCTCCAGGAGAGCGCGTCCTCGGGGCGGAAGGACAGCACGACCCGGCGCTCGCGCAGCCGGGACCGCTCGGCCCTCAGGAAGCCCGCGAGCGTGATCGGGCCGTCCTCTTCCACCGGGTCAGGGACCACCCGGAAGTCCACGATCGTGGTCGGGTCCCTCTCCTCCGCGTCCTCGACCGAGAACTCCAGCTCGTGGACGGCCGGGCCGTATTCGATGACCGCCCGCCAGGTCCCGGTGGCGGTGCCCGGGAGGAAGACGTGCTCGGCCCGCCAGCCTTCCTCGTACGGCGCCTTGCCGGAGCGGTCGAAGCCCAGCTCGGCGCGGGAGCCGTCCGGGCCCTCCAGGACGCCGCGCGGCCGCTCACCGGCCGATCCGCCGGTGACGACGTTGATCAGGATCGGCATCCGCGCGTCCCGTTCCAGCACCACCGGGTCCGGGACGACCTCGGCGTATTCGACGGCCGCCGGGACCCGGTCGCGGTCGTCGCGTGGTCGCCGGCGGCCCCCGGAGAGGCGGGCGAGCATGGACGTCCAGAGGAGAAGGAGAAGTCGCAGCATGGTCAACACACCTTTCGATAGGACGCCTCGGGGATGAGGCCTCGCCATTCGTCCTCCGACAACGTCGTCCCGACACGCGCGCAGACCGCCGCGACGGCCCGCTCGGGATCGACGGGATAACGCTGGAGCGTTCCGTCCCAGCCAAGGCTGTGGAGATCGCGCCCGCCCGGCCCGAACGCGAGGGCCGCCACCTGACCCGAGTGCGCCGAATACGGCCGGCCGAGCGGCAGCCGCGCCGCCACGTCCCACAGGCGCACGTCGCCGCTCGCCCCTCCGGTGGCCAGCAGGCGGCCGTCCGGGGAGAACGCCAGCGCCACCACGTCGTCGAGGCGTCCCTGGGTCGGCGCGAGACGGCCGATCCTGCGGCGGGTCGAGGCGTCCCACAGGTCCACCCCGAGCTTGCTGAACCCGGTCGCGACGGTGCGGCTGTCCGGGCTGAACGCCACCGAGCGCACGCCGTCGTCACTGGGCCCGAAGGGCCGGTCCCAGACCGGCCCGCCCGGGAGCGCGACGAGCGCGTTGCCGAGCCCGCCCACCGCCAGGGCCGCGCCGTCCGGCCGGAACGCCATGACGTCCCCGCCCTCGTGCGCGAGGACCGCCGTCCTCCTGTGGGCGGCCACGTCCCAGAGCTGCACCCGCTCGAAGCTGCCGTTCGACGGGGACACCGCGAGCGTCCGCCCGCCGGGGCTGAAGGCCAGCCCGCCCACCCAGCTCACGTCCGCGATGGGAAGCGCGGCCGTCCGTACCCGCCGGGACACGTCCCACAGGGTGAGCACCGGGGGATCCTCCGCGCCCACGGCCAGGAGCCGCCCGTCGGGGCTGAACGCGAGCGCCGTGGCCGCCGGGGACTCCAGGGGATCGCCGAGCCTCCGGCCCGCGGCGACGTCCCACAGCTCAAGGGAGGTCGCGGTCTGGACGGCGGCCAGGCGCGCGTCGCCGCTGAAGGCGACCGTCCGGATCTCGGAGGCGATCCGCGGCGGCCGATCGCCGACGTCCACGTCCAGCACCGCGACCGCTCCCCCACCGAGGAGGTAACTGAGGGTGCGGCCGTCCGCGCCGATCGCGGCCGACGGCATCCCGGAGGTGTCGGCCAGCGGATAGCGCAGGAGCGACACGCCCTCGGACGTCCACACGCCGACGCTCCGCTTGTCGTAGGTGACCACGAGGCGGCCACCGGCGCCGAAGGCCAGCCAGACCGCCCCCGCGCCCTCCAGCCGTGCCCCGCGCGGGGCACGGCCGGTCAGGTCCCAGAAGACGACGTCGGGCCCCGCGCTCACGGCGAGGGTCCGGCCGTCGGGGCCGAAGGCGACCCAGACCGCCCTCCCTCCACCTGGGGCGCGCAGCCGCCGCCCCGTGGTCAGGTCCCACAGCTCGAACCGGTCGCCGTCCAGCATCGGCGCCGCCAGCCGGTCGTCGTACGACACCGCGACGGCCTCGGCCCCCGAGGTGGGACGGTCGATCAGCCGGGTGCCGCCGGCCGCGCCCCAGACCTGCCACCGGCCGCCGTCGGTCACCAGGGCGAGCAGCCACCCGCTCGGGCCGAACTCCAGCCACCGCGCCGCCTCGGCGATCTCCGGCCCGGCCGGCCGCCGCGACGACAGATCCCAGACCCGCACCGACCGCTCTCCCGCGACCGCGAGCCACCTGCCGTCCCGGCTCAGCGCGACCTCCCGTACGGCACGGCCCACGCCGGACACCGCGCCGCGTTCCCGGCCGGCCGCCACGTCCCACAGCACCGCACGGTCCTGGTCCACGACGGCGACGGTCAGGCCGTCACCGCTGAGGGCGAAGCGCGCCTCGGCCGTGACCTTCGGCGGCGCGGAGACGCGGCGCTCGCGCTGGGCGAGCGACCCGTACAGCGCGGCCCGCGCCTCGGACACCGGGGCGAGCCGCCACGCGGCGACGCTCAGCAGCATCGCCCCGGCCGGGTCGGACGACCGCAGCGAATCGGCGCGGGCCGCGGTCTGCCGCGCGGCGGCGACGTCGCGCTGCCGGGCGGCCGCGGACCCCTGCACCACCGCGACCACGGCCGACGCGAGCGCGAGGACGAGCAGCGCGGCGAGGGCCGCGGTGAACTGGCGCCTGCGGCGGCCGCGCACCCGGCCGAGCGTGAGCGAGGCGTCGAGGAAGGCGCGCTCCAGCAGGTTGAGCGTGACGTGCCGGCGCCCGGTGGCGGCCCACGCCACCGCCGCCTCCAGCGCCGTCCCCTGGTAGAGGTCACCGGGGTGGCGGCCGTGGCCGTCCCACAGCGCGGCCGCCTCGCCGAGCCGCCGGTGGACGCGCAGGCCGTCCCGCTCCGTGTCGATCCACTCCCTCAGCCGCGGCCAGGCCCGGGGCAGGGCCTCGTTCGCGAGGGACACCGCGCCGCCCTCCCGCGCCACCAGGTCCATCCGGGTGAACGCGGACAGCACGCGCTCGGCGGTCTCCGCGCCCACCACGCCGTCGAGGAGATCGTCCGGGTGAACCCTCCTCGGCAGATCGTCGCCGCCCTCCCCCGGCGTGATCATGCGGAGCAGCACGCGGGGCACCAGCGCCCGGTCCCCGGGGACCAGCCCGGCGTAGACCTCCTCGGCCAGCGTCGCCAGCGACGGCGGGGAGGCGCCCGCCGGGGGCCGGACCGGCTCCGCCGTACGGGTGCCCGCCGCGAGCAGCAGCGCCAGCTCGTTGCCGCCGCCGACGAGGCCGAGCAGCAGGCTGCGGGAGGTCGGCCGGTCGCGCGGGTCCTTCGCCATCGCCGCGGCGACCAGGCCGCGCAGCGGCTCCTTGAGCATGGAGAGATCCGGCTCCTCGGCCAGGATCCCGTGGAAGAGCGCGGCGATGCCGTCCCCGCCGAACGGCTCGCGCCCGGTCGCGGCGAACACCGTCACCGCGCCCCACGCCCAGACGTCCACCTCCGGGCCCGCGCGCCGCCCGAGGACGATCTCCGGCGCCATGAACGCCGGCGTGCCCGCCATGTGCCCCGTGGTCGTGAGCGACATCTCGCGGGTCCGGGCGATCCCGAAGTCGATCACCCGCGGCCCGTCCGGGCCGATGAGCACGTTGTCCGGTTTGAGGTCGCGGTGGATGACCGACGCCTGGTGGATGGCCGCCAGCGCGGTCGCCACGCCGGTGGCCAGCCGGTAGAGCCGGTCCTCCTCGTACGGCCCGTCCAGCTCGACCGCCCGCCGCAGGCTCGGCCCGCCCACGTACTCGCTCACGATGTACGGCAGGGGCGCGTCGAGGTCGGCCTCGATCACCCGCGCCGTGCAGAACGAGGCGACCCGGCGCGCCGCGGCGGCCTCCTTGGCGAACCTGGCGCGTGTGCCCACCCCGTCGTCGGCGCGCAGCACCTTGACGGCCACCCGGCGGCCCGCGGCGTCGTACGCCTCGTAGACGATCCCCTGGCCGCCCTCGCCCAGCCGACCGGCGAGCCAGTACTCACCGATCCGGCGCGGGTCGCCGGGAGCCAGGGCCGCCATGCCCCGATGGTGCTACGCCGCCCACGACCGGCCAAGAGGCCGTTTCACCGAGCGGAGCGCCCCTCCCTCGCCGAATGCGGCTCGACGGCCGGAAATGCGGTTGCCGGGCGGCGGACGGGTTCGCGACCCTGAACGGCATGAACACGCCCTATCGGCAGATCCGTGCCGCCTACGACGAGGAGACCGTCACCGTCTACCAGGCCTACGATCCGGCGATCGCCGTCCCGGCCGTCGCGGCCGGGCGGTTCGTCCCGCCGTTCAAGCGCGAGCGCATGACATGGATCAAGCCTTCGTTCCTCTGGATGATGTACCGCTGCGGCTGGGCCGCGAAGCCGGGGCAGACCCGGGTCCTGGCGATCGAGATCTCCCGATCCGGGTTCGAGTGGGCGCTCGGGCACGCCTGCCTCAGCCACCACGACGGAGCCGACCGGGACGCGTGGGCGGAGCGGCTACGGCGCAGCCCCGTACGGATCCAGTGGGACCCCGAGCGCGACCCGCACCACCACGCCCTGCCGTACCGCTCCATCCAGATCGGCCTGTCCGGGGAGGCGGCCGACCGCTACGTGGACGAGTGGATCGTGGGCGTCGCCGACCTCACCGGCCGGGTCCGGGACATCCACGCGGCGGTGCGGGAGGGGCGGGACGTGACCGCGCTGCTCCCCGTCGAGCGCCCCTATCCGTTACCCACGCCTCTGGCGCACGCCATCGGCGCCACCTTGGAAAGCACCCCCGTCTGAATCAGGCGAAGCAGTGCCCCGACGCAGGACGGCGACAGTGTCCGACACCCGTCGCCTCTCGCCCGGGACGGCGGGGACACCGCCTGGGAGGCCGACGCTCCCGGGCCGTGCTCACTCCTCCGCGTCCGGAGCCGGCGAGAGCAGGGCCTCGGCCCCGACCGGCGTGAAACCCGCGGCCAGGAAGGCCCGGACGCTCGCCGCGTTTCCGGGAGCGATCTGCGCCCACAGCGCCGGGCCCTCTGCCGTTTCCGCGCGCGGCCCTTCGCCTGATCCTTCGCCCGGCACCGCGCCCGTCTCCATCGCGAGCAGGTGCCGTCCGGCCCGGGCGAGCCGCGCCCCGAGCCCCCGGCCGCGGTGGCCGGGATCGACCTCGACCGCGATCTCCCAGCGGCCCGCCACGCCCCGGCCGAGCAGGACGATCCCTCCGTCCGCCCGCCACACCCGCACGTCATCGCGGTGCCACATGGCACGGCGGACCCGTGGGTGGGCGGGATCGGTGATCTCGGTGAGCGGCACCGGGGGCGGGCCGGCCAGCGGGCCGGCGACCGTGAGCATGTCGATGTTGCCGACCCTGCGCTCGGTCCGCTCCTCCAGTGCGCTGAGGAACGGCGGGTTCAGCGGCGCGGACAGGTCGCCGTCCGGCAGCAGGTCCCGCGCCCACGCCGGATCCACGTCGGCGAAGACGACGCTGTGCGCGGTGAAGGCGATCACGCCGCAGTCCCGGACACTCGGCTGGCCCACGATCCGCACCGCGCCGTCCGGCTCGGGGAAGACGCCCCTGCCGACGGCGTCCAGCACCTTCGCCAGCGGATGCGCCGGGCCACTCACCGGCGCACCGCGGCGTACGCCGGAGGAACGGCCGCCGGAACACGGAGCATCGCCACCGGACCCCACCTCTCCTTCATCGGTCCGGACCGGCGGCCCGGGAAAACGCGATCCGATCAAGATCATCGCACCGCTTCACGCGCCCGATCAACTCGCCCGCGGACGGCGGGCGTTCACCCACCCCGTCGCACGCGGCGAAGAGCCTACAGACCCGTCCCCTTGCCGATGGCGCGTCCGATCACCAGGCGCTGGATCTGGTTGGTGCCCTCGACGATCTGCAGGGCCTTCGCCTCGCGCATGTGGCGCTCGACTCCGAACTCCTCCACGTAGCCGTACCCGCCGAGCACCTGGACCGCGTCCGTGGTGACCCTCATGCAGGCGTCGGTGGCGAACAGCTTGGCCATCGCCGCCCGCGTGCCGTACGGCCGGCCCGCGTCGCGCAGCCGGGCGGCGGACAGGTACAGCGCCCGCGCCGCCTCGATCGAGGTGGCCATGTCGGCGAGCATGAAGCCGACGCCCTCGAAGTCCACGATCGGCGCGCCGAACTGGCGCCGTTCCCGGGCGTACGCGGAGGCGGCGTCGAACGCGGCCTGGGCGAGCCCCACCGCGCAGGCGGCGATGCCGAGCCGCCCGCCGTCCAGCGCGGCCATCGCGATGCGGAAGCCGTCGCCCTCCTCGCCCACCAGGGCGTCCCGGCCGAGCCGTACGGCGTCGAACCGGACCTGCGCGGTGGGCGACGAGCGCATGCCCATCTTCTTCTCGCGGGCGCCGAACGACAGCCCCTCGGCGGTCGCGGGCACGTGGAAGCAGGAGATGCCCCGTTCGGTGCGGGCGAGGAGGGTGTAGAAGTCGGCGACGCCGCCGTGGGTGGTCCACGCCTTCACCCCGTCGACCGTGAAGCCCTCCTCGTCGGCGACGGCCCGCGTGGTCATGGCCGCGGCGTCCGACCCGGACTGCGGCTCCGACAGGCAGTACGCCCCGAGGAGCTCCCCGCCCAGCATCACGGGCAGCAGCGCCGCCCGCTGCCCTTCCCCGCCGTACGCGGCCATCGGGAAGCACGACAGCGTGTGCACGGACACCCCGAGCCCCACCGCGAGCCACCCGGCGGCGAGCTCCTCGACCACCTGGAGGTACACCTCGTACGGCTGGGCGCCCCCGCCGTACTCCTCGGGGTAGGGAAGGGCGAGCAGTCCGGAGGAGCCCAGCAGGGTGAACAGCTCCCGGGGGAACCGCCCGGCCGCCTCGTCGGCCGCCGCGCGCGGCGCGACCTCCCTGGCGACGATCTCGCGGACCAGATCGATCAGGTCGCGGGACTCCGGCGTGGGCAGAACTCGTCGGACGGTCATCGCACTGCTCACCCCCTGAAGGGGACGGACGTCGCGAACCGGGGTGACCGGCACACCGGCCACCCCGATTGTGACACTTCGCCCTCTTCGGCGCCCCTTGTCGGGCAGGGGGCCGCTAAACCATGACGAGGTCGCGGGTGCTGTGGTTCAACCGCTCACCCGCGGTCTCCCCGCAGACCATGATGTCCTCGATGCGCGCGCCGTGGCGGCCGGGCAGGTAGATCCCGGGCTCGACCGAGAACGCGAAGCCCGGCTCCATCGGCGTGGTGTTGCCGGACACGATGTACGGGTCCTCGTGGGTCTCCAGGCCGATGCCGTGCCCGGTCCGGTGGATGAAGTACTCGCCGTAACCGGCCGCCGTGATCACGTCGCGGGCCGCGGCGTCGACGGACTCGCAGGTGACACCGGGCCGCACATGGGCGCAGGCCGCCTCCTGGGCTTCCTTGAGCACGTCGTAGTACTTCACGAACTCCGGCGACGGCTCGCCCACGCAGTAGACCCGGGTGGAGTCCGAGCAGTAGCCGCTCGGCATCGTGCCGCCGATGTCCACCACCACGGCGTCGCCCGGCTGGATGACCCGGTCGGACAGCTCGTGGTGCGGGCTGGCGCCGTTCGGGCCGGAGCCGACGATCACGAAGTCGACCGTGACGTGCCCGGCGGCGAGGATCGCCTCGGCGATGTCCCGGCCCACGACGCGCTCGGTGCGCCCGGCCTTGAGGAACTGCGGCACCTGGGCGTGGACGGCGTCGATCGCGGCGCCCGCGGCCCGCAGCGCGGCGACCTCGGCCGGGGACTTGCGCGCCCGCAGCGGGCCCAGCACCGACCCGGCCAGCACCTGCTCGACGTCCGGCATCGCCGCGCGGAAGCGCAGCGACTGCAGGGCCCACATCCGGTCGGCGAGCCCCACCTTGGTCAGGGCGCCGAGCCGGTGCGCGACGTGCGCGTACGGGTCGTCCGTCTCGTCCCAGGCGACGAACTCGACGCCGAGCCGCGAGGCGGGCGAGTGCTCGGCGGCCGGCAGTTCGAGCCGCGGGACCATCATGAACGGCTCCCCGGCGGTCGGGACGACCAGGCAGGTGAGCCGCTCCAGCGGCAGCGCGTCGTACCCGCTGACGTAGCGGAGGTCGGGGCCGGGCGTGAGCAGCAGCGCGTCGAGACCGGCGGCGGCGGTCGCCTCCCGGACGGCGGCGAGTCGGGACACGGGATAGAGATCAGAGGACGTCGTTGTCACGCGATCCAATCTAACGACAGACACGCGGCCGGCCCGCATCAGGGGCCGTCCCGGAGTGGCTCGGGAGCCGCCGGGAGAGCAGGTCGCGGGCCTGGTCGGGGACCCCCTGGGGGCCACCCCCGCGGTTCGGAGAACATCCCCCACGGTGCTACGCTGCGCCTCGGAACAGTCACTCTCCGTCGTTCCCCATCCCTTCCTTTTCGAGGAGCTGCTCAACCATGATCGCCGTAGCTGGCGGCGCCGGACCATGCCCTCCCCTCACCGGCGAACGCCCAGTGGTCCCCACGACGACCGCGGAGATCGTGGATCGGCTGCGAACGCAGCTGCTCGAGGTGCGCGAGCAGGCCGCCGAAGACCGCACGGTCACCCTGGCGCTGCGCGACGCGATCCTGCCCGAGCCGGGCGGCTCCATCGACCTCCCGCACGCACGGGTCGCGGTCCGCTACGTCCCCGCCGAGAAGGCGGCCAGCCTCGGCGGCGACTGGTACGAGGCGGCCCAGCTCCCGGACGGGCGGATGCTCCTCGCCATCGGCGACGTCTCCGGCCACGGGCTGCCCGCCATCGCGCAGATGGCCCAGCTCCGGCACGCGCTGGTGGGGCTGACCATGACCGGCGAGTCTCCGGACCGGCTCCTGGCCTGGCTCAACGAGCTCGTGCTGAGCCGCCTCGACGAGACCACCGCGACCGTGATCATCGGCCGGTTCGACCCGGCCACCCGGGTCTTCACCTGGGCCCAGGCGGGCCACCTGTCGCCCATCCTGGTCCGGGACGGCGTCGCCCGCCAGCTCCAGCCACCGCAGGGGGTGGTCCTCGGCGCGGCTCCCGGCCCCAGGTACAACGTGGCCGAGATACCGCTCCGCCCGGACGACCTGCTGCTGATGTTCACCGACGGCCTGGTCGAGCGGCGCTCGCGCGACATCGACGAAGGCCTCGCCCTGACGCTCGGCGCGGCCGAGACGATAACCGGGCACGACGACCTCGACCCCGGCCTCGACCGGCTGCTCGACGCGCTCGGCGGCCCGAACCCCGAGGACGACACCTGCCTCCTCGCGGTCGGCGTCCTCGACGACCGGCGCTGACGATCCCGGAGCCGCCCGCACACGCGGCGGCGTCGTAGCGGCGGCGGGAACCTGACGCGGACTCCGGTGCGGAGGTGGCGCCGAACACGAGCAGCGCCGCCGCCGCTCCGGAGCGCGACAATAGATGGGTGCTGATGCTTCTCGACACCCCGTCGCTCTACTTCCGCGCCTTCTACGGCGTGCCCGAGTCGATAACCGCGCCGGACGGCATGCCGGTCAACGCCGTACGCGGATTGATCGACATGATCGCCACGCTGGTCCGCGACCACTCGCCCACCGGTCTCGCCGCCTGCATGGACGCCGACTGGCGGCCCGCCTTCCGGGTCGCCGCGATCCCCTCGTACAAGGCACACCGCGTCGCGACCGGGGACCAGGAGGAGGTGCCCGACACCCTGGTCCCGCAGATCCCCGTCATCGAGGAGTTCCTCGACGCGGTCGGCATCGCGCGGCTCGACGCCGAGGGCTACGAGGCGGACGACGTCATCGGGACCCTGGCCCACCGCGAGCCGGGCGCGGTCGACGTCGTCACCGGCGACCGCGATCTCTTCCAGCTCGTGGACGACGCGCGCCCCTGCCGGGTCCTTTACACAGTAAGGGGAATCCGGAACCTCCAGACGGTCGACGAGGCGTTCGTGACGCAGAAGTACGGCATCCCCGGCCAGGCGTACGCCGAATTCGCCACGCTGCGCGGCGACCCGAGCGACGGCCTGCCCGGCGTCCCCGGCATCGGCGAGAAGACGGCCGCCGTCCTGGTCAGCCGGTTCGGCTCCCTGGAGAAGCTGCTCGCCGCGCTCGACGAGGGCGTCCAGGAGGGCTTCCCCGCCGGGACGCGGGCCAAGCTGACCGCCGCCCGCGCCTACCTCGACGTCGCGCCCGCCGTGGTGCGGGTGGCGCGCGACGCGCCGGTGCCCGCCGCCGACCTGGCCTGCCCGGCCGAACCGCGCGACGCCGAGCGCCTGGTGGCCCTCGCCGACCGGTACGGCCTGGACGGCCCGCTGAACCGCCTGCTCTCCGTGCTTTCCTCGCGCGCGGCGACCTGAACGCCCGCGCGGCAGAACGCGGGCCCCGAGGACGGCCGTCCTCGGGGCCCGCGGTGTTCCCGGTGCGTAGCCGCGGGAGGCTACTTCTTGAGGCTCCAGCTCGTGCCGTACCCGCCGAGGTGCAGCGCGAGGAAGAACAGTCCGGCGACGCCGAGGGTGGTCACCGTGAGGACGGCACCGACGGCCCAGCCGCCGATGGCGAAGACCAGTGCGGCGAGGAAGAACAGCGCGGCGAGGAGAGCGAACATCCCTACCTCCAGGGACCCAGGGGGCTTGTTATAGGGAAATTTCCGTCCAGATCACCCGAGAACCTTGCCGCGCGGCTACTGTCCGCGAACTGCCCGCTACACACGCCCGACCGGGCGGTCAGTTCGCCGCGCACGCCCGGCACACGACCGGGCGCGCGGGCGTACGACGTCAGCCGACGGAGGAGTACGCGACGACCCCCCGGCGCAGCGCGTCGATGGCCTTGTCGGCGTTCTCCTTGACCTTGCTCCCGACCGGCGCGGCGTCCCTGAGCTGGCCGAGCAGGTCGAGAAGCTGCTTCATCCAGCGGACCAGGTCCCCGGCCGCGAGATCGCCGTCGGTGAGCACGGCGTCGAGGCTGTGGCCCTTGGCCCAGCGGAACGCCGTCCAGACGAACCCGAGATCGGGCTCCCGGGTGAAGGAGAGCCCGTGATCCTCCTCGATGGACTCCAGCTCGCCCCACAGCCGGATCATGGCCGTCAGCGCCTCCTGAGCCGGCCCGGCCGGGATGCGCGGGTTGCGCGCCTCGTCCGCCTGCCGCGACTCGTAGATCAGGGACGACACGCAGGCGGCCAGCTCGGCCGGGTCCAGCCGATCCCACAGGCCCGCGCGCAGGCACTCGGCGGTGAGCAGGTCCAGCTCCGTGTAGAGCTTGGCCAGCCGCCGCCCCTCCTGCGTGACGTTCTCGTCCTCCAGGTAGCCGAGCTGGTCGAGCACGCCGCAGACCCGGTCGAAGGTCCGGGCGATGACGTGCGAGCGTCCCTCCACCCGGCGGCGCAGCCCCTCGGTCTCGCGCAGCAGCTTGTGGTACCGCTCGCCCCAGCGCGCGTGGTCCTCGCGCTCGTCGCAGCCGTGGCAGGGGTGCTGCCGGAGCTGCCGGCGCAGCCGCAGGATCTCCTCGTCCTCGGTCACGTGGTCCCTGGCGCGCGGCGGCTTGCCCAGGTCGCGCTCGCCGATCTTGGCGTGCATGGTGGAGACGAGGTTGGCCCGCTCCTTGGGGACGCGGGCGTTGAACCCCTTGGGGATCCTGATGTGCTCGACCGGTTCCACCGGCACCGGGAAGTCGGCCGGGGACAACCGCTTGACCTGCTTGCCCGCGGTGAGCACGAGCGGGGACGGCCCCTCGCCCCTGATCTTCACCCCGGGGTCGAGGATCACCGCCAGCCCGGCCCGCCGCCCGCCGGGAACCCGGATGACGTCGCCGGGCTTCAGCTCCTCCAGGGAGCGTACGGCCTCGGCCCTGCGGGCGGCCCCACGCTGGCGGGCCATCTCGGCCTCGCGGTCCGACAGCCGCCTGCGCAGCACGGCGTACTCCTGGAAGTCCCCGAGGTGACAGGTCATGGCCTCGGCGTAGCCCTCCAGGGCCTGCTCCGACTTGCGGAGCTGGCGGGCCAGCCCGACGACCGCCCGGTCGGCCTGGAACTGCGCGAAGGAGTCCTCCAGCAGCGAGCGGGCCCGGACCCGGCCGACCTGCCCGACCAGGTTGACCGCCATGTTGTACGACGGGCGGAAGCTGGATCGCAGCGGGTACGTACGGGTGCTGGCGAGCCCGGCCACGGAGACCGGGTCCATGCCCGGCTGCCACACCACGACCGCGTGGCCCTCGACATCGATGCCGCGCCGCCCGGCCCGGCCGGTGAGCTGGGTGTACTCCCCCGGCGTGAGGTCGGCGTGGGTCTCGCCGTTCCACTTGTCGAGCTTCTCGATCACCACCGAGCGGGCGGGCATGTTGATGCCCAGCGCCAAGGTCTCGGTGGCGAACACCGCCTTGACCAGCCCCTTGGTGAACAGCTCCTCGACGACCTCCTTGAACGCGGGCAGCATCCCCGCGTGGTGGGCGGCGAGCCCGCGCTCCAGGCACTCGCGCCACTCCAGGTAGCCCAGGACGGCCAGGTCCTCGTCCGGCAGGTGGGCGGTGCGCTCGTCGACGATCTGCCGGATCTCGTGCCGTTCCTTCTCCGTCGTCAGCCGCAGGCCCGCGTACAGGCACTGCATGACGGCGGTGTCGCACCCCGCGCGGGAGAAGATGAACGTGATCGCGGGCAGCAGCCCCTCCGCGTCGAGCTTCTCGATGACGCCGGGGCGGTTCGCGGCCGACCCGCGCCGAGGCCGGGAGTACCCACGCCGTCCCCGGGCCTGGGCCAGCCGCGCCTCGTCCCGGGAGATCCGCATCAGGTTCGGGTTGATCCGCAGCACGCCGTCGCCCTCGTTGGCGAACAGGTCGTACAGGCGGTTGCCGACCAGCATGTGCTGCCACAGCGGCACCGGGCGGTGCTCGTCCACGATGACGGTGGTCTCGCCGCGGACCTCGCCGAGCCACTCGCCGAACTCCTCGGCGTTGCTGACCGTCGCGGACAGCGCGGCCACCCGCACCGACTCGGGCAGGTGGATGATCACCTCTTCCCACACCGCGCCGCGGAACCGGTCGGCGAGGTAGTGCACCTCGTCCATGACGACGTAGCCCAGCCCGGCGAGCGTGCCGGACCCGGCGTACAGCATGTTGCGCAGGACCTCGGTGGTCATGACGACGATCGGGGCCTCGCCGTTGACGCTGTTGTCCCCGGTGAGCAGGCCCACCTTGGCCGCGCCGTACCGGCGGACGAGGTCGTTGTACTTCTGGTTCGACAGCGCCTTGATGGGGGTGGTGTAGAAGCACTTGCGCCCCTGCTCAAGAGCGAGGTGGACGGCGAACTCCCCGACCACCGTCTTGCCCGACCCGGTGGGGGCGGCGACCAGGACGCCGTCTCCGGCCTCCAGCGCCTCGCAGGCGTCGATCTGGAACTCGTCGAGCGCGAAGTCGTACAGACCTCGGAACGAGGTGAGGGCGGGCCCGCTACCGGCCTGCTGCTCACGGAAGGCGGCGTAGCGTTCCGCAGGCGTGCTCATGGGTCCAACCCTACCGATCCCGGCATGATCGGCTGTCCTCGGCCGCATGACGCTGAGTGGGGCCGCATGAGGCTGTGGAGGTCAGAGCCTAGATCATCCGCCTCGCCGGCATAGGCAGTATGAGGCTGCATGAGGCCCCGCTGTTCCCCATTTGTTCCCCACACGGGGGCACGTAGGGATCTTCCTCCCCCTCCGCGAAGACCTGAGAGGGGAGGGCCCGCATCTTCCCGATGCGAGGCCATCCCCCTCTCCCGGGTCCGATGCCACTGCCGTAGTTGAACGGCGAGCCGTGCGACGTCTAGAAGCGCGCGGCCGACCTGTGATCCGGCTCGATCACCGCCTGCACGCACGGGTGTGTAGGGGCTATCGAGATCGTCAGGAAGGGCAGGACGCAGTGAACGGGATCTCGGCCACCGGCCGCCAGTCCCAGGCATATTCGGGGCCGTCCTGAACGACCAAGCTGATGCTGCCTATCGTGACCGCACAGTCCGGTACGGCGCGTCCCAGCGCTGCGATGATCGGAGCAGCGGGTTGTGCGGCCTTGCTGTAGGCCACCGTGACATGTGGTGTCCACGGCGCATGCGAGAGGACACCATCACGGCCGGTCGCGATACGGGTTGCTTTCTCCACCGCGTTCAACATCGGGAGGAGGGCTTCTCCAGGGCGTGCTTCCAACGCGACGGCCTCTGGGTGATAGAGCACACGCCCCAGCGTGACGGTGATGGGCCGCACCTGCCTCAGCAATCCGCGAGCCGTGACGAGCATCCTTTCGATCTGATCTTGCGTGACCTCGTCGGTAAGGCCGGCAATCAGCGTCGTCAGATGCAGCCACTCGTGCGGCACCAGGTCCAGGCCGGGCAGGCCGCTCAACCGTTCATGAACGGCGACTACCGTCGAGCGGACTTCCGGGTT
Source organism: Microtetraspora fusca (assembly GCF_001570365.1). Taxonomy (GTDB): domain Bacteria; phylum Actinomycetota; class Actinomycetes; order Streptosporangiales; family Streptosporangiaceae; genus Microtetraspora; species Microtetraspora fusca. Next base: position 218,354 of record NZ_BBYK01000041.1, on the reverse strand, counting down.
GTCACGGAACAGGACGTGCCAGTAGAGCTGTCCCTGCCCTGGGGGGAGCATCTTCCGTCTCCGCCAGCGGTCGGCCATCAGCTCTGGGAGTGGACTCAACCATCCTCCTTGGCAACCTGATCTGCCGACAAAGCGGCAGCGTTGAACTCTCGGATCTGCTCACGCAGATCGGAGGCGATGTCAGAACGGTGGAAGCGCTTATCACGCAATCGCGCATCCATCTCTACGAGATAGTTCGTAACGGTAGCCATACGAAGCTTCGGCGGCATAGACATCACGGGCGAGATCTGTTCAGCCGCGCCGTGGAGATCGCCCATCATCACATAAGCGTTGCCCGCTCCGAACCGGATCTGTGCCCACGTTCCATACACCCACGGCTCTCCGGAGGCCCAAGCCTCCTCAGCCGTTCTAGTGCCGCGTCAGGCCACGTTTGCCCTCTTGACGATGCGTCGTAGGCGTGGATTGTCGGTGTTGCGGTTTCGCCAGGCGATGTAGCGGCGGATCATGCTGGCCTGCTCCCGGTGATCGGCGTGGTCGGTGCCGTTGAGAGTGAACTCGCGCAGCGCGGTGAACTGGGCCTCGATCCGGTTGAGGTAGGAGGAGTTGGTGGGCGTGTAGGCGATCTCGACGTTGCTCGCCTCCGCCCACTGCCCGACTCGATTGTCCTTCTTCGTGGTCAGGTGCGGGCTGAAGATCGTCGCACACTGCAAACGCCAGGCCGTCCCAGCGCCAGAGGACCTGCGGTCGCCGGCGACCACCGCCACACCGCCCGCCGATGCGGACGAGCTCGCGCTGCTCGAAAACTCCTATGGGTGGATACGACTACCTGAAGGCTTGAGATGTGATCGGTCATAGCGTTGCCACGCCGAAGCGAAAGACACGCGGCATGCACGCATTGCATTAAAGAAATTCCATCGCAAACGGCTATTTTCCCGATGTCGCCCCCGGCGGCAGGCCCGCTCAGCGGATCAGCCATTACCGGCGACAAGCCGTTCACGAGACATGATCAGGATCTACGGCTGGAGTACTGCGCGGAACCCACGGCATATTGCACAAACTACCGAGGGGGTACTTCTGGGCGGCTCCCGAAATCGCGGAGAAACGCATCCCGTTCCCACGTGGACAGCAGGCTCGAAGGGATCGTGAGGTCCCGCGCGGAATCCTGGCGGTGCGAGCCGGCGGCGGGCCGGTACCGATCGGTGTCCCTGTGCCAGCGGTACGAGCCGGCAGCCCAGCCCTGGATGGCCCGGGCATGCCGCAGGACGGCACGCCGAGTCTCAGGACCCGCATGCAGGTCATGCAGCACTTGTGGGAGGTCCGTCTCGACGTTCTCTTCGAGTGTCCTGACCCGGCCCGTCAGGATGCGGTCAACGAAAGAGACCGCATCCTTGAGGGAGACATCGAGGAGTTCCTGGGCCACGTGCACGATGTTGTTCCTCGCGACGCCCTCGCGGACTTCCTTGGGATAGGACACGATGTCGTTGTGCAGATCGACCGTGTCCCGGAATGAGTCGATCAGCACAGTGAACGGCCGGGTGCCCCGGATGTCATCGGGGATCTCCCAACCGAGCGAGTGCTCCATCAGTAGTGCGCTGCACCCGGCCGCCCCGTAGTCGCGGCGCATCTCGGCCTGCTCGATGAGGTCGGGAAACCGGTGGCGTTCGAGGTTCTCCGTCTCCCACAGCGATGCCTCCAGGAACTGCCGTACGGACCTGGTGTACAGCAGGCGCCACGGAATCGATGCCGAGGGCGCCGTGCGGCGCCACAGGTCGGCCAGCGCACGTTCCACAGGATGCTCGGGGGGTGGCACCAAGCCGGGTGTCATGATCGGCATGAATGCCATAAGCCGCTCGATACGTTGCAGGATCTGCTCCCGGTTACCGAGAGCTTCACACCCGGCGCCGAAGACGTCGTCCAGGCACCAGATGAGGCTGTGCCAGCCAGACAACAGCTCCAGCTCCTCGGCACAGGCATGGGGATAGGTCCAGGCGGTGAACCGGGTGAAGTCCGCCCTGTCGAAGGTCTCCGCACTCCAGCCGCCGTGGTATGAGTCGGTGCCCAGCGGTTCAAGCAGACCCACAGCGCATGCCCAGGCGCGAACTCGCGGCCGGACGGCCTCCAGGTGCGGATTCACCCTGGCCTGGAACGGCATATAGAACAAGGGGAGTTGGAAGGCGTCCGTCAATGCGGCCTCCTGGATGGTGCCGTCAGTTCGAGGTCACACCCGCTGGGGCGTGGAGCGGTGAATTGCCGGCCACGCGGCGGATCAAGGAGCGCGATATCCCCCGTGAGGCTACGGTCGGTCGAGCGCAGGAACTCCAGGTACCACTCGATCGGCTCAACGACTCGATAGTCCTCACCAGCACGGTCCACGTCGCCATCCTCCGGAGCGGCAACCCGTTGCGTGAACGCCACATCACCCTCTGTCGCAGTTGTCGGCGGCAGCACACTATGACATCGGATGTCTCTTCCGCTGACGAACACGGAACTCAGTCAAGATGGCCTGTCGCTCATGTCAGCGGCGCTTGCTCCTTTCCGTACGGGATAACACCTCGTTCCGTTGGCGGAGGCCTGGGACTCCGGCGCCTACGCCTGGACTCCTGCACAGCGCGAGAAGTACGCCGACGACCTCGACGAGCCTTGCCACCTGGTCGCGGTCACCGCTCGCAGTAATCGCAAAGGCGGACAAGGACCCAACCGAATGGCTGCCGCCCTACGAGGGCGCCCGCTGCCGGTATATCGCTGAATGGACTGCGGTGAAGCTCAACTGGCATTTGAGCGCCGACCGCGCGGAGCAGGCCGCTCTCACCACCATCGCGGAGGGCTGCCCCAACGTCCCGCTCCCCGACCTGGCCGACCACACTGCTCAATGACGCCCTCCGCCGGCCGCAACCAGAAGAGGCCGAAAGGTGACGCACCCGCCCGAGACACGCATGGCCTGGCCGAGCTGCCGTCCACGCGGACCCTGGCGTCCCAAGGCAGGGAGCGGCCAGAACGGCAGCCGCTTGGCCGCCACGATGAGCGCAGGTGGACGAGCAGAACCCTCTCGCCGAGCTGCCTGCACAGCTCCTCGCGGAAATGACGCCGGCTGAGCGCCGGGCGTACCTGGCCTATCTGAAGGAGCCGGTACCGGCCGAGGTGACCGAGACGGTGCTGGCGCTGATCAGAGAGACTCGGATCTGGGGTTCCCGGTTGTGAGCCTATGAGAACTGGTGAGGCGTCCTGCGTTCCACAGGAGGCACACGCGCATGGACGCACTCGCGGCTCGCCCGCGAGCTCTGGCTGGAATTGGCTTGATCGACGCTCTGCACTGGGAGGCCGATCGACTGGTAAGCGAGACGAGACGAGGCGCCGCCAGCGCCTCGCTCAGGTAGAGGCGTCCCCGTCGGGCGTTACAGCAGGAGCGCCAACAGCAGCGGCCGATACAGAGCGGACACGATTGCATGCGCTATGTAATTGAGGTGTCCAGTCCCCAACCACAGGTGGTACAGCGTGAAGATCCGTACTGCAGCCTCCGCGACTGCGGCCCTGTGCGTAACTGTTGGCCTCTTCGCCAGCCCCGCCAGCTACGCGAGAACAGCAGCCCTGATACCCGAAGTCGGAGCCGCTGTCCCCGAAGCCATCCAACCACGGACCGCCACCGCCGAGCAGTGCCAAATCTGGGCGTATAACTACGAGTCGGACAACAACGCCAACCAGAGAATCGTGGACGAGGTGTGCTGGACGGCCGATCCGCCGGGCGTACGTGTAATGAACAAACTTGTCGGCTGGAACGATCTGGACCCGTATAGCTATTGCACGCTCACCCCGGAGCAACCTGCCTGCGCGATAGACACCAAGGTTCACGACGCCAGCTTCCGTGCGGACTTCGCCAACAAGCAGGTCATCGAAATCAGCAAGTACGCTCCCCTCACAGGGCGTTGGGTGAGAGAGCAGCACATCTACAGCTTCCAGTAGCCACCCGCGACGCTCGCACCTTTAGAACCTCCTCGACTGGTACGAAGCGCCCCGCTTCGGAAGAGGCGGGGCGTGCTATCTCACCCACCGACCGACAGAGGGAAGCGTTCACGTCCTCAAAGGGGCCGACGCGGTGGAGGGTTCCGTCCGCGTCGACGTAAGTGAACTCGCGCAGTCCGTACGGGGTGTTGTACGGCTCGCCGAGGCGGCCGGTGACGTCTGCCACGGCCTATTCGGCGTGCAGGGCATAGAGGCGTCCGAGACGTAGACGTAGACACTCGCCGCGGTGCGGGCGGGGTCGTGCTCGTTCCACTCGGTGAGATGGAGCGAGACCGGTCCTCGGGTGGCGAAGCCGTAGCCGGGGTCTTCGTCGCCCCCTCCATCCCGGGCGATCAGGAGATGACGGGGCTGCGGCGCTCGACGAGGACGACGTCGCGCCAGACGCCGTGCTGGCGGCCGATGCGCTCGCGGGTGCCGATCACACGGAAGCCGGCACGGGCGTGCAGGGCGAGGCTGGCGGTGTTCTCCGGGAAGATCCCCGACTGGACGGTCCAGATCCCGGCGGCCTCGGTGGAGGCGATCAACGCCTGGAGCAGCGCGAGGCCGACTCCTCGTCCACGCGCCTCGGGGAGGACGTAGACGGAATGCTCGACCACACCGGCGTAGGCGCAGCGGTCCGACACCGCCACGGCGGCGGTCCAGCCCAGCACCCGCCCCTCGTCGTCGAGGGCGACGTGCCGGTGGGCGGGCAGTTTCGTCGCGTCGAACCGCTCCCAGGTGGGGGCGGCGGTCTCGAAGGTCGCCTTGCCCTCGTCGATGCCGATCTGGTAGATCGCGAGTACCTGGTCGGCGTGCTCGGACGTCATGGCGGCGATACGCACACTGTCAGCGGTCATCGGTGCCCCTCCGGGAGGATCAGGTGTCCCCGCAGCCCATGGTGATGACAACGTCGGAGGCTCGCGCCGCGTCGGCGGTGAGCACCTTGGGGCACAGCGACGGGTTCACATGTCCCGGTATTCCTCCTCGACGCGGACTTTACCGGCACGGCCGTCACCATCGTCCTCAGCGGGGTAGCTGGGCAGCCACACCGCGTGCGGACCCGAGCAGAACGGATACCGCACCAACGGGAACCCGAGAGGAGGAGGGGCGATCTTCCCCACCTCGCGCACGGAGGCGGGGTTCTTCGCCCTGAAAGCCTTATGACCGATCCCGAGATCACCCGAACCGACCTCTCCGCCACCAAACCGGCACGAGGCGCGGCTCGTCGCGGACTCCTTCTCGGAGCCGCCACCGCGCTGCTCCTCGCCACGGGTACGGGCGTGGCCGCCGCGGCCAGCGGCGCCCCCGCCGCCCGGACGATGCCGTCTCCAAGCGAGGAGACGCCCGGCGGTCACCCGGCGGAGGGCTCGACGGGCTCCGTCCGCGGCGAACTGACCATCACGAAGAAGAACGGCGGCCAGCAGACCCTCACCGTGCAGAGCGGCACCGTGACATCGGTCGACCAGAATTCCATCGAGATCAAGAGCGAGGACGGCTTCGCGCAGAAGTACGCCATCACCGACTTCAGCCGTGTCTCCACGGGACGCAAGGGGCTGACCGAGATCACGACCGGTGACAACGCGCTGGTGGTGGCCGTCGGAAAGGGCGCCTCCGCCCCCGCCGCGTTCATCGCGGACCTCAGCCGGCCGAAGTGGCCGGGGCACGAGGGTGGCGGCGCCGCGGCGCCCTCATCGTGATCGGCTCCGGGCGGTAGAACGGCCACCCTGCGGCTCCCCGGAAGGGGACGGCTTCCCGCTTTCTCCGGCTCCTTGGCCGGGGAAAGCGGGAGGCGCCGCGGTGAAGGTGCGCGACCTGCGTGAGGCGGGCGCGTCGGAGCGGCGGCGGCATGCCGTCGCCGCTCTCCGCAAGGCGACGAACCAGGCCGTCGAGTACGCGGGCAGAGCACTCCGACCCCGGTGACGAGTCGTCCCGGCGTCGGTGCGATCGCGCGGCGCCTCAGACGTCCCCGATGAGCGCGAAGGCGAAGGCGAGACGCCGATCCAGCCATTCCTTGCGGATCCTGACCTGGGCGCTGCCCTCCGACGTCATCACGATCTCCTCACCCGACCGCCATTCGAGCGAACGGGGTCTCCCGCCCTGGTCCGAGTCGCCGGGGCTGGAGAACAGGCCGTCGAGGGCCTCGTGCAGCAACCGTTCGGCCGCCCGCCCGGCGATGTCCTTGACGCCGCCGCTCGCCCACTCGTTGCGTCCCATGATCTCCGGATATCCCGGCTGCTCGATCCGCCAGGTGTGCCGGAACGGGCGCTTCGGCGGGATCCGCTTTATGGTGCCGATGACCTGCCCCCGGCCGTCGTGTACGACGTGGTGGCGCTCCCCGTCCACCTCCTGCGGAGCCGCCACGTAGCAGAGCAGGCGCTGCTGGGCGGCGTCCTCGAAGAGGGTCAGTCCCGGAGCGGCGGGCAGCCCCTGGAGCTGCCCGGAGGCGACGTACGCGCATGGGGCGAGGACCTTGTCGAGCTTCCCTCCGCGGGGAACCCGTACCGCGTGCGCTCCCGTGGTCGCCTTCTTGCGCTTGGGCGTCTCCGGGCGCTCAAGCCTGCCCACGACGAACTCCCAGACCTCCGTCCACGCGACGGGCTCCACCGGCGGCTCATCGGCCTTCCTGGTCCTGCCGAACGCCACAACTGTCTCCTGATCGCTTGATCTTCCAGGAAGCGACGACTCTAGCCGCGAACGTGTAGGAACCAGGCCGATGCAGCCGAAGATCGGCTTGCGGCTGAACACCGGGGTGATCTCGGTGACGACGCCGAAGAACGGCAAGGTGACGATGGAGACCTCGGGACGGCCGATGCGGCTTCGTGCCGTCACTCGGCGGCAGGATCCTCCGATCGGGAGCCCGCCCGGAGCGGCACGATGCTCTTGGGCAGGTAGACGCGCTGATCGGGTACGGACGCACAGGCGCCGGTGAGGCGTAGGAACTGCAGAACCCAGGCCTCGACGCCGATCGGATCCGCTGACGTGACGGCGTCATTGGCCATGTGGTTCCCCCGACTGCTGTGTTGAGGAGCTCCCGCCGTAGGTGCGGGTCGCGCGATATGTCCCGGAACGGACGCCCGTTCGATCGGCGCCGGCATCGGAGCGACTGCGGACAGTAATTGCCCGTACGACGAGTGGTGAAACGGAATGACCAAGGCGGTCGTCCGTTCGTCGAACTCCCCGACACCCACCGGGCCGAGAACGGGGTCGTCCTTCGCATGCCGGACCACGGCCTTCGACACCAAGAAGGCGGACGGCACCCCGAGCACGGACGTGTTCGCGCAGGGCGCCGGGCACGTCGCCCCGTCCCGGATGCTCGACCCCGGCCTCGTCTACGACGCCGGTCCCCGGGACTGGCTGGGCTACCTGGAGGGGCTCGGCATCCGCACGGGCAGCGGCGTTCCCGCCGTCGCCGCACGGGACCTGAACTATCCCTCCATCGCGATCGGCGAGCTCTTCGGCACCGCGACGATCACCCGCAGGGTCACGGCGGTCACCCCCGGCGTCTACCACGCGAAGGTCGAGCTGCCCGGCATGAAGGTGAAGGTCAGCCCGCCCACGCTGCAGTTCAAGCAGCCGGGTGAGACCAAGGAGTTCACGATCACCGCGGACATGCGCGACTCGGAGTCCGGCGTCACCGTCGCCGGCTCGCTCACCTGGACCGGGGCCGGCCACACCGTGCGCAGCCCGATCGTGGCGACGCCGCTGAGCGCCGTCGCACCCGCCCAGGTCCGCGGCACCGGCGCGTCGGGCTCCGTCTCGTTCGACGTGACGCCGGCGGCGAAGAAGTTCCCGGTCGCGGCGTACGGCATGGCGTCCGGAGCGCTGACCGCCGGTTCCGTGAACGAGACCGACATCTGGGGCAAGGACCTCCCGGTCGAGGTGCCGGCCGGCACGAAGGCCGTCCAGTTCACCGCACGCCCGGATAACCCGGACGCCCGGCTGAGCATGCTCGTCTCCCGCTTCCGTGGTGGCGCCTGGGACATCGAGTACATCTCCGACATCCAGACCGACGACGCGACCGTCACCGTCGCGAACCCCGAGCCCGGGACGTACCACCTGGTCGTCCTGACCCTGGAGGACCTGCCCGGGACCACCGAGACGCCGTTCACCGTCCAGGCGAACGTCGTCGGCGCGGGCAAGGGGATCGGCGAGCTGGCGCTGACCCCGAAGAACCCCAAGGTCACCCCGGGGACGCCGGTCACGCTCACGGCCACCTGGTCGGGGCTGTCCGGAGCCCGGCACACCGGATATGTCGAGTACTCGAACGGCACGGGAACGGTGGTCAGCGTCAACTGACCCCGGAATCGCCCGGCCCCGTCCGACGTGATCTGAGAGCGGGGCCGGGCCTGGAACAGCGGCGCGGGGCCGGACAATGGCGTCCGGCCCCGCGCCCGCGCGTTCCCATAGCTCGTACGCCGCGGGGCGCGCCCGGCGGACGCCCCCCTCAGCGGACGCCGTAGTCGCCGAGGCCGCGCTCCAGCAGGTCGAAGCCGCGCTCGGCGGCGGCCACCGCGTGCGGGTACGCCGCGTCGGCCGAGCCGTGGACGATGATCAACCTGAAGTTCTCCGACTGCAGCGCCCGCCACAGGCTCATGATCTGGCCGGCCGCCACCCGCGCCCGCAGGTCCACCGGGTCGCTCTCCCGGAGCTCGCGGACCGCCTCGGCGTCAACCTGCGCGCGGACGTCGTGCGAGCCGGGGCCCTGCCCATCGAGGGCCGCCGCCAGCAGGTGCTCGCCACGCAGCGAGAACAGGTAGAGGCGCGCGGCGAGGGCCGCCGACTCCTTCACCAGGTTGATCACCCGGAGGAGGGCCGGGTCGTCGTTGAGGCCGGTCTCCGGCGCGCGGGCGGCGAGCCGCTCCAGGAAGACCCGCCGGAAGGCGGCGACGACCGGCTCGCCGGGCGCCCGCTCGGCGGCGATGAGGGCCGGGTCGGCGAGGTGCTCCTCCATCGGGCCGAGGACGATGTCCTCCTTCGTCCGGAAGTAGTTGAACACCGTCATCTTCGAGATGCCGGCCCGCTCGGCGATCTCGGTGACCGACACGTCGTCGAACCCGCGCTCGCCGAACAGCTCCACGGCGGCGCGGAAGATCGCGTGCCGGGTCTGCCGCTTCTTGCGCTCGCGCAGCCCCATCGCCTCACCCATGACCAAACCCTACAGCGAGAATTTTAGACTCCGATCATTTCTTGACCAAATACAAACTTTGACTCAGTCTAAACATCATGACCGAGTCACAGAAGAAGCTGGCGGCCCTCGGCTGCCTCCTCACCCTGGTCCTGGCGATCCTGGACCAGAACATCGTGTCCACGGCGTCCGTGGCCATAGTCCGGGACCTCGACCCGGTCGGCGGGCTCGCCCGGCTGCCGTGGCTGATCACCGTGTACGCGCTGGCGGCGACCGCCGCCCTCCCCCTCTACGGCAAGCTGTGCGACGTCTACGGCGCCAAGCGGATCTATCTCGGGGCGGTCGCGCTGTTCCTCGCCGGTTCCGCGCTGTGCGGGCTGTCCCAGAACATGGGCGAGCTGATCGCGGCCCGCACCGTCCAGGGACTCGGCGGCGGCGGGCTGATGAGCGTCACGCTCATCGTGATCGCCCATCTGGCCCCCGCCGAGAAGCGGGCGAGCGCGGGCGGAATGGGTGGCCTGCTCGCGGGCCTCGGCATGGTCGTCGGCCCGCTGATCGGCGGCCTGTTCACCGACAACCTGAGCTGGCGCTGGATCTTCTACGTCAACCTGCCGATCGGCCTGTTCGTGCTCGCCGTCGGGGCGGCCACGCTGCGCCTTCCGGACCGGGGGCCGCGGCACAGGATCGACTACCCGGGCGCCGCCCTCGTCGCGGCCGCCGCGGTCGCCCTGCTGCTCGTCACCGAATGGGGCGGACGCGAGTACGCCTGGGGCTCACCCACGATCCTCGCGCTCTGCGCCGCCTTCGCGGTGCTGCTGGCCGCCTTCCTCATCCGGCAGTTCACCGCGCCCGAGCCCATCCTGCCGCCGAGACTGTTCCGCGACCCGACCCTGCGGATCGCGCTGCCCCTCCAGCTCCTGACGGGGTTCGGGATGATCGGCTCGATCGTCTACACCGTGATCTATCTCCAGGTGGTGCGGGGCGTCCCCGCCACCGGCTCCGGTCTGTACCTGCTCCCGATGGCGGCCGGCATAGCCGTCTCCGGCCTCGTCTCGGGCAGGTTCGTCTCCCGCGGGCACAGCACGAAGCCGTACCTGGTCGCCGGCCTGGCCCTCGCCGTGGCCGCCGCGGCGCTGCTGTCCACGCTCGGCACGGACACGTCGCGATGGATGCTCGGCCTGGACCTGTTCCTGCTCGGCGCCGGGTTCGGCCTCGTCATCGGCATCGTGATCATGATCGCGCAGAACGCCGTGCCCGTGTCGCTGCTCGGGGTGGCCACCACCTCGGTCCGCTTCGCCCAGACGCTCGGCTCGGCGCTCGGCACCTCGGTCTTCGGAGTCGTCCTCACCCGGGTGGTCGCCGGCGAGCTGCCCGGTTTTGACGGTCTCGCCCGGATCGGCTCGCTACCCGACGGCGTACGGCACCGCGCCCTCGAGGCGGTGACCTCCGGTGTCGACACCGTGTTCCTGTGCTCCGCGGGCGTCCTGCTCGGCGCGCTGGTCCTGGCGGCCCTGCTGAAGGTCGGCAGGAGCGAGCCGTCGGAGGGCGCCGAGGGCGCGCCCCAGCCGGTCACGACCGGCTGACGGTCACGGGAGCGGGGCCGCCCGGCGAACGGCCCACGACCGCTCTCAGGCGGGTACGAGGACGCGCAGCGCACCCGGCGCCACCGCGCAGCTCACGGGGACGGGACCCACCCGCTCCCCGTCGGCATAGGCGACCACGTCGGCCCCGGGCCCGGCCGCCTCCAGCGTGACGCGGGCCGCCCTCCGGATGGTCACCGCCGGATGCCCCACGTGACCGCCCCGGTAGACCTTCGGGAACGTACGGAGGAACTCCCCCTTGGGCACCGCCCCCAGGACGAGCACGTCGAGCAGGCCGTCGTCCGGCCGGGCGTCCGGGCAGACCCGCATTCCGGCGCCGTATGAGCGGGTGTTGGCCACGGCCACCAGCATCGCCTCCCGCTCGATGACCTCGGTCTCCTCCGAGCCGTCGTCGAAGCCGAGTGTGATCCGGAACGGGATCGGGGTGAAGGAACGCAGTTCCTGGGCGAGCGCCACGAGGTACTTGGCCATCCCCGGGGGCCACGCGATGCCGTTGGCGCGCTCATTCACCCGGGAGTCGAAGCCGCAGGCGACGACGCCGGCGAACCATCGTGGGTCCTCGCCGCCCAGGCCGCCGACGCGGGCCGCGTCCACCGGCCGGACCGCCGTGCCGTCGCCTCCCGCCGCCCGGGCCACGACGGCGGCCGCGGCCAGCGGATCGCGGGGGATGCCCAGCGCGGACGCGATGTCGTTGCCCGTCCCGGCCGGGACGATGCCGAGGGGGACGTCCGTGCCCGCCACGGCCTGCACCGCGAGATGCACCAACCCGTCGCCGCCGAGCGCGACCAGCGCGTCCGGTCCCTGCGCGACCGCCGCGCGCGCCCTGGCGAGGGCGTCCTCGGCGGACGCGCCGACGATCACGCGGACGTCGCGTCCGCCCTCACGCAGCCGCCGTACAACGGGAGCGACCACCCGGCGGGCCCTGCCGCCGCGGGCGGTGGGGTTCACCAGAACGACGAGATCACCGGACACACCCGGAACCTATCGGGACGAATCCCCTCAGTCGAGCCCCCGAGCGATCTCCTCGGAGCGGGCCGGACCCGTGCCCGGCCGGCTACCAGTCGTCGGAGGCGGCGGTCGTTCCCTCGAGTTCCTCTTCGAGCGCCTTCTCCCGGGCGGCCTCCTCCGCGTCACGCTTGCGGTCGCGGAGGTACATGACGCCCTCGGCGGCGAAGAACAGCAGCACCATGGGGATCGCGAGCGCCAGCATCGTGAACGGGTCCTGGCTCGGCGTGGCCACCGCGGCGAACACGAAGAGCAGGAAGACGACCATCCGCTGGTGCTTGGCGACCGTCTTGAACCTCAGCACCCCGAGGACGTTCAAAAACACCATCAGCAGCGGCATCAGGAACGAGATCCCGAAGATGACGAGCATCATCACCAGGAACCCGAGGTAGTCCCCCACGTCGATCAGCGCGATGGCGTTGTCGGGCACGAAGCCGAGCAGCAGCGCGAGGCCCTTGTCGAGGGTGAAGTACGCCAGGGTGGCGCCCGCCCCGAACAGCGGGATGGCCAGGCCCAGGAAGGCCAGCGAGTAACGCCGCTCGTTCTGGTAGAGGCCCGGGGTCACGAACGACCAGATCTGGTAGAGCCAGATCGGGGCGCTCACGATCACACCGAAGATCGCCGCGACCTTGAGGTTGATGAAGAAACCGTCCAGCACGCCGTGCACGACCAGCGAGCACTCGGTGCCGCCGCTGATCTTGTACGCCGCCGGGAGCCGACAGTACGGCCCCGTCATGAAGGTCCAGATGGGGTCGAAGAAAACGAACCCGATGATCGTGCCGGCGATCACGGCGAGGATCATCTTGATCAGGCGGTTGCGGAGCTCACGGACGTGCTCCATGAGGGTCATGCGACCGTCGTCGCCGACGGGGGCAGCCGTACTCGACCGCTTCAGCAGCGCCATCTGGGGTTCCTTACCGCGGGGAGGGAGCTCAGCTCGACGACTGGTCCTTCTGCGCCTGCGAGAGCGGCGTGCCGTTGACCGTGGGCTCGCCGGCGGCGGCCTTCAGGCGCCGGTTCTCCTCCTCCAGCGCCCGGAGCCGGTCCTCGACCGGGGATGCGGCGGTCACCTGCTGCGGCGCCGTGACGGTCTCGGCCTGCGCCTTGACGACGGCGGGCTCGGCCGAGTCTTCGTCGCGCAGCTTCGCGGTCTCCTTCTTGAAGAGCCGCAGGGACTGGCCCAGCGCCTTCGCCGTGTCGGGCAGCCGCTTGGCGCCGAACAGGAGCAGGACGACCACGGCAATGATGATCAGCTCAGTGGGGCCCAAGTTGGCCATAACGCATCCTTAGCAAACGCAGGGAGTACCTCAAGCCCGATGGTACGCGGTGTGGTGGGCAGTCTTCACCCATGCCCGTCCCGGTTGCTCCCTATCCGCACCCGAAATTCACCGGAGTGTCGCTCCAGCCGCTCACGCGTCAGGTCGAGTTCACGGCTCAGACCGCGGGCCGCGACGAGCACCCGGGCCGCGAGGACGCCGAGAACGGCGAGGCCCAAGACGGCGAGGCCGACCGCGGTGGAGATCCAGATCATGATGCGCAATCGTACCGACGCCGTGTCGCGGTCGCGGCCCGAGGTCGCGGCCGTTCAGGCCACGTGCTCGTAGTTGGCCAGGGCCTGCCGGGCGGCGTCGGCGACCTGCTCGGCCAGCGACGGGGGCGCGACCACCGTGCCGTTCTCGCCCAACCGGAGCGCGAGCCGTACGAGCCAGGACTGGTCACGCACCCGGAGGGTGACCCGCAGGCGGCCCTCGCCCAGCTCGGCGACCTCCTCGCAGGGGTAGTACTCCGCGACCCAGCGCCCCATGGGGGTGACTTCCAGCTCCACCAGCTCGTCGCTTTCGGAGGGCCGGAACACGCCCTCGGCGACGTCCATCGGCTCAGCCTCGGCCGGAGGGTCGGCGGGCACGTCGAGGACCTCGACCTCGACGATCCGGTCGACACGGAACATCCGCATGGCCTCGGCCCGGTAGCACCAGCCCTCGAGGTAGTGCCGCCCGTCCACGAGCACGACCCGGATCGGGTCCACCTCGCGGGGAGTGATCTCGTCCCTGCCGGGCACGTAGTAGCGCAGCGAGAGCCGCCTGCGGCGCCGCGTCGCGTCCGTGATGGCCGCGTGCGCGCCCGGCGCCGCGCCGATCTCGACCTGGACCTGGGCGCTGACCGTGGCCGCGCCCTCGCCCGCCGCGCTCTCCAGCTTCGCGATCACGCGGCCGAGCACGTCCATGTCCTTGAACTCGGGCAGCTCGCCGAGCATCCGCAGCGCCACGAGCAGGGCGCTCGCCTCGTCCACGCCGAGCTTGAGCGGCCGGGCGATCGTGTCGGCGTTGTCGATGATGATCTCGCCGCCGTCCCAGGAGACGTCGATCAGGTCGCCGGGGGTGTGGCCGGGGAGCCCGCACATCCACACGAGCTGGAGGTCGTCGATGAGCTGCTTCTCCGACAGGCCGAACAGCTCGGCCACCTCGGGCACCTCCGCGCCCGGGTGCGACATCAGGTACGGCACCAGCGCGAGCAGGCGCGGCAGCCGGTCGGAGCTCATCGCTCGATCCCCCTTCGTACGGCGCGGCGGTGCTGGAGCGGGGCGGCGATCAACGGGGACGGCCGCCGGAGCGCGGGGCCGGCGGTCACTGGAGCGCGCCCTTCAGCCGGCGGATCACGGCCTCGCGCGCGTCCGGCGGGTCGACGACGACGGCGTCGGAGCCGAGGCTGGCGATCCAGCCGGCCAGCCACTCGGCGTCGGAGAAGGTCAGCTCCGCCTCGTCCCAGCCGTCCGAGCCGGGCCGTAGCTCCTGCGCCGCGCGGCGCAGCCCGAGGCAGGTGCCCCGGCGGACCCGGATGAGGGCGGTCCGCTCGACGCCCATCTCCTGGTATCCGACCATGGCGCGCAGGTCCACGCCCTCCGGCACGGTCACGCTGCCGGGCCTGCCGATCGGGGTGACCGCGCCGACGATGCGGCTGAGCCGGAACACCCGGGACGCGCCACGGTCGCGGTCGTGGCCGACGACGTACCATCGGCCGCGCCTGCTCACCACGCCCCACGGCTCGACGGTGCGGGTCAGCACCGACTCGCCCGCCGCCCGCCGGTAGCCGAAGGTCACCGCGCGGCGGTCCCTGACCGCCTCCCACAGCGGGGGGAAGGCCGGGTCGCGGGTGTCCACCCGGAGTTCGAGTGGGCTCGGGGAGAGGTCGGCGCGCACGCCGCCCGCCCTCAGCTTGAGCAGGGCGCCACTGGCCGCCTCGGCGAGGCTGGCCCGCTGCCAGACCTGGGCGGCGAGCCCGATGATCGCCGCCTCGTCGTGCTCCAGCGTGATCTCGGGCAGCTCGTACGCCTCACGGACGATCCGATAGCCGGGATCGTCGTCCCAGGGGTCCTTGTGGACCTCGATGGGGATGCCGATCTCGCGCAGCTCGTTCTTGTCGCGCTCGAACATGCGCTGGAACGCCTCGTCGTTGTCCGGGTCGTACCCGGGGACGGCCTGCCTGATCTGCTCGGCGCTCAGCGGCCGATGGGTCGCGAGCAGGCAGATCACAAGATTGAGCAGGCGCTCGGTCTTCCGCCGTGACATCGTGCCTCCCCTCCGGCCTCGTTCGGACGCGCCCCGTCTTTCCGTGCTGAACGCTACCCTTTGCGACGTGATCAGATGGCGCAAGGGCGAGGTGCTCCGGGTCCGGCGGGAATGGCCGGGGGCCATGGAGCTGGACGTCACCGTCCCGGAGGGAGAGTGCCGGGCGCTGGCCTATCCCCCGCTGGTCGGTCGTCCTGAGCCCGGCGACACGGTGCTGCTGAACACGACCGCGCTCGCCATGGGCCTCGGTACGGGAGGTTACGCCATGGTGGTCGCGGTTCCGGACCGTTTGCCACAAGATCCTTCGGGACCGGGCCATCTGGTCAAGGCGCGGTACACCCCGCTGCAGGCGACGGTCCTCGGCGCGGACGAGCAGGACTCGCCCCACCACTCGGTCCTCAGGGACGCCGACTCGATCGACGGGATGCCCGTGATCGTCGCGGACCTGCACTCGGCCCTGCCCGCCGTCCTGTGCGGCCTGTTCGACGCGACCCACTCCGCCGCGGGGGACGGCGATCTCCCCTGGCCGGGGCCGCACCCCCGCGTCGCGTACGTGATGCCGGACGGCGGGGCGCTCCCCGCCTGGTTCTCCATGTCGGCCGCCCGTCTGCGGGAGCTGGACTGGCTGTGCGGCGTGGTCACGACGGGCCAGGCGTTCGGCGGCGACGTGGAGGCGGTGACCCTGCACACGGGCCTGCTCGCGGCCCGGCACGTCCTGGGCGCGGACGTCGCGGTCGTCGCGCAGGGGCCGGGCAACCTCGGCACCGGCACGCGCTGGGGCTTCTCCGGCGTCTCGGCGGGCGAGGCCGTCAACGCGGCGGCCGCCCTGGGCGGGCGTCCGGTGGCCGCGCTCCGGGTGAGCGAGGGCGACCTGCGCGAACGCCACCAGGGTGTGTCGCACCACTCGCTCACCGCGTACGGGCGGGTCGCGCTCACCCGGGCGCAGGTCGTGGTCCCGGAGCTGCCGGGCGAGTTCGGCCGGCGGGTGACGGAGCAGGCCGAGGCCCTCGCCGTACGGCACGAGCTGGTCCGGGTGCCCGTGGACGGCCTGTACGAGGCGCTGCGGCGCAGTCCGGTCCGGCTGTCCACGATGGGCCGGGGGCTCGACGAGGACCTCGCCGGTTTCCTGGCCTCGGCGGCGGCCGGCCGCCACGCCGCCTCCCTCCTCGCCTGACGATCCGCGCGGCGAGGACCACGCGGCCTCAGACTGTTCCGCCGGAGCCGTGGCGCACGGTCAGGAGGCTGCCAAGGCGCCGTCGGGCTCGTAGAACTCCTTGAACGTGAACGCCTCCGGGCCCGGCCCCTCGGCGCGCAGCAGCTCCAGCCGCGCCATCCCCTCCTCCAGTGACGGGATGTGGCCCTCGGGGATCCACCACATCACCGTGTACGGCACGGCCACCCGGTGGAACCACTCGCGGCGGCGCTTCAGCACGGGAAGGTGCGGGCTGCGGTAGACGAAGTCCCACAACGTCTCGCGCGACTCCCACACCGAGAAGTTGATCAGCAGGTCGTCCCCGTAGTCGTGCTTGACGGTGTCGGTCGGCTGGCCACCGCCCTTGAGCCGCCAGACGAAGCCGGGCGCGACGTCGGAGATGGCGTGGACGGGTTCGAGGTTGGCGACGAAGTCGGCGAGCTGGGGGCTATCGAGGGGCGCGAGCAGATGCGCGACGTTCAGCTGGGCGAGATGCATGCCGCCCAGCCTTCCGCCCCCACGGCTTCTATGTCAACTCTCATTGTTTTTAGAAAACGAGACGCAACACTCCCCCGGACGCGGGTCCAGCTCCGCCACCCCTTCGGGCACGCCGAGCCCCGCGAGCAGGCCCTGGCACAGCGCCAGGTTCATCGAGCACACCAGTAGCGGATGCCGTTCGGCCGACATCCGGAACGGGCAGTTGCGCAGCCGGATCCGGCCGCCTTCCTCGTACGGCTCGTAGCCGCGCTGGGCGAGCAGGGCGGCCACGCCGCCCTCCTTGTCCGCCGGGGACGCGACGCGCGCCAGCCGTTCACCCGCCCGCCGGGCGACCCGCTCGGCCTCCTCCTCGGCCCCGAGGAGATCGACGACCTCGGCCATCATCAGCGCGAGGGCGCGGTAGTCGCGCGGAGGCAGACTCACCAGCCGCTCCGCCCCGGCCCGCCGGTAGACCTTGGCCGGACGGCCGCTTCCCGGCCCCGTCCGGTCACCGAGCCGCCGGAAGTCCGTTTCGAGCAGGCCGACGTCGGCCAGCTTGTCGAGGTGAAAGGCCGCGAGAGTGCGCTGGATCCCGAGGGCCTCGGCCGCCTCGTTCCTGCCGACCTCACGCCCGCGCTCGGCCACGAAGCGGTACAGCTTCCGCCGGAGAGGGTCGCTCAGCACGCCCACGGCGTCGAGTTCGTCGCTTTCCACAGCCGGAGTCTAGGTGGACCGCCCGGCTGACGGCTCCGGCCTACCCGTGCGCACGCCGGCGAAGGGCGCGCCCACGCTGCACGCCCGCGCGGCG
The DNA here is from genome assembly GCF_001570365.1 of Microtetraspora fusca. Classification (GTDB taxonomy): domain Bacteria; phylum Actinomycetota; class Actinomycetes; order Streptosporangiales; family Streptosporangiaceae; genus Microtetraspora; species Microtetraspora fusca. The sequence continues at coordinate 200,584 of NZ_BBYK01000041.1, read as the reverse complement.
GCCTCCCGAGGGCCCTACCGACGGCGTCCCCGGAGCCCTCCCCGGCAAGCGGCCCGGTCGGGCCGCACCCCGACCGCGCACCCCGACCTCGCACCCCCACCGCGCACCCCCACCGCGCACCCCGACCGCGCACCCCGACCGCGCACCACGGGCGCCGAGAGCGGGCTTCCTGAGAACGGGCTCCCGGGGAGCGACGTTGACAGCGAAGATCGATCCTGCTCTCATTGGGAAACCTTCTTAACTAAGGTCCTTCTGTCAGGATATCTGCGGATCTTTCCCCTCACCTCGGCCGCCCTCGCTCCCCCGATCCGCCCGGCAGCGAGCGGCGGGAAACGGAGACGACCCCCATGCCTCACCCCGCCGTCAGGCGAACCGCCTTCCTGCTCGCGGCGACCGCCGTCGCCGTCGCCACGGCCCAGCTCCCCGCGCGGCATCCGGTACGGGCCGAACTCGCGACCGGGCAGAACCCGGCCGCGGAGACTCGGTCGGTGGGCGTCGCGCTGACCGGCGCGCAGGCCGCCGCCGACGGCCGTCACACCGACCTCACCGACCCGCACAAGAAGGAGATCGCCATGCGGCTGGTCTCCAGCGCGGAGAACTCCTCCCTCAACTGGAAGGCGCAGTACAAGTACATCGAGGACATCGACGACGACCGCGGTTACACGGCGGGGATCATCGGGTTCTGCTCGGGCACCGGCGACATGCTCGACCTGGTCGAGCTCTACACCCGGCGCAAGCCGCGGAACGTGCTCGCCCGGTACCTCCCTGCCCTGCGCAAGGTCAACGGCACCGACTCGCACAGGGGGCTCGGCCGCGCCTTCGAACGCGCCTGGCGCAGGGCCGCCAAGGACAAGGAGTTCCGGCGCGCGCAGAACGACGAGCGCGACCGGGTCTACTTCACGCCCGCCGTACGGCAGGCGAAGCAGGACGGGCTCCGCGCGCTCGGCCAGTTCGCCTACTACGACGCCATCGTGATGCACGGCGGAGGGGACGACGCGGCGAGCTTCGGCGCGATCCGGCGGAACGCCATGAAGAAGGCCAGGACGCCGGCGCAGGGAGGCGACGAGGTCGCCTACCTCGACGCCTTCCTCGACGCGCGCACGGCCGCGATGAAGACCGAGGAGGCGCACAGCGACACGAGCCGGGTGGACACCGCGCAGCGGGTCTTCCTCAGAGCGGGCAACCTCGACCTCGACCCGCCGCTCAAGTGGAAGGTGTACGGCGACCGCTATTCGATCAAGAGGTGATCGGGCCCGGGGACCCCGGGCATGCGAGAGCGGCGCGCCGGAGACGGATCCCGTCCCCGGCGCGCCGCCGTTTCACGACGCGGTCGCGGGCTCAGGCGGCCCCGAGGACGTCCACGACGAACACCAGGGTGTCGGTGCCCTTGATGCCACCCTGGGGGTTGCCCTCCTTGCCGTAGCCGAGCTCCGGCGGGATGGTGATCAGCACGCGGCTACCGACCGGGACGCCGGTGAGGCCCTGGGACCAGCCCTTCACAACCTGGTTGAGGGCGAACGTCGACGGCTCGCCGCGCTCCCAGCTCGAGTCGAACTGCTTGTCGGTGCCCCAGATCTTGCCGGTGTAGTGCGCGAGGACCGTCTGGTCGGCGGTGACCTTGGGCCCCTTGCCCTCGATCACCGTCTTGACGACCAGGCCCTTCGGAGGCTTGGCGTCCGTCTTGGTGGTCAGCGTGGGAGCCTTGTCGTCGCCCGGGTTGACGATCTTGACACCGTTGACGCCCGGGTCGGTCGCGGCCCCCTGAGCCGCCTTCGGCGCCCTCGCCAGGACGTCCACCACTAGGACCTGCGAGCTGGTGGTGAAGTCGGTGCCCTGCTGCTTCGCGTTGGTGACCTGATCCTCGGTGAGGTTGTCCTTCGCGATCACCGCGAGGACCCGCCCGCCCGGCTTGGCCCCCTCCAGCGCCTGGTACAACGCCTTGGGCAGCTGCTGGCTCACTGTGACGAACTCGGACTTGCCCTGGTCGTAGTCGGAGCCGGGAGACTTGTTCTCCTTGCCGTCCCAGTTGAAGACGGTGACCTTGGCGGTGAGCACGTCACCTTCCTTGGCCGGGTCGCCTGACCCCTCAATGATCTTCTGGGAGGAGGAGGTCAGGCTCGGCTTCCCGGCCGGAAAGGTCAAGGTCGGCTTCTGGTCGGCCTGGCCCGTCACCTTGATCCCCGAAGCCGCCGCCGGACTCGCGCTCGAGTCGCTCTTCTGGGCGGTTCCGCAGGCTGCGGCGAATATCAAGGGCAGAGCGGCGAGTACTGCCGTACGGCGGCGCATGTGGATTTCCTCAGACAGACAGCTAGGTTCGGGTAACCCTACCCGACCCCGCTGTCCGTCCGAGGTAAAGAGATCACATCCCGGCGATCAGCTTATCGACCCTTTCGTCAACGCTGCGGAAAGGATCCTTGCAGAGCACCGTCCGCTGAGCCTGGTCGTTGAGCTTCAGATGCACCCAGTCGACCGTGAAGTCGCGGCGCTTCTCCTGGGCCTTGCGGATGAACTCACCGCGCAGCTTTGCCCGCGTGGTCTGCGGCGGAACCGATTTCGCCTCGAAGATCCGGACGTCCGAGGCGACCCGCTCGACCGAGCCGCGGCGCTGCAGGAGGTAGTACAGCCCCCGCTTCCGATGCACGTCGTGGTACGCCAGATCGAGCTGGGCGACCCTCGGCGACGACAGCGGCAGGTCGTACTTCCGTCTGTAACGTTCAATGAGTTGGTACTTGGTGACCCAGTCGATCTCGCGCGAGACGAGGTCGAGATCGCCGGTCTCGACCGCGCGGAGCGTGCGCTCCCACAGTTCCAGGACCCGCTTGCTCGTCTCGTCGCCGCCCCGGCGGTCGACGAAGTCCTTCGCCTTGAGGAGGTACTCCTCCTGGATCTCCAGCGAGGAGGCCTCGCGGCCGTTCGCGAGCCGGACCCGGCGGCGCCCGGTCATGTCGTGAGACACCTCGCGGATCGCCCGGATCGGGTTCTCCAGCGACAGGTCCCGCATCACGACGCCGGCCTCGATCATGCGCAGCACCAGGTCGGTGGCGCCGACCTTGAGCAGCATCGTGGTCTCGCTCATGTTCGAGTCGCCGACGATGACGTGCAGGCGCCGGAACCGCTCGGCGTCGGCGTGCGGCTCGTCCCTCGTGTTGATGATCGGCCGGGATCGGGTGGTCGCGGACGACACGCCCTCCCAGATGTGCTCCGCCCGCTGCGACACGCAGTAGACCGCACCGCGCGGCGTCTGCAGCACCTTGCCCGCCCCGCAGATGATCTGCCGGGTGACGAGGTACGGGATCAGCACGTCGGCCAGCCGGCCGAACTCGCCGTGCCGCCCGACGAGGTAGTTCTCGTGGCAGCCGTAGGAGTTGCCGGCGGAGTCGGTGTTGTTCTTGAAGAGGTAGATGTCCCCCGCGATCCCCTCCTCCCGGAGCCGCTTCTCGGCGTCCAGGAGGAGTCCTTCGAGGATGCGCTCCCCCGCCTTGTCGTGGGTGACCAGCTCCACGACGTTGTCGCACTCAGGGGTGGCGTATTCAGGATGGCTGCCCACGTCGAGATACAGGCGTGCGCCGTTGCGGAGGAAGACGTTGCTCGATCGGCCCCAGGACACCACTCGCCGGAACAGGTACCGCGCGACCTCGTCCGGCGACAGCCTCCGCTGCCCACGGAACGTGCAGGTGACGCCGTACTCGTTCTCCAGCCCGAAGATGCGACGATCCATCACATCACCCTATTCCCCGAAGACGACAAGCGGATAGGGATCGGTCACAGGTGTGTCGACGTACGGCTACCGCGGGCGTGCGCGTGGCGGTAGCCGTACCCGATCACGGCGCGTAGATCTCGACGACCTTCGCGATCTGATGGTTCTTCACCGTTACCAGAGCGTACAGGCCGCCCTTGACCGCCCGTGAGATGAGAGTGTCACGGGAGCAGCTCTGGGTGCCGACGTACTGGTTGTTGATCGTCTGGTCCTTGCCGTCGCAGCCGATGGCGCTCAGGAAGACCGCGTTCTTGGCGACCGGCGCGGCGAAGGCCATCACGTTGCCCTCCGGCGGCCCCTCGAACCGGCCCTGGCCGGTGCTCGGGTCCTTGACGAACTTGATCGGCACGTACTCGGCCACGTTCGCGTCCTGCATGGTCCGCAGTTCGGCGCGGATGACGCCGTCCCGGCTGGGGCTGATGCCCTTGGTGAAGTCGTGGCCGGGGTCGGCCTGGAACTGCTCGCCGAAGACCGGCGGGGTCTTGTCCGTGATCGGCGGCCAGTCGTCGTCGGCCGGGTCGTCGAAGACACCGCCCGCGGCGGACTCGGACGCCGACGGCGACGCGTCCGGGGTCGCCTCGGAGGACGGCTCCTCGGACGGGGAGGGGGGCGCCGTCACCGTCACCGTGGCGGTGGGGGCGGCGTCGGCGCCGGACCCCGAGCAGGCGGCCAGTGAAAGGGCGGAGACGGCGATGGCGACGGGGACACCCACCCGCCGGAACGCACCGAACGTCGTAAAGTCCGTGAATATCGTCATAACCGCATGAGACTAGCGAACCCTGGGTCGGGTTCGTCCGCGACTCGTGATCTTCGCCACGGACGCGCCGCGGTTAGCGGCGGACGCGGAAAGCCGCGCCCCCTGAGGGGCGCGGCGGGGGGACGGATGACGTCGGGGCTACTCGCCGGAGCCGGTGTCGATCTCGCCCTCGGGGCCGATCGGCGGGGTCTCGGGGGCGGGAGCCGGGGACGGCTCGGCGGGCGGCGTGGGGCGCGTGGTCTCGTCGAGCAGTCGCTGCAGGCGGGGGCCGGTCAGCCGGAGGAACTTGCGGTGCTCGCGGTTGCGGTCGAGCACGGCCACTTCGAGCTGGGCCGAGGCCGGGCGCTCGCCTCCAGGCTCGGTGAGCGCGAACAGCGCGGCCTCGAGCGCCTGGGCGAGCGGCAGGCCCTCCCGGTAGCGCTCCTTCAGCCGGCCGCTGACCGCCTCGGCCTGGCCGCCGATGACGGCCATGCCCTGCTCGTCGAAGACCGAGCCGTCGAAGGTGAGCCGGTAGATCTGGTCGCGTTCCGGCTCCTCGCCGACCTCGGCGACCACGATCTCCACCTCCAGCGACTTGATCGACTCAGTGAAGATCATGCCGAGCTGCTGGGCGTACAGGTTGGCCAGCCCGCGGCCGGTCACGTCGCTGCGGTTGTAGGTGTAACCGTTGATGTCGGCGTAGCGGATGCCGGCCAGGCGGAGCGACTCGAACTCGTTGTACCGCCCGACGGCCGCGAACCCGATGCGGTCGTAGATCTCGCTGATCTTGTGCAACGCCTTGGACGGGTTGGGCGCCACGAACAGGATGCCGTCGGCATACTGCATGACGACCACGCTGCGGCCTCGCGCGATGCCCTTCCGCGCGTATTCCGCGCGGTCCCGCATGATCTGCTCGGGTGAGGCATATCCAAAGGGCATGGACACCGGTGGTGATCCTCTCTTCGACTTATCGCAGCGGGGCGGTCGGGCCGTCGGGGTCGGTCATCCTGCCGTCGATCATTCGCTGGACGTACTCCGCGATCTCGTCGTCGGACAGGCGACGGAAGCCGTCCGCGGTGATCACGGCGACCACGGGCCAGATCTTCCGCGTCACGTCCGGCCCGCCGGTGGCCGAGTCGTCGTCGGCGGCGTCGTAGAGCGCCTGCAGGCAGGTGAGCACGACATCCTCGGGGGAGGAGTTCTCCCGGTACAGCTTCTTCATCGAGCCGCGCGCGAAGATCGACCCGGAGCCGATCGAGTGGTACTGCCGCTGCTCGTACGGCCCGCCGCCCACGTCGTATCCGAAGATGCGCCCGGCGTCGCGGTCGGGATCGTACGCGGCGAAGAGCGGGACGACCACGAGGCCCTGCATCGCCATGGCGAGGTTGCCGCGGATCATGGTGGCCAGGCGGTTGGCCTTGCCCTCGGTGGAGAGCGAGCGGCCCTCCATCTTCTCGTAGTGTTCGAGCTCGACGCGGTAGAGCCGGGCCAGCTCGATGCCGGTGCTCGCGGTGCCGGCGATGCCGACGCACGAGTAGTCGTCGGTGCGGAAGACCTTCTCGATGTCCCGCTGGGAGATGATGTTCCCGGAGGTGGCGCGCCGGTCACCGGCCATCACCACACCTCCGGCGCAGGTGGCGGCGACGATGGTGGTGGCGTGCGGGATCTGGTCCTCCACCGGAGCGGCCAGCGCCTGCGCGCGGGTCGGCAGCAGGTCCGGTGCGTACGCGCCGAGAAACTCGGTGAACGACGGCGACCCCGTGTTCGTGAAGAGGTTGTTCATCCAGGCCTGCTGAGATGCCACGCGACTCCCTCCAAGCGTGCGTTGTTACGAACCGACCCTACTCATGTCGCGGCGCTGGTTGCACTCTTCCCGATCAGCTAAGGGCGAACCACCCCAACGCGGAAGCCCTTACCGGACAGGCCGACTCGTTCTTTACCGTCACGTCATCACGTGCGACTGTCGATTTGTCTGTACGTCCTAACCTCGATGAGGAGGTCGTCCATGAGACCTGCGTTCGCGGTGCTGGCGGGAGCCGTACTGGTTGTGGCGGGGTGCGGGACCGGTGGCGGGTCCGGTGGCTCCGGCGATGAGATCACGCTCGTCATCACGGCGAACGCCATCTCCGGCGGCAAGAACTCCGAATCCGCCGAATGGACCGAGAAGTGGGTGATCCCCCGATTCGAGGCCGCGCAGAAGGCCAAGGGCCGTAACGTCCGGGTGCGCTTCCAGCCGAGCGGCGTCGCCGACGAGCAGTACAAGACGAAGATCGCGCTGGACCTCAAGTCGCACGCGGGCGCGGACGTGATCGACCTGGACGGCATCTGGGTCGGTGAGTTCGCCCAGGCCGGCTACGTGAAGCCGCTCGCCGAGGTGGCCGGGCCCGAGGTCGACGCCTGGGAGGGGTGGTCGCGCATCCCGCCGGCCGTACAGGGACTCGGCGTCTTCGACGGGAAGCGGTACGCGCTGCCGCAGGGCACCGACGGACGGGTCCTCTTCTACAACAAGAAGCTGTTCGCCGCGGCCGGCCTGCCCTCCGACTGGCGGCCCAAGAGCTGGCAGGAGATCCTCGACGCGGGCGCGGCGCTTAAGAAAGCGGGGGTGCCCGTGCCGATCCAGATCGATGCGGGCACGGCGATGGGCGAGGCCACGACCATGCAGGGGGTGCTGCCGCTGCTCGCGGGAGCCGGGGCCGAGATCTACGCCGACGGCAAGTGGACGGGCGCCACCCAGGCGTTGAAGGACGTGCTGGGCTTCTACCGGCAGATCTACACGACCGGGCTCGGCGATCCGAAGCTGCAGCAGGAGGCGCAGGGCCGGGACAAGTCGTTCGCCCGTTTCGCCGAGGGCAAGGTCGGCATCCTCGCGGAGGGCGACTACTTCTGGCGTTCGGTGATCGAGCCCAAGACCGGGGTCGCGCCGATGGCCGCCCGCGACGCCGACGTCGGATACGCGCTGATCCCGGCGGAGCGCCCCGGCGTGGGCATCCGCGGGCAGGACGCGGTCAGCATGTCGGGCGGCGCCGTACGCGTGGTGAACCCGTTCTCGAAGAATCCGAAGCCGGCGTGGGAACTGCTGTCGTTCATGCACTCGGCCGAGGCGACGACGGCGCAGCTCGCGGGCGCGGTCCGGATCACCTCGCGCACGGACGTGAACGACAAGGTGCTGAGCGTCGACCCGATGCTGAAGTTCGTCTCGGACGAGGTGCTGCCGATCACCGCGTACCGGCCGCCGCTGGCCGTCTATCCGCAGGTCTCGGTCGCTCTGCAGGAAGCCACCGCCGAGGTGGTGTCCGGCCGGTCGGTCGAGGAGGCGGCCGCCGCCTACCAGCGCAAACTCGAATCCATCGTCGGCGCCTCCAACGTCTCCCGATGAGCCGCCTCAAGGGCGCCCCGAGCCCGCCGAGCGCGGCGAGGCCGGTAGGCACCGCGGGGTTCGTGCTGCCGGCTCTGGTGTTGATCGGGGTCTTCCTGGTCTTCCCCGCGTTGTGGACCATCTATCTGGGGCTGACGGACTACCGGCTCACGGGGCTGGAGGCGGCCGACCCGCGGGTGGTCGGGCTGGACAACTACACCGCGGCGCTGGGTGACGAGCGGTTCCGCGGGTCGCTGTGGCTGACGGTGCAGTTCGTGCTGGGGTCGGCGGTGATCGGGCAGGCGGTGCTGGGGTTCGCGATCGCCTGGGTGCTGCGGGACCGCCGGGGGCCGGTGAAGCGGGTCACGGAGGGGCTGGTGCTCCTGGCGTGGATCCTGCCGTCGTCGGTCGTGGCGTTCCTGTGGATCGCGCTGCTGGACCGCGACGAGGGGACGCTGAACGCGCTGCTGCACACGCCGGGGGCCGCGTGGCTGCTCGACCACCCGATGCCGTCGATCATCGTCTTCAACGTGTGGCGGGGGACGGCGTTCTCGATGATGTTGTACGGCGCGGCGCTCTCGAACGTCCCGCCTTCCCTTCTGGAGACGGCCCGGCTGGCGGGGGCGTCCACGCTCCAGCAGCTCAGGGATGTGGTGTTGCCGCATATCAAGGGGCACGTGCTGACGAACCTGCTGCTGATCAGCCTGTGGACGTTCAACGACTTCTCGACTTTCCAGATCACGGCCGGCGGCCCCGACGGGCGGTCGGAGATCCTGCCGGTCTACATCTACAACGTGGCCCTGAGCGGCGGGCGGCTCGGCTTCGGGGCGGCGATCTCGTTCCTCGTCCTGCTCGTCAACCTGGTCTTCGCCGTGGCCTACCTGCGGCTGCTCCGTTCCCGCCGCACCGACGCCACCCCGAAGGCGGCCCCATGAGCGAGCACAGCAAGCCCGAGCGAAGCCAGGCGAACAGACACCGCGAGGGGCGCGGCGGGGAAGTAACCGACGAGCGAGCGGAGAGCGAGGGACGAGCGACTCCGAGTGAGGAGGGCACGAGCCGCCTGAAGGGGCGCCCCGAGCCCGCCGAGCGCAGCGAGGCAATCAGACACGCGGTGGCGGTAATCGGGCGGGCGACGTTCCTGGCCGCGGTGTTGGGGTTCTTCGCGTTGCCGTTGTTGTGGCTGGCGACGGCCCCGTTCGACGCGCGGCCGGGGATCACAGTGTCGGTTCCGGAGTTCACGCTGCGGAACTTCCAGGCGTTGCTCGACAATCCGTACGCGCTGACCTCGCTGCGGAACTCGCTGATCCAGGCCGGGGGAAGCGCGGTGCTGGTCGTGACGCTCGCGGCGCTGGCGGCGTACGCGCTGTCGCGGGCGCGGGTCCCGGGCCGGGACGCCCTGCTGTACGTGCTGTTGCTGCTGTCGTCGGTGGTGACGGGCACGGCGGCGATGGTGCCGCTGTTCGAGCTGGCCACCAGGCTTGGCCTGATCGACACGCATCTGGGCGTGGTGCTGACGCTGTCCGGCGGCCTGCTGCCCGCGGCGATCTTCATCATGAAGGACTTCATGGACGGCACGCCGACCTCGTACGAGGAGTCCGCGCGGGTGTTCGGCGCGTCGTCCGGGCAGATCCTGCGGCACGTCGTGATCCCGCTGGTGCGGCCGGGCCTGGCGACGATCGCGGTGTGGGCGGTGGCCAACGTGTGGGGCAGCTTCCTGCAGCCGTTCATCCTGCTCCGCGATCCGGACAAGGCGCCGGGGGCGGTCATCCTCTACACGCTCTACACCGAGGGCGGCGCGCCGCGGCTCGATCTGATCTCCACGTTCTCATTGCTCTACTCGCTGCCGGTGGTGGTCATGTACGTGTTCGTCAGTCGCAGGTACGGCTTCCGCTTCCACGGAGGGATCAAGAGTTGATCGCGTTGCGCGGGCTGACCAAGGAGTTTCCCGGCGGGGTGCGGGCGCTCGACGGGCTGGACCTGGAGATCGCCGACGGCGAGTTCTTCGCGCTGCTCGGCCCGTCCGGGTGCGGGAAGACGACGCTGCTGCGGACGATCGCCGGCCTGGAAACTCCCACATCCGGAAATATCTGGATCGGCGGGACCGAGGTGACGTCCGTCCCGCCGGGCAAGCGGGACGTCGCCATGGTGTTCCAGGACTACGCGCTGTTCCCCCACATGGACGTCACGGCCAACATCGCCTATCCCCTCCGGATCAGGAAGGTCCCCCGGTCCCGGCGCGAGGCCAGGGCGGCCGAGACCGCCTCCCGGCTCAGCCTCTCGGAGCTGCTCTCCCGCCGCCCCGGCCAGCTGTCCGGCGGCCAACAGCAGCGGGTGGCCCTGGCCCGGGCCGTCGCCTGCCACCCGAGGGCGTTCCTCTTCGACGAGCCGCTGTCCAACCTCGACGCCCGGCTCCGCCTGGAGGCGCGCACCTTCCTCAAGCGGCTCCAGCGCGAGCTCGCGGTGACCACGGTCTTCGTCACGCACGACCAGGGCGAGGCGCTGGCGCTCGCCGACCGGATCGCCGTCATGTCGGCGGGCCGTTTCACCCAGGTCGGCACGCCGACCGAGGTCTTCCAGCGGCCGGCGAACACGTTCACGGCCGCGTTCATCGGCTCGACCCCGATGAACCTGCTGCCCGGCACGGCGGGGGACGGCGCCCTGCGCGTGGCCGGGGCCGTCCTCCCCTTGCCCGGCGGCGTCCCGGACGGCCCGATCGTGTACGGCGTGCGCCCGGAATACATGGATTTGTCGCCCACGCCGCGAGCGGACGCGTTCGCGGGGAAGGTAGCGGTCGTGGAGAACCTCGGCACGGCGCATCTCGTCACCCTCGAATCCCGAGAACACCTGATCCAGGCCGTCGTCCCGGAGGGCGCGGAGCCGTCCGCGGGCACGGCCGCGTGGGCGGTCCCCCGGCCCGGCCGCGGGCTCGTCTACCGCGACGACCGGCTGGTGTCCCCCTCACCCGCGAACGGTGAGAACCGATGACGGCGATCAAGGGCGTGTGGACGCTCGACGACCGGATCCGCGGCGCGGTGCATGAGGTGCCGGTCGAGCTACCCCCGGGCACCGCCGCCGTGACCGTGCGGCTCTCCTACGACCGATCCGCGGGGACGCTGGACCTCGGCTGTTCCGGGCCGGGCGGCTTCCGGGGCTGGTCGGGCGGCGCGCGTTCGGAGTTCACCATCGGACCGGTGTGGGCCACGCCCGGATATCTGCCCGGCGAGATCGAGCCGGGCGTGTGGTCGGTCCTCCTCGGGCTCTACCGGGTCCCGGCGGAGGGCCTGCCGTACGAGATCAGGGTGATCGCGCACCGCCGCCCTCCCGCGGTGCCGCGTGATCATCCGGCCGCCGGCGTCCGGGTGCCGCGCGTCCAGCACCGGGAGCCGGCGGCCTCCCGTCGCGGGCTTCCCGGGCTGGAGGGGCTCCGCTGGCTCGCCGGCGACCTGCACGCGCACACGACCCACTCCGACGGCTCGCTCGGCGTCCACGAGCTGGCCTGCCTCGCCGCGGACCGCGGCCTGGACTTCCTCGGCGTCACCGACCACAACACCGTCAGCCACCACGCCGAGCTGGCCGCCGCCTCGGCGCTGGCCGGGCTCCTTCTCGTCCCCGGACAGGAGGTGACCACCGATCTCGGACACGCCAACGCGTACGGCGACATCGGCTGGGTGGACTTCCGTGCCGACCCGGACGAGTGGGCGAAGATCGTGCGTGAGCGGGGCGGCGTCCTGTCGGTCAACCACCCGGTGGCGGTCGACTGCGCGTGGCGGCATTCGATGGCCGCGGAACGGCCGAGGGTGGCCGAGCTGTGGCACTGGAGCTGGTGGGACCGCACCTGGGGCGCGCCGCTCGCCTGGGGCCAGGCGTGGGCGGAGGATCTCGTGGTGGTCGGGGGCGGCGACTTCCACCGGCCGGAGGAGGGGCATCCGCCCGGAGCGCCGACGACCTGGGTGCTCGCGGACCCGGCGGCGGGAGCCGAGGGGATCGTCACCGCCGTGGCGGAGGGCCGCACCGCCGTCTCCGCCGCGCCGGACGGCCCGCTGCTGCTGCGCCACGGCGACGAGTTTCTCGCGATCGACGCCGACGGCCTGGTCCTGTGGGGCCCCGAGACGCGCGCCGTGGTCCGGGGGGAGCGGGCCACGTTCCCGGCGAGCCCCGGTACGCACCGGCTGGAGACCCCGGCGAACGAGGTCATGGCCCTGTGCACCTGACACCCGCCCCCTTGAGACCGGACCCTCGCTCTCGCTCCGGGGCCCGGTCGCCGCATGCCGGGGCGCTTCCCAGGGAATCTGTACCTAGTCACAAATCCGACAAAAAGCTCATTCGCCCATTCTTTCCGGGCGATCGCGGTGATTGGGGGGAGCCATGAAGATCGCTGTCATGGGGCTGGGGATCGCCGCGCAGGTGATGTACCTGCCGCTGCTGGCCCGCCGCAGGGACCTCTTCGAGCTCAGCGCCGTCTGCGACCTGGACGACGCTCACGCGGCCCGGATCGGTGGAGAGCTGGGCGTGACCGCGTACGGCGATCCCATGGCGATGCTCGACAGGGGCGGCTTCGACGCGCTCATCGTGCTCACCAACGGAACGCACGCCCCGTTGGTCCGGGCCGCCCTCGACCGCGGCTACTGGGTGCTGTGCGAGAAACCGCTCGCGTACAGCAGGGCCGAGCTGGACGCCATCCCGGCCGACGCGCGGCTGATGGTGGGCTACATGAAGCAGTACGACCCGGCCACCCAGCGGATGGCCGAGGTCCTCCACGAGGCGGGCGGCCCCGAGTCGGTACGGCATCTGGACGTGACCGTGATGCATCCGTCGAGCGAGTCCCAGCTCCTCTTCGCCAAGGCGCGCACCTCGCACCCGTCGCCGGAGGCGCTCGCGCCGTACACCGAGGCGGACGAGAAGGCGGTCACGACGGCGCTCGGCCCGCGGGCTCCGCAGCGGCTGAGACGGCTCTACTCCCAGGTCGTGCTGGGTAGCCTCTGCCACGATCTGGCGCTGATGCGGATGTTCACCGGCCCGCCGACCGGGGTGGATCACGTGGCCGTCTGGCCGGACGACGTCTTCCCGCCCTCGGTCGAGGCGAACGGGGACCTGGCCGTCGGCAGGTACAGCCTGCGCTGGCACTACCTGCCGGGATATCCCGCCTACCAGGAGCGCGTGATCATTCACCACGAGCACGGCTCGCTCGAACTCGACTTCCCGTCGCCGTACCTGATGAACACGCCCACGACGCTCACCTCGGTGACCCGGCTCGGGACCACCGAGCGGAAGATCGTGTTCCGGGACGTCGCGGAGGCGTTCGAACGGCAGCTCGTCGCCTTCCACCGGTTCGCCACCCAGGACAAACCGCCACTCACCGGACGGGACGGCGCCCTGAGCGATATCGTCACGGCGCAGCGGATCGTCCGGCGCCTCGCCGAATCCACCGGACTGCCGATCGGAGGCGAGGCGGCCACACCGGAGGCGTCCCCGGACGTGGGCGCACCGCCCGCCGCGTCCCCGGGAACCTCGCCGACCACGACCTGAAGCGCATCGCCCGCCATCACCAGCCGCAGCGCCTCGTCCGCCGCCGGGTCGCGCGGACCAGCCCGTGAGGAGCACGCGTGAACACCCCCCACGAGATCGTCGTCGTCCCGCACACGCACTGGGACCGCGAGTGGTACCTGCCCTTCCAGCGGTTCCGCATGGGACTCGTCCGCATGCTGGACGAGGTCCTCGACATCATGGCGGCCGACCCGCTCTACCGCTTCACCGTGGACGGGCAGCTCGCCGCCGTCGAGGACTACCTGGAGATCCGCCCGGAGCGGCGCGACGACATCAGGAGGTTCGTCGAGGAGGGCCGCCTCGCCGTCGGCCCCTGGATGATCCTCGCCGACGAGTTCCTCTGCTCCGGCGAGACACTGATCCGCAACCTGGAGTACGGCATGCGCGGCGCGGCCGCCCTCGGCGGGGCCATGCGGGTGGGGTACCTGCCCGACCAGTTCGGGCACTGCGCGCAGATGCCGCAGATCCTCTCGCTCGCCGGGCTGCGCCGGGCGTGCCTGTGGCGCGGTGTGCCCTCGTCGGTGCGCCGGGACGCCTTCGCGTGGACCGGCGCCGACGGCTCCACCGTCGTGACCCACTACCTGCCCGGCGGGTACGGCAACGCCGTCGCCCTGTTCAGCGGCCCAGGCGAGGGGCTGCCCGACCGGCTCTCGGCGTTCGCCGCGTCCATGCGCCCATGGCGTCCGGACGGTCCGCTGCTCGCCATGTACGGCGCCGACCACTCCGCCCCGGCCGCCGAGATCACGGGACACGGCCCGCGCGTCGCCACCCTCGAGGAGTTCCTGGACCTGGCCGGCGCCCCCTCCGACCTGCCGGAGGTGCGCGGCGAGCTGCGCTCCCACGCGCGGGCGAACATCCTGCCCGGGGTCCTCTCGGCCCGCGTCCCGATCAAACAGGGGATGGCCCGCGCCGAGCGCGTCCTCATCCGGTACGCCGAGCCGCTCTCCGCCCTGTGGCTGGCCGACCGTACCGCGTCCGGACGGCTGCTCGACCTCGCCTGGCGGCGGCTGATCGCCTGCTCGGGGCACGACTCGGTGACGGGGTGCGGCGCCGACGAGACCGCGCAGCAGGTCGCCGCCCGGATCGCCGAGGCGGAGCAGATCGGCCAGGCCGTGGTGGACCTGGTGAGCGCCACGCTGGCCGCCGAGGCGCCGCGCGGCGCGCTGGTCGTGGTCAACCCGTCGCCGTTCGAGCGGACCGCGCTGGTGCTGGCCGACCTGCCCGAGCACCGCTCGCGCCTGACGGACCCGGCGGGAGACGCCGTGCCGATCCAGCGGCTGGAGCACGCGCCCACGCTGCTCGACGAGACCGTCATGGACGATCTCTCCCAACTCCTCGGCCGGGTGCACGAGCGGGAGCTGTTCGGGCACGAGATCGTCTCCTGGGAGGCCGCGGACGGCGTCTTCACGATCACCGTGAGCCGGCACGCCTCCGGCGAATACGCGTACGAGGACCTGCGCCGCGCCATCGTCGAGGCGGGTACCGGCCCGTGGACGGTACGGACGCTGGCCGAACCGGTCGTCACCGTCGCGGCGCAGGTCACCGTGCCGCCGCTCGGCCGCTCCGTCCTGACCGCGGAGCCCTCTTCCTGGGGCTCCGTCCCGCTGACCCGCACACCCGAGGCGGCGGTCGCCCTCGCCGCCCCCGAGGGCACCCTGGACAACGGCCTGCTGCGGGTGACCGTCGCCGGCGACGGCACGCTCTCGCTGCGCGGCCGGGACGGGACCGAGGCGCACGGCGTCGGCCGGATCACGCACGGCGGCGACGTCGGCGACACCTACAACTACGCTCCCCCGCAGGGAGACCTCGTCATCGACCGTCCCGCGTACGTGAAGGTCGAGGAGATCTGCCGGGGGCCGCTCGTGTCCGTGCTGGAGGTCTCCCGGTCCTACGAGTGGCCTGCGGGCGCCGTATCCGCCGAATGGGGCGCGTCCCGCGACGGTGGCGGGCCTCAGGAAGGGGACGGCTCGCCGGACGCCCACGAGAGCGTGAGCACCGTCGTCACCACCCGGGTGGAGCTGCGGGCGGGCGAGCCGTTCGTCCGGTGCGCGATCGCTCTCGACGTCCGCTGCCGGGACCATCGCCTCCGGTGGCACGCCCCGCTCCCCCACCCGGCCGCCGAGTCGTTCGCGGAGGGCCAGTTCGCGGTCGTACGGCGCGGCCTGACCCCGGTAGACGGCGCTGGCGGCGCGGCGGACGTTCCGCCCGGCAGGCCGGCGGAGGATTCCGGGACCGCGACGAGCGCCGAGCACCCCCGGCGGACGGCGGGCCCGGAAGGGGCCGCAGGCGCCGAAGAGCCAGAAGGGGCCGAAGAGACGCACAGGGCGGCACGCGCGGACGACACGGTGGGAGGCTCCGGCGAGCGGCCGATCCCGACCTTCCCCGCCGAGGGATTCGTGGCGGCCGGCGGCTTCGCGGTGCTGCTCGACCACGTCACGGAATACGAGGTGCTTC
Organism: Microtetraspora fusca; assembly: GCF_001570365.1. Classification (GTDB taxonomy): domain Bacteria; phylum Actinomycetota; class Actinomycetes; order Streptosporangiales; family Streptosporangiaceae; genus Microtetraspora; species Microtetraspora fusca. The sequence continues at coordinate 184,738 of NZ_BBYK01000041.1, read as the reverse complement.
CCGCCGGGCGAGGAAGCGGCACGGGCGCGGTGGGAGACACACCCGAGCGCCGCGGCGATGTCGCTGCGGCCGACGACACCTCTGTGGTGGTCGACACGGCCCCGGCGGATGTCACGCCCGGGCGTGCGGAGCTGGCGCTCACCCTGATGCGGTCGGTCGGATATCTGTCACGGAACCGGAACCCCTATCGGGACGAGCCCGCAGGGCCGGAACTGGCGACCCCCGCCGCCCAGTGCCAGGGGCCGTTCTCGGTGCGGTTCGCCATCCTCCCCTACGCGGGCGGCTGGGCCGAGGCGGAGCTGCCGCGCCTCGCCGAGGAGTACCGCCACGATCTGCTCGCCGTGCCCGGAGCGGGGAACTCGGACGCGGCGGACCGCTCACGGGCCGCTGAACGGAGGAGTCGCGCGATCGCGGTGTCGGGCGAGGGCGTCGTGATGGCGGCGCTGCGGGAGCGAGACGGCGTGCTGGAGGTTCGCCTGGTCGCGGAGCATCCGACGGCGACAGAGGCCGTGATCCGGGGAGACTTCACGGCAGCGCGCCTCGCCGACGCCCTCGGCTCCCCCACCGCTCCCCTCGCGGTCGCGGCGGGGGTCGTACGGCTGCCGCTGCGTCCCTTCGAGATCGCCACCGTTCACCTCTCGGCCTGAGGCGGCGACGCCATGGGGACCGTTGGGGGCCATGGCCGCCGTCCGGCCGCTCCGGTGTGGCCGGGGAAGGCGCGCCCCGGCCGGTGAGCTGCGGAGTCAAACGGCGGTGTGACGTCGCCAGGGATGCGGCGCACGCCCGGATGACGGGTCGGCGGACCGGTCGGAAGGCCCCGGAGCGGCCCGCGCTGAGATCGCGGATCGGCGGTTCATCGATGGAAGGCCCGGGCGTGGCGCGCGTTCGGATGGCGGATCGGCGGAAAGGCGGCACGACAAGGACCCGGGAGCGGCGCGCATTCGAATCGGCGGAAAGGCCGGAGTGAGGTGCCGGCCCGGGCCCGGAGCCCGCGGATCACGTCCGCGGTCTCCGCCGGACCCGGGCCTCCCCTTCGCGGCCGTTCCCGGCCTTACTGTCCGCCCTTCTGGACGTACGACCTCACGAACTCCTCCGCGTTCTCCTCAAGGACCTCGTCGATCTCGTCGAGGATGGAGTCGACGTCGTCGCTGAGCTTCTCGTGGCGCTCCTGAACATCGGGAGTCGGCTGCGCCTCGGTCTCCTCGACCTCGCTCTCCTGACGGCCCGTCTGCTTCTGGCCGCCGGTGTCCCTCGTCGCCATATGGATACCTCCGCTCGGGGGATGCCTCTCTTTCGTATCTTCCCCGAACCGGGCGACAATTCGCGCGGATCGCCCGCGATCTTTCGCCCGGCTCCGGGGCGGTCCAGACACTCAACCCCCCGCGAGGCCGAAAAGCAAGCCCACGCCCCGCCTACAGGGTGCCGGCGCCACCACGCCACCGGTCCAGAGACCCGGAAGAGCAACCAAGATCATTTCGGAGACCGGATCGTTACCCGTGCCAGAGCCCTGGGACGGACACCCGTGATCCTTTTTGCGACCACAATATGTATCCGGGAGACATAGGGGCGTGTCATGTCAGGGGGTGGCTCATGGGGACGGATCACGAACTGCTGGGAGATCGCTATCGGCTGCTCTCCGCCGTTCGCCGGGGGCGGGGGACGGTCATGTGGCACGCGCACGACCTGCGGCTGCGGCGCAACGTGGCGATCAAGGAGCTGCGGCCGTCCCAGCACGACGACGAGCCCGACCTGCAGACGGCGCGGCGGCGGGCGCTGCGCGAGGCCCGGTCGGCCGCCCGGCTGAGCCACCCCGGCGTGGTGACCGTGCACGACCTGCTGGAGGCCAACGGCCGGCTGTGGATCGTCACGGAGCTCCTCGAGGGCCTCACCCTGGAGGAGACGGTCCGCCACCTGGGCCAGTTGCCGGCCCACTGGGCCGCCTGGGTCGGGTTCCAGCTCCTCTCCGGCGTACGGCACGCCCACGAGACCGGAGTGGTCCACGGGGCGATCGAGCCGGCGAACGTCCTGCTGACCGAGGACCGCGTCGTGCTGACCGACTTCGGGATGGCGGCGATCGACGGCGCGGGCTCGACCACGCTCCCGATCGTCCGTACGGCGGCCTATCTGGCCCCTGAGCGGGTGACCGGCGCGGCGCCGACCGTGGCGGCGGACCTGTGGTCCTTCGGGGCGACGCTGTACTGCGCCGTGGAGGGCCATCCCCCGTACGGCGAGACCAGGTCGCTCGCCGACCTGGTGCGCGCTCTGGGGAGCGAACCGGCGCCGTCACATCGCGCGGGCCCGCTCCGTCCCGTCCTCGAGGGCCTGCTTCGGCGGGATCCGGACGACCGGCTGACCGCCAAAGAGGCGGTCTCGCTGCTGGTCGGCGTGCTCCGGCGGCTGGGCATCTCGGCGGCGCCGCCCGGCCGGCGGCCCGAAGTGCCTCCGGCCCGCGCCTTTACAACGTAGATTTCCGGCGTCGGCCCCGCCCCGTAGCCGCCCGCGCGCTCACAGGCGGCTTCAATCGCCGCGGCGGCGGCGCGCTCACGGCTGGACGCCGCTCACCACCCCGGCGTCTCTTGTCGGGCCGACGTCACTTGTCGCCGGTCAGGGCCGCCACGAGGGCGGCGGCGGTGCGGCAGCGGTCGAGCAGGTCCCCGACGTGGGCCTTGGTCCCGCGCAGCGGCTCCAGGGTCGGCACCCGCTGGAGGGACTCCCGCCCGGGGATGTCGAAGATGACCGAGTCCCACGACGCGGCCGCCACGGAGTCGCTGTACTGGCGCAGGCAGCGGCCCCGGAAGTAGGCGCGGGTGTCGTTGGGCGGCAGCTCGATCGCGCGCTCCACGTCCGGCTCCTCGACGAGGCGCTGCATCCGGCCGCGCGCGACCAGGCGGTTGTAGAGTCCGCGGTCGGGCCGGATGTCGGTGTACTGCAGGTCCACGAGCTGGAGCCGCGGGTGCGACCAGGGCAGGCCGTCCCTGCTGCGGTAGCCCTCCAGCAGTTCGAGCTTGGCCACCCAGTCGAGCTCGCGCGAGAGCTGCATCGGGTTCTCGGCGAGCCGGGTGAGCACCGACTCCCACCGGTTGAGCACGTCCTTGGTCATGTCGTCGACGCCCGCGCCGTAGCGGTCCTCGACGTACTTGCGGGCCTGCTCCAGGTACTCCATCTGGAGCTGGACGGCCGTCATCTTGCGGCCGTTGCGCAGGGCGATCTCGTAGCGGCAGGTCGGGTCATGGGAGACCGCGCGGAGGGCCGCGACCGGCGACTCGACCGAGAGGTCCTGGGTGAGGAAGCCGTCCTCGATCATCGCGAGCACCAGCGACGTCGTCCCCAGCTTCAGATATGTCGAAATTTCCGACATGTTGGCGTCGCCGATGATGACGTGCAGCCGGCGGTACTTCTCCGGGTCGGCGTGCGGCTCGTCCCGGGTGTTGATGATCGGCCGCTTGAGCGTCGTCTCCAGGCCGACCTCGACCTCGAAGAAGTCGGCGCGCTGGCTGATCTGGAAGCCCTCGCCGCGCGAGTCCTGCCCGATGCCGACCTTGCCCGCCCCGCACACCACCTGGCGCGAGACGAAGAACGGCGTCAGGTGCCGCACGATGTCGGCGAACGGCGTCGCCCGCCGCATCAGGTAGTTCTCGTGACAGCCGTAGGAGGCGCCCTTGGCGTCGGTGTTGTTCTTGTACAGCTGGATCGGCGCGTTGCCGGGCATCGCCGAGGCGCGGACGGCGGCGTCGTACATGACCCGCTCCCCCGCCTTGTCCCAGATCACGGCGGCGCGCGGGTTGGTGCACTCGGGCGTGGAGTACTCGGGGTGAGCGTGGTCCACGTACAGGCGCGCACCATTGGTCAGGATCACGTTCGCGAGGCCCAGATCCTCGTCGGTGAGCTGGCTCTGGTCGGCCACCTCCCTGGCGAGGTCGAACCCCCGGGCGTCGCGGAGCGGGTTCTCCTCCTCGAAATCCCACCGAGCCCGGCGAGCTCTCGCGGCCGAGGCCGCAAGGTACGCGTTGACGACCTGAGAGGAGGTCACCATCGCGTTCGCCCCCGGCTGCCCGGGTACGGCGATGCCGTACTCGGTCTCGATGCCCATCACCCGCCGTACCGTCATGCGCACCCCGCCTGCTTTAGGCCATCGTTCCGCCGTTATATCCCCGAGCCTAGCCTCTTCTCTATGCCCGGCTACCGGATAGTTACGGCACAGATGCTTCCTTTGTTTGCGCCGCGACCCCCGTCACCGGTGCGGGAGGGGGCGTCGCGGAAAGCCCGTCGCGCAGCCGGATCCGGTCCAGCGAGGCGCCCAGGGCGGCCCGCAGCCACCGCTGCCCCGGCCGGTCCACGAGCCGGTAGATGAGGTAGGCGACCACGATCGAGGTCGCCATGGTGAGGCCGACCAGCGGCCAGCGTCCGATCGAGTCCTTCAGGCCGGGGATGAGCACGGCCGAGACGTTCTGGTGGACCAGGTAGAGCGGGTAGGTGAGCGCGCCGACTGTGGTCAGCGCCCGCCACCGCAGCCAGCGGAGCCAGCCCAGCGCCACCGCCGCGATCAGCAGGAAGATCAGCGTGATCGCGATGATCGCGCCCTCCGGCGGAGCCGGGTAGTGCGCGAACCCGATCATGTCCACCCGGCCCTTGATCCGTTCGGTGGCCGCGAGCAGGCACAGCCCGTACGACACGCCCACGAAGGTCCACAGCACCAGCGTGGAGCCGAACCTGTAGATCAGGTAGAACGCCATGCCGGCGATGAAGTACGGCGCCTGGCGCGGCATGAACAGGAAGGTCAGCACGTCGCTGCGGGTGCCCTCGGCGACGACCACGAGGACGAGCCAGGCCGCCATGAAGCCGAGGCACCGCCGCAGCGTGATGCCGACCAGGGTGAACAAGCCCACCAGGATGTAGAACCTGAGCTCCACCCACAGCGACCAGAAGACGGCGCCCGCGTGCCCGATGCCGACGCCGCCCTGCAGCATGGTCATGTTGACCAGGTAGTCGCGGAGCGACAGCTTGGGGTCGAAGCCCTTCACGCCGACGAACGTGTACATCACGAAGAGCGCGATCACGACGAACCAGTACGCCGGGTACAGCCGGGAGACCCGGGACACCACGAAGTCGCCGAGGCTGTGCCCCCACGCGCTCATCAGGATGACGAACCCACTGATGAGGAAGAACAGTTCGACGCCGAGGATGCCGAGCGTCGTGACGCGGTTGATGCTCGCGAACAGCGCTGTGGGGTAGTCGTCCCAGAGCGACTTGCTGGCCGCCATGAAATGGAAGGACATGACGGCGAACGCGGCGACGAATCGCAACGCGTCGAGTTCGACGAGGCGTGGCCCCCTCGTCGTACCGCCCGCGGCCGAGCCATGCGCAGGCACATACGTCACGGGAGCACACCTAGGTAGATCACGCCCCTTTGACGTGGATCCGATCTCCTCGGTTCCCCGAAATTTCGCGAATTCTCATGCCGCCATCCGGAAATTAGTACATTTCACCATAAATAGCGTGTTTCCGGATAAAAGGAAAGGCCGGGAGGGGGACCCCCTCCCGGCCTTCGGTGTACCGGAGCCGGTGGCTAGAGGTACTGGCCGGTGTTGGCGACCGTGTCGATCGAACGGCCGGCCTCGGTGCCCTGCTTGCCCTGCACGAGGGTGCGGATGTAGACGATCCGCTCGCCCTTCTTGCCGGAGATGCGGGCCCAGTCGTCGGGGTTGGTGGTGTTGGGCAGGTCCTCGTTCTCGGAGAACTCGTCCACGCAGGCGGCCAGCAGGTGCGCGATCCGCAAGCCCTTCTGCTTGGTGTCGAGGAACTCCTTGATCGCCATCTTCTTCGCCCGGTCCACGATGTTCTGGATCATGGCGCCGGAGTTGAAGTCCTTGAAGTAGAGGACTTCCTTGTCGCCGTTGGCGTAGGTCACCTCGAGGAAGCGGTTCTCCTCGCTCTCGGTGTACATCCGCTCGACGACGCGCTGGATCATCTCCGCGATCGTGCTCTCCCGGCTGCCGCCGTGCTCGGCGAGGTCGTCGCCGTGCAGCGGCAGGTCGCTGATGAGGTACTTGGAGAAGATGTCCCGCGCCGCCTCGGCGTCCGGCCGCTCGATCTTGATCTTGACGTCCAGGCGGCCGGGCCGCAGGATCGCCGGGTCGATCATGTCCTCGCGGTTGGACGCTCCGATGACGATGACGTTCTCCAGGCCCTCCACGCCGTCTATCTCCGACAGCAACTGGGGGACGATGGTGTTCTCGACGTCGGAGGAGACGCCAGAACCTCGGGTGCGGAAGATCGAGTCCATCTCGTCGAAGAACACGATCACCGGGGTGCCCTCGGAGGCCTTCTCCCTCGCCCGCTGGAAGACCAGGCGGATGTGCCGCTCGGTCTCGCCGACGTACTTGTTCAGCAGCTCGGGGCCCTTGATGTTGAGGAAGAAGCTCTTGCCGGACTGGCCGGTCTTCTCCGCGACCTGCTTGGCCAGGGAGTTGGCGACCGCCTTGGCGATGAGCGTCTTGCCGCAACCGGGCGGGCCGTACAGCAGCACGCCCTTGGGCGGACGGAGCTTGTGCTCGCGGAACAGCTCGGAGTAGAGGTAGGGAAGCTCGATCGCGTCCCTGATCTGCTCGATCTGCCGGGAGAGGCCGCCGATCTCCTCGTAGGAGATGTCCGGCACCTCCTCGAGCACCAACTCCTCGACCTCGGACTTGGGAATGCGTTCGTAGACATAGTTGGAACGAGGTTCGAGCAGGAGCGAGTCACCGGCGCGGATCGGCTGCTCCTTCAGCGAGTCGGCCAGCTTGACCACGCGTTCCTCGTCGGCGTGCGAGATCACCAGCGCGCGCTCGCCGTCCTCGAGGAGCTCCTTCAACATGACGATCTCGCCGACGTCCTCGAAGCCGAGGGCCTCGACCACGTTGAGCGCCTCGTTCAGCATGACCTCCTGGCCACGCCGGAGCGAGTCCACGTCCACGGCCGGGCTGACGTTCACCCGGAGCTTGCGGCCCCCGGTGAACACCTCGATCGTGCCGTCCTCCCTCGCCTCGAGGAAGACGCCGAACCCGGACGGCGGCTGCGCCAGCCGGTCGACCTCCTCCTTCAGGGCGACGATCTGGTCCCTGGCCTCCTTGAGTGTGGAGACCAGCCGCTCGTTCTGCCCAGTGAGGGCGGCCACCTGGGCCTGCACCTCATGGAGACGCTCTTCGATGACCCTGGCCTGGCGAGGGGACTCTGCCAGCTTCCGCCGCAGTGCGGTGATCTCCTCTTGCAGGAAGGAGACCTGTGTTGTGAGGTCGGCGACCTCCCGTTCGCGCTGCGCGGCCCGAGCCTCAGCGTCGTCGCGAGCTGCCACGCCCCGTCACCTCCTTCCCCGTCGAGAACGACTACTCAAGACCCTACCTATCTTGCCGCTGTACGTAACCTGGCCGGGCAGTGTTCGTGTAGTTACATCGGGTGTCTGGTGTTTAGCACCGAATGGGCGGTTTATTCAGGTGAGCATTAGGTACACACCTAGTTGTTCCCCAATCACGCGGTTTTGCCGGTTTGTGGCTGAATCGTCATATCGAGTCGGTCCCCTCTCCGTACGCACCCTTGGCGGGGCGCCTGCGCCTTGGCGGCGGCGTGACGCCGTCCGCCATGCGGCGGGCCGTGACCAGGAACCCGGTGTGCCCCACCATGCGGTGGTCGGGGCGTACCGCGAGCCCTTCCACATGCCAGTCGCGAACCAAGGTCTCCCACGCGTGGGGCTCGGTGAAACTCCCGTGTTCCCTGAGGGTTTCGACGGTTCTTGAGAGCTGAGTGGTCGTCGCGACGTAACAGCAGATCACACCCCCGGGGGTGAGCGCCTTGGCCGCGGCGTCGACGCACTCCCACGGGGCGAGCATGTCGAGGACGACGCGGTCGACGTCCTGCTCGTCAAGGGCGGAGACGAAGTCGCCGACCACCAGCCGCCACTGCTCCATCGGGCCGCCGTAGAACTTCTCCACGTTCTTGGTGGCGACCTCGGCGAAGTCGGCGCGCCGCTCATACGAGGTGACCGAGCCCTCCGAGCCGACGGCCCGCAGCAGGAAGCACGTCAACGCGCCCGAGCCGACCCCCGCCTCGACAACGCGGGCCCCGGGGAAGATGTCCGCCATGGCGACGATCTGCGCGGCGTCCTTCGGATAGACCACCGCCGCGCCTCGCGGCATCGACACCGCGTAGTCCTGCAACAGGTGCCGGAAGGCGAGATACGCGGTGCCTCCCGACGAGCGGACCACGGAGCCCTCGGGCTGCCCGATCAGGTCGTCATGCGGGATGGAGCCCTTGTGGGTGTGGAAGACCCCACCCTCCTTCAGCGTCACCGTGTGCCGCTTGTCCTTCGGATCGGTGAGCTGAACCTGATCCCCGGCCTGGAACGGCCCGTGCCTGCGAAAACCCATGGCGCCAAGGCTATCCGTGTTTGCCCTGTACCGACGGCGTCCCGGACCCCGGCCGACGGCGCCCGAGGACCCCCGCGGACCCGTCCCCCGGCGCCTCCCGGGCCGCCACGTCCCATAACCCTCTCGCGGCGAATCGGTTCACGCTGGTAGAACCACTCTATGTACCCCGAAAACCTGGTTTCCGCCGGGCCGTACACGCTGCGCAGGGCCGTGGAGGCAGACGCCGACGCGGTGGCGCGGGCCTGCAACGACCCCGAGACCGCCCGGTTCCTCCCGATAATGCCCTCGCCGTACACGCGCGAGGACGCGCTGTCCTGGATCAACGAGACCTCACGCGAGATCTGGGAGCGCGGCGGCGCCAACTACGTCGTCACCGACCCGGACACCGGCGATCTCCTTGGTGCGGCCGGGCTCAAGCCCGCCGACCCGATCGGCAACAGCGAGGTCGGATACTGGATCGCCCCGTGGGCGCGCGGCCGCGGGGTCGCCACCGCCGCCACCCGGGCGCTGGCCGAGCTGGCCTTCAGCCGGGGCGTCCCCCGGATCTTCCTGCGCGCCGACATCGAGAACATCGCCAGCCAACGGGTCGCGTACGCTGCGGGCTTCCGGCGTGAGGGGGTGCTGCGCGGCGCGGGGCCCCGCCGCGACGGCTCGCGCGCCGACATGGTGGGCTTCGCCCGCCTGGCGTCCGATCCCGGCGACGCGATCCGGCCGTACCTGCCCTTCCTCCCCGGCGGCGAGCTGACCGACGGCGTCGTGCGGCTGACGCCCCTCACCCTCGCGGACGCCGGCGACTACCACGCCATGGCGGCCCTCCCCGACGTCTACGCGCGCCACGTGCCCCCGAAGTCGCCGCAGTACGCCGAGTCCGAGGAGCGCTGCCGGCACGCCCTCCATCTGTGGCTCGCCGGGTACCAGGCCGGGATGGCGATCCGAGACGCCGTCACTGACGAGTTCGCCGGCGACATCCAGCTCGCGAACGTCGTCCCGCCGCTCGACCAGGCGATGATCGGCTACAGCCTGCGTCCCGAGTTCCGCGGGCGCGGCCTGGTCACGCGCGCCCTGGACCTGCTCGTGGACTGGGCGTTCACGCACACCCGGCTGCGCCGGCTCATCGCGGGCACCGCGCCCGACAACACGGCCTCGCAGCGGGTGCTGGAACGCGGGGGGTTCGTCCAGGAGGTGCTCGTCAAGGGCCTGCTGCCCGGCCCCGACGGCACCCGCGTGGACGACATCCAGTGGTCGCGCACCCGCTGAACCCCGACCGACGCCGGGTCAGTCGGCGCCGAACGCCGCCCTGAGCTTGGCGAAGGCGGCGTCGGTGCCGAGCAGCGCGCGGTCGATCTCCTCGTCCGTGTGGGCGGTGGACAGGAACCAGTTGTGCCAGGGGTGGAGGTAGACGCCCTCGCTCAGGCAGGCGGCCGCCCACCGCATGCCCTTGTCCAGGGTGGCGTCGTCCTCGAAGGACAGCCAGGGGATCGCCACCGGGCCGGTCTGCTTGATCGCGAACCCGTGGGAGGCCGCCTGCGCGGCCAGGCCCTCCCGCAGGCGGGTCCCCGCGCGCTCCATGAGGGCGGGGCCGTCGGTCTCGCGCAGGATCTCGATGGTCGCCTTGGCGGCCGCCATGGCAGCCGCCGAGAACCAGAAGGATCCGGTGGAGTACAGCGTCTGCGCCGGGCCGCGCAGGGCGTCCACCCCGGTGACGGCGGCGATCGGGAAGCCGTTCGCCATCGCCTTGCTCCACGCGGTCAGGTCCGGGCGGACGCCGAAGGGCTCCCAGGAGCCGCGCAGGTCGAGCCGCCAGCCCGCGCGCACGTCATCGATGACCAGTGCGGCGCCGATCCGGTCGGCGAGGGCGCGCAGCCCCCGGGCGAAGTCGGCGTCGGCCGGTTCCTGGTCCTCGAACGAGTCGTGCTTGAACGGGGTCACCAGGATCGCGGCGACGTCCCCCGCCTCCTCCGCCGCGGCCTCGGCGCTCGCCAGGTCGTTATACGTGAACTCGACGGTGTCGGCCCGCTGGTTCGGCGTGGTGCCGGACAGGCCGGGCGTGCACCAGGGGTCCGCGCCGTGGTAGGCGCCGTGCGCGACCAGCGCCTTCGTCCGCCCGGTCGCCGCGCGGGCCACCATGAGCGCCTGCGTGGTGGCGTCGGTGCCGTTCTTGGAGAACATCGCCCAGTCCGCCGACGGGATGAGATCGACCAGGAGCTCGGCCAGTTCGACCATGACCGGCCCCGGGCCGTTCAGACAGTCGCCGAGCGCCTGCTGTGCCGCGGCGGCGGCCTCGACCCTGGGGTTGCGGTGCCCGACGATCATCGGTCCCCAGCTGCACATCAGGTCGACGTACTCGCGGCCGTCGGCGTCCCACTGCCGGGCGCCTTCGCCGCGTACGAAGAATTGGGGGTAGGCGTCGCCGTGCAGGGCGGCGTTGAGGTGGCCGTACATGCCGCCGGGAACGACCCTGGCGGCGCGTTCGCGCAGCGACGCGTCCGAGAAACCGGTCACGGGAGAGCTCCTTCGTCCTGTCGGGGTGGTCACAGGGTGGCCGGGTCGAGGCCGGCGAGGCCCGCGTCGCTGCCCAGCCCTCCGGCGACCCTGGCGGCGAGCGCGGTGCCGAGCCGGGCGGCGCCGACGGCGTCGCGGCCTCCGAGGAGGCCGGCGATGTAGCCCGCGCAGTACGCGTCGCCGCAGCCGGTGGTGTCGACCACCGGGACGTCGAGCGCGGGCATCCGGACCCGGCCCTCGGCCGTGGCCACCAGGCTGCCCTCGCCCCCGAGCGTGATCACCACGCCGGACGGTCCCGCGGCGAGCAGGGCGTCGGCCGCCTCCTCGACGTCGCCCGCGCCGGTCAGCATGAGCGCCTGCTCCTCGTTGGGCAGGACGTGGTCGACGTGGGTAAGGAAGGTCCGCGCCCCGGCGACGAGGTCCGGCATGTTGGACAGCAGGTCCATCGTGACCACCGTGCCGCCCGCGCGGGCGTCGTCCAGCAGGGCGAAGAACGCGGGATCGTGCAGGCCCCAGGTGACGTCCATGCCGCCGAGGTGGAGCACGGACGCGCCCAGGATGCGATCCTTGTCGAGGTCGGCCGTGGCCAGCCCGAGGTTCGCCCCCGGCACGTGGAAGGACGGACGTCCGCCGTCCGGCCGGATCGGCAGGACCGACGCGGCGGTCTGCTCGCCCGGCCTGCGGACGACGCCGGAGACGTCCACCCCGCGCCGCTGCATGATCATGATGAGGAAGTCGCCGAGCTCGTCGTCGCCCACCGCCCCCATGGACGCGACCGGGAGCCCGATCGCGGCCAGGTCGACCGCGGTGCCCGCGGCGGCCCCGGCGGCCGTGATGCGGATCTGTTCGAGCAGATGCGTGTCCTGGCCCTGGGGGATGGAGTCGACCGGGCGGGCCAGCACGTCCACGATGTGGACGCCGAGTGTGACGACCGTCATGCCCGGGATAATAGACGGACGTCCGACTAAAGTGTCAACAGACGAAGGGGGAATGGAGATGCCGAAGATCGTGGACCACGCCGAGCGGCGGGACGAGGTGATGGCGGCGGCCCGGCGGGTCATCCTGCGCGACGGCGTCGAGGGCGCGACCACCCGCGCGATCGCCAGGGAGGCGGGCTACTCCAACGGCGTGCTCACGCACTACTTCGCCGACAAGGACGACATCCTCCTGTCGGCCCTGCGCGACTCGCACCGCCGCATCGCCAACCGCCTGAAGGACAAGCTGGCCGGGCTCACCGGCCTCGCCGCGCTGCGCGAGGTCCTGCTGGACAACCTGCCGCTCGACGAGGAGCGGGCCGCCGAGACCGGCCTCGAGGTCGGTTTCTGGGGACGCGGCCTGAGCAGCCCGGCGCTCCTCGCCCTCCAGCGGGAGGACGCGGCCGAGCTGCGCTACCTCGTGCGCAGCCTGCTCGCCTCGGCGGCCGAGGCCGGGGAGATCCCCGCGGCCTCCGACCTCGGCGAGGACCTCGACGACGTGACCGAGCGGCTGCTCGCGCTGGTCGACGGTCTCAGCGCGCACCGGCTCCTCTACCCCGACCGGATGCCCCCGGAGCGGCTCGAACGCCTCATCCTCCGCGAGTTGGACCGGCTCGCCGGCCGCTGACGCCCGCGCGCCCCGAAACTCCCCGGCGCGCGACGCCGAAGGGGCCCGCGGAACGGGCCCCCGCCGGCTCAGACCGTACGGTGCGGCTCGTAGCGCATGGTGCGGGAAACCCCGATGCGCACGGTTGTGCCCGGAGCGATGGCGACGACCTCGTTCGGCGGGATGTCGTAGAAGTTCGGGTCGCCGGGCGGCTGGATCTGGGTGCCGTTGACCGAGCCGAGATCGACGAGCGTGACGTCCCAGCCGTCGAGCGTGATCCGCAGATGCCGCCGCGACACCGAACCGTCGGGGCTGGTCACCCTGGCCGGGCGTGCCTCCCCCGACTGCGCCTCCGGCGCCCGCTCCGGGTCGCGTCCGAGCACGTAGTCGGAGTCGAGGCTCAGCGTGACGCCGTCATCGAGCACCAGCACACCGAGCGACGGCCGCGTCCCCTTGTACGGCACGAGCACGTGCGCGGGGATGGGAACGCCGCAGACCGCGCAGAACTGCGCCCGCGGGTCGTTGAAGTGGTCGTTCTTGCAGTCGACGCCGTACACCATGGGCATCGGGTCCGACGACGGCGTGGAGTCGAGCTGGGTGGCGTCCCCCGGCTCCTCCTCCGGCGACCCCGACGACGAGCCGGCCGAGGAGGAGCTCAGAAACGGCTCGAACCCACCGCCGTCGTGCGGCGCACCCTCGTCCTCGTGGCCTCCCGAGAACTCCGGCTCCGGCTGCGGGCCGGTGGAGTGGCCGGAGAACCCCTCGCCGATCGGGCCGGGGCCGAGCCCCAAGATCGGGCCGGACGGCGGGCCGGAGACCTCCGGTCCGGGCGTCGGCGGCGCCGGGTAGGGGCCGGAGTCGGCCGACGCGGCGGAGTACGGCAGCGGGTCGGACGGCGGCCCGGGATAGGGCGACGGCTCAGAATAGGGCGACGGCTCAGGAGACGGCCCGGACGTCACCGGGGCGAACGGTCCCGAGTCGCGGTCGGAGTCGGTCCTGGGGAAGGGCGACGGCGGCGCCTGCGGCTCCCGGGGCGGCTCCACGGGCGGGAACGGCGGCTCCACGGGCGGGAACGGCGGCTCCACGGGCGGGAACGGCGGCTCCATGGGCGCGAAGGGCAACGGCGGCGGCACGACCGGCTCGCGCGCGACGATCGGCTCGGGCGCCGCGGGCGCCATCGGAGCCGGCATCGGCTGCCGCCTCGGCGGTGGCGGCGGGAAGGCGACCCCGCCGGTCTCGGTGAAGTCCTGGATCAGGCCGGCGCCCGTCACCACGCCGCCGTCCAGCCGCGCGTACGGGCTGGAGGGGCCGGCGCCGGGGAGGCGCAACTCGATCGACGTCACCGGGCCGCGCACCAGGCGGTCGGTCCAGGTGAGCGCGTGGCGCCCGGCGAGGTGGACGTCGCCGTCGGGCCCGCCGCGCACGCTGGCCTCCGCCGCGCCGCTGACCAGGACCGCGACGCCGCCGTCGGTCGGCCCGGCGATCGCGCAGGCGACCGGCTCGCCCGTGGGCCGATCCATCGTCCCGGCCAGAACCTGTGCCACCCGGCGGGCCAGCGCCCGGCCGTCCCCGCCGGAGGCCGCGGTCTCGCGCAGCGCCGCGAGCAGCTCCTCGACCGGCTGGTCCTCGGCTCCGCATACCAGCAGCAGGCCGTTCACATGAGCGACGACGCCATCTCCCGGCAGCGGGCGGACCACTCCCACGCCCTGTTCCGTCACTGAATTCTCCCTTTCCGGAAACCCCACCAGTTGAACGGCACCGGCATCGGCGCGCTCACCGGGACATCCGTCCGCGGGGGGCGGGCCCGGAACGTGACCGAAGGCGACACCAGGTCGATCACCCCAGAACGTAGCAAAAAGAACGGCATAGAGCCTTCCTGAGGCCGTCCACTCCGGGACGCCCGCGCCCGGACGTCCGGTCGGCCCGCCGCCGTACGGGGCGCGGGCACGACGCCGGACGGCTCGCGGGTCGGTGCGCCGACGCTTCGAGGGCTGGCCACTGCACGCTCCTGATCGGTTTGATCAGAACACTAGTCGCACCTGCCCCCAGTAGACGAGTGGGGAGGTCGGATCGGCGTCCCGCGGCCGGACGCGCCGTCAGACTCCGGAGAACACCCGGTTCACGTCGGAGGTGACGAGCACGCCGTAGATCTCGCCGCCGCGCTCGACCAGCAGATACTCCCCTGACGGGGTGCCGCGCATGGCGTCGAGCAGCGGCTCGCCCTCCAGGTCGGCCCCGAGCACCAGCGACGGCTCCAGGGTGCGGGCCAGGGCGCCGACGTTCACCCAGGGCCGCCGGTGCTCCGGCGTGGCCTTCACCGCGGCGTCGTTGACGATGGCCACCGGGCGGGACTCGTGGTCGACCACGACCATGGCTCCGGCGCCCGCGTCCTGCGCCCGGCGCAGCGCCTCCGACAGCGGCACCTCGGCGGTCACCGGCATCGCGCGGCGGGCGAGGGTGCGGGCGCGGAGGTGGGGAAGGCGGGCGCGCACCCTGGCCACCCGGAGCGACTGCGTGGCGCCCATCCAGATGAACGAGGCCAGGATGACCGCCCAGACCATCAGCGGGAGATCGATCTCCTGCCCGGTCATGACGGACGTCAGGAGCGGCCAGGCGATCATGACGACGGCGAGGCCCCGGCCGACCCAGGCGGCGGCGATGGTGCCGCTGCCGGGGTTGCGGGTGATCTTCCACACGCCGGCCCGCAGGATGCGGCCGCCGTCGAGCGGGAGGCCGGGCACCAGGTTGAAGATCCCGACGATCAGGTTGGCCCAGGCGAGTTGGTAGACGAGCACGTAGAAGAGGCCCTCGGACGGCACGGCGAAGGTGAGCAGCAGGTACCCCAGGCCGCCGAGGCCCAGCGAGAGCGCCGGGCCGGCCGCCGCGACGAGGAACTCGCGCCCCGGGGCGTCCGGCTCGCGCTCGATCTCCGAGACCCCGCCGAGCATGTAGAGGACGATCCTGCGCACCGGGTAGCCGTAGTGCTTGGCGACCACGCAGTGGGCCAGCTCGTGCGCGAGCACCGACAGATAGAGCAGCACCGCGAACAGCAGCGCCACCGCGTACGTACCGGGGCGGCCGTATCCGGGGAGGTAGGCCGCGAACCACGGTTCGGCGCTCCAGGTGATGAAGGCGGCCACGAGGAGCCAGGTCGGCGAGACGTAGACCGGGATGCCGAACGGCCGTCCCATCCGCAGGCCGGGGGAGCCATTCACAGGGGTACTCATGGTGGTCGTCTTCCTCCTTGGCCTTGATGGTACGCGCCGCGGCGTGGCCGCAGGCCACGCCTGACGCGGGCCGTTCGGGCACCGGGAGGGTTTCTGTCAGCGTGGTGGCCTACAGTGCGGGACATGGCTCTCACCGAAGAGCGCGCGATCATCGGCGCCCTCTCCCCTTCCCGTGCCGGCGATTTCATGACGTGCCCGCTGCTCTACAGGTTCAGGGTGATCGACCAGCTCCCCGAGAAGCCCTCCCCTGCCGCGGTCCGCGGCACGCTGGTCCACGCCGTCCTGGAGCGGCTGTACGACCTGCCCTCGGGGGCCCGCACGGTGGCGGCGGCGCAGGATCTGCTCGAACCGCAGTGGCGGCGGCTGCTCGACGAGGCCCCCGAGTACGGCGGGCTGTTCTCCGACGACGAGGAGCGGGACCGCTGGCTCACCGAGGCCAGGGGGATGGTCGAGCGGTACTTCACGCTGGAGGACCCGAGCCGGCTGGAACCGGCCGAGCGCGAGATGTACGTCGAGGCGGTGCTGGACAGCGGGCTGCTGCTGCGCGGCTACATCGACCGGCTGGACGTGGCGCCGACCGGCGAGGTGCGGGTCGTCGACTACAAGACGGGCAGCGCGCCGGGCCCGGAGTTCGAGGCCAAGGCGCTGTTCCAGATGCGGTTCTACGCCCTGGCGCTGTGGCGGCTGCGCGGCACGGTGCCGCGCATGCTCCAGCTCATGTACCTCGGCAACGGCGAGATCATCCGGTACGTGCCGGACGAGGCCGACCTGCGGGCCACCGAGCGGAAGGTCCAGGCGCTCTGGGAGGCGATCGAGCGCTCGCTGCGGTCGCGCGAGTGGCGGGCCCGGCGCTCGCGGCTGTGCGACTGGTGCGACCACCAGGCGCTGTGCCCCGAGTTCGGCGGCACTCCCCCGCCCGTCCCCGACCGCGACCCGGGGCTCGGCTCGCGCAGGAGCAGCCACCGGGCTGCCACCGACGAGCTGTGACACGCGCCGCCCGGCGGGTGCGGCGACCCGTGACGGGCCCGGCGGGTGGCGGCGCCTGACGTGCCGGCGCGGGGGCTCATCCCTTCGGACGAGCCGGATATCCGCCCAGGGCAGGGTCGGTCTCCCAGGCCGGGTCCGTAAATTGGAGGCGTGCGCTCCACCCCCGGCAGTGCGAGATCCTCGATCCGATCGCACGCGCTGATCACCGACTCGGCTGTCGCGGCGGTCCTCACCGCGGCGTCGCTCGCGTTCGCCCTGCTGGTGGGCGACGGACTGACGGGCGTTCCGGCGATGGAGCCGCGCGCCCCCGGCGCGCTCGGCCTCGTCCTGGCCGCGCTGTGCACGCTGCCGGTGGCGCTGCGCCGCCGCAGCCCGCTGATCGCCCTGGCGTTCGCCGCACTGCCCGATGTGGCCCTCCACGCGCTCGGCCTCAGCCCGGGGCTGGGCGGCGTCGCGATGCTGATCCTCCTCTACTCGGCCGCCGCGCACCGGGGGCTCGCGGTCAGCCTGATCGCCCTCGCCGTCACCGGCCTCGCCTACGCCGTGGGCTCGCTGCTGGGCCACGAGCCGCTCTCCTGGGCGGACCACGTCATCGCGGTGGTGGTCACCATGTTCTGCTGGACCGGCGGTCGCAGCGTGCGGCTGCGCCGCGCCTATCTCGCCGAGCTGGTCGACCGTACCGACCGGCTGGAGCGGGCGCGGGAGGCCGACACCCGGGCCGCCAGGGCCGAGGAGCGGTCCCGGATCGCCCGGGAGCTGCACGACGTCGTGGCGCACCACGTGAGCGTCATGACGGTCCAGGCCGCCGCGGCGCGCAAGATGCTGGCGGTCAAGCCGGACGTGGCGCGGGACGCGTTGACCGCCATCGAGGAGATGGGGCGCACGGCGATGTCGGAGATGCGCAACATCGTGGGGGTGCTGCGCACCGACGGTCCGGCCGAGCGCGGGCCGCAGCCGGGTATGCAGGACGTGCCCACGCTGGTCGACCAGATGCGCGAGGCCGGCCTGCGCACCGAGCTGAGCGTCGAGGGCGGCGCGGGGGGCGACCTGCCGGCGCTCTCGCCCGGCGTCGACCTCGCCGCCTACCGCCTCATCCAGGAGGCGCTCACGAACAGCCTCAGGCACGCGGGACCGGAGGCCAGGGCGTGGGTGACCGTACGCCGGGACAGCGGCGAGCTGCTGGTCCACGTGGAGGACGACGGGCGCGGCCCGGCGCCGGAGCCCGAGCTTCCCGCCCGGACCGGTCACGGTCTCGTGGGCATCAAGGAGCGGGTCGCCCTTTATGGTGGAGTCCTGCGAATCGGTCCCCGCGACGGGGGCGGGTTCGAGGTCAGGGCCCGCTTCCCCCTCAAGGACAGATGATGCCGATCAGAGTACTGCTGGTGGACGACCAGCCGCTGCTGCGTACCGGATTCCGCTTCATCCTTGAGGCCGAGCAGGACGTGACCGTCGTCGGCGAGGCGGGCGACGGCGCGACGGCCATGGAGCAGTCCCGGGCGCTGCTGCCCGACGTCGTGCTCATGGACATCCGGATGCCGGGCATGGACGGCATCGAGGCGACCCGGCGCATCGTGCGGGAGGCGTCGGCCAGCGCCCACGTGCCCAAGGTCCTTGTGCTGACCACGTTCGACCTGGACGAGTACATCGTGGAGGCGCTGCGCGCCGGGGCGAGCGGGTTCCTGCTGAAGGACGTGCCGCCGGACGACCTCGTGCAGGCGATCCGGGTGGTGGCGGGGGGCGAGGCGATCGTGGCGCCGAGCGTCACCCGGCGACTGCTCGACCGGTTCGCCAACCGGCTGCCGTCGGCGCAGGAGCGCGCGGTCCCGGCCCGCCTCGACCGGCTGACCGAGCGCGAGCTCGAGGTGCTCCAGCTGATCGCCAAGGGCATGTCGAACGCCGAGATCGCGGCGAAGCTGGTGGTCAGCGAGACCACGGTGAAGACGCACGTCGGCAACGTGCTGACCAAGCTGTCCCTGCGCGACCGGGTGCAGGCCGTCGTCCTCGCCTACGAGACCGGGCTGATCACGCCGGGGGCCCGTTCCTGAGGGGCCGCCCGGCGTGACCGGGCGTCACGATGAGGTCGGCGCGCCCTCCCCCGGCGCGGCCTCTTCCTGCGTACCGTTCCCGTCCGTCGCCGCGGGCGCCTTGCCCGCGTCCCCGGACGCGGGGGCGTTCTCCGGGAAGTGGCAGGCCACCTGGTGGCCGGACGCGAGCGCCAGCAGCGGCGGCTCGACCTGCGAGCAGATCTCCTGCGCCTTCCAGCAGCGGGTGTGGAAACGGCACGCCGGCGGCGGGTTGAGCGGCGAGGGCACGTCCCCCAGCAGCCGGATGCGGTCGCGCTCCTTGCGCCGCTTCACGTCCGGGACGGGCACCGCCGACAGGAGCGCGTTCGTGTACGGGTGCATCGGCGACTCGTACAGGCTCTTGCGGTCGGCCAGCTCGACGATCTTGCCGAGGTACATCACCGCGACCCGGTCGCTGATGTGCCGGACCACCGACAGGTCGTGCGCGATCACCACGTAGGTGAGGTCGAGCTCGTCCTGCAGGTCCTCCAGGAGGTTGACCACCTGTGCCTGGATCGACACGTCGAGCGCGGACACCGGCTCGTCGGCGATGATCAGCTTGGGCTTGAGCGCGAGCGTGCGCGCGATGCCGATGCGCTGGCGCTGACCGCCGGAGAACTCGTGCGGGTAGCGGTTGTAGTGCTCGGGGTTGAGCCCGACCATCTCCAGGATCTCCTGGACCGCCTTCTTGGTGCCCTGCTCGGTCTGGATCCCCTGGATCCGGAACGGCGCGCCGACGATGGCGCCGACCGTGTGGCGGGGGTTCAGCGAGCTGTACGGGTCCTGGAAGATCATCTGCATGTCACGGCGGAGCGGCCGCAGCCGCCCCTGCGACATGTGGGTGATGTCGTGGCCCTCGAAGGAGATCTTGCCGCCGGTCGGCTCGATCAGCCGGGTGATCAGCCGTCCGGTGGTCGTCTTGCCGCAGCCCGACTCCCCGACCAGGCCGAGGGTCTCGCCCTTGACGACGTCGAAGCTGATGCCGTCCACGGCCTTGACCGCGCCCACCTGCCGCTTGAGCAGCCCCTTCGTGACCGGGAAGTGCTTCTGCAGGTCCTGCACGCTCAGCAGAGGCTCTCGGGCCGCACCGGCTCCGGCCGGCGTCCCACGCTCGCTCACGACGCCTCCAGGTTGGGCTTGATCTCGTTCTCCCAGACGGCGCGACGGACGTCGCGGGACAGGTGGCAGCGCACCAGGTGGCCGCCCTCGCTCTCCAGGAGCTCGGGGACGTCCGAGGTGGACCTGCCGCCGGTGCGGTCGGCGTACACGCAGCGCGGGTGGAAGGCGCACCCCGACGGCACGTTGATCAGCGAGGGCGGCGAGCCCTTGATCGGCAGGAGGCGCTCGGTGCGCTCCCGGTCCAGGCGGGGCATCGAGCCGAGGAGACCCCAGGTGTACGGGTGCTCCGGCCGTTCGAAGATGTCCTCGGCCGTGCCGTACTCGATGGCCTTGCCCGCGTACATCACGAGGATGTCGTCGGACAGCTCGGCGACCACGCCCAGGTCGTGGGTGATGATGATCAGGGCGGCGTTGAAGTCGCGCTGCAGGTCGCGCATGAGGTCGAGGATCTGCGCCTGCACGGTCACGTCGAGGGCCGTCGTCGGCTCGTCCGCGATGAGCAGCTCGGGGTCGCAGCTCAGCGCCATGGCGATCATGGCGCGCTGCCGCATGCCGCCGGAGAACTCGTGCGGGTGGCTGTCCACCCGCCGGTCCGGCTGTGGGATGCCGACCCGGTCGAGCATCTCGATCGCGTGCTTGCGCGCGACCTTCTTGCTCACGTCGTGGTGGATCCGGTACGCCTCCATGATCTGCGCGCCGACCGTGTAGAACGGGTGCATCGCGGACAGCGGATCCTGGAAGATCATCGCCATCTTCTTGCCGCGCAGCGTGCGCACGTGCTCGGCGCTCGCGCTGACGAGTTCCTCGCCGTCCAGCCAGATCTCGCCGGAGATCTTGGCGCGGCCGCCCTTGTGCAGGCCGAGGATGCCGAGGCTGGTGACGCTCTTGCCCGAGCCGGACTCGCCGACGATGCCGAGGGTCTTGCCCCGCTCCAGCCGGAACGAGAGCCCGTCCACCGACTTGACGAGGCCGTCGTCGCTCGGGAAGTGGATCCGCAGATCCTTCAGTTCCAGGAAGGTCACGCCAGCCTCACCCTCGGGTCGACCACGGCGTACAGCAGGTCGACGATCAGATTCGCCGCGACGACGAAGAACGCGGTGAGCATCGTCACGCCCATGATCTGGGGCAGGTCGTTCTTCAGGATCGCGGTGATCGCGAACTTGCCCACGCCGTTGAGAGAGAAGGTGCTCTCGGTCAGCACCGCGCCGCCGAGCAGCAGGCCGAAGTCGAGACCGAAGATCGTCACGATCGGGGTCAGCGCGGCGCGCAGCCCGTGCTTGGTGATCACGGTGCGCTCGGGCAGGCCCTTCGCCCGCGCGGTGCGGATGTAGTCCTCACCCATCGTCTCGAGCATCCCGGCCCGGGTGAGCCGCGCGTATCCGGCGGCGTAGAGGAACGCCAGCGTGATCCAGGGCAGGATCATGTTGTACGCCCACTCGGCCGGGTTCTCCGTGATCGGTGTGAAGCTTCCGCCCGGCGCGGTGATGCCCATGCCATAGCTGAAGATCACCAGCGAGACGATGCCGGTGAAGAAGACCGGCAGCGAGACACCGGCGAGCGCGATGCCCATGGCGGCGCGGTCGAAGACACTGCCCTTGCGCAGCGCCGACAACACGCCGGTCGCGACGCCCGCGAGCACCCAGATCACCGCCGCCCCGGACGCCAGGGACACCGTGACCGGAAGGCGGTCGAGCAGGTCGTTCCAGACCGGCTGGTGGCTGATGAAGGAGTAGCCGAAGCAGGGGGCGGGGCAGTTCTCCACGCCTGCTCCCGTGTCGTACTCGGCTCCGGCGACGATGCCCTTGACCCACCGGCCGTACTGGACGACCACGGGGTCGTTGAATCCCAGCCGATCGGCGAGGTTGCCGACGGTCTCCTCGGTCGCCGACTTCCCGACGTACCGAGCCGCGAAGTCATCGGCCGTGGCACCGGCCGCGCGGGGCACCACGAAGAAGATCGCGAAGGTGACCATGCTCACCACCGCGAGCATGAGCACGGCGCCGATGATGCGCCTGATGATGTATGTGACCACAGTCCCCCCGGCTCCGGGGGCCGGCCGCGTGGGCCGGCCCCCTTCCGCCCTGGCTTACTGAACGGATTGCCGGACCGGTTACGCGACGCCCAGGTTGAGGTAGTCGTACATGTCCCAGGCACCGCTGACCGCCACGTTGGTCATGCCGGTGCCGCGCACCATGACGGACTTCGCGTAGACGCTCGGGAGCACGTAGGCGTTCTCCATCACCTTCTGGTCGACCTCGCCCCAGAGCGCGTCACGCTTGGCGGTGTCGGTCTCGACGTACGCCTTGTCGATCAGCGCGTCGATCTCGGGGTTCTTCACGCTGAGGTTGTAGTTGCCGCCCGAGGCGCGGATCGTGCGGCTGTCGGTGATCTGCGACATGAAGCCGAAGCCGTCGTTCCAGTCGGCGCCCCAGCCGTTGGTGGCCAGACCGATGCTGTTCTTCTTCACGAAGTCCGGCTTGCCGGCGTACAGCGCGAAGTAGTCGCTGGTCGGGTAGCCCTTGAGGGTGAGCTTGATGCCGGCCTTGGCGAGCGCCTGCTGCAGCGACTCGGCGGTGGCCTTCTCCTTCGGCCGGTCCGCGCGGTACGCCATGTTGGTCTCGAAGCCGTCGGGGTGGCCGCACGCCGCCAGCGCCGCCTTGGCCTTCTCCACGTCGCCGGTGCCGGTCGGGTAGAGGTCGAGCTTCTTCCACCCGCCGATCGACGGCGGCATCAGGCTGGACGCGATGTCGCCGCCGGCGAACTCGCCGCCGTAGGCGTTCTGCAGGCCGACCCGGTCCGCGGCGTAGATGACGGCCTTGCGGCAGTCGATGTTGTCCAGCGGGGGAACGTCGCCGATGATCGAGGTGTACCAGGTGCGCGCCTGGGTCGGGTTGTCCGTCCTGGCCTTGATCGCCGGGTCGGACAGCACGCGACTGAGCGCGGCGGGCTGGACGCCGGAGCCGGCGACATCGACGTGCAGGTCGCCGGCGATGAGCCGGTTGTCCAGGTCGTCCGCGTTGACGCCGAGGGAGATCTCGTACCGGTCCGGGAGCGCCTTGCGGATCGGGTCGGTCGCCGGGTCCCAGTTCTCGTTGCGGACCAGCGTGTACTGCTTGCCGGCCTCGACCTTCTCGAACTTGTACGGCCCGGAGGCCACGACGTGGTCGCGGTACTTCACGCCGTCGTCCTTGGCCTTCGGCACCGGGACCGTGCCGGGAAGCGCGGCGAAGTAGTCGAAGCCGCCGTAGGGGCGGTTCAGGTGGAAGACGATCGTCTGGTCGTCCGGCGTCTCGATGGCCTGGTCGGTGTTGACGTCCGGCGTCTTGTAGACGCTCTTGAAGTCCTTCGGCAGGTCCAGCCAGTCGTTGAAGTAGGTGGGGCCGTTGACGAGGGTGGTCTTGTCCATCGACCGCAGCACCGCGTACTTCACGTCCTTGGACGTGATCGCCGCGCCGTCCTCGAACTTGACGCCGGCGCGGAGCTTGTAGGTCCACGTCTTGCCGCCGTCGCTCGGGGTGCCCAGGCTCTCCGCGAGGTCGGGTACCAGCTCGCGGCCCTTGGCGCCCGCCCCGGGGTTGAACGTCACGAGCGGGCGGCCGTAGATCCGGAGGAGGTTCCAGGACATCGCGTAGTACGTGTCACCGGGGTCGACCGAGTCCCAGTCCTCGGAGACGGCCATCTTGAGGGTGCCGCCCTTCTTGTCGGAAGGGTTGAACACCGCCTCGAGAGCCCCGTTCGCCACGTCCTTGGCGGCGGAGGCGCCGGAGTTGCCGCCCTCCGTCTTCTTGGTGCCGCCGTCGCCGCCGCCGCAGGCCGTGAGGCCCAGGGCGAGAGCGGCGGTCGCGGCCACCACGGCCGCGGCGGATTTCTTCGTCATTTACTAGCACCCCTTGCTCATAGGGATTACGGGGATGGAATGAGGGTTCAGCGGGACGACTTGGGGTCCAGGGCGTCGCGCAGCCCGTCCCCGAAGAGGTTGAAGGCGAGCACGGTGATGAAGATCGCCATGCCCGGGAAGAACATGAAGTGCGGGACGGTGTAGTACTTCACGGCGTCCGAGAGCATGCCGCCCCAGGTCGCCGTCGGCGCGGGGATGCCGACGCCGAGGAACGAGAGCGCCGCCTCGAACAACACGTTGGTCGGGATCAGCAGCGTCGCGTAGATGAGGACGGGCGCGATCAGGTTCGGCAGGATCTCCCGGAACAGGATGTACGGCCCGCGCGCGCCCAGGCTGCGCGCCGCGTCCACGAACTCCCGTTCGCGCAGCGACAGCGTCTGACCGCGGATGATGCGCCCGATGTACGGCCAGTTGAAGAAGCCGATCACGAAGATCAGCAGGAGGATCCTGAGCGTGTCGCCCTTCACCGCCAGCGACGTCTCGAACTGGGCCAGGACGCCGATGAGGGCGAGGGAGAAGACCAGCAGCGGGAAGGCGAGGAAGGCGTCCATCGCCCGGCTGATCAGCGTGTCCACCCAGCCGCCGAAGAAGCCGGCGACGACGCCCATGACCGTCCCGATCACCACCGAGAGCAGCGTGGCGAAGAACGCGATGAGCAGCGAGATCCGCGCGCCGTACAGCACGCGGCTGAAGATGTCGCGGCCGTTGAGCGGCTCGACGCCGAACAGGAAGTCCCCACTGATGCCGGTGCCGCCCTTGGGCGTCATGGTGGACGGGTCGATCATCTCCTGGTGGAACTCGTTCGGCGGGTGGCCGAACCAGCCCACGAGCACCGGCGCGAATATCGCGATCAGGATGAGGAGGACGACGACGACGGCGCCGCCCATGGCGACCTTGTCGCGCTTCAGCCGCATCCAGGCGATCTGGCCCAGCGAACGCCCCTGGATGGTTCCGGCCGGCAGCCCGCTCGGAGCGGCCACCACGGCCGGGGCGGTCGGGTCGAGCGGGGCGGTCACCGCGCCTCCAGGCTCTCAAGCGGCGAACGGTCGTCGCGTTCGCTCGTGGGCTCCCGGTGCGCCCACGCGAGCGACACGGCGCTCCGTGTGTGGACGACCTTGCTTCGCACGGCCATGCGTGTTGGCCCCCTGGGTTCCAGACGTTCTCGTGCGGTCCCGGCAGGCCCCCGGGTCCCAGAAGGGAGGATCTACGTTCTGAACTGGGTAAACAAGCCCAAAGGGGGTCTATGTGGCCCAACTGTGATTGACGCGAAACTCATTCGTACTGATCTTGGATGGAATGTCCGAGAGCCGTTTCAGTTGCGTCTCGGAACCATGACATTCTCACCATTCGAGATCTTACGAGCAGTGCTCGGCCGACCACGCGCCGCTCCGCGCCGAAGCGCCCCGGAGCGGCCGGGAGGTCTCAGTCGATGCCACGCCGCCGGAGGATGTCCTCGATGTCGGAGAAGTCGTCCGCCGCGGCGGGCTGGGCGGAACGCTCGACCGGCTTGGCCGTCCCGGCCGGCGCAGCCGGCTTCCCCGTGGCGGCGGGCTTTCCGGCGGCAGCGGGCTTTCCGGCGGAGGCCGTCCCGGAGGCGTCCGCGGCGCCGCTCGCGCGGCCCCGCGCGATGGCACGCCCGCGCAACGCGCCGGAGACGACGAAGAGCAAGACGGACAGGCCGGCCAGGACGATGCCCGTCCACACCATGGGCGACAGGACCAGACCGGTCACGAAGGACACCAGCGTGGAGACGACGTTCCACAGCGTCTCCAGGATCCCGGTCAGCAGCGCGGCGAGCGGCAGCAACGACCACGCCATGGCGCGCAGCCCGGCGGCCAGCCCCCGGCGGCGGAACGCCAGGTAGCTCAGCACGAGCCCCACGACGGTGATTCCCACGCACAGCGGCGTCCAGGCGATGGCGGTGAAGGACATGAATGCTCCTCTTACGGCGTTCGTTCCATCCTGGCACGCGCCGCCGCCGGGCGAGCGCCGCGAGATCGCCGGGAGGACCCTGAGATCCCCCTGAGATCGCGCGGACGGGGTCAGGGACGCGCCGCGAGGAGCCGCACCGAGGCGATCGCCCGGGAGGAGCCGGTCAGCCGATGAGGCCGCGCAGAAGCGCGACGTCCACGTGGCGCAGCGACGGCACGACGACCCGCCCGGGCGCGGGGTCGATGGACACCAGGCTGGGCACGGCGACCACCCGGCACCCGGCCGCCGACGCGGAGGCGACGCCGTTCGGGGAGTCCTCCAGCACCGCGCAGCGCGCGGGATCGACCGAGAGCAGGCTGGTCGCGGTGAGGTACGGCTCGGGGTGCGGCTTGGTCCAGGTGACGTCGTCGGCGGTGACGATGATGTCGAAGTGCTCGCGACCGACGGACTTCAGCACCGAGTCGGCGATCACCCGCAGCGACGAGGTGACCAGCGCGATGGGCACGCCCTCGTCGGTGATCGCGCGGAGCAGTTCGAGGGCGCCCGGCATGGTCTCGACCCCGTCGGCGAGCCGCCGCTCCATGCCGTCGAGCAGCCACTCCCCCACGACGGACGGCTCCACGTCGGTCCCTGTCACCCTGAGCATGTAGGCGATGCTGCGCTCCCACGAGCCGCCCACGAGCTGCTCCTGGTGCTCGGGCCCCCAGGTGCCGCCGAGGCGGGCCACCACCTCGGCCTCCACCTCGAACCACACCTTCTCGGTGTCGACCAGCAACCCGTCCATGTCGAAGAGAACCGCGTCCAAGCTTCCCCCTTGCCGCTTCGCCGTACCGGGTGATCCAGGCGCGTCGCCGCGTGCCAGGGGGAGCCCCAAGAGGCCACGATCAACGGATGCGCAGGTCAGCCATGCTATACGGGCGCACCCGGTTGATCGCGGGCGGGGCCGGTCAGACGTTGAAGTACTTCGCCTCCGGGTGGTGAACCACGAGCGCGGACGTGGCCTGCTCGGGGTGGAGCTGGAACTCCTCCGACAGGGTCACCCCGATCCGCGAGGGGTCGAGCAGCTCCATCAGCTGAACCTGATCCTCCAGGTTCGGGCAGGCCGGGTAGCCGAAGGAGTAGCGGCACCCGGTGATGTTGACCTTGAGCATGTCGGCGAGCGTCTCGTCGCCGCCGATGCCCAGCTCGGAGCGGACCCGGGAGTGCCAGTACTCGGCGAGCGCCTCGGTGAGCTGGACGGACAGGCCGTGGAGCTCCAGGTAGTCGCGGTAGGAGTCCTTCGCGAACAGCTCCGCGGTGGCCTCGCTGATGCGGCTGCCCATCGTGGCGACCTGGAAGGCGACCACGTCCACCTCGCCCGAGTCGCGCGACCGGAAGAAGTCGGACAGGCACAGGTGCCGGTCCCGGCGCTGGCGCGGGAACGTGAAGCGGGTGCGCTCGTTGCCGGCCTCGTCGAGGATGACGAGGTCGTCGCCCTCGCTGACGCACGGGAAGTAGCCGTAGGCGACGGCCGCCTCGAGCAGCCCCTCGGTCTGCAGCCGCTCCAGCCACATGCGCAGCCGCGGGCGGCCCTCCAGCTCGACGAGCTCCTCGTAGGACGGCCCCTCGCCGCCGCGCGCCGCCTTGAGGCCCCACTGGCCCATGAAGGTGGCCCGCTCGTCGAGGAAGGACGCGTAGTCGGCGAGCGGAATGCCCTTGACCACCCGGTCGCCGAAGAAAGGCGCGCGCGGGACGGGGTTGTCCGCGGCGACGTCGGACCTGGCGGGCAGCTCCTCGACCGGGGTGCGGGTGAGGACCGCGCCGGTCTTCACCCGGCGGGTGCGCAGCGCGGGCAGCTCCGCGCCCTCCTCACCGCGCTTGACCGCCATGAAGGCGTCCATCAGGCGCAGGCCCTCGAAGGCGTCCCTGGCGTAGCGGACCTCGCCCCGGAACAGGTCGGCCAGGTCCTGCTCGACGTACGCCCGGGTCAGCGCGGCGCCGCCGAGGAGCACGGGGTACCTCTCGGCGATGCCCCTGGAGTTCATCTCCTCCAGGTTCTCCTTCATGATGACCGTCGACTTCACCAGGAGCCCGGACATGCCGATCACGTCGGCCTTCTTGTCCTCGGCGGCCTCCAGGATCGCCGACACCGGCTGCTTGATGCCGAGGTTGACCACCTCGTAGCCGTTGTTGGACAGGATGATGTCCACGAGGTTCTTGCCGATGTCGTGCACGTCGCCCTTGACCGTGGCGAGGACGATGCGCCCCTTGCCGGCCCCCTCGACGCGATCCATGTGGGGTTCCAGGTAGGCGACCGCGGTCTTCATCACCTCGGCCGACTGGAGCACGAACGGGAGCTGCATCTCGCCGGAGCCGAACAGCTCGCCGACGGTCTTCATGCCGTCGAGCAGCACCTCGTTGATGATCTCCAGGGCGGGCCGCTGCGCGAGGGCCTCGTCCAGGTCGGCCTCCAGGCCCTTCTTCTCACCGTCGATGATGCGGCGCTTGAGCCGCTCCCACAGCGGGAGCCCGGCCAGCTCGGCGGCCTTGCCCGCCTTGAGCGCGGCGGCGTCCACGCCCTCGAACAGCTCCATGAACCGCTGCAGCGGGTCGTAGCCCTCGCGGCGCCGGTCGTACACCATGTCGAGCGCGACCTGGCGCTGCTCGTCGGGGATCCGCGACATCGGCAGGATCTTGGACGCGTGGACGATCGCCGAGTCGAGCCCGGCGTTGACGCACTCGTTGAGGAAGACCGAGTTCAGCACCATGCGGGCGGCGGGGTTCAGGCCGAACGACACGTTGGAGACGCCCAGCGTCGTCTGCACGGTGGGGTGGCGCCGCTTGAGCTCGCGGATCGCCTCCAGGGTCTCCAAGCCGTCGCGCCTGGTCTCCTCCTGGCCGGTGGCGATGGGGAACGTCAGGCAGTCGACGATGATGTCCTCGACCCGCATGCCCCAGTTGTGGACCAGGTCCTCGATGAGGCGGTCGGCGATCCTGACCTTGCTCTCGGTCGTACGAGCCTGGCCCTCCTCGTCGATGGTCAGCGCCACGACGGCCGCGCCGTGCTCCCTGACCACCCGCATGATCCGGGTGAACCGGGAGTCGGGCCCGTCACCGTCCTCGTAGTTGACCGAGTTGATGACGGCACGGCCGCCGAGCATCTCGAGGCCGGCCTCGATGACGGCGGGCTCGGTGGAGTCGATCACGATCGGCAGCGTGGAGGCGGTGGCGAACCGGAACGCCAGCTCGCGCATGTCGTTCACGCCGTCGCGGCCGACGTAGTCAATGCAGAGGTCCAGCATGTGGGCGCCGTCGCGGGCCTGCGCCCGGGCGATCTCGACGCACTCCTCGTGGTTCCCCGCGAGCATCGCCTCGCGGAACGCCTTGGACCCGTTGGCGTTGGTGCGCTCGCCGATGGCGAGGAAGGAGGTGTCCTGCCGGAACGGCACGTGCTGGTAGAGCGAGGACGCGCCCGCCTCGGGGCGGGGACGCCGGGCCTCGCGCCGCCGGCCGCGGATGCGCTCGACGACGTGGCGCAGATGCTCGGGGGTGGTGCCGCAGCAGCCGCCGACCAGGGCGAGGCCGTAGTCGCGGGTGAACGCCTCGTGCGCGTCGGCGAGCTCCGCGGGCGTGAGCGGATAGTGGGCGCCGTTGGCGGTGAGCTCCGGCAGGCCGGCGTTGGGCATGCACGACAGGGGCAGCCGGCAGTGCCGGGCCAGGTAGCGCAGGTGCTCGCTCATCTCGGTCGGCCCGGTCGCGCAGTTGAGGCCGATCATGTCGACGCCGAGCGGCTCGACCGCGGTCAGCGCGGCCCCGATCTCCGAGCCGAGCAGCATGGCGCCGTTGGTCTCGATCGTCACCTGGGCGATGATCAGCACGTCGCGTCCGGCCGCCTCGACGGCCCGCTTGGCGCCCACCACGGCGGCCTTCACCTGGAGCAGGTCCTGGCACGTCTCGACGATGATGGCGTCGGCGCCGCCGGCGATCAGGCCCGCCGCGTTGTCGCGGTACGCGTCGCGAAGCGTGGCGTACGGCAGGTGGCCGAGCGTGGGGAGCTTGGTGCCGGGGCCCATCGAGCCGAGGACGAAGCGGGGGTGGTCCGGAGTGGACCAGCGGTCGGCCTCCTCGCGGGCGAGGCGGGCCCCGGCCTCGGACAGCTCGAAGATGCGGTCGGAGATGCCGTACTCGCCGAGCGCGGCATGGTTGGCGTTGAAGGTGTTGGTCTCGACACAGTCGACGCCCACCGCGAGGTAGGCGTCGTGCACGGCCCGCACGATGTCGGGCCTGCTGACGTTGAGGACGTCGTTGCAGCCCTCGTGCCCCTGGAAGTCGTCAAGGGTCGGGTCGTAGGACTGCAGCATGGTGCCCATCGCCCCGTCCGCCACAAGCACACGCTCGGACAGGGCTCTACGGAAGGACAGTCCACTCGTCATGCGCCAAGCCTATCCGGCCCCGCGCGGAGCCTATCGAACGCGATGGCCGACAAGAACGAGCCGCGGCCCGCGCCCGGTTCCCTCCCGCGCCGGAACGGACGATCATGTTGGGCGCGTGGGTGACACCGGGGGCTCCCCACCGAATAGTCTTATGGGAAGGTCACATCCCTGTGGGCCAGTGAGGAGGCGGCGCGTGATCGAGCTCGAAGGGCTCCCTGAGCTCGTCGACCCGGTGCTGATCGCCGCGTTCGAAGGATGGAACGACGCGGGCGAGGCGTCCAGCGGAGTGCTCGCGCACCTTGAGTCGGAGTGGAAGGCCACCCCGCTGGTCGAGCTGGACCCGGAGGAGTACTACGACTTCCAGGTGACCCGGCCGCTGGTGGAGACGGGCGACGACGGCATGACCCGGTCCATCGTCTGGCCGACCACCCGGCTGTTGCTCGCCCGCCCGCCGGGCGCGGGGCGCGACGTCCTGCTGCTGCGCGGCATCGAGCCGAACATGCGCTGGCGCTCGTTCTGCGCGGAGATCGTGGGCCTGTGCCACGATCTCGGCGTGGAGCTGGCGGTGCTGCTGGGCGCGCTGCTCAACGACTCGCCGCACACGCGGCCGGTGCCGATCACCGGCTCGGTGAGCGACCCCGGGATGGCGCGCGCGCTCAACCTGGAGCTGACGAAATACGAGGGTCCGACCGGCATCGTCGGCGTGCTCCAGCACACCCTCGGCTCGGCCGGCCTGCGGACCGTCTCGCTGTGGGCGTCGGTGCCGCACTACGTCGCCCAGCCGCCGAACCCCAAGGCCACCCTCGCGCTGCTGCGCCGGATCGAGGACATGCTCGACCTGCCGATGCCGTACGGCGACCTGGCCGAGGAGGCCAGGGCGTGGGAGCACGGCGTGGACGAGCTGGCCGCGCAGGACACCGAGGTCGCCGAGTACGTCCGCGAGCTGGAGGAGCGCAAGGACGCCACCGACCTGCCCGAGGCGAGCGGCGACGCCATCGCGGCCGAGTTCGAGCGCTACCTGAGGCGCAGGGACCGCGGCACCGACGGCTGACCGGCCACGCGCACCCGGCGGCACTCTACGGACGATTACTTTCTGCGATCAGCCGAAGATCACACATGGCGCGCGGCGAGCCATCGAATCCATCACATCGACGGTGTAATAAGGGATCTACCCGATTGGACCGCGCCCGGTGTGGGCATTTCGTTGTGGTGTCGTCGTAGCCGCGGGGAGTGTGCATGAGTGTCCGGCAGATCCGAATGTTCGGTGATCCTTCGCTACGTGGCGTAGCCGAGCCGGTCACCACCTTCGACCGGTCTGTACGCGACCTCGTCCGGGTGCTCACCGCGACCATGCGGGCCGGGACGGGACGGGCGGGGCTCGCCGCGCCACAGATCGGCGTCCCGCTCCGGGTGATCGCCTTCGAGGTGGACGGGCGGGCGGGCCACATCGTCAACCCGCGCCTGGAGGTCTCCGGCCGGCTGCTCCGGGCCGACGAGGCGTGCCTGTCGGCTCCCGGGATGTGGTGGCCGCTGGAACGCTCCTTCGCCGCCGTCGCCCGCGGCCGTGACATGTACGGCAAGCCGATCACGGTGCGCGCCATCGGCACGCTGGCGCGGGTGCTCCAGCACGAGGCCGACCACCTGGACGGCGTCCTCTTCATCGACCACCTGCCCGAAGAGGAGCGGGAGCGCTTCCTCGCCGCCATCCCGTGACAGCCGCCGCGGCCACAGCGCCGCGGCCCGCGTCCATGTGAAGCGCCACATCGCGTCCGGAGTCCGAACGACCTCGCGGGCCCCGGCCGGCCCCGCCGCGCGCACGTCCTGCTTCTCACCCCGCCACCTCCGCCGGCGGAGCCGCCGCGCCCACGTCCTGACGACGCGGCGTCCCTCATGTCCTCGCCACACCGATGCCCGGGTCACCGCCGGTCTGCGGTGAAGCGGCCATGTGAGCGCCCGCGGACGAGGCGGCGGGAGCGGGTCGCCCGGCATTCCTGAGACCGGCGAGACCCAGCGGAAATGGCGTCATACGGGGCGCTGGACAGAGCAGCGGACATACCTGTCACTATCCGACCGCGAGGAGTAGCCGTCTCCGCCCCTGGGGACGATCGCTTCGACCTCCCCAACGGTCGTGGAAACCCCGAGAATCCACGCTCACTTCGGGGAGGGTCAACATGTCCGTGTTCCACCGCGGTCTCACGCCGGCTGGTGAGCCCGCACGTTCCGGCGACCTCGGGTCGGCTCCCGATGTCGTGCGCACACGCGGTCTCACGCCGGCTGTGGAGGCCGCGGTTTCCGGCGACTCCTCGCCGGACGGCCCGCCCCCTGACGGGGTGGCCGGCACGGCGAGCGACTCGCCCATGATCGGCAGGCGGGCGTTCCTGGCGCTCGGAGGCGGCATCGCCGGAGCGGCGTTGCTCCGGCCGCCGACTCCCTCGGGCGCGCCGGGAACCGCGCGGACGCCGGCCACGGCGACCGGCGAGGGCGCGGCGACCGGAACGACGGCACCCGGGGCGCCCGTCGGCACGTCGGCGGCCGCGCAACCGGCCGGTGCGGCCGCCGGGGCCGCGAGCGCCGCTTCGGGGGGCGCGGTGACAGGCGCGGCGACCGGAACGGCGGCGGGGGCGACCGCCGAAGGGGCCGCGGCAGGCACGGGACTCCCGGCGGGTGCGACGGGCACGGAAACGGCGGGCGGGG
>NZ_BBYK01000041.1:0-151547 GCF_001570365.1 Microtetraspora fusca | reverse complement strand
CGCGAGCGCAGGCTCGGCGGGCATGACCGGCGCGGGCACGGCGGTCGCGGACGGCATCACCGGCGCGGGCGCGACGGGTGTCGGCATGAGGGGGGCCGCGCCGATCGCCCGGCTCACCGTGGGAACCGCGTTACCCCTCGCGCCGCGCATCCATACCCGGCAGGAGGGGCGGGCCCAACCGCCGCGGCGGCGCGCCCAGGTGGTGCACCACGGGCCGGACCGGATCGTCGTCCACCACACCGCGACCGCCAACGTCTCCGACACCGGGCTCGACGCCGCCTTCCGGCTGTCGCAGGCGATCCAGCGGTACCACATGTCCCGCAACGGCTGGGACGACATCGGCCAGCAGTTCACGGTCAGCCGCGGCGGCTACGTCATGGAGGGGAGGAACGGCACGCTCACCGCCATCGCCCGCGGGGAGCACGTGATCGGCGCGCACACGGCCAACCACAACGACCACACACTCGGCATCGAGACCGAGGGCACGTACATGAGGGAGCTGCCTCCGCACCGGCAGATCGTCGCGCTGACCCGCCTCGCCGCCTGGCTCTGCGGGGTCTACGGGCTCGACCCGACCGTGGCGATCATCGGCCACCGCGACCTCAACCCCACATCGTGTCCGGGCGACAGCCTCTACGCGTACCTGCCGGAGCTGCGCCGCCGGGTGGTCCGGCGGATGGCGCAGTTCCAGGACCCCACGCAGGCGGCCGCCCTGGCGGCCCGGGCGGCGCAGGCCGCGCCGCCGGTGCCGTTCGAGCGCCGGCCGCCGCGACGGCTCGCGCTGCCGGGCAGGGGGGACTTCCTCGGGAGCGGCGTGCCGTTCGAGCACGGCCCTGCCCTGGGACGGCACGACCTGACGGACTGACCGATTCCGCGCGGGTGTGGGACCGGACCGTTCCCACGCCCGCGCGCCGATGTGACGCCGGCCGTCGTCGACGGCCCGGTCGGGCGGCCGGCGAGCCGCCATGCGAAGCGGCCGGCCACGCGGCGTACGACGGTTGGATCACGTTTTGGGAACGGGGTAAACGGGACGACGGATCCAGACGTCAGCGTTGACACGCTACTGCGAGCTTGGTCAGATGAGTTTAACGATCAGTCGCCGCCGGGGGTTACGCGGTTTTCCTCTCCTCCGATCCCGTGCCCCGCGTCGGCGCGAAGACCGAGTTCGGCGAGGGTGGGGGCATTGCACGAGATCCGCTGGAAAATCGGGACAAAATGCGTACCGCGCGATCGACCCCCCGGGACATAGATCAGGAATGTAACGTAGCCCTCGTTTTCCGGCGGATTTTCGGTCGTCCTGCCAACCTGATCGGGCCGTCGCGAGACCTAACAGGTACGTTCCAACGTCCTCGCTGATAGCGACGGGCAACGTGCCCCCGCCCCGATGGCGCCGCCAGCACCATGCCCCGAATGCCCCCGGAGGATCCTCATAACATGAACCCCGAGAGCACCAAATCTATCTCACGTTCACATTTAACGGCATTCACTCACAAGCCGTCTAGTGACGGATTTATCCGTCTAACGCCTGATATGGCGATATCTCCGCGCGTCAGCGTCGTGGTCCCCGCCCTCAACGAGGCCGAGAACCTGCCGCACGTCTTCGCCACGCTCCCCCGCTGGGTGAGCGAGGTCGTCCTGGTCGACGGCAACTCGACCGACGACACCGTCGCCGTGGCCCGGCGGCTGCGTCCCGGCCTGCGCGTGGTCCAGCAGAGCGGGAAGGGCAAGGGCGACGCGCTGGCCGCCGGGTTCGCCGCCTGCACGGGCGACATCATCGTGATGATCGACGCCGACGGCTCCACCGACGGCCGCGAGATCATCAGGTTCGTCGGCGCGCTGGTCGCCGGCGCCGACTACGCCAAGGGGTCGCGGTTCGCCAGCGGCGGCGGGAGCGACGACATCACCCTCAGCAGGCGCCTCGGCAACTTCGTGCTCAGCACGCTGGTCAACCGGCTCTACGGCACCCGCTACACCGACCTGTGCTACGGCTACAACGCCTTCTGGGCCCGCCACCTGGACGTGCTCGGCCTCGACTGCGACGGTTTCGAAGTCGAGACCCTGATGAACATCCGCGTCGCCAAGGCCGGGCTGCGCGTGCACGAGATCCCCAGCCACGAGCGCAGCCGCATTCATGGGACGAGTAACCTGCACGCCGTCCGGGACGGCTGGCGGGTGCTCAGGACGATCCTGCGCGAGCGTGGGAAGCGGACCGAGGCGCCCGTCCGGACCTCCGCCCAGGCCCCGTCCGCCGCGGCCGACCAGGGGGCCGCGTGACCGTTCGCACGACCCCGCCGCTTCGCGGTTCCCCTTGCGGCGCGGCGGCGTCCTGCCGGACAATCACGTCGATCTTGCCGTGCCATCGCCCGCGGCGCGTGCTCGCCGCCCGGCCCGATGTGGGGGTACCCGCTGTACCGCTGGAAGCAGCCCCGTGACTGAGATCCTCCCTCGCACGACGCCCGACGACGTGACGCGGGAGGATCAGGGGCGCGCGACTCGCCGCGCACGCTTCACCCTCGGCCTGCGCGACCCCCTGCTCAGGAACGCGTACGCGCTCATGGTCAGCGCGATCGGCTCCGGCGGCCTCGGCCTGATCTACTGGGTGCTCGCGGCCCGCCTGTACGACACGGCGAACGGCGGCCGCGCGATGGCCGCGATCGGGGCGATGCGCCTGCTCGCCGCGATCACGTCGTTCGGCTTCGTCGGCACCCTCACGCGGTTCATCCCAGACGCCGGCCGGGCGACGGGCCGGTTCATCCGCACGGTCTACCTGGTCTCCCTCGCCGCGGCGGGCCTCGCGACCGTGGTCTTCCTGCTCACCCTGGACCGGTGGGGGGACAACTACCGCGACCTGGCCGGGCTCGGCCCGGGGACGCTGTTCCTCGGCGCGGTGCTCGTCTGGGTCGTCTTCACCCTCCAGGACGTGGCGCTGACCGGGCTGCGAAAGGCGACCTGGGTCCCGTTCAGCACCATCGGGTCGAGCCTCGTCAAGATCGTGCTGCTGGTCGCGCTGGCCCGGATCCTGCCCGCGGCCGGGATCACCGTGTCGTGGGTGGTCGCGGTCGCGCTCTCCGTGCTGCCGGTCAACCTGCTGATGTTCCGCAGGCTCGTCCCGCGCCACGCGCGCGACACGGCGGACCGCACGCCGCCCGCCCTGCACGCCGTCGGACGGTTCCTCGCGGGCGACTACCTGGGATCCACGTTCATCCTGGCGATCACGTATCTGCTGCCCGTGATCGTGGGCGTCCACGTGGACGCGACGACGTACAACTACTACTACAGCACCGGCATGCTGGGCGGCATCCTGGAGATGCTGGCCTTCACGATGGCCTCCTCGCTGACCGTGGAGGGCGTCTTCGACTCGGCCGGGCTCGCCCAGCACGCCCGTCGCGCGCTCGCCCGCTCGCTGGCGGTCCTCGGCCCGGCCGTGCTCGCCGTCGTCGTGCTCGCGCCGTACGTCATGGCGGTGTTCGGGCCGGGGCACGCCGCGCACGCGACCACCCTGCTGCGGCTCATCGCGCTTGCGGCTCTGCCCCGCGCGGTGATCGAGATCTATCTGGGCGTGCTGCGGGCGCGCAGCCGCGCCAGGACGCTCGCCGTCGTCCAGGGCGCGATGTGCGCCCTCGCGTTCGGCGGCACCTTCCTGCTGCTCCCCCGCCTCGGGATCAACGGCGTGGGCACGGCCCTCTTGATCGCGCAGCTCTCGGTGGCGCTCGCGATCACGCCCTCCCTGCTGGGCGCGTTGATCGTCCCCGGACGCGCCCCGGCCGGCCCGGTCTCACGCATGATGGTCTCCGTGGCCACCATCCCCCACCGCGCCGGCGCCCTCGTCTCCTCGCTCGGCCGGGCCGTGCCGATCCGCGCCGGCGGCCCCGCGCCGGGCTGGCCGGAGCGGGCGCGACGCTGGGTGCTGCCGATGCTCGCGATCGAGGGGTTCGCGATCTTCGTCATCGCGCTGGTCGCCCCACGCACCTCGCTGACCGGCGTCGACGCGAACCGGATGAACGGCCTCGGCCTGGTCTCCGTCCTCCCTCCGGTGGCGCTCGGCGGACTGGCGCTGCTCATCGCGTCGTTCTTCGTGACGCTGACGCAGCGCCGCTACCGTCCGGTCCTGCTGCTCCTGCAGCTCTTCGCCGTCACCTTCTGCCTGCACGGCGCGTCGGCGCTCGTCTCCGACGAGCCGCGGTTCCCGACGGCCTGGCTGCACGCGGGGTTCGTGGAGTTCATCGCGCGCAGCGGCGAGACGCTGCCCGGCCTGGACGCGCGCTTCAGCTGGCCGGGGTTCTTCTCGTTGTTCGCCTTCGTCGGCAGCGCGATGGGCATGGACGACCTGCGCCAGTTCATCAACTGGTACCCGGTCGCCGCGAACGTCCTCTACCTGGTCCCCCTGCTGCTGATCCTGCGCCGGATGCGCGCCGACCGGCGGGCCAAGTGGCTGGCCGCGATCCTGTTCGTCACCCTCCAGTGGATCGGCCAGGACTACTTCTCGCCGCAGGGCACCACGTACTTCATGTACCTGCTGTTCCTGGCGATCATCGTCACCTGGTTCGGCAGGGAGGAGCGCGCCGAGCCGGTCAAGCCGCCGCGCACGGTGTTCGGCCGGATCGCACGGCTGCTCGACGCGGCGGACCCCGGCGAGTTCACCTCCCGCCCCGCGGACGGGATGACGCGGATCGTGCTGTTCGCCGTCCTGATCCTGCTCGGCGCCGCGGCCACCGCGAGCCACCAGATCACCCCGTTCATGATGACCTCCGCCGCCCTCGGCCTGGTGATCGTACGGCGCTGCTCGCTGGGCACGCTGCCGTGGCTGGTCGGCGGGCTGGCCGTCGCCTGGGTGAGCTACCTGGCCACGCCGTACTGGGCGGGTCACCTCGGGGACATGTTCGGCGCCTTCGGGTCGCTGGTGAACAACCTGACCACCAACACCACCGGCCGGATCGCCGCCTCGACCGGCGACCCGCTGCACGCGCTCGTGCTGAAGGTGCGGCTCGGCTTCGCCGCCGCGCTCGCGCTGCTGGCCGGGATCGGCCTGCTGCGCCGGCTGCGGCGCAGGGTGATCGACCGGGTCGCCCTGGTGCTGACCGTGCTGCCGGTGTCCGCCATGGCCATGCAGAGCTACGGCGGCGAGATGGGGCTGCGCGTCTACTTCTTCATGCTGCCGGGGGCCTGCCTGCTCGCGGCGTACGCGTTCTTCCCCAGCTCGCCCGACAGCGTGCGGCTGCGCGAGGTCCGCGAGACCCGGCCGGCGCGCTCCGCCCTGGTGCGGCTGCGGACCCGCCTCCCGATGGCGCTCGCCTTCGTGACCGTGGTCGCCCTCGCCGGTGGCTTCTACATCGCGAAGTACGGCAACGAGCAGTTCGAGCGGGTGACCTCCGGCGAGGCCGCGGCGCTCGACTACATCTACGCCCACGACGAGCCGAGCGCCCGCGTCCTGATGCTGACCCCGACCGAGGAGAAGCCCGGCACGGTGACGGGCGACACCGCCTACAGCGTGATCCCGTGGCGCGAGAAGCACGTCGAGCGGATCGAGTGGCTGGGCGTCTCCCCGCCGGTCGATCCCACGGACGTCGCGCCGATCGTGGCGGCGCTGCGCGAGACGGGGCCGGGCACCTTCCTGCTGGCCGCGCGCAGCCAGGAGACCATGATGGAGGTCACCGACCCGCTCGGCGACGGGTTCCCCCGCGACTGGGGCGTCCGGATGCGCAGGGCCATGGCCGCCTCACCCGACCTCGTCACCCTGTACGCGAACCGGGACGCCGCGGTCTACGCGCTGCGCCGGCCCCCGGCGGGCTCGGTCCCCCCGGCCCCCGACCTCACGGTGACCCCGCCCGGCGGCACCGCCTGGACGCCCGTGGGCGTCGCCGCCGTCGTCCTGTACACCGGCACGCTGGTCTCGGCCGAGACGATGCGGCTGACCGGGTCGTCCCGGACGCGGACGCGCCGCCGTCTCATCCAGGCCGCGGCCGTCCTGATGGTGATCGCGCTGGCCGTCGTGGTGGAACGCTTCCTCACGCTCGGCCTCTGACGGTCAGCCGCTCAGCGGTCCGTCCAGCGCACCTCGTACGGCTTGAGCGTCAGCTCGCGGCCGTCCACCCTGGCGGTGAGGCGGCGGTCGGTCGTGTTCACGACGACCGTCCGCCCGGCACCGCCGAGAGCGCGCACCTGGGGCGTCGAGACGTCCACGGCGACCGGGTCGGTCCCTTCGGGGAACCAGCGGGCGAAGTCCTGCAGCAGCCCCAGAGCGGGCCGCGGGGCGCCGTCGTCTCCCGACCACAGGCAGAGCGGGCAGTCGGGGGTCTTCGGCCGGTGGGTGTCCCAGTAGAGCGCGGTGTCCGCGCCGCTCGCGGCCAGCTCGATCAGCGCCGCCGCCGTCACCGCCGTACGGCGCCGCTCGTCCCAGTCGAGCGCGGGACAGGAG
The DNA here is from genome assembly GCF_001570365.1 of Microtetraspora fusca. Lineage (GTDB taxonomy): Bacteria > Actinomycetota > Actinomycetes > Streptosporangiales > Streptosporangiaceae > Microtetraspora > Microtetraspora fusca. Next base: position 145,132 of record NZ_BBYK01000041.1, on the reverse strand, counting down.
CCGCCCGGCTCCAGCGAGGCGCAGGGCAGGGGGTAGAACTCGGCCCACCACACGGGGAGGCCGGAGCGCTCGCGCAGCCACCTGGTCATCGCGCCGAACTTGCCGAGCGCCCCGAACTCGTCCGGCCGGGACCGGCCGTCCTCGCCGGTCACCCCGCCGTCGACGACCACGAAGTCCGCACCCCGCTTGTGGCGCAGCCAGTAGTCCACCGCCTTGAGCACCGTGTGGTCCACCGCGCCCCAGGGACCGGCGACCTCGGAGCCGGCCCCGTCCCCGGCCCGGCCGGCCACCGGCACGTACGGCCCGCCCACCTTGATCTCCGGGTTGACCGCCTTGAGCGCGTCGTACACCTGGTTGTACAGCTCGGTGTAGGCGGCGGCGTTCCACTCCCGGCGCGGGCCGTCCCAGAAGCCCTTGAACTCGTTCCACACGATGAAGTGGCGGACGTCGGGATAGCGCCGGGCCACGGCGGCGGCCAGCCGGGCGAAGTCGGCGAAGTGCTCGCGCCGCGGGGCGATCTCCAGCAGGCTCCAGTCGGTCTCGCCGGGGCGACCGCCCTTCATCCAGTCGGGGGCGCAGCAGAGTGTGATGACCGGGGCCGCCCCGGTCTCCGCCATGAGCCGCACCCGCTCGTCCAGCGAGGAGAAGTCGTACGCCCCCGGCTCGGGCTCCGGGTTGCCCGCCCCGAACCCCATGATGTGCTGGTTCTGCACGACGGGCCGGGCGCCCAGCGCCTCTCGCGCGCGTTCCGCGGCCGCCGGCTCGTCCTCGGTCACGCTGTACTGCGTGTGGGTCATGCCCCAGCGCGGCCACCGTTCGGGCGGCCCCGCCGACCCCTCGAAGGAGAGCGGCGTCACCGCGGCGACCGGGCGCGGCGCCGTCGTCGCGCCGCCCGAGCCGCCGGAGCGCCGGGCGGCGGCGCTCCCCAGGATCGCCGCCATCGCGGCGATCGTCATCACGAGGAGGCCGACCGCGAGCGGCCAACGAGGCGATCCCGTACCGGTCGAGTGCCGTCCCACGCGCGAAAGAATATCGATGCCAGATAGACCTTGCGGGCGTTTGGGGTCGCTTATCTGCTTTAAAGCGAGATTATGGCGTGGTGCAGATTTCTGTGATCCATCCCAGCGATCTCGGCGAACCGGAACTCGATCGATGGCGAAAGTTCCAGGACGCGGATCCGGAACAGGACAATCCCTTTCTGTCCCCCGAGTTCGTCCAGACCGTCGGGATCCTCCGTCCGTACGTGCGCGTGGCCGTCATCGGCGACGGTTCGGGAATCGCGGGATTCTTTCCGTTCGAGAAACACCGCCTCGGCATCGGCCGCCCGGTCGCGGCGGGTCTCACCGACCTGCAGGGCATGGTGTACGCGCAGGGCCTGGATCTCGACGCCGGACGGCTGCTGCGCGCCGCCGGCCTCGCCACGTGGGAGTTCGACCATCTCTCCGTGGCGCAGCCGATGTTCCTCCCCCACCACACGGCCCGCTTCCCGTCCCCGGCCATCGACATCGCCGACGGGTTCGACGCGTACCTCGCCGAGCTGCGGCGGCGTTCCCCGAAGACGCACAAGATGACGCGCTACCAGCGCGGACGGCTCGGCCGCGAGGTGGGCGAGGTCATGCACGTCGCCGAGTCCGCCGACGGCGCCGCGCTGCGCGAGCTGCTCGCCTGGAAGTCCGCGCAGTACCGCAGGACCGGCCGCATGGACAGGTTCGCGCATCCGTGGATCGTCGAGCTGGTGGAGCGGCTGCACGCGATCCGCACCGACCGCTTCGGCGGCGCCCTGTCACTGCTGTACGCCGGGGACCGGCTGATCGCCGGGCACTTCGGCCTGCGCACCGGGACCCGGCTGTGCATGTGGTTCCCCACCTACGACGTCGAGTACGCCCGCTACTCCCCCGGCATGGTCATGCACCTGGACATCGCCAGGGACTTCGCCGAGACGGGCCTGACGCTGATCGACATGGGCCGGGGCGAGAAGGACTACAAGGAGAAGCTCAAGACCCGCGACCTGGAGGTGGCGGAGGGCCGGGTGGCCCGGCCGTCCCCGGGCGCGGCCGTGCAATGGCTGGCCCGCACGCCGGTGCGCACGCTGCGCAACACCGTGCTGGCCAACCCCGCCCTGCGCGACCGCGCGGACCGGGTGCTCAAGACCTACGCCCGGCTCAGGAGAACGTGACGGGCAGCCGCCGGATGGCGTGGTTGAACGTGGACACCATGGGCTCGGGGGGCCCGGCGAGCCGGATGTCCGGCAGGCGGGTGAACAGCTCCTGGAAGAGCACGGTCAGCTCGCGCTTGGCCAGGTGGGCGCCCAGGCAGTAGTGGGCGCCCGGGCCGCCGAAGGCGACGTGCGGGTTGGGGCCGCGGGTGATGTCGAAGACGTCGGGGTCGGTGAAGACCCGCTCGTCCCGGTTGGCGGAGTTGTAGAACAGCACCACCTTGTCGCCGGGGGCGAGCCGCTGCCCGCGCAGCTCGTACTCCTTCGTCACGGTGCGCTGGAGCTGGGTGATGGGCGAGGCGTAGCGCACGATCTCGTCCACGGCGCCGGGCATGTGGCGGTCGTAGTCCGAGAGCAGCAGCTCGCGCTGCTCGGGGTGCTCGCTCAGCAGCGCGAGGGCGTGCGACATGGTGTGGCCGGGAGTGTCGATGCCGGCGACCACAAGGAGCAGGAAGAACGCGCCCAGCTCCATGCCGGTCAGCCGCTCGCCCTCGACGTCGGCGTTGGCCAGGGCCGAGATGACGTCGTCGCCGGGGTCCCGGCGACGCTGCCGGCCCAGCCGGATCACCAGGTTGCGCAGGCCGAAGGTGGCCCTGGTGTTCTTCAGCGCGTGCCGCAGCATCCCCTTCGGGTCGCTGCGCACCGCCTGGTATTCCACGGTGTCGCGGACCCAGCGCAGGACCTGCGGCCGCTCCTCGTCCGGGATGCCCAGTAGGTCGCAGACAACGTGCGTGGTGTAGTCCTGGGTGACCAGCTCGACGAAGTCGCCCGGACCGTGCGCGGCCAGGACGCTCACGGCCTGCTCCGCGCGCCGCCGCATGGGCTCCTCCAGCCGCGCCATCATGCGGGGGGCGAACGCGCGGGAGACGATCCGCCGCAGCCGGGTGTGCTCGGGGGCGTCCTTGTTCTCCAGCGAGTCGCCGTAGATGTATTTCACCCATTTGGGGGGTTCTGGATTGGTAACCGCCGGGCTGTTGGCGAAAACCGCGCCGTTCCTGCTCGCCTCGGTCACGTCGGAGTGGCGGACGAGCGCGTAGAAACCCTTGCCCGCGCGCGCCAGCGGAACCTTGGGCTGGGCGAAGAACAAAGGACGCTCCTGCTCCCTGAGCCACGCGAAAGCCTCGTGTCGCTCCGAAACGGGCCGCTCCCAGAAGTCCAGCTTCGCAATGTCGAGATCAGCGGTGAGCTTCACTCCCAAAGGATCCCACATCGCGGCATTCCGTCACCCTAGAATGGGCATTCCCCCGCCGCGAAAGGATCTCATGCAGATCTCGGTCATCCGCCCGAATGAACTCGGCCCCGGCGAACAGGCGGAATGGCGGTCGATGCAGGACTCCCAGCCGCATTTGGCCAGCCCGTTCCTCTCCCCGGAATTCACCATGGCCGTCGGCGAGGTGCGGGACGACGCCTTCGTCGGGGTGCTCTCCGAGGGGAACCGCACGGTCGGCTTCTTCCCGTTCGAACGCCATCCGATGGGGGTGGGAAAGCCGATCGCGGGCTGGGTCTCGCTGGCCCAGGGCGTCGTCCACCGGCCGGGGGCCGAGTTCGACGCCGCGGCCCTGCTGCGCGGCTGCGGGCTGGCCGTCTGGGAGTTCGAGTTCCTGGTCGGCGGCCAGCCGTGGTTCGCCCCGTACGCCACGCTCGAGGCGGAGTCGGTGCTCATCGACGTGGGCGGCGGATACGACGACTACCTGGCCAAGGTGAAGGCCAACGCGCCGCGCACGCTCAAGATGGGCCTCTACCGCGAGCGCAAGCTCGGCCGCGACGTCGGGCCGCTGCGGGTGGAGCTGCACAGCGCCGACATCGGCGACCTGCGCACGCTGATGCGGTGGAAGTCGAGCCAGTACCGCCGCATCGGCCGCCCGGACCGGTTCGGGCAGCCGTGGGTGGTCGAGCTGGTCGAGCGGCTGCACGCCGGCCGCGCGCCCGGCTGCACGGGCCTGCTGACCATGCTGTACGCCGGGGACACGCCGATCGCCGGGCACATCGGGCTGCGGTCGGGCCCGCTGCTGGCCGGCTGGTTCCCCGCCTACGACGCGGAGTTTTCCAAGTACTCCCCCGGGCTGGTCCAGCACCTGCTGATGGCGAAGGCCGCCTCGCAGGACGGCATCACCCAGATGGACTGGAGCGTCAGCAAGGGCGACGACTACAAGCAGAACCTGCGCACGAGCGGCCACCTGGTGTCCGAGGGGTGCGTGCGCCGCCGCTCCGCCGGGGCCGCGCTGCACTGGGTCCGCCACTCCCCCGTCCGGTCGGCGAAGCAGTACGTGCTGGACCGGCCGCGCCTGTACGGCGTCGCCGACCGGGTGCTGCGGCGGTACGGGAACCTGCGCCGCGGGGCCGCGGCGGGCTCGAGCGGCGACGGCGGCGCGGCGGAGTGACCCCGTATGGGGTCGTCGGGCGGAAGACGAAAGTGTGGCGGCGCGGTCAGCTCGTGGCCCCGGCGGCCGCCAGCCGGGCGAGCACCCACGAGCGGCTCACCGCGTGCAGCGCCATCGCCGCCGCCACGTACGAGCGGACCTCCAGCGGGCTGGCACGGAACGCCCGCGAGGCCCAGCGCAGCGCCTCGCGCCGCTGCCCGAGCATGCCCTTGGACAGGGCGATCTGCCCGGCGATGCGCGCGTGCCCGCGGCGCATCTCGGCGAAGTCGGGGTACTCCCGCAGCAACCACTCCAGCGCCTCGGCGATGACCGCCCAGTTCCCGGTGAAGTGGGAGGTGCGGCCGTGCACGCGGATCCGCACCCCCACCTGCCGCACGTACGCCACGGGGGCGTGCGCGGCCAGGCGCAGCAGCATCTCGTAGTCCTCGGCGAAGCCGCCGGGGATCTCCTCCGAGAACAGCCCGACGGGGCCGAGCAGCACGTCGCGGCGCATCAGGAACGAGGACGGCGGCGCCTCCTTCACCCGGGAGCGCAGCAGGTCGGCGAAGGTGATCTCCGGCTTGCCCCAGACGCACTCGCTGGTCCAGCCGTCGTGGAGGGACACGGCACCGGAGGCGACGGAGCCCGCGTCGGGACGCCGCTCGAGTTCGGCGACCTGCGCGGACAGCTTGCCGGGCAGCCACGCGTCGTCGTCGTCGCAGAAGCCGACCAGGTCGGAGTCGGTGGCGAGGACGCCGGCGTTCCGGCTCGCCGGCAGCCCCGCCTGGCGGTCGCTGAGCATGACCCGCACCTCGCGCGCGGGGCCCGCGCCCAGCTCGGTGAGGCTCTCGTCGGGCGCCACCCGGTCGTGGACCACCATGACGGTGATCCGGCCCGGATAGTCCTGGCGAACGATCGACTCCACCGCCTCCCGCAGGAGCTCGGCACGGTCACCGCGGGTGCAGATGACGGCCGCCACCGAAAGCGGGCGCTCTTCGCTCATGACCGTGATCGTAGCAGCGCGATCCGTTATTCATGGGGTTTGTGAGAAGGTGCGGCTTTCGCCACGCGCATGTACGTCACGATGCGATCACGAACTCGAAGGCGCGCTAATTGAATTCCTACACTTCTTGAGTGCCTGCGATCTGGATGTATCACTCAGTCGATCACTACACGTACGATCCCTACACGCTGACTGTCACTCCTGAGAATTTCGAATCGCAGATCAGATGGATCTACAAGCAGGACAAGCGCGGCGTGACGATGCGGGAGTTGCTCTCCGCCGATGACCGGAGCGGCATGATCGCGCTCACCTTCGACGACGGGTACGCCGATTTCATGGAGCACGCGCTTCCCGTTCTCCGACGCTACGACTTCACCGCGAGCCTGTACATCGTGTCGGGACTGCTGAGCCAATACAACAAGTGGGACGAGCCCGGCCCGCGCAAGGAGCTGATGAGCGCGGACGACCTGCGGCGCGCGTCCGACGCCGGCATGGAGATCGCCTCGCACGGCCTGACCCACACCGCGCTGACCACGCTGGACGACAAGGACCTGGCCAAGGAGCTGACCCGCAGCCGCGAGATCCTGCGCGAGATCACCGGCCAGCCCGCGGACGGCATCTGCTACCCGTACGGCTTCGCCGACGAGCGCGTGCTCGACGCGGTCCGCGCCGCCGGGTACGCCTACGGCTGCGTCACCGTCGATCCGTACCGGGGGCAGGGCCCCTTCGCCTACACCCGGTCCTGCATCGGCGACGGGTACGGATCGCTGCGGCTGCGCGTGGCGCCGACGGAGAAGTGGCTGCGCACCCAGCTCCGGCGGATCCGGCCGGTCCACGCGGCCGGGCGCATCGCGGCGGTCCCGCCGCTGATCGACGGCATCGCCCGGCTCGCCGACACCCTCACCTGAGGGACGGCGGTCAGGAGGTCGCCCCCGCGGCGTTGAGGCGGCGCTGGACCCAGGAGCGGCTCACCGCACGCATCGCCAGCGCGGTCACCACGTACGACCGGATCTCCAGCGGGCTGGCCAGGAACGCGCGCCACGCCCAGCGCAGCGCCGCTCCACGCCGGCCGAGCATGCCCCAGGACAGGCTGATCTGCCCCGCCACACGGGCGAACCCCCGGCGCTCGGAGCGGAACTCGGGATAAGTGGAAAGCAGCCACTCGTTGGCCTCGGCGATGGTCTCCCAGTCGCCGGTGAAGTGCGACGTGCGGCCGTGGCCGCGGACCCGGACCCCCACCTGGTGGGCGTACACGATGGGCGAGTGGCGCGCGGCGCGCAGCAGCATCTCGTAGTCCTCGGCGAAGCCGCCGGGGATCTCCTCCGAGAACAGCCCGATCGGGCCGAGGAGCGCGCTGCGGTAGACGAGGAAGGAGTCGGCGTTCGCCTCCTTCACCCGCGACATGAGCAGGTCGGCGTGCGCGATCTGCGGCTTGGGCCACATGCACTCGGCCGACCACCCGTCGTACGTGGTCACCGCGCCGCAGGAGGCGAACAGCGCGCGGGGCCGCGCCCGCAGGGCCTTGACCTGGCCGGTGAGCTTGCCGGGCAACCAGGCGTCGTCGTCGTCGCAGAAGCCGACCAGGTCGGAGTCGGTGGCGAGGATGCCCGCGTTCCGGCTCGCCGGCAGCCCGGGACGGCGGTCGCTGAGCATGACCCGCACCTCGCGCATGGGGCCGGTGCCCAGCTCGGTGAGGCTCTCGTCGGGCTCGGCGCGGTCGAACACCACCATCACGGCGATGCGACCCGGATAGTCCTGGGCGACGATCGACTCGACCGCCTCCCGCAGAAAGGCGGCGCGGTCACCACGGGTGCAGATGACGGCCGCAACGGAAGGCCAGTTGTGGTCGCTCATGCCGAAAAATGCTACCGGAACGGATTATCGCCCGCGAGAAATCCAGCGGACCTCATATGGAGCAAGATCGACGGCTTTTCGGTCAATTGTCGCTTTGACCGATTCATTCTGAGTGTTCACGACGACGATTCGGTCCGCCTGGCCGAGCGCCCGTACGGACGCGGGCGAGACGTCCACCGGCACGATCGGGGTGCCGCGGGGGAACGAGCGGGCGAACTCCTGGATGAGGCGGAGCATCGCACTCGGCCGCCCGCCGTCCGCCTCACGCGGGTTCGTCCAGAGGCAGCCCTCGGGGCACTCCTGCCTCTCCTCCTGACGGCTCCAGTAGAGGGCGGCGGCGGTCCTGCTCCGGGCGAACTCCATCATGGCCGCGGCGTGGACGGCGAGCCGCTTGTTCTCCGGCCAGCCGGAGCGGGCCGGCTCGGCGTACCACTCGGCCCACCAGATCGGCAGGTTCGTGTGCCGGTGCAGCCACGCGTTGACGGCGGAGAACTTCTTCAGCGCGCCGAACTCGTCGGGGACCATCCCCTTGTCGCTCTCGGACGTCCCGTCCACGACGATGAAGTCCGCGCCCTTGTTGTGCTTGATCCAGTACTTCAGCGCGTCGAGCACGCGCTGGTCCACGTTGCCCCAGTCGCCGTGCAGCTCCGACGGCGCGTCGAACCCACCCAGGGCCGGGTACGGCCCGCCGACCTCGATCTTGGGGTTGACGGCCTTGAGCGCCTGGTAGACCCGGTTGTACATGTCGGTGTAACCCTCGTAGTTCCACCGGTGCTTGTCCTCGTCGAAGAAGCCCTTGAGCTCGTTCCACACGATGAAGTGGGTGACGTCGGGATATCTGCGGGCGATCCGGGCGGCGAGGTCGGCGAAGTCCTGGTAGTGCTCGGGCAGCGGCGCCACCTCGATGTGGTTCCAGTCGGTACGGCCGGGGGTGCCGCCCTTCATCCAGTCGGGCGCGCAGCACAGGGTGATGACGGGGATTCCGTGGGTCTTGCGGATGAGGTCGATCCGCGCGTCCAGGCTGGCGAAGTCGTACTCGCCGGGTCGGGGCTCGGGGTTGAGCGCGCCGAAGCCCATGATGTGCTGGTTCTGCAGGACGCGCTTCTCGGCGATCGCGTTGCGGGCGGTCCTGAGCGCCTGCCGCTGACCGTAGTCCACCGTGTACTGCGTGTGTGTGAAGCCGAAGACGGGCCAGGTGGACGCGGTCGCGGCGTCCTCGGTGGCGGTGACCTCCGCCCCGGAGACCGCCTGGCCGGACGCGCCGCCACCTAACGAGCAGGCGATCAGGATGAGCCCCAGAATCGCCGCACAGGCGGCCGTGCCGGCCCATCGGCGGAATCGAACACGCACCGTGTCTCCCCTTTGGGCCGGCCCACGTTCAGAGCCTCCGGCCTCGGCTCAAACGCTATAGCACCCCTCACGCAAGCAGCCGGGGTTGAGGCGTGCCTGTGAGAAGCTTGAGAGTCAGCTGACCGTCGGCGACGCCGTCGCGACGGTCACAGCGCGACCCCGAGCAGCGCGTCGGCGACGTCCCGGACGAGTGCCGGGGCCTGCGTGTCGGTCCCCTCCTCCTCGGCCCACCGGTCGATCACGCGCAGCGCGCCCGGCGCGTCCAGGTCGGCGGCGATCCGCTTCCGGACCTCGTCCAGCACCGCCCCGCCGTCCGAGCCGGAGGGACGCGCCACCGCCGCCCGCCAGCGGGCCAGCCTGGCCTCGGCCTCCGCGAGCTGGTCCGGCGTCCACTCCCAGTCCGTCCGGTAGTGCCGGTCCAGCAGCGCGAGCCGTACGGCCATCGGGTCGGTGTTCCGCCGCAGGCGGGAGACGAAGACGAGGTTGCCCCGGGACTTGGACATCTTCTCGCCGTCCAGGGCGACCATGCCGGCGTGCACGTACGCGCGGGCGAACGGCCACTCGCCGGTGGCGACGTGCCCCTCGCAGGCGCCCATCTCGTGGTGGGGGAAGATCAGGTCGGAGCCGCCGCCGGCGACGTCGAAGCCGGTGCCGAGGTTCGCCAGCGCGATCGCGGTGCACTCCACGTGCCAGCCGGGACGGCCCGGGCCGAACGGCGAGGGCCAGGACGGCTCGCCCGGCCGGTGGCCGCGCCACAGCAGCCAGTCGAGGGGGTGGCGTTTGCCCTCGCGGTCGGGGTCGCCGCCGCGCTCGCCGAAGAGTTCGAGCATCCGCTCCTCGGAGTAACCCGACACGGCGCCGAACTTCGGCGCCGCCGCGACCGAGAAGTAGACGTCCTCGCCGAGCCGGTAGGTGGCGCCCCGGTCGCCGAGCCTCCCGATCAGCTCCGCGACCTGGTCGACGACCTCGGTCACGCCGACGTACTCGCGCGGCGGGACGATCCGCAGCGCCTCCATGTCGGTGCGGAAGAGCTCGATCTCGCGCTCGGCCAGCTCCTGCCAGTCCACGCCGGTCGCCTGGGCGCGTTCGAGAAGCGGATCGTCCACGTCCGTGGCGTTCTGGGTGTAGTGGACCTCGTGGCCGGCGTCCCGCCACGCCCGATTCACCAGATCGAACGCCAGGTAGGTGTTGGCGTGCCCCAGATGGGTCGCGTCGTAGGGGGTGATGCCGCAGACGTACAGCCTGGCCTCGCCCTCCGGCCTGGTCTCGCGGACCTCTCGCACGGCGGTGTCGTACAGGCGCAGGGGGAGACCCGAACCGGGCAGGGTGGGGATGTTCGGAGCAGACCACGATCGCATGAACCCGAGCCTATCCGCGCCGCGGAGAGCTCGGATCACCCGGGCGGTTTCCGACATATCCCCCAGACTGCCCGGAAAGATCAGCGGGACGGTCCTCCCCCTCCCCGCCGGTCACGCCGTCTCGACCTGGTGCCAGGACGTGACGTCTCCGGGAACCGGGCAGAAGTCGTAGCGCACGCCCTCGTCCGCCAGGGCCACCAGGGTGACCGAGAGGCTCGCGAAGATCTGGCCGCCGTCGAGGACCTTCCGGAACACGAGGGCGCGGGGGTCGTCCAAGGCCAGGCCGTCTCCCGAGGCGATCGGCAGCCACTCCCCCCAGAACCTGCGCGGGGAACCGGAGCCCAGGCGTGCCGGGCGCGCCGCCGCCGCGAACCTCGGCCGGAACCGGCTGACGCGCGGATGGTCGTCGCCGCGCTCCCATCCGGCGTTGACAATCATGTGGACGCCGGCGGGCAGCTTCTCCTCCGTCACCCGCTCGCCGTTCCAGCTCCACAGCCGTACGCCGTCGAGGCCGCCGACGACGAGGTGGAAGGGATCGTAGGCGGCGAGGTCGATCCGGGGCAGCTCGCCCACGTCCGCGGCGCGCAGCGGCAGGTCGCCGCGGGAACGCCGGACCCCCTCCGGCGCCGCCGTCCCCTCCCCGTTCAGCAGGGCGGCCACCCGCCGGTTGGCCGGGTCGACGGCCAGCCAGGTGCCGCCGGCCCGCAGGTCACGCCCGCCGATCAGCCCGGGATGGGCAAGCCAGTATCGCGCCGGGGACATCCACGGCCGCGACACGAACTCGTCCCTGACCCCCGCGAGGAGCACCGGCACCCGGGCCTCGGGGTCGACGCTGACGATCACCGTGCACAACGCTGGTTTCCCTCCAGAATCGGTAGAGACGCATGCAGAGTGCATGGTTCGAACGATTCACACAAGTGTGCCGAATATCTCAAATCGGTGGCCACGGAACCGCGGGCCAGTCATCGGAAGGGTAGGGGTGCACGCCGGCCTCGAGCAGCCGCCGTACGCGCTGCCAGGTGGCCTCCACCTCGGCCTGGGTGAGGAGCTCGCGCAGCCGGCGCCCCAACCGGCCCTTGTCGATCTCGCGCTCGAGATGCACCAGGACCGAGACGGCCTCGCGGGAGAGCGGCTTGCCGCGCCACTGCCACAGCACGGTGCGTAGCTTGTCCTCCACGGAGAAGCAGACCCCGTGGTCGACGCCGTAGATGTGCCCGTCGGCCAGCGGGAGCAGGTGCCCGCCCTTGCGGTCGGCGTTGTTGACGACGGCGTCGAAGACGGCCATCCGGCGCAGCCCGGAGGTCCGGCCGCGGATCAGGGCCAGCAGGTCGACGGCCGGGTCGGCGTCGATCCAGAGCTGGACCATGCCCGGACCGAAGGGACCGTCGCGGTAGACCGTCGGGGGGACGATCCGCCAGCCGGTGACCGCGGCCACCTCGTAGGCGGCGACCTCGCGGGCGGCCAGCGTGCCGTCGGGGAAGTCCCAGAGCGGCCGCTCGCCGCGTACCGGCTTGTAGACGCAGGCGGCGACGAGCTCGTCCAGGCGCACCGAGCAGTAGAGCGTCATGTTCGTGGCCTCGACCAGACGGCCGGCCACATCGAGGGCGCCGTCACGCAGCAGGCGGAGCGCCGTGGCGTCGTCCAGCCCGGCGACGCCGTCCGTGCCGACGGCCGGATCGCTCTCCGCGGTCATCCGGCCCCCCTGCCCGGCGCGCCGCCCGCGCCCCCGGGCGGCTCGCCCGCCCCGCCGCCTCGCTCGCTCACGCCGACATTCCCCCGGGGTGGTGTCCATTGAGACGTACGCAGATGTGCCCCTCCGACCCCAGAGGCTGCCCGCAGAGCGGGCACGGCGGACGGCCGGCGGCGACGAGGTCGAGGGCCCGCCTGCTGAACGCCCGTGCGGCGGCGGGGCTGATGCGCACCCGCAGGACCGCGAGCTCGCCCTCGTCGGAGTCGAACAGCTCGTCCTCCTCCTCCTCGGCGGCCGTGGCCTCCTGCGCCTCGATGATCACCTGTGAGGTCTCGGGATCCCAGGCGAGCGCCATCGTGCCCACCCGGAAGTCCTCGTCGATCGGCAGGTCGAGCGGGGCGTCGTCGGCGAGTTCGACGGGTGCGGAGGCGGGGACGGGCGCGCTGCCTCCGGTGCGGCGCAGCACCTCGTCGAGCAGCTCGTCGAGCCGGTCGGCGAGCACGGCGACCTGGAATTTCTCAAGCGCGACCGTGGTGATCCTGCCCTGGCCGCGGGCCTGCAGGAAGAAGGCCCGTGCTCCCGGTTGCCCGACGGCACCGGCCACGAACCTGTCAGGCGGATCGTAGTCGAAGACCGGCATAACCCGACCTTACGCGGTCCCGGGTCCGCCGCCGACGGCGGCATCGCTCCCGGTGATGTTTTCTCCCCCGCCGTGCTCCTCCGGAACCTCGCTGGGAGGGATCAGATCCGCCACGTCACCGCCGATGTCGTTGAGCCTGAGCAGGAACGGGCGCAAGGGGGTGTAGCGGATGACGGTGAGCGAGGCGGGATAGGCGGTGATCCGCTGGAACTGGTCCAGGTGCAGCCCCAGGGCGTCGGCGACGATCGCCTTGATCACGTCGCCGTGGGTGCAGACCGCGTAGGTCGCCTTCTCGCCCAGCCGGTCGTTCCACTCTCGCACGGCGCGTACGGCGCGGCTCTGCGTGTCGGCGAGCGCCTCACCTCCGGGGAACACCGCGGCGCTGGGGTGGGCTTGGACGACCTGCCAGAGCGGCTCGCGGGCCAGCTCCTCGATCGGCCGGCCGGTCCAGTCGCCGTAGCCGCACTCGCCGAAGCGGTCGTCGGTCTGGACCGTACGGCACCGCTCCTGGCGCAGCGCCACCTCGTGCGCGGTCTCCTGGCAGCGGTCGAGCGGGCTGGACACGATGGCGTCGAGATCGAGGGGCGCGAGCCTCGCGGCGAGCGCCTCGGCCTGCGCTCGCCCGCGCTCGTCGAGGTGGACGCCCGGCGTCCAGCCCGCGAGCACCGGTCCCGTCATCGCGGTGAGGCCGTGCCGCAGGAGCAGGAGGGTCGTCATGAGGAGATCACGCCCAGCGAGAGGAGCGTGAGCAGGAAGGCGCCCGCGAAGACCCGGTAGACCACGAACACGATGGTCGAGTGCTTGGCGACATAACGCAACAGCCAGGCGATCGAGGCGTACCCGACGATGAACGAGACGAGGGTCGCGATGGCGGTCGGCACCGGGGCAACGCCTCCCCCGTCGCCGACGTGGCGCAGCTCGAACAGGCCGGACAGGACCACCGCCGGGATCGACAGCAGGAACGAGTACCGCGCGGCGGCCTCCCGGGTGTACCCGAGGAACATCGCGCCGGTCATCGTGGAGCCGGACCGGGAGGCGCCGGGGATCAGCGGCAGCATCTGCCAGGCACCGATGATCAGGCCGTCGCGCAGGCCGAGGTCGGCGACCTCCTTCTTCTTCCGGCCCATCTGGTCGGCGGCGAGCAGCAGCAGGCCGAAGGCGATGAGCATGCCGGCGTTGAGCCACAGGTTGCGCGCCGGGCCCTCGATCGCGTCCTTGAACAGCAGGCCGGCGACGCCGATGGGAACGGTCCCGAGGCCGATGTACCAGCCCATGCGGGCGTCGAGATGGCCGCGCAGGTCCGGAGTCCACAGGCTGCGCAGCCAGGTCCACAGGATCCGGACGATGTCGCGCCAGAAGTAGATGAGCACCGCCAGCATCGTGCCGAGCTGGATCACCGCGGTGAAGGCGGCGCCGGGATCGGACCACCCCAGCAGCTTCGGCACGATCAGCAGGTGCGCGGAACTTGAGATGGGCAGGAACTCGGTGAGCCCCTGCACGATGCCGAGCACGATGGCCTGGAGAGAGTCCACGATGGGCCAGCCTAAACGGTTCGACGCGCTAATCTGGCCTGACAATGGATCAGCGACTTGTCGGGCGCAGCGGTCTGTCGGTGTCCCGGTTGGGACTCGGCACGATGACCTGGGCCCGCGACACCGGGGCCGAGGAGGCGACCGCCCAGATCACCGCGTTCGTCGAGGCCGGGGGCACGCTGATCGACACGGCCGACGTCTACGGCGGCGGCGACGCCGAGCTGCTGATCGGCCGCCTGCTCCGCGACGTGGTGCGGCGCGACGAGCTGGTGATCTCCACCAAGGCGGTGCTGACCCCCGGCGGACGGCCCGACGCCTCGCGCCGGCATCTCATCCGGGCCCTCGACGCCTCCCTGTCGCGGCTCGGGGTGGACGATGTGGACCTCTGGCAGCTCCACGCCTTCGACCCCGACGTCCCGCTTGAGGAGACGCTCGCCGCCGTCGATCTCGCCGTCTCCTCGGGCCGTACGGCCTACGCCGGTGTGTGCGACTACGCCGGGTGGCAGCTCGCCGCGGCGGCGGTGTGGCAGCGCGCGGCCGACTCCCGCGCCCCCATCGTCTGCGCCCAGGGGGAGTACTCCCTGCTCGCCCGGGACGCGGAGCAGGAGGTGCTCCCGGCCGCCGCGCACGTCGGCGCCGGTTTCCTGGCCTGGTCGCCGCTCGGCCGGGGCGTGCTGACCGGCAAGTACCGCACCGGCATCCCCGCGGACTCCCGCGCGGCGACGCCGCATTTCGCCGAGTTCGTCCGGCCGTACCTGGATGAGCGGTGCCGCAGGATCGTGGAGTCGGTCGCGACGGCGGCCGACGGCCTCGGCGTGTCGCCGCTCGCGGTGGCCCTCGCGTGGGTCCGGGACCGCCCGGGCGTGTCGGCCGCCGTGGTCGGCGCGCGCACGCACGCCCAGCTCCTCGGGGTCCTCCAGGCCGAGCAGCTCGCCCTCCCGTGGGAGATCCGCGAAGCCCTCGACGACGTCTCCGACTCCTGAGCCGCCCCGACGTCGATTTCCGGCGCCCCAGCGTAAAAACGAGAGTTCTTCTCGCGTATCACGCATCGATACCGAATCGCAACTTTCGGCGAAAAAACGGGGCGCATGGGAAAAGAGTGGGAGTCGTAGGGATCGTCCGGCACATGCCGCCCGTCACCTTCACCCGATATTCCACGATATTCGCCGTACGTCTACGGCGGGGCGTGGCCGGGTCGGGGTGGCGGCGGGGCGGCGGACGCGTCCGACGAGCGGGGAAACGACGAATCCGGGATTCGGGAAGGGGAGCATATGGAGCTCGGACGTCATACGTCCGCGATCTCTGCGGGGGCGCTGGCGGTTGCCCTCAGCGTGGGAGTCCCCCTGCTGGCGGCCGAGCCGGCGCAGGCGGCCGACTGCACGGGCAGCGGGATCCTGTCCGGCGTGACCAACGGACTGTGCTCGGTGGTCCACGGCGTGACCGGCACGCTGGACGCGGCGACCGGCGGCGCGACGTCAGGGCTCAGCGGCGCGGTCGACACGGCGGTCGGCGGTGTGACGGGAACGGTGAACGGCACGGTCAACGGCGTGACCGGCACCCTCGGCAAGACGGTGAACGGCGTCGCGGGAACGCTGAGCACGACCGTGGGTGGGGTGACCGACACGGTGGGCGGCCTCGGCAGCGGCGGCGGGCTCGGCGATACGGTCGGCGGCCTGACCCACACGCTCGGAGGCGCCGTCGGCGGCGTGACCGACACCCTCGGAGGCACGGTCGGCGGGGTCACGGACACATTGAACGGGACGGTCGGCGGAGTCACGGACACTCTGAACGGCACGGTCAAGGGACTCGGCCACGCGCTGGGCACTCAGGCCGGTACGGGCGGCACGGGCGGCACGGGTGGTTCCGGCTCAGGATCGCCGGGAGGCGGGGTCGGCGGAGCCGTCGGGGGCGCCGTCGGGGGCGCGGTGGGCGCCGTGAACGACGTCGTGCGAGGTGCGGTGGACCTGACCGGAGGGCTGACCCACACGGAGAAAGACGGTTGCCTCCTGGGGGCCTCCGGCGCCGCCTGCGGCGACGCAGGGGGCGGCACGGCCAAGCCGTCCGGCGAGGACTCGGCGGGAGAGACCGAGGCGGGCACGGTGCGCGGCGAGGCCGGGGACGGCACCCTCCCGACCGAACCCATCCGCCCCCCTGAGAACCGGCCGAACCTGATCGACGAGGGACGGCCCATCCGCCCGGTCGATCTCACGGTGAACCCGGACGACGTCGGCATCCCGCTGCTGTGGCCGGGGCAGTACGTCCCCGGGCTGGCCACCCACATGAAGGGCGCGGCGATCCCGGCGCGGCGGTCGCAGAACGGCATGGAGACGGCGCTGACCGCGGCACTGCTGCTGTCGGCGGTGCTCGCCACCCGTGTGGTGTCGGCGCGCCGCGCCCGCGCGAACGTTCCCGAGTCGATGCCCTTCGAGGGCATCCGGCTCACCGGCTCGCCGGGCCGCCACCGCATGGCGTGAGCCGCGCGGCCATCAGATCTAGTGAGGGGACTGCCGGGTTTCCCCGGCAGGGGAATCGCTTCCTCGATATGGTTCTGCTGTTCGAAACGGGCAGGGCTTGTCCGTCGCCTACCTCGGCCGAGGGAAGCGAGAAGCCGCTCCCTTCAGGGAGCGGAGGAGTCACGAACCGCAGGGCTTGAACCGTACGGCCGTGAATCACTTGGCCTGAGCCCCGGTCGCCGACGGCGCCGCCGCACGACGAGTGCGGCGGCGCGGCGGCGGTGGGAGGGACGACGACCGGGTCAGGCCCCGATCGCGTGGACGCCGCCGTCGACGTGCACGATCTCCCCGGTGGTGGCGGGGAACCAGTCGGAGAGCAGGGCGAGGCAGGCCCGGGCCGCGGGCTCGGTGTCGGTCAGGTCCCAGCCGAGGGGAGCCTTCTCCGGCCAGCTCTCCTCGAACTCCTGGAAGCCGGGGATGCTCTTGGCGGCCATGGTGCGCAGCGGCCCGGCGGCGACCAGGTTGACCCGGATGCCGTGCTTGCCGAGGTCGCGCGCAAGGTAGCGGGAGCAGGACTCCAGCCCCGCCTTGGCCACGCCCATCCAGTCGTAGACCGGCCACGCCTTGCTGGCGTCGAAGTCGAGGCCGACGACCGAGCCGCCGTCCTTCATCAGCGGCAGGCACGCGACGGCGAGCGACTTGAAGGAGTAGGTGGAGACGTGGAGGGCGGTCGCCACGTCCTCCCAGCTCGTGTTGAGGAAGTTCCCGCCCAGGCACGTCTGCGGGGCGAAGCCGATGGAGTGGACGACCCCGTCCAGGCCGCCCAGGTGCTCGCCCACGCGGTCGGCGAGAGTGTCGAGGTGCTCGGTGTTCTGCACGTCCAGCTCGATCACCGGCGGCGGCTCGGGCAGCCGCTTGGCGATGCGCTCGACCAGGCTGAGGCGGCCGAAGCCGGTCAGCACGACGCTCGCGCCCTCCTCCTGCGCCAGCTTCGCCACGCTGAAGGCGATCGAGGAGTCGGTGAGGACGCCGGTGACCAGCAGCCGCTTGCCGTCCAGCAGACCCATGTGTCAGCTCCAGTTCCCGGTGGCCCTCGGCCACCCGTTCTCGTCCGTGCCGGAATGCCTTCCGGGGTGGTTCCAGGAGGTCAGTGGCCCATTCCGAGGCCGCCGTCCACGGGGATGACGGCGCCGGTGACGTAGGAGGCGTCGTCGCTCGCCAGGAACCTGACGACCTTCGCGATCTCGTCCGCGCTCGCCTGGCGGCCGAGCGGGATGCTCTTGCGGATCGCCTCCTGCTGGGCCTCGTCGAGCACGGCGGTCATGTCGGTCTCGACGAACCCGGGCGCGACGACGTTGACCGTGATGCCGCGCGAGGCCAGCTCCCTGGCCAGCGACCGGCCGAAGCCGATCAGCCCGGCCTTGGAGGCGGCGTAGTTGGTCTGGCCGGCCGACCCGAGCATGGCGACGACCGAGGAGATCAGCACGATCCTGCCGCGCTTGAGCCGCAGCATCGGCCGCACCGCCCGCTTGGCGACGCGGTACGCGCCGGTGAGGTTGGTGTCGATGACGTCGGTGAAGGCCTCTTCCTTCATCAACGGCAGCAGCGTGTCCTTGGTGATGCCGGCGTTGGCGACCACGACCTCCACCGGGCCGTGCTCGGCCTCGGCCTTCTCGAAGGCGGCGTCCACGTCCGCCGAATTGGTCACGTCGCAGCGGACGCCAAAGAGGCCCTGCGGGGGCTCACCGGAGCGGTAGGTCACGGCGACGGCGTCGCCGGCGGCGGCGAGTTCGCGGGCGATGGCGAGACCGATGCCGCGGTTGCCGCCGGTGACGAGAACAGAACGAGCCATGCACGGGACGCTATCGGCTACCGCCGGGTAACCCACTTGTCCGCAGGCCACAAGATCACAGGGTTAGGATCGTGGACATGCGCCAGATCGATCCCGATTTCCTCGCCCTGCCGCTCAGGCGGCTGGCGGACGCGGCCCTGCAGCGCGCCCGTGACCTGGGCGCCGAGCACGCGGCGTTCCGCCTGGAGCGGGTGCGCTCGGAGACCCTTCGCCTGTTCGACGCGCGGCTCGAGGGTTCCATGGACGCCGACGACCTCGGCTTCGCCGTACGAGTGATCAAGGATGGCACATGGGGCTTCGCCTCCGGCGTCGAGCTGACGCCCGAGGCCGCCGTCCGTGCCGCCGAGGAGGCGGTGCGGGTCGCCGAGGTCAGCGCGCCCATCAACCGCGAGCCGATCGAGCTCGCGCCCGAGCCCGTCCACGCCGACGTCACCTGGGTCTCCGCGTACGACGTGGACCCGTTCGACGTGCCGCTGCGTGAGAAGGTCGAGCTGCTCGGCGGCTGGTCGGCCGGTCTGCTGGGCCGGGTCGACCACGTCTCGGCCTCGCTGATGCAGGTCAAGGAGCAGAAGTTCTACGCCGACACGGCGGGGACGGTGACCACGCAGCAGCGGGTGCGGCTGCATCCGGTGCTGACCGCGATGCGCACCGACGGCGACCGGTTCGACGACATGCGCACCCTGGCGCCCCCGGTCGGCCGCGGCTTCGAGTACCTGACCGGCACCGGCTGGGACTTCCCGGCCGAGCTGGCCGAGATCCCCGACCTGCTGACCGAGAAGCTCAAGGCGCCCTCGGTCCAGGCCGGCTCGTACGATCTGGTGGTCGACCCGTCCAACCTGTGGCTGACCATCCACGAGTCGATCGGCCACGCCACCGAGCTGGACCGCGCGCTCGGCTACGAGGCGGCGTACGCGGGCACCTCGTTCGCCACCTTCGAGCAGTTGGGCACCCTGGAGTACGGCTCGCCGGTGATGAACGTGGTGGGCGACCGCACCGCCGAGCACGGCCTGGCCACGATCGGCTGGGACGACGAGGGCGTCGAGGGGCAGTCGTTCGACATCGTGCGCGACGGCGTGCTGGTGGGCTACCAGCTCGACCGGCGGATGGCCCTGGTGAAGGGCTTCGGGCGCTCCAACGGGTGCGCGTTCGCCGACTCCCCCGGTCACGTGCCGATGCAGCGGATGGCCAACGTGTCCCTCCAGCCGGCCGAGGGCGGCCCCTCCACCGAGGAGCTGATCTCCCGGGTCGAGCGCGGGATCTACGTCCTCGGCGACAAGAGCTGGTCGATCGACATGCAGCGGTACAACTTCCAGTTCACGGGCCAGCGCTTCTACAAGATCGAGAACGGCCGGCTGGCCGGCCAGCTCCGCGACGTGGCCTACCAGGCGACCACGACCGACTTCTGGCGCTCCATGGAGTCCGTCGGCGGCCCGGGGACGTACGTGCTCGGCGGCGCCTTCAACTGCGGCAAGGGCCAGCCGGGGCAGGTGGCGCCGGTCAGCCACGGCACGCCGTCGGCGCTGTTCCGGGGCGTGCGGATCCTCAACACGGTGCAGGAGGGCGGCAAGTGAGCGAGCGCATGGGCACTCCCCAGGAGACGGTCGAGCGGGCCCTCGCGCTCAGCCGCGCCGACGACTGCGTGGTCATCGTGGAGGAGGGGTCCACGGCGAACCTGCGGTTCGCCGGCAACACCCTCACCACCAACGGTGTGGCGCGGTCCTCGCGGCTGACGGTGATCTCGATCGTGGGGCAGGGCGTGGGCGTGGTGTCCCGGGCCGCGGTGCGTCCCGACCAGCTCGCCGACGTGGTGACCGCGGCCGACCAGGCCGCGAGAGACGCCCAGCCGTCGGAGGACGCCCGGACGCTTCTCGGCGGCGGCTCCCTCGGTGACTGGGACCGGGCCGTCGAGCCGACGACCATCGAGGTCTTCCGCGACTTCGCGCCCGCGGTGGGCGATTCGTTCGCGGCGGCCGAGGCCTCCGGCAGGAGGCTGTACGGCTTCGCCGAGCACATCCTGACCTCCACCTTCGTCGGGACGTCGTCCGGGCTGCGCGCCCGGCACGACCAGCCCACCGGGCGGCTGGAGCTCAACGCGAAGTCGGCGGACATGTCGCGGTCGGCGTGGACCGGCGTGGCGACCCGTGACTTCTCCGACGTGGACGTGGCGGCGCTCGACGCCGCGCTCGCCCGGCGGCTCGACTGGGCCAAGCGGCGGGTGGAGGTCCCGGCCGGGCGCTACGAGACGATCCTGCCGCCGACCGCGGTCTCCGACCTGATGATCTACCTCTACTGGTCGGCCGGGGCGAGGGACGCGGCCGACGGCCGCACGGTCTTCTCCAAGCCGGGCGGCGGCACGCGGGTCGGGGAGCGCCTCTCGGACGTCCCCGTGCGGCTCTACAGCGACCCGGGGCACCCGGGCATCGAGTGCGCGCCGTTCGTCGTCGCGCACGCCTCCAGCCGCGAGCAGTCGGTCTTCGACAACGGCCTGGGCCTCGGCGCCACGGAGTGGATCTCCGAGGGGCAGCTGGCCAACCTGGTGCAGACCCGGCACTCCGCCGAGCTGACCGGGCTCGCGGTCACCCCGTCGATCGACAACCTGATCATGGCGGGCCCGGACGGCGGCCGCTCACTGGAGGAGATGATCGCCGGCACCGAGCGCGGGCTGCTGCTCACCTGCCTGTGGTACATCCGCGAGGTGGACCCGCAGTCGCTGCTGCTCACCGGCCTGACCCGGGACGGCGTCTACCTCGTCGAGAACGGCGAGGTGGTCGGGGAGGTCAACAACTTCCGGTTCAACGAGTCACCGGTCGATCTGCTCGGCCGGCTGACCGAGGTCGGGCGGAGCGAGCAGACGCTGCCGCGCGAGTGGAACGACTACTTCACCCGCACCGTCATGCCGGCGATCAGGGTGCCCGACTTCAACATGTCCACCGTCAGCCAGGCGAACTGACGCCGGGGCCCTGCCCCGGCCCGCCGTACGCTCCGAGGCGCGGCCGTCCCCGTGACGGCCGCGCCTCAGGCGTCTTCGAGGCGGAAGCCGACCTTCAGCCCGACCTGGATGTGGGCCACCTCGCCGTTCTCGATGTAGCCGCGCACCTCGGTCACCTCGAACCAGTCGAGGTGACGCAGGGTCTCGGCGGCGCGGTGGATGCCGTTGCGGATGGCCTGGTCGACGCTCTCCCCCGAAGTTCCGACTATTTCGGTCACCCGATAGGTTCGGTCCGACATGACGTCCTCCCTCTCGCTCGGACACTCATGCTCGTATCGCTACGGCGCTTTCGCGCCCCCACCGTGCGGGGTCTACCGTGGAGTTTGTGAAGCTTTTGGGCCGGAACCGGACAGTACACAAGGTTACGGACGCCAGGCCATCGCTGTCTGAGGACATCCGGCGCCGCGAGATCAGCTACGTGATCAAGATGTCCATCCGTCTTGTGTGCCTCGTCCTCGCCGTCGCCGTGCCGGCGCCGTGGTTCGTGCGGGCGCTACTCGTCGGGGGAGCCGTGGTTTTGCCGTACCTTGCCGTGATCGGGGCCAATGAGCGAGGGAAAGGGCAACCCTCGCCCATGGAAACGACGGAAGCTAACCAAAACGAGATACCACGGCATCGACGCGAGATCGGGTCGTGACAAACTCTTGACGCATCCCATGGGTTGTAGGTGTACAGTTTAGCCAAGCGCTCTGGTCCCCCGTCGGAGCGCTGGTGCCGGCGTTCCGGGCCCCCGTCGGAACGCCGATGAAGCGGCGCCGGGTGGTTTGCCCCCGTAACCACCCGGCGTCGCCCTTCTTTTTTCTGGAATTTCGCCTTAATTCGAACAGACTCCCGCTTTTCCGCGAACACATCGTTTTCACAGCGTGTCGCGATATTTCCGCGACCTTCGCCCGGACGGGCCCCGCAGCGGCCGTCCAGGGCGTCCGGCGGGGTCAGGGAGTGCCTGACAAATGCTGCCCGTAGCGGGCGTGGATCCCGACGGGATGCGCCGCCCAAGGCGGAGGAGAAGGCCGGAGCGGAGCCTCCGGCCGCCACTCGCGGGCCCACGGAAAGTCGCGGGTGGGGCAACGCAGCGAGGCGCCGTACGGGCCGCGCGCAGCAGGGCTTGATGTGTCGGACCCCGAGTGCGGTCATCCCGGCCGGGGCGCCGCCACGGGATCCGCGGTCAGGCGTCCTTGAGGGTTTCGGTCGTCGCCTGCTCCCAGTTACGGGCCATGGCGGAGAGGCGCTCCAACGCGTCTTCGGGGGCGGTGCCCGCTCCCTGGGCGAGGCCGAGCAGATAGGCGGTGAGCGGCGCGGCGGGCCGGGCCACGCCGTGGGCCACGTCACGGGTCAGGTCGAGCACCGCCGTGCGATCCACCTTCGCGGGGTCGACGCCCAGCTCGCGGCAGACCAGGGCGGTCCACTCCTCCAGCACGTTCATGCGGTCTCCTCGCTCGTCACTCGAGTCCGGCGTGCCCGGTCGAGATCGTCCATAGTGTCGCAGTCGAACCAGGGGGTGCCCCCGCCGGCCTCCGCGGCGAGGCGGACGGTCACCGGTTCGAGCGGGCCGAGCACACCACGAAGCGAGTGTCCGTCGTACCCGGCGAGCGCCTCGCGGAGCGCCCGCGTCCGCCAGACGCCGGTCAGCCACTGCTCGGCGCCCTCGTCGTCGACCAGCACGGCGCCCGCGGCGCCCGCCTCCCGCGCCGCGGCGCGGAGCGCCGTCACGTGATCCGCGGTCAGGAAGGGCAGATCGGCGGCGAGCAGCGCGATCTCGTCGGCCGTGACGAGGGCGAGCCCGGCCCGCAGCGCCGGCACCGGCCCGGACCCGGGCGGCTCCTCCCGGGTGTGCACGGCCCGCTCCAGCCCGCGCCCGGGACGCGGGGGACCGACGACGACGAGGGTCCGCGCGCCGGGCACGGCCGCGGCGACCCGCTCGATCAGGGAGCGCCCCGCGACCGGCTCCGCCGGCTTGTCCAGTCCCCCCAGCCGCCGCGCGTGCCCGCCGGCCAGGATCACCGCGTCGTACGGCACGGCACGCCCAGGGAGTGTCTCGCGGGTGGGGCCACGAGGCCGTGAGGCGCCGTCTGGGCGACCACGGCAGGCCGGGAAGATCCGCGAACCACGGCCTAGCCTCCGATGGCCGACATGGGCCGGGACGGCTGGAGGAAGGACGGGTCGTCGATGCCGTGGCCGGCCTTCTTCCCGCGTACGGCGCTGATCCAGCGGGCGGCGAGGTCGTCGTCGGACGCCCCGGAGCGCAGGGCGGAACGGAGGTCGGACTCCTCCGTGGCGAACAGGCAGTTGCGGATCTGGCCGTCGGCGGTGAGCCGGACGCGGTCGCACGCTCCGCAGAACGGACGGGTGACCGAGCCGATCACGCCCACCCGCGCCGGGCCGCCGTTCACGAGGAAGAGCTCCGCGGGCGCGCTGCCGCGATCGCGCGGATCGTCCTCCGCCAGGTCGAAGGAGCCCTTGAGCAGGCCGAGGATCTCGTCGGCGGTGATCATGTTCTCGCGGCGCCAGCCGTGCTGGGCGTCGAGCGGCATCTGCTCGATGAAGCGCAGCTCGTACCCGTGGTCGAGGCTGAAGCGCAGCAGCGGGGCCGCCTCGTGTTCGTTGACGCCCCGCATCAGCACGGCGTTGATCTTGACGGGGGTGAGCCCGGCCCGGTGGGCCGCGGCGAGCCCATCGAGGACGTCGGGCAGGCGGTCGCGGTGTGCGAGGCGGAGGAACACGGCCGGGTCCAGGGTGTCGAGCGACACGTTGACCCGGTCCAGCCCGGCCTCCGCGAGCGGGGCGGCGAGCCGGGCGAGGCCGATGCCGTTCGTGGTCAGCATGATCTGCGGGCGCGGGCGCAGCCGGGCGGTCGCGGCGACGATCTCCACCAGTTCGCGGCGGAGCAGCGGCTCGCCCCCGGTGTAGCGCACCTCGGTGATGCCGAGCCGCTCCACGCCGATCGTGACCAGGCGGACGATCTCTTCGGCGGTGAGCAGGTCGGGCTTGGGGAGCCAGTCCAGCCCCTCGGGCGGCATGCAGTACGCGCACCGCAGGTTGCACCGGTCGGTCAGCGAGACGCGCAGGTCGGTCGCGACCCGGCCGAATGAGTCAACCAGCAAGGGGGACCTCCCGAACGTTCAGAGACCTCAAGCCTATGACCTGTCGTCTCTGCGCCGGCACCGGCCGCTGACCGGTCCGTCACGGACCCGCCGCGACGTGCGTGTACGCGCGGCGGCCCCGCGTCGGGGGTGAAAGGGCGGCCTGGCCGCCGTCCGCCGCCCCGTGCGACGACCTCGACGCCGTCGTCGGAGACGGGACCGGCGGGCGGCGCGTCAGGCGAGGGCGGGTGAGGGAACGCTGCGGCGCGGGTCGAGGAGGCCGGGATCGGTGGCCATGAAGACGTCCATGGAGTCGCTGTGCCATCCCGCGGCGAGCAGGGGACGGGTCGCCACGTGGGGCCCGGGCAGGCAGACCATGGCCCGGCCGCCGGGCGGTTCCAGCGACGCGAGCACGGCGACGACCGCGTCCCTGGCCGCGTTGACGCCCGCCGCGGGGTCCGTGGCCAGGTGGGTGACGCCGTACTCGGGCCCGGCGCCGCCCACGGCGGCCGCGGCGACCACCGCGCCGTCACGGGAGGCGAGGAGCGCCCGTCCGCCGGGACGGGCCACCCAGGCGGCGTGGTCGGCGGCCCGGTCCACGCCGGTCCACTCACGCTCCAGCGCGGCGACCTCGCCGGGGCCGGTCTCCGAGACGGTCCAGCCGCGTGGGAGGCGAAGGGCGCGCACGTCGCCGCCCAGGTAGAGGAGCGGCCACCAGGCGTCCAGGCCGGACCTCGTGTACAGCGGCAGCGCGTGCGCGTGCAGGCTGCTGAACGTCATTCGCCGGGGGGTGTCCTGCCAGAGGGCCGCGAGCATGGCGTTGCCCGCTCCGCGGCCATGGGATCGGGGGTCGACGAACAGGTCGCAGAGCATCGTCACCGCGTCCGGCCCGTCGCCGATCCGGCGGGTCGCGCCGAAGCCGGTCACCGTGCCGTTCTGCTCGGCGACGACCACCCGGCCGTGGACCAGGAGGTGGCCGACGTACGCGGGATCGGCTCCGGTCCACTCCTCTCCCTGACCGGTGGCTACGGCCACCGCCGCGATGGCGTCGAGATCCTCAAGGGTTGCGTCCCTTATGTCCGTGTTTGTCACGGCCATACTGTGCCACAGGTCTCACCCCGGAAGCTCTCCCCTGGAAGGTCGCGAAACGGTGACGCCATCCCTCCCCGAGAGAGCCTTCGCCCCCTCTTTCCGTACCCGGTGGCCCTCGGACTCTGTCCGGTGAAGCTGGACACCCAGGCATAACCCCCATCAAACTGGGCAAATAGTGATAAAAGGCACATTCCCGCCTCAGGGGGTTTCGATGACGCGAATCACCGCCGTTCAGTGCGTCCTCCCCCCGAACCGGTACGCCCAGGAGGAGATCAGAGACCGGCTGGCGGAGCTGTGCCCGATCCCGGAGGACGCCCGTCCCCTCCTCGACCGGCTGCACGCGAGCACCCGCGTCCGTGAGCGCCACCTCGCGCTGCCGATCGAGGAGTACGCCAAGCTCGACGGGTTCGGGGCGGCGAACGAGGTCTACGTCGACGCCGCGGCCGATCTGGGGGCGGAGGCGGTCGCCGCCGCGCTCGAGGCGGCCGGCCTGGAGGGCTCCGACGTGGACATGATCATCGTCGCCTCCACCACCGGCGTGGCCGCGCCCTCGCTGGACGCCAGGATGGCCGGGCGGCTCGGACTGCGCCCCGACGTCAAGCGGCTCCCGCTCTTCGGCCTCGGCTGCGTCGCCGGAGCGGCCGGGATCTCGCGGCTGCACGACTACCTGCGCGGCGCGCCCGGCGAGGTCGCCGTGCTGCTCACGGTGGAGCTCTGCTCCCTCACCCTGCAACGCGAGGACTGCTCGATCGCGAACCTGATCGCGAGCGGCCTCTTCGGGGACGGCGCCGCCGCCGTCGTGGCATGCGGCGACGAACGGGCCGCATCCGGCCCCACCGTGGTCGCCACGCGCAGTCGCCTCTATCCCGACTCCGAGCGGGTGATGGGCTGGGACGTGCGCGACAGCGGCTTCCAGGTGGTGCTCGACGTGCGCATCCCCGAGCTGGTGCGCGAGCACCTGGCCGACGACATGCGCGGCTTCCTGGCCGACCAGGGGCTGACGACGGAGGACGTGACGGCGTGGGTCTGCCACCCCGGCGGCCCGAAGGTGCTCCAGGCGGTCGCCGCCGCCCTCGATCTGCCCGAGGGCGCGCTTGACGTGACCTGGCACTCGCTCGCGCAGGCGGGGAACCTCTCCTCCGCCTCGGTGCTGTTCGTGCTGCGGGACACGATGGCGTCGCCGCAGCCGCCGCCTCCGGGCACGCCGGGTGTCCTGCTCGCGATGGGCCCCGGCTTCTGCTCCGAGCTCGTCCTGCTCCGCTGGTAGGGACGCCGTGAGCTGGTACGCCCTGCTCGTCCTCGCGGTCGGGGCGGAACGCGTCGCCGAGCTGGTCGTGGCCCGGCGCAACACACGGTGGAGTCTGGCCCGGGGCGGCGTGATCAGCGGACGCGGCCACTACCCACCGCTGGTGGCGCTGCACACCGGGCTGCTCGTCTCCTGCCTGGTCGAGGTGCACCTGGCCGGGCGGCCGTTCGTCCCGGCGCTCGGCCTGCCCATGCTCGCCCTGGTCCTCGCCGCGCAGGGGCTGCGCTGGTGGTGCGTCGCCACGCTCGGCCCCCGGTGGAACACCCGCGTGATCGTGGTGCCGGGCATGCCGCCGGTGCGGCGCGGGCCGTACCGGCCGGGATGGCTGCGCCATCCCAACTATGTGGCGGTGGCGGTGGAGGGCGCGGCGCTGCCGCTGGTGCATTCCGCGTGGCTGACGGCGGCCGGGTTCACCGTGCTCAACGCGGCCCTGATGGCGGTCCGGATCAGGTGCGAGGACGCCGCCCTCGCCACCGCGGCCCGGGCGGCGCCGTCCTCGTGCCCCGCTCCCCCGCCCGACCCCGCCTGACCGTTCAGGAGAAGACGGAAGGCCCGGCTCCCCCGTGAGGGAGCCGGGCCGATTCACGACAGCGCCGATACGCGACGTCCCGGCGCGGCGGAGGGGGCGGCCCGGTCCCCCGGGTCGCGCCCCGCCGTCGCGTCCTCCGCTTAGCGGTGGCCCCAGCCGTAACCGACGACCTTGACGTACTCGGACGCCTCGGAGCCCTTCAGCCGGCGGTCGCCGTCGAAGCGCACGCCCCACGTGCCGGACTGGAAGGCCCGGACCTTGGTGGCGAAGCTGCCGGAGCCGTCGGTCTCGACGGTCTGGACGTACTTCCAGGACCGGGAGCCCCGGGGCAGGAAGTAGACGTCGACGTCCTTGCCGCCGAGCCAGTGCCAGTCGTGCCAGTAGCCCCGGCTCTCGCGGCAGTCGTCGCCCCGGCCCCAGCGGCCGGTGTAGTCGTCCCAGTCGTAGTACCAGTCGCTGTAGCACTGCGCGACCTCGAGCCTGCCCCGCAGGTCAAGCCGGTTCCCCTTCCGAACCGGCTTGGGGGAGGCGGTGAAGTCGCCGATGCGGGTGGCCTTCGGCCCCGTCGGCGCGGGCGGACGCCGCCAGTCGTCGTGCTTCACGGAGAAGGTCCGGTCGGCGGTGATGACCTTGCCGTCGTAGCCGAACGCCTCGACGTGAACCGTCCAGGTGCCCGTCTTGTGGCTCCAGTCGAAGTCCCAGGACTCCGACTTCGTGTCCCACTTGGGGCCGCGCAGCCGCTCCGGGTTGTCGTCCTTGCGCGCCACCCAGTGGCCGTGGCCGCCGCCGTGACCGTGGCCGCCGCCCCGGGGCTCCACTACGTCGATCTTGACGTCCCTGACGTCCTTGGTCCGAACGGTCGCGGTGACGCTGACCGAGCCGTGCCGGCGGACGACCACCGTGCCGGGGTTGACGTCGACCGACACGATCTGGGAATCGGTCCGGTAGAAGGAGGCCTCGGGCGTCTGGGAGACCTCCGGGCTCGGGCTGCGGGAGGCGTCCGGTGTGTCAGCGAAGGCAGGCGTGGCCGTCGCGAGCGCCGTGGCGCCCATGACGGCCACCGCCATAGCGGCGGTGATGCGTTTCACCATGAGGGTTCTTTCCTCTCCCCGTTGTGAACGCGCCCCGCCATTGGGGCGCGCCTACGTCAAAGACGCGCAAAGACAACGGAAAGTTGCTCCCAATTCACAGTGAAAACATCACAAATTCGCAACTAGCCTTCAGGGAGGAGTGATATCAGCCCGAGGCGACGCCGGTGTTCGACGCGTAGTGTCCGGTTCCTCCGAAGTCGACCTGCCAGGTCCCCGCGGTCTTGACCGGCGCCCGGCTCTCGAACCAGCCGTCCTTGTTCGTGACGGCGGTCCCCATGTCCTTCCAGTCGGCCGCGCCCTCCTCGCGGAAGCGGATCGCGACCTCCCGCCCGGCGAACGGCCGGTAGTCGACCTGGCCCTTCGGATCGACTCGCATGAGGGTCCCGGTGACGCGCGTGCCGTCGCCGTCGCGTTTCACATCGATGCCCTCGAACCGCGTCTCCCGGCGGAGGTAGAAGGTCGTGTAGCTGTTGACGGTGGCGCCGTTCGCGTCCTTCGCGGTGGCGACCACGGTCCACTGGCCGCTCGGGTACCAGCGGGACAGCCCCACCTCGGGCTGGAACCGCCACTTCTCCCACCCGCTGGACCGTCCGATGTCCTGGCCGTTCTGCGTGGACCGCGTGCCCGAGACGGAGACGGAGCCGGCGCTCCCGTCGATGAGCGGGCGCACCGGGGAGGCCCCAGGCCCGGCCGGGGCGGCGCCGGTGGACTGTCCGGTGGAGGCGGCCGTCGGCGGGCCGGGCTCGACCTTGACGGTGACCCCGCGGTCGCCGCGCGCACCACGCGCGACCACGTCGACCACCAGCTTCACTGATCCGGACGGGCCGACGACCGGGTCGCCCGGCTGCACGGTGACGGATCGGATGGCCAGCTCGTCGTCGGCCAACGCCGGTGTCTGCGCCGCCCCGAGGGCGGCCAGCGGAACGGCGGCCGCGACGGCCGCCCTGGCGATTAGACGTCTGCTCATGGCCGAAGACCGTAGGCAGGCCCGGGTAATGCCCCCGGGGTGGGAAACCACCCCGGATGGCAAAACGTCACCCGATCCGGCTCACTCGTACAGCGTGGTGATCAGGTCGGCGTACTTCGCGTGGATGACCCGCCGCTTGAGCTTCAGGCTCGGCGTGAGCTCCTCGGTCTCCGGCGTCCACTCGACGGGCAGCAGCCGCCACCTCTTCACCTGCTGCACCCGAGCCAGTTTGGCGTTCGCCGCGTCGACGGCGGCCTCGACCGCCTTCAGCACGTCGGGGTGCCCGGCCAGCTCCGCGAGGTCGTCGAAGTCGATGCCGCGCGCCCGCGCCCATCCCGGGGCCACCTCGGCGTCCAGGGTCAGGATCGCCACCGGGTACGGCCGGCGGTCGCCGTACGCGAGGGCCTGCCCGATCAGGGGGTGTTCCTTGAGCACGTTCTCGATGTTGGCCGGCGAGATGTTCTCGCCGCCCGCGGTGATGATCAGCTCCTTCTTGCGGTCCACGATCCGGACGAAGCCGTCCGCGTCGATGGAGCCGACGTCGCCGGTGCGCAGCCAGCCGTCCGCGTCGAAGAGCCCCTCGTCCGGCCGGTTGAGGTAACCACTGGTGTTGAGGGGGCCGCGGGTGAGGATCTCGCCGTCCTCGGCGATCCGCACCTCCACGCCCGGCTCGGCCCGGCCGACCGAGCCCAGCTTGTACGCCGTGGGGGTGTTGGCGGTGAACGCGCCGGTCGTCTCGGTCATGCCGTACACGTCGATGACCTTCATGCCGAGGCCGGCGAAGAAGCGCTGCACCTCGCCCGGCAGCGGCGCGGCGGCGGTGGCGAGCCACCGGGCCCGGTCGAAGCCGATCAGCGACCTGATGGACGACAGCAGCGCCGCGTCCGCCCGGTCGTAGGCGGCCTGGATCTCGGGCGTGACGGAGGAGCCGTACTGGCCGGCCTCGATGTAGGCGAATCCGGCGGCCATGGCCGCGCGGACCTGCTCCTGCCGCTCCTCCGGCTGGGTGGCGAGCAGCGCCTGGAGCCGGGCGGCCATCTTCTCCCAGACGCGGGGCACGCCGAAGAACATCACCGGCCTGACCTGGGCGAGCGTCGGGGCCAGGTTCGCCAGGTCGGTGCAGAAGTGGACGTGGGAGACCTTGAAGAGCGGCAGGTAGAGGCTGAGCACGCGCTCGGCGATGTGGGCGTAGGTCAGGTAGGAGATCTGCGCGCCCATGGACGGCAGGTTCGTCATCCTGTCGGTGGCGACGGCCTCGTAGGCCAGGTTGGCGTGGGTGAGGGGGACGCCCTTCGGGTCGCCGGTGGTGCCGGAGGTGTACAGGACGGTGGCCACGTCGCCGGGGCGGACCGCCCGCCAGCGCGCCTCGACCGCCTCCGGGTCGGCCGCCAGCCGCTCCGCCCCGAGGGCGAGGAAGTCGTCCCAGCTCAGGAAGCGGTCGTCGCGGGGCGGCGTCCCGTCGAGCACGACGACCTTCTCCAGCAGGGGCAGCCGGGCCAGGATCGGCTCCCACCGGGCCAGCTCGGCGGAGCCGACGACGGCCACCTTGGCCCCGACGTCCCGGGCGATGTACGCCACCTGGTCGGGGGTGAAGGTGCTGTAGACCGAGCAGGCGAAGGCGCCCGCGTGGACCGCCCCGAGGTCGGCCAGGACGTGCTCGCTGCGGTTGACCATCATCAGGGCGACCGCGTCGCCGGGGCCGACGCCCAGCGCGGCGTACGCGGCGGCGATCTCCAGGATCCGCCGCCGCGCCTCGGCGTAGCTCAGCGTGCGCCAGCCGCCTTCCACGGGGTCGGAGTAGGCGGGGGCGTCAGGATGTTCGGCGGCCGTCCGCCTGAGCTGCGCACAGATCGTCAGGCCCGCGATCTCGTTTTCGATCGCGGCGCGCTCCTCAAGGACCCCGGGCATCGCGCCTCCAAGTGCGTGGAGTCTTGGACGAGTGGCATGCATCGCACCACATCGGACCGGCAGCGACAAGACCCTCTTCTCTGGACGTTCCACGCTTGCCCGCGGCGCGACGGGGCAGACATCGGTAATACCCGCCGGGGGCGGTTCGGGGGGTGGTCCCGGGCGTGCGAGAACAGGGCATGGAGTCGTGGGCGCGGGCGCGCGAACGGACGTTCTTCGGACATCCGCGCGGCCTGGCGACGTTGTTCGGCACCGAGATGTGGGAGCGCTTCAGCTATTACGGGATGCGCGCGATCCTCGTGCTCTTCCTCACCGCTCCCCCGGTCCGCGGCGGGATGGGGCTGTCCGGGGTGACCGCGGTCGGCGTCTACGGCGTCTACATCGCCTCGGTCTACCTGCTCGCCCTGGCCGGCGGGTGGATCTCCGACCGGGTCCTCGGCCCGCGCCGGGCCGTGCTGTACGGCGGCAGCGTCATCATGGCCGGGCACGTGAGCATGGCCGTCCCGGTCGGCGGTGGGTTCGTGTGGCTCGGCCTCACCCTGATCGCGCTCGGCAGCGGCATGATGAAGCCGAACATCTCGGCGATGGTCGGCGACCTCTACCGGCACGAGGACGACGCCCGCCGCGACTCGGGCTACTCGGTGTTCTACATGGGCGTCAACGTCGGGGCGTTCGCGGGGATCCAGGTGGTGCCGTGGCTCCAGCGGGGCGACCGCTGGCACCTCGCGTTCGGCGCGGCGGCGGTCGGCATGGCCTTCGGGCTCCTGCAGTACGTGCTGGGCCGGCGACACCTGAAGGGCGCGGGCGAGCACCCCGAGCACAGGCTGACCCCGGAGGAGCGCGCCCGGTTCGTCCGGGTCGCGCTGCCCTCGGGAGGCGCGGCGGTCGTGGCGATGGTCCTGTGGGCGGCCACCGGCGCCCTCACGCTTGACCGGTTCACCATCGTGCTGACGGTGCTGTCCGCCGCGGTGCCGGCGGCGTACTTCGCCTTCCTGTTCATGGGGACGCACGAGATCACGCCGCGGGAGCGGACCCGGCTGGTCGCGTACCTGTGGCTGTTCATCTCGGCCGCGATCTTCTGGATGATCTACGACCAGGCGGGCGGGGCGCTCACGCTCTTCGCCCAGCAGCGGACCGACCTCAACATCCTCGGCTTCGACGTCCCGCCCGGGTGGGTGTCCAACGTCAACTCGATCGCGATCATCATCCTGGCGCCGCTGTTCGCGAAGATCTGGATCAAGGCGGGCGACCGGTTCGGCACGCCGCTCAAGTTCGCGGTCGCGCTCGTGCTGATCGGGCTCAGCTTCGTGGTGATGGCCATGGCGGCGGACGCGGCGTCCGCCGGGCCCAAGGTGTCGATCATGTGGCTGATCTCGGTGTACCTCGTGCAGACCCTCGGCGAGCTCTTCATCAGCCCGGTCGGGCTGTCGGTCACCAACAAGCTCGCCCCGCAGGCGTTCGTCAACCAGATGATGGGCGTCTGGTTCCTCGCGGTCGCCCTGGGCGACTCCGTCGGCGGGCAGGCGTACCGGCTCACCGGCGTGGTGCCGATGCCGTGGTACTACCTGATCCTCGCCCTCGTCGCGGTGGTCGCGGGATTCGTCATGCTGGCCTGCACGCGGAGGCTCTCGCGGCTTATGGGAGACTGAGCAGACGTGACCCCCGTGCTCGACCTCGCCGGAATCTTCGTCTTCGCCCTGTCCGGAGCGCTTGAAGGCGTCCGCAAACGGCTCGACGTCGTCGGCATGGTGGTCCTGGCCTTCTTCACCGCGGTCGGCGGCGGCGTCATGCGCGACCTGTTCATCGGCGTACCGCCCGCCGCGTTCCGCGACCTGGGATACCTCCTGGTGCCGATCGCGGCCACCGTCATCGCGTTCTTCTGGCATCCGCAGGTCGAGCGGGCCATGCCGGGCGTGCTGGTGTTCGACGCGGCGGGTCTCGGCCTGTTCTGCGCGGTGGGGACGACCAAGGCGCTGCAGTTCGGCCTGGCCCCCTTGCACGCCGTGCTCCTCGGCGTCTGCACCGCGGTCGGCGGCGGCGTCATCCGCGACGTCCTGTCCGGCGGGATGCCGACCCTGCTCTACGACCGCCAGCTCTACGCCCTGCCCGCGCTGCTCGGCGCGACCGCGATGGCCGTGCTGTACACGGCGGGCGTGCGCGGGTTCGTCGCCACCCTGTCCTCGGCCGTGCTCGCCTTCACGTTCCGCATCCTCGCCATGCGGTACGGCTGGCGCGCGCCGCTGGCGAGGGGGATCAGAGGGTCGGTGTGAGCGGCTCGGCCGGGCGGTAGCCGTACGAGCCGGTGCCGGCGGCGATGCGGCGGACGGCGTCGGTGAGGACGTCGGGCGGCTGGGTGAACGGGATCCTGACGTAGTGTTCGAGCGTCCCGTCCACGCCGAACCACGGACCGGGCGCGATCCGCACGCCCCGCGCCGCCGCCGCGTCGGAGATCGGGGTGGCGACCGGCGCGTCCAGCCTGATCCACAGCGAGCCGCCTCCGGGCGGCGGCGTGAAGGTCCACGAGGGCAGGTCCGCGCGCAGCGCCGCGACGAGCGCCGCCCGCGAGGCGCGCAGCGAGCGGCACCGGTCGGCGCGGGTCTCCTCCAGCCGGTCGAACAGGTGGGCCACCGCGAGCTGCTCGACGATCGCGCCGGAGATGTCCACGGAGGCCCGGAAGAGGGCGAGCCTGCGAACCAGCGCGGCGGTGGCGCGGATCCAGCCCACACGCAGGCCGCCCCACCAGAGCTTGGACGCCGAGCCGATGCTGATCACCCGGCCGTCGGTGTCGAAGGAGGCGATCGGCCTGCGGGGGCCGACGTCGTCGAGCGCCAGCTCGGCCCAGGTCTCGTCGGCCAGCAGGATCGTGTCGTGGCGGCGCGCGGCGGCCACCAGCGCGGCCCGGTCCTCGTCCCCCATCAGGTGGCCGGTGGGATTGTGGAAGTCCGGGATGACGTACGCGAGCCGGGCGGCCGACTGCCGGAGCGCGCACTCCAGCAGGTCGAGGTGCCAGCCGTCCTCCTGGATGCCGACCGGGACGAGCCGGGCGCCGCGCAGCCGCGCGACGTCGACGGCGTGCGGGAAGGTGGGCGACTCCACCAGCACCGGGTCCTGCGGGCCGACGAGCAGTGACATGACGAGGTGGATGGCGTGCTGGGCGCCCGCGGTGATCATGATCTGCTCGGGGCGGGTGGCGACGCCGCGCTCGCTGTACCTGCGGGCGACGGCCTCCCGCAGCGGCGCGACGCCGATCGGGTCGTAGCCCATGCCCAGCGCGTACCGGTGGTGGGCCTCGGCCGCCGCCGCGATGGCGTCCCCCAGGTACGGCGTGGCGGGCGGCGCGGCGCAGTGCAGCGGCAGCCGTCCCTCGTCGTCGGGCGCGACCCAGGGGCCCTCCACGCCGAGCGCGGCGGGGTCGGGCAGCACGGTCCAGCTTCCGGCCCCCTGGCGGCTCTCCAGATAGCCCTGCTCCCGCAGCCGGTCGTAGGCGGTGGTGACGGTGGTGCGGCTGACGCCCAGCTCCTCGGCGAGGTGCCGCTCCGCGGGAAGTCGCACGCGTACGGCGAGGCGGCCGTCGAGGATCAGCGACCGCACCGACTCGGCGAGTGCCTTGTAGTAGGGCCGCGTCTCGGGCGGGATCTGGACGAGGCGAGCCAGTTGACGCGCACTAAGATATCGGTCCATAAGGCCAATTGTCCCGATTGGCCCTTTATTTGCAAGTCAATGGCCCGGATCATGGAACCACTATGAGCGAACTCTCACTACCCCGGGCGGGTTCCCTGCCGGCCCGGCTCCTGCGGCTGTACGTCGGGCTGGCCGGCTACGGCGCCGGGATCGGCCTGCTGGTCCACTCCGGGCTCGGCCTCGACCCCTGGGAGGTGTTCCACCAGGGGATGTCCATCCGCACCGGCTGGTCGATGGGCCTGTGCATCAACCTCGTCGGCGCCCTCGTGCTGCTGCTGTGGATCCCGCTGCGCCAGCGCCCCGGCCTCGGCACGATCAGCAACGTCCTGGTGGTCGGGACCTGCGCCGACGCCACCATGGCGCTGGTTCCCGCGCCGTCCTTCTGGGTGGTGAAGTGGGCGTTCCTGCTCGGCGGCATCGTCTGCATCGCCGCCGCGTCCGGCCTCTACATCGGCGCCGGCTTCGGACCGGGGCCGCGCGACGGGCTGATGACCGGCCTGCACCGCCTCGGCCTGTCCATCCGCGTGGCCCGGACCCTGGTGGAGCTGAGCGTGCTCGCCGTGGGCTGGCTCCTGGGCGGCACCGTCGGCGTCGGGACGATCATCTTCGCCCTCACGATCGGACCGACGACCCAGTTCTTCATGAAAACTCTGCGCGCCCTTCCCGCCCGTACGTATTAGCGTGATCCGCATGCGGATCGAGGACTACGCGCTCATCGGAGACATGCAGTCCGCCGCCCTCGTGGGGCGGAACGGCTCGATCGACTGGCTCTGCCTCCCCAGGTTCGACTCCCCCGCCTGCTTCGCCGCGCTCCTCGGCGACGCCTCAAACGGCCGCTGGAAGCTCGCCCCCGCGAGCGCCTTCGGCGGGAACGGCCCGGGCGGCCGAGGCCACGGGGGCGAACCGGAGCCCATGGCCACCCGGCGGTCCTACCGGGACGAGACACTGATCCTGGAGACCGTGTGGGAGACGCCGACCGGCGCGGTCAAGGTGATCGACTTCATGCCGCCCCGGCAGTCCAACCCCGACCTGGTCCGGATCGTCGAGTGCCTGTCGGGCAGCGTCGAGATGGCCACCGAGATCCGCATCCGCTTCGACTACGGCCGGATCGTGCCCTGGGTCCGCCGCGTGGACGGCCACCTGCTGGCCGTCGGCGGGCCCGACTCGGTGTGGCTGCACTCCGGCGTCCCGCTGAAGGGCGGCGACTACCGCCACACCGGGACCTTCACCGTCTCGGCCGGGGACCGGGTGCCGTTCGTGTTCACCTGGCACCCCTCCCATCTGGAGGCCCCCGAGCGCATCGACGCGTTCGAGCAGTTGACGGAGACCGAGCAACTCTGGAAGGAGTGGGTCTCCACCTGCGACTACCAGGGGCGATGGCGTGACGCGGTGGTCCGCTCGCTGATCACCCTCAAGGCGCTGACCTACTCCCCGACCGGCGGCATCGTCGCCGCCCCCACGACCTCGCTGCCGGAGGACTTCGGCGGCGTGCGCAACTGGGACTACCGCTACTGCTGGCTGCGCGACGCCACGATGACCCTCGACGCCCTCGTCGGCACCGGCTATCTCGACGAGGCCCGCGCCTGGCGCGAGTGGCTGCTGCGCGCCATCGCCGGCCGCGCCGAGGACCTGCAGATCATGTACGGCGTGGCCGGCGAGCGGCGGCTGCCCGAGATGACGCTCGACTGGCTCTCGGGCTACGAGGAGTCCCGCCCGGTCCGCATCGGGAACGGCGCGGCGGGCCAGCTCCAGCTCGACGTCTACGGCGAGGTGGTCAACTCCCTGTACGTCGCCCGCCGCGGGGGCCTGCCGCCCAACAGCCACGCCTGGTCGCTGGTGCGCAAGCTGATGGACTTCCTGGAGAGCGGGTGGGAGCGGCCGGACGAGGGCCTGTGGGAGGTCCGCGGCCCCCGGCGGCACTTCGTCCACTCCAAGGTCATGGCGTGGGTGGCCGCCGACCGCGCCGTCCGCCTGGTCCGCGAGCTGGAGCGCACCGGCCCGATCGAGCGCTGGGCGGCGCTGCGCGACCGCATCCACGCCGAGGTGTGCCACAAGGGCTACGACTCCGAGCGCGGCACCTTCACCCAGTCGTACGGCTCACGCGAGCTGGACGCGGCGCTGCTGATGATCCCGATCGTCGGATTCCTCCCGCCGCAGGACCCCCGGGTGCACTCCACGATCGAGGCGATCGAGCGCGAGCTGATGGCGGACGGCTTCGTGCTGCGCTATCCGACCGCCGAGGACAACCCGGTGGACGGCCTGCCGGGCGGCGAGGGCGCGTTCCTCGCCTGCAGCTTCTGGCTGGCCGAGGCGCGGGCGATGGTGGGCCGCAGGAAGGAGGCGGTCGAGCTGTTCGAGCGGCTGCTGTCCCTGCGCAACGACGTCGGCCTGCTCGCCGAGGAGTACGACCCGCGCCGGGGCCGGCTGGCGGGCAACTTCCCGCAGGCGTTCAGCCACGTGCCGCTGATCCACACCGCGCAGGCCCTCAGCCTCTGACCCCCGGCCCCGGGCTCAGGGCCCGGTCTCTCAGGGCCCGGTGTCTCAGGGCCGGGCCTGGCCGGCGATCCTGGCCAGCAGCCGGGCGAACTCCGGCGGCGGCGCGATGACGAGGCGGGTCTGGCCGTCCTGCGCGATCACGTCCGCCTGGATGCGGGTGAGCCGCCACCCGTGCCCGGCGTCGATGTGCCACCAGTAGACGTGGGGGCTGAGCCCGTCGCGCCGCTCGTCGTACTCCCGCTGAGCGAAGATCCGCAGCCGCTCGATCGCGCGCACCACGCCGATGCCGTCCACGGGGTGGAGGGCCAGCACGCCGGGGTGGGGCAGCGCGACCAGCATGCCGTCGTCGGGGACCGGCACGTAGCGCTCCAGGCTGCGCAGGTGGGCCGCCGCGCTGGGCGCGGCGAGCAGCCCCGCCCGCACCCCGCCGAGGTCGATCCGCGACACCGCGGGCCGCTCGTCGGCCAGGGCGTTGGCCACGGCGACGTCGAGCGCCTCGGCCGGGGGGATGGGCCAGCAGAACGCCTCCTCCGGGCGTACCGGCCGGGCTCCGACGGTGAGCACCTCGATCAGGTCGGCGCTGAGGTGGCGGCCGATGATGCGGGACGGGTCGGGGATCGCCGGGTCGTCGGCGGCGCGCACCCGGGTGCGCAGCAGCGGCCGGATCGGCGCCAGGTTGCACGCGTCGAACGGCTCGCCCGACACGGCGTGGGCGAGGTGCTCGGAGACCAGCATCGGCCAGTCCTCACGGGACCGGCGGGCGGCCTCGCGCCGCAGCCCGACCAGGTTGACCACCCGCACCTCGCCCGGCCGGTCGTCACGGCCGTTTCCGGGCGGCGGGGACCCCATCGTCAGGGACGTCCCGTCCGGGGCGAACGAGCAGGTGAAGCCCATGGTCTCGGCGACCAGGGCGAGCAGGGAGTCGAGGTCGACGTCCTCGACGGATCTCGGTGCGGGAAGGTCAGGCCGCTTCCGGCCGCGCAGTCGCCGCAAGAGTCCCAAAGCACCATCCCTCCAGCCGCGCCAGGATTTTTCCGGGCGCGTTTCAGGGTGCCCTCTCCGGATCGCGGAAAAGGCCGGTCAGAGAACACGATTGCGTATCAATAACCCCATCCGCCTCCATCCACACACTGAATTGTGGTGAGCCGTGGCCGATGGGGAGGCCGGCGACCATCGGGACCCCGAGCGGGGCCAGCCGCTCGGCCACGACGTCGAGCACCTCGTCCGGGTCCCCGCAGTGCGTCCACGACCCGAGCGCGAACCCCGCCGCGCCGTCCAGGACGCCCGTCTGCAGGAGCTGCGTCAGCATCCGGTCGATCCGGTACGGCGCCTCCCCCACGTCCTCCAGGACGACGATGTGGCCGTCCGCGCGGAAGCCGTACGGCGTGCCGCAGAGGGCGGCGAGCAGGCTGAGGTTACCGCCGCCCAGCGGGCCCTCGGCCCGGCCCTGGAGGAGGACGCGGTCCCCGTGGACGGGCTCGGGCCGCTCGCCCGCGAACAGCGCCGCGCGCAGCCGGGCCAGCGTCTCCGGCTCGGGGCCCTCCGGGACGCCGAGGAGGGAGCAGGCGGGCATCGGGCCGAAGAGCGTCGCGACGCCGAGCTCCGCGGCGAACGCCCGGTGGAGCGCGGTGACGTCGCTCGACCCGAGCAGGATCTTCGGCCCGGCGGCGCGCATCGCGTCCCAGTCCAGCGCCCCGAGCAGCCGGGTGGCGCCGTAGCCGCCTCTGGCGCAGATCACCGCGGACACCTGCGGATCGCACCAGGCGGCCTGGAGGTCGGCGACCCGGGCGGAGTCGGGCCCGGCGAGGAACCCCTGACTGCCGAGCGCCCGCGAACCGACGATCACGTCGAGGCCGAGCCCGCGGAGAACGCCGGTGCCGCGTTCCAGCCGCTCGGGATCCACCGGGCCGGACGGGGCCACTACGGCGACGGTGTCACCGGGACGCAGCCGGCGCGGACGTTCAGCCACGACGCGACCTGGTGTCGCTGCGTTCGTTCACCTCGCAAAGGGTGTCAGACTAGCCGTACCTATGCGACCTCCGACACACATCCTGGTTGTCAACGGCGTCAAGGTCCATCGTCCGGTGTTCGTGCTCGGCGCTCCGCATTCCGGGGCCGACCTGCTGGCCCGCGTGCTGAAACGTTCCGCCGGCTTCCACGTGACGATGGGCCGCCCCGCCGTCGCCCGCGTCGTCTACGCGTTCGCGCGCCGGCCGTCGATCGCGCGCAGCGGCGGCGCGCCGAGCGTGATCAGGGACGCGCTGGCGGAGGCGTGGCGGATCGGCCCGGACGCCTGCGCCGGGTGCCCCGCCGCCTGCCGGGAGGCGAGCGGCGTCGTCGGGGACGGCCCGTGCGTGCGGGACCCGGCGCCCGCGGTGTTCGGCGACGCCGGGCCCGACCTGCTCTACAGCGCGCCGGTGCTGCTCCAGGCGTTCCCCGACGCCAGGTTCGTCCAGGTCATCAGGGACGGCCGGGACGTGGTCGCCGACATGCTGGCCGACCCCGCGTGCATGGCCTGGTTCCGCCCCCACATGCTCAGCGAGGACGCCGAGTTCCCCAGCGCCTTCCTCGGTGTGCGGTCGGCCGAGCATCGGGAGCGCTGGCTGAAGATGCCCGCCGCGGGCAAGTGCGCCCTGCGCTGGCGGGCCGCCGTACGGCTCAACGCGACCCTGCGCAGGGAGCTGCCGCGTGAGCAGTTGCTGACGCTCCGCTACGAGGACGTGCTGGCCGAGCCGGGCGAGGCCGTGGCGGCGACGTCGGAGTTCCTCTCCGCCCCGCTCTCCTCGGTCGCCCTGTACGGCACGGCGCCCTCGCCTGCCGGGGCGTGGCGGGCGCGGCTGTCCGCCACCGATCTCGCGCTGGCCGAGAAGGTGGCGCGCGAGGAGCTCACGCGTCTGGGCTACCTGTGAACTGGGTCCGGTAGAGCTCGGCGTAGGCGCCGTCGCGGGCGAGCAGCTCGTCGTGGCCGCCCCGCTCGACGACCTGGCCGTCCTGAATCACCAGGATCGTGTCGGCCTCCCTGATCGTGGAAAGCCGGTGCGCGATCACGAGCGAGGTACGGCCGGCGAGCGCGATCTTCAGCGCCGTCTGCACCGCCGCCTCGGACTCGGAGTCGAGGTGGGCGGTGGCCTCGTCCAGCACGACGACGCTGGGGGCCTTGAGCAGCAGCCTGGCCAGCGCGACCCGTTGCTTCTCGCCGCCGGAGAGCCGGTACCCGCGGTCGCCGACGACCGTGTCCAGCCCCTCGGGGAGCGCGCTCACGAGGTCGCCGATCTGCGCCGCCCGCAGCGCCTCCCAGATCTCCTCGTCGGTCGCCTCCGGCCGGGCGTAGCGCAGGTTGTTGCCGATCGTGTCGTGGAACAGGTGCGAGTCCTGCATGACGACGCCGACCGTGTCCCTGATGCTGTCCATGGTGGCGTCCCTGACGTCGCGTCCGTTGAGCCGGACGGCGCCCTCGTTCACGTCGTAGAGGCGGGAGACCAGCGACGTGATCGTGGTCTTGCCCGCGCCGGAGTGGCCGACCAGGGCGACCAGCTCCCCGGGCCGCGCGGTGAACGACACCCCGTTCAGCACCGGCTGCGACGGGCCGGTGTCCGGCCGGGCGACGGATTCGAGCGAGGCCAGCGACACCTCGGACGCCGCCGGGTAGCGGAAGTGGACGTCGTCGAACTCGATCGTCACCGGCCCGGCCGGGACGGGGCGGGCGTCGGGCGCCTGCGCGACCATGGGCTTCAGGTCGAGCACCTCGAAGACGCGGTCGAAGCTGACCAGCGCGGTCATCACGTCGACGTGGACGTTCGACAGGCTGGTGAGCGGGCCGTACAGCCGCATCAGCAGGGCGGCGAGGGCGACCAGCGTGCCCAGCTCGAAGGCGCCGTTCACGGCGAGGGTGCCGCCGAGCCCGTAGACGAGCGCGGTGGCGAGCGCGGCGACCAGGCCGAGCGCGATCCGGAAGACCGCGCCGTACATCGCGACGACCACGCCGACGTCGCGCACCCGTCCGGCCCGCCCGGCGAAGTGGACCGCCTCGTCATCGGG
Organism: Microtetraspora fusca; assembly: GCF_001570365.1. Taxonomy (GTDB): domain Bacteria; phylum Actinomycetota; class Actinomycetes; order Streptosporangiales; family Streptosporangiaceae; genus Microtetraspora; species Microtetraspora fusca. The sequence continues at coordinate 103,648 of NZ_BBYK01000041.1, read as the reverse complement.
CCTGCCGTACAGCTTGGCCACCATGGCGCCGGCGACGTTGAACCGCTCGGTCATCATCGAGCTCATCTCGGCGTCGAGCTGCATCTGCTCGCGGGTGAGGGCCGACATGCGGCGCCCGACCCATTTCGCCGGGAAGATGAAGATCGGCAGCAGGACGAGGGCGACCAGGGTGATCTGCCAGGACAACGCCAGCATGGCGCCGAGCACCACGACCAGGCTGACGACGTTGGAGACCACGGACGACAGGGTGCTGGTGAGCGCCCGCTGCGCGCCGATGACGTCGGTGTTGAGCCGGGACACCAGCGCACCCGTCTGCGCCCGCATGAAGAACGCCACCGGCATGCGCTGGACGTGGTCGAAGACCTCGGTGCGGAGGTTGTAGATCAGGCCCTCGCCGATGCGGGCCGAGAACCACCGCTGGCCCAGGCCGATCAGCGCGTCGACCACGGCGAGCGCCGCGATGCCGACGGCCAGCCAGACCACGACGTCGACCCGGCGCGGCACGATGCCGTCGTCGATGACCGACTTCATCAGCAGCGGGTTGGCGACCACGATCAACGCGCCGACCACCACCAGCGCGAGGAAGCCGCCGATCTGCCGCTTGAACGGCCGGGCGTACCCCGCGATGCGCCGGACGGTGCCGGGCGCGAGCCGTTCCTTGGTCACCGAGCTGTCACGCCGGAGAGACCGCATCACCTGGGGGCCGTAGCCCCCACCCATCATCGCCACGCTCATCCTCCCGCTTGTGAAGCACCGGGGAGGATACCGCCGATTCCCGGCGTCAGCTGGAGGCGAACAGGGCTCGGATGCGGAGCGCCTGCTCGGCGCGCTCGGCGGCGGCCTGCTCCTCCAGGGTTCGCCCCGGAGCGGCCCGAAGCAGCCGCTTGGTCGCGGTCGCGGCGTCCCGGTTCGTGGCGAGCAGCGCCGCCGCGAGGTCCCGTACGGCCGCCGGCAGCTCCTCGCCGGGGACCACCAGCTCGGCCAGGCCGAGCCGGTACGCCTCCTCGGCGCCGACGGTGCGCGCGGTCAGGCAGATCTCGATCGCCCGGGAGACGCCCACGATGTCGACGAGCGGCTTGGTGCCGGTGAGATCGGGGACCAGCCCGAGCGCCGGCTCCTTCATGCAGAACTTCACGTCCTCCGCGACGACCCGCAGGTCGCAGGAGAGCGCGAGCTGGAACCCGGCCCCGATCGCGTGGCCCTGGACGGCGGCGATGGAGACGATGTCAGGCCGGCGAAGCCACAGGAAACCGCGCTGGGCCTCGGCGACCGCCTGCTCGAAGGCCGCGTCGTCGAGCCTGGCGACCGTGCCGAAGGATCCCTGCCCGGGCACCCCCTCGGGCGTGAACATCCGCAGGTCGATGCCCGCTGAGAAGGACGGCCCCTCACCACGGATCACGACCACCCGTACCTGGCCGGGGAGACTCTCCCCGATCCGGGCCAGTGCCGACCAGGTGGCGAACGTCTGGGCGTTACGCCGTTCCGGCCGGTCAAGGGTGATGGTCGCGATCTCGCCGTCCACCTCACAGCGCAGACCGATCTCCGCGAGCTCAGTCGCCGAGATCGCCTCCGTGCTCCCCCCAAGTGTCGCGTCCGCCATCCACAGCTCCTGCGTCCGTCTTCTCCGCGGTCCCGCCCGAGCCTACCGAATATCGTTCTGATGGCTCTTGGCGGGACCGTACGACGTCTGGAACGTGCGGCTGCGGTCGCGCGCCCGCGAGGCGGATCTCTAGCGCTTGGACTTCCCTCGGGTCGCCCCGCCGCGCCCGCGCAGAGCCACTCCGGACTCGCTCAGGATGCGGTGGATGAACCCGTAGGACCGGCCGGTGGAAGCGGCCAGCGCACGGATGCTCTCACCCGCGGCGTACCGCTTCTTGAGATCGCTGGCCAGCTTTTCACGGTCGGCCCCGGTCACCCGGGTGCCCTTCTTCAGAGTCTCGGCCACGAGTACCTCCTGTAGTGCCAGACTTCCGCAGCGTTACTCAGGCCATGATCAGTCATTTCCGCGGGATCGGCTACCTACTCAGCCGGAAAAGATCCCTACCCGCTCAAATTAAGATCAGGCGAGGGCCACAAGATCGGAAAATTCGTCACTCCACGCGTCCTCTACCCCGTCGGGCAAGAGGATCACCCGGTCGGGCTGAAGTGCGTCGACGGCCCCCTCGTCGTGCGTGACGAGCACGATCGCGCCCGCGTACGAACGCAACGCCGACAGGACCTGCTCCCGCGAGGCCGGATCGAGGTTGTTCGTGGGCTCGTCGAGCAGCAGCACGTTGGCGCTCGACAGCACCAGCGTCGCCAGGGCGAGCCGCGTCTTCTCCCCGCCGGACAGGACGCCCGCGGGCTTGTCCACGTCGTCGCCGGTGAACAGGAACGAGCCGAGCACCTTGCGCAGGTCCACGTCGGCCAGGTCGGGGCCGGCCGAACGCATGTTCTCCAGGACCGTGCGGTCGGGGTCGAGCGTCTCGTGCTCCTGGGCGTAGTAGCCCAGCTTGAGGCCGTGGCCGGGCCGCACCTCGCCGGTGTCGGGCTGCTCCAGGCCCCCGAGCAGGCGCAGCAGCGTGGTCTTGCCCGCGCCGTTGAGGCCCAGGATGACCACCCGGGAGCCGCGGTCCACGGCGGCGTCCACATCGGTGAAGACCTCCAGCGAGCCGTACGACTTCGACAGCCCGGTGGCGGTGAGCGGGGTCTTGCCGCAGGGGGCGGGCTCGGGGAAGCGCAGCTTGGCGACCCGGTCGCTGCGCCGCTCGCCCTCCACCCCCGCCAGCATCCGGCGGGCGCGGCGCTCCATGTCCTGCGCGGCCTTGGCCTTGGTGGCCTTGGCCCGCATCCGGTCGGCCTGGGCCAGCAGTACCGACGCCTGCTTCTCCGCGTTGGCCCGCTCGCGCTTGCGACGCTTCTCGTCGGTCTCGCGCTGGGCGAGGTAGGCCTTCCAGCCGACGTTGTAGGTGTCGATCACGCAGCGGTTGGCGTCCAGGTGCAGAACCCGGTTTACCGTCGCTTCAAGTAGGTTGACATCGTGGCTGATGATCACCAAGCCGCCCTGGTGGGATCGCAAAAAATCACGAAGCCACCCGATCGAGTCGGCATCGAGGTGGTTTGTCGGCTCGTCAAGCAGGAGAGTCTCCGCTCCGCTGAAGAGAATCCGGGCCAGCTCGACCCGGCGGCGCTGCCCTCCTGAGAGGGTCTCCAGGGGCTGCGCGAGCACCCGGTCGGGCAGGCCGAGGCTGGAGGCGATGGAGGCGGCCTCCGACTCGGCCGCGTACCCGCCGAGGACGTGCAGCCGGTCCTCCAGCCGGCCGTACGCGCGGACGGCCCGGTCGCGGACGCGCGAGTCGTCGGCGGCCATGCCCTGCTCGGCGGCGCGCAGATCGCGCAGCACCTCGTCCAGCCCGCGGGCGGACAGGATGCGGTCGCGGGCGAGGGTGGTCAGGTCGCCCGAGCGGGGGTCCTGCGGGAGGTAGCCGACGCTGCCGGTGGCCGTGACGGAGCCGACGGCGGGGATGCCCTCGCCCGCGAGCACCTTGGTCAGGGTGGTCTTGCCGGCGCCGTTGCGGCCGACCAGGCCGATCTTGTCGCCCGGGTTCACCCGGAACGAGGCGCCCTCGATGAGCAGCCGGGACCCGGCGCGCAGCTCGATATCAGTAGCAATGATCATGATCAGGGGAACATCCCGTGTGGTGGGGTCAGGACCGGCGCGTGGTCGCACGGACGCCCGGAAGGGTGCGAGAGCGGGGCCGTGCGAACTCGGGGAGATGATCTAGTCGGGAGCGCGCATAGCGCCCAGTGTACGGCCTGTGCACCGCTCCTCCCGGGACCGCGAGATCCGCGGCGGCTCCCACCGGCCGCCGGGCTGTACCGGTTCAGCCGACGACGCGGACCCGGACCGCGCGGAACGTCGCCGGCGCCTCCCTGAGGACGGCCAGCCGGGGATCGGGCACCGTGAGGAACGGCGGCCGCTCCAGGGCCAGCAACGGGGCCAGCCGCCGGTCGCGGCGCACGCCGTCGATCGTCCGCCGGTCCCCGCCGAGCACGACCGCCTCCAGCTCGTCGGCGTACGGCAGCAGCACGCGCGCGGCGACGTCGGCCGCCGCCTCCAGCGCCTCGGCCGACTGCTTCTCCCTGCGCCGGGCGAACCGCTGCTGCGACCACCCTCCCGCCGCGCTGCGGCCGTGAACCTGCCGGGAGCCGACCTTGGAGGTCACCAGCCGCTCCCCGTCGAACACGCCCGCCGCATAGCCGCCGAGCCGTACGAGCAGGACGCCGACCAGGCGGTCGCGGCGCGCGTGCGCGGCGAGCGCCGCCACCTGTCCGGCGGCCCGCTCCGGGCCTTCTCCCGGAAGCGGGTGTCCGGGGGCCTCTCCCAGCGTCAGGGGCGGGAACGGGACGTGCAGTTCGGCCACCGCGCCGTCGGCGGCGGTCAGCCGTACGAGACCGGGGGTCGCGGTCGCCTCGGCGCCGCCGTGCCGGGCCGCGAAACCGCCCGCCCAGCGCTCGACGCGCTCGGGGGCCACGGTCACCCATCTGCCCCCGCCCGCGGCCGGTCGTGCCGTCATGAGACCAGAGGTTAGCTGGCGGGCGTTCAGGGGGCGCGGCGGGGAGCGTTCCGGCGGCTCCGAAGGGCGGGTCGGGTCGCCCGATGACGTGCCGGACCTGCGGCGATATATCCCCACAGAACAGCAGGGGAAAAGTGGATGAACTTCGCTTCCCGTCCTGCCGATCACAGGTATCGGGGCAGCACAATTCAACCCGTGTCGGTCCCCCTCCCCTTCGCGGCGCCACCCGCCCAGGCCGCCCCGGACGCACCCGCGCCCGGCTCCTCCGGCGCCCACCCGCGGGCTCCCGGCCATCCGCCCACCCCGGTCTTCGTGCCGATCGTGGACCTCGACACCGGCGGCGTCGTCGCGGTGGAGGTGAACGCGGGCGACGTGCCGGGGCTCCCGCCGTCCGACGTCTCCGGCACGGTGCGGGGCCTGCTCGCCGCGTCACGGGCGGCGGCCCTGCTCCCGCTCGTGCTGCCGATCCCGGCCCGCGCGGTGATCGGCGGCTCCGCCGGCCTGGCCCCGCTGCACGAGGCGGTGCGCGTGTCGGGCCGCAGGTCGCGCGAGCTGATCCTGGTGATCGAGGGAGAGGTCCCGGAGGCCGACCGGCGCGCCCTGCTCGCCGGCATCGACGGCCTGCGGGCGGCCGGATACCTCATCGCCTTCGGCGGGCTCGGCAGCGCGCCGCTGCCCCTCGACCTGCTCGCCGACGCCTCGCCGTACGTGGTGGTGCTGGCGCGCGACCTGGTGGACCGCGTGCCGCGCGACCCGCGCCGCAGCGCGCTCGCCGAGTCGCTCGTCGGGGTGGCACGCTCCCTCGGCGTGCACGTGCTCGCCCCCGGCCTGCGGGACGAGGCGCAACTCTCCGCGACGCGCGGGTGGGGCATCCGGCTGGCGCAGGGCCCGCTGCTCGCACCGATCGACTGGAAGCCGTCGGCGGGGCGGGTCCGGGTGCGCGTCCCGCTTCCCGTGCCGGACACCGTGCACCCGGGGGCGCTGCTCGGACCGCGGGTCCAGGAGCTGCTGCTCCCCGGCGTGACGCTGTCCGCCGAGGCGACCGCGGAGGAGGTGGTCGGAGCGTTCGGCTCCGAGCCGTCGATCAGCAGCGTCATCCTGGTGGACGAGTACCAGCGGCCGGTGGGGAGCGCCGACCGGAGCCGCTTCCTGCTCTTCATGGCCGGCGCGTACGGCCACGCACTGCACGCCAAGAAGCCGGCCAGGCGCATCGCGGACGCCCCGAGGACGGTGCCCAGGACGACGCCCGCGATCGCGGCGATGCAGCTCGCCGGCCGTGACGCGTCCCGGGTCTACGACGATCTGGTGGTGGTCGACGAGGTCGGCCGCTGTATGGGCATCGTCCGCGTCGGCGACCTCATCCGCAACGTGGCCGGCCTGCGGTCCGCCCGCTGACCCGGGCCGCGCGGCCGGAGGTCAGAGCCAGCCCTGAAGCCGCGACCGCTGTACGGCCTCGATGCGGTTGCGCGCGCCGGTCTTCTGGATCGCCGAGGAGAGGTAGTTGCGTACCGTGCCCTCGGAAAGATGCAGCGCGCGGGCGATGTCCACGATCGTGGAGCCGTCCGCGGCCGCGACAAGGACGTCGCGTTCCCGGCGCGAGAGGGGGTTCGGTCCCGCGCTGAGAGCGGCGGCGGCCAGGCCGGGATCGATCACCCGCTCGCCGCCGAGCACCCGCCGGATCGCGACCGCCAGCTCACGCGCCGGGCTGTCCTTGACGAGGAACCCGTAGGCGCCCGCCTCCATGGCCTGGCGCAGGTATCCCGGCCGTCCGAAGGTCGTCAGGATCACCACCCGGCACCCGGGCGTCCGCGCGCGGATCCGCGCGGCGGCGGCGATGCCGTCCAGCACGGGCATCTCGATGTCCAGGAGGGCGACGTCGGGCTCGAGGCGCTCCACGACGGCGACCGCCTCCTCTCCGGTGGCCGCCTCCCCCACGACCTCGATGTCGGGCTCCAGGTCCAGCAGCGACGCCAGCGCTCCCCTGACCATCGCCTGGTCCTCGGCGAGGATGACGCGGATCATGTGCCCGAGCCTAAACGGCGGGGACGCCGGTGTCGCAAGCGCTGTCCTCGTCCGCCGCGTGCGGAGCGGGCACGGCGATCCGCAGCCGGAATCCGCCCGGCGACGGCCCGGCCTCCATCGCGCCTCCCTCCGCGCGGACCCGTTCCGCGAGGCCGCGCAGGCCGCTCCCCGGCTCGTACGGCCCGGCGACGCCGTCATCGGTGACATCGAGCGTGGCACGGGTCCCGTCGTTGGCGACGGTGATCTTGCAGCGGGTGGCGCGGGCGTGCCGTACGACGTTGGTGGCGGCCTCGCGCACGGCCCAGCCGAAGAGGCCGTCGAGGCCGCCGGGCAGCGGCGTGCCGGAGACGCGGACGGTCACGGTCAGGCCCGCGGCGCCGAGCGCGGAGCGCGCGCCGTCGAGTTCCTCGGAGAATCCGCGCTGCCGGTACCCGGTGACGGCCTCGCGCACCTCGACGAGCGCCTGCCGCGCCACGGACTCGATGTCGGCGACCTCCCCTGCGACGCGGCCGGACCCCTGCTCGGCCAGCCGACCGGCCAGCTCGCTTTTCAGCACGATCAGCGACAGGCTGTGTCCGAGCAGGTCGTGCAGGTCTCGCGCGATTCGGAGCCGCTCGTCGCTCGCCGCCAGCCGGGCGACCTCCCGCTGCGCGTCCTCGAGCTGGACGATGAGCATGCGCGTGTTGCGGACGCTGGCGAACAGGATGCCGAGGGTCCACACCTGCATCACGAGCAGCAGCACGGTGCCGATCTCGGCTCCCGCGACCAGGCAGTCGACGAGGACGACCAGGGCCATCGCCGCCATCGCCCCCAGTGCGGGCCGCGGGGGCAGCGCCATGGAGAGCATCACGGTGACGTAGATCGGCAACGCGGTCCACCCGCCCCGGAAGACGAGCGGGAACACCACCGCCATCAGCGTCGCCAGGGCCATCAGCGCGACCGTCCGCCTGCCGCGCTCGCCGTGCTCCCCCGGGCTGAGGACGGCGGCGACGTAGGTCACCACGAACACCCCGAGGGCGACGCTCTGCCAGACCGCCTCCGCGCCGGAGACCTGACCGGTCACGATGTCGGACACCGGGTAGGCGAGGTACATGAAGCCGAACGAGATGCCCATCAGGCGCCGCAGCCGCGACCCCCGCCCCCTCGTCCTGCCGAACGTGAAGACGCGCTCCAGCCTGCCGGTCATGCCCGGACTGTAGCCCGCCGGAAGGCGAAGATGGCGAACGCGACCAGAGCGACGCCCCACCCGAGGATGCCGAGGACCGCCGAGGCGGGCGGCGCCTCTCCCGCGACGATCCGCCAGCCGATCGTGGCGTAGTCGTTCGAGGGAAGCACCTTGGCGATCGTCCGCATGGTCTCCGGCATGATGTCGAGGGGGATCCAGAGACCTCCGAGCAGCGCGAGCCCGAACATGCCGATCATGGCGAGCGGCTGGGCCGTGTCGGGACGCGTCAGCGAGCCGATGGTCAGGCCGAGCGCGGCGAACGGGATCACGCCGAGCCACATCGCGACGACGAGCCCGGCCCACTCCCCCGGCGGAAGCGAGACGCCCTGCGTGAGGACGGCCGCCAAGCCGACGAGCAGGAGCGCGGGCAGGGTGAGCAGCATGGACACGATCAGCTTGGTCACGATGAACGACCAGCTGGGCAGCGGCGTGATCTGGAGCTGGCGCAGCCAGCCGCTCTCCCGCTCCTGCGCCCAGGGGACCGCCGTGGACATGATGGACGAGGCCAGCGCGCCGTACGCGCCCATGGAGACCATCAGGATCACGCTGGCCTTCACCCCGGTGGTCTCGTCCACCTGGTCACCCCACAGGTTGGAGTAGAGCAGGTAGAAGCCGAGGGGGAACGCCACGACGAAGACGGCGTAGCGCTTGTTGCGCAGCATCCGCAGCGCTTCGATCTTGATGTGCTTCACCATCAGGACTCCTGGGTCAGTGCGAGGAAGGCGTCCTCGAGATCGGCCCCGGCGATCTCGAGGCCGCGCACGTCGAGGGTGGTCTTGCGGTAGAGCGCGTCGACGGTGGCGTCGGGGTCGCTCGTCCTGAGTACGGCACGGCCCGATGTGATCTCGACCCCGATGACGCCGGGCAGCGTGTCGAGGCCGGCGACGGACTGCGTGCCCATCGTGAAGCTCACCGCCTGGCCTCCGACCCCGGACTTGATCTCGGCGGCCGTCCCGTCGGCGACGATCCGGCCGCGTGCGATGACGACGACCCTGTCGGAGTTCTCGTCGGCCTCCTCCAGGTAGTGGGTGGCGAACAGGACCGTGCGCCCCTGCGCCGCGTACGCCCGGATGTTGTCCCAGAAGGCGCGGCGGGACTCGACGTCCATGGCGGCGGTGGGCTCGTCGAGGATGAGGAGCCGGGGAGCGCCCGCGATGGCCAGCGCGAACCGTACCCGCTGGGTCTGTCCGCCGGACAGCCGTCCGGCCCTGCGTCCGGCCAGGTCGGTGAGATCGGCCATGCGCAGGATCTCGTCGAGGGGAAGGGGGTCGGGGTAGAGGCTCCGGACGAAGCCGACGGTCTCGGCGACGGTCAGTTCGGGGATCAGCGTCCCCTCCTGGAGCATGGCGCCGACATCCCCGCGGGCGATGGCCCGTTCGGGGGTCTCCCCGAAGATCCTGATCTGGCCGCTGGTGGGGCGGAGCAGGCCGAGCAGCATGTTGATCGAGGTGGACTTGCCGGCGCCGTTCGGCCCCAGCAGGGCGACCGTACGGCCCGCGGGGATGTCGAGATCGAGCCCGTCCACCGCGAGTACGTCCCCGTAGGCCCGTGTGACCTGGGAGAAGGAGATGGCGTTCACGCACCGATGCTAGGCGGCGTGCCGCGGCGCGCCGCAGTTCCATACCTCCGGCTTTCTCTATGACATTTGTCAGAGAAGCGCGCTTGTGCACCTGCCCTGTCCGGGGACCGGACAGGCGGCGACCGGGGGCGGGGCCGAGCGGGCCCGGTCCACTTGATCCCTCCGTTAGGGTGTTCGTCATCCTTTGACGCTGATGTGTAGGGGGTTGCGGTGAACGGCTGGGTGGGAGTCTCCTCCGTGCTCGGCGACCGCTACCGCCTGGACGCGCCGATCGGCCGGGGCGGGATGGCCGAGGTGTGGCGCGGGCACGACCTGGTCCGCGACCTGCCGGTGGCGGTCAAGGTCTTCGCGGCCGAGGGGTCCGATCCGTCCATGCGGGCCCGGTTCGCCCAGGAAGCGCGCACCGCCGCGCGGGTGGTCCACCCCAACGTCGTCAGCGTGTACGACGTGGGCGAGCACGGGGGGCGGCCGTTCCTCGTGATGGAGCTGCTCTCGGGCCGGAGCCTGGCCGAGGAGCTGGCCGCGCGGGGGCCGCTGGGGGTGGACGAGGTCCGCCACCTGGTCGGGCAGGTGGCCGTCGCTTTGGACGCCGCGCATCGGGCCGGGGTCGTGCACCGCGACATCAAGCCCGCCAACCTGCACCTGACCGACAGCGGCCAGGTCAAGGTGGTCGACTTCGGCATCGCCCGGCTGGCGGACGAGGCGGCGGGGCGGCTCACCGCCGTCGGCATGATCGTCGGCACCGCCGCGTACCTGTCGCCCGAGCAGATCATGGGACGCCCCGGTGACGCGGCCAGCGACATGTACGCCCTCGGCTGTGTGTGGTACGAGCTGCTGTGCGGCCACCCGCCGTTCGCCGGGTCGTCGGCCGAGCTGGTCTTCCAGCACATCCAGCAGCCGCCCCCGCCGCCGCGCCGCTTCCGTCCGGAGCTCCCGGCGGACCTGGAGGCGCTGGTGCTGGCGCTGCTGGAGAAGGAGCCGAGCGCCCGGCCGACGGCCGGAGAGGTGATCGCCCGGACCCGGAACGCCCCGCCCCCGCCTCCCGGCCCGGCGCGGGCCGGCGACACGGCGATGCTCGACATGACCGGCGCCGGGCTCTTCGAGGGCGGCGGCGCGGCGTCCGGCCGGCCTCCACAGGCCTATCAGGGCGGCGGGGCGCCCGCGCATGGGCACACCGGGCACACGGCCGCCTGGCCGCCCACGTCCGGATACGGCGAACATGTCGCCTACCCGCACGGCGGCCCGACGGCGCAGACGTCCGTCACGCCGGGGCCGTGGTCGTCCGGAGGCTCCGGACGCCCGAAGCGCGGCGGGACGTCCCGGCGCAAGGGGGCGATGATCGCGGCCGGCGCGGCCGTCCCCGTCCTGGCCGTGGCGTGGCTGGTCTGGCCGTCCTCGACGTCCACGCCCGACGCCGCCGCGGCGGCTCCCACCAGTGCCGCGACGGCGCCCGCGCCCGTACGGCGGAGCCCGTCCGCCACCCCGAAACCGACCCGGTCGGTCACCCCGACGCCGCCGGCTCCGTCTCCGTCGCCCACCAGGACCGTGAACGGCCCCCAGGCGTGGCTGGCCGGGCTCGCGAGCGCGCTGGCCGCCCAGGAGCAGCAGGGCGGCATCGACTCCGACACGGCCGAGAAGGTACGCCACAAGATCGAGGAGATGCGGGAGAAGCTCGCGGACGGCAAGCCCGAGAAGGTGCGCAAGAAGCTGCGCGAGCTCGGCCGGACGGTGAGCGAGGCGCGGCGAAAGGGCCGGCTGGCCTCAACCGGACCGCTGGTCGACTACCTGAACCGGTCCGGCCTCCTGTACGACCACCGGCGCTGATCCCGGAGCCGTCCAGCGGCTCCGGGAGGCTCGCCGAGACCGGCGGCGGGCGTCAGAGGCGGCAGGCGTAGATGGCCGTGACCAGGATGGCCTTGGCGCCGATCTCCCAGAGCTGGTCCATGATCTGCTGGTGGCCCTTGCGCGGCACCATGGCGCGTACGGCGACCCAGCCCTCGCGGTGCAGCGGCGACACCGTCGGGCCCTCGACGCCGGGCGTGATCGCGATGGCGTCGTCGATCCGCTCGACGCGGATGTCGTAGTCCATCATCACGTAGTCGCGGGCGACCAGAACGCCCTGGAGCCGCCGGATGAGCTGCTGGAAACCGTTCGTCTCGGTGGCGCCGGTCCGCTTGATGAGCACGGCCTCGGAGTGGGCGATGGGCTCCCCGAAGACCTCCAGGCCGACGTTGCGGAGCGTCGTGCCGGTCTCGACCACGTCGGCGACCGCGTCGGCGACGCCGAGCCGTATCGCCGTCTCGACCGCGCCGTCGAGCTTGATGACCCGCGCGTCGACGCCCTCCTCGGCGAGGTACTTGCCGAGCAGACCGGCGTAGGAGGTGGCGATCCGCAGGCCGGCCAGGTCGGTGACGCTGCCGTACCGTCCGGGGGGCGCGGCGAAGCGGAACGTGGACCGGCCGAAGCCCAGCGGCACGACCTCCTCGGCCGGCGCGCCGGAGTCGAAGAGCATGTCGCGGCCGGTGATGCCGGCGTCGAGCGTGCCCTCGCCGACGTAGACGGCGATGTCGCGGGGACGCAGGAAGAACAGCTCGCAGGAGTTCTCGGGGTCGACGACCACGAGCTCCTTGCTGTCGGTGCGCGGGCGGTACCCCGCCTCTTTCAGGATGATCTGGGCGGCTTCGGCGAGCGCGCCCTTGTTCGGTACGGCAAGACGCAGCATGGTGTGACGGAACCCCTTCGGGACGCGGATGACGAGGTCATTGGACGCGTTTCGGCCGCCTGCGGCGGCCTAGAGATGCTTGTAGACCTCGTCGAGTCCGATGCCGCGCGCCAGCATGAGGACCTGCACGTGGTAGAGGAGCTGGGAGATCTCCTCCGCGGCTCGCTCCGTGGACTCGTGCTCGGCGGCCATCCAGCTCTCGGCGGCCTCCTCGACGACCTTCTTCCCGATGGCATGGACCCCGGCGTCCAGCGCGGCCACGGTGCCCGAGCCCGAGGGCCGGGTGCGCGCCTTCTCCGACAGCTCGGCGTACAGCTCTTCGAAGGTCTTCATGATCTCTTTCAGGGTTGTCGGGCGATGCGGAACCAGCGTAGTCGGTCCGCGCGACCGGGCGCGTCCCGGCACTCCCCCGCCGTACGTGTCCGGTGGCGGAGGCCCGCCGCGGGCCTCCGCGCGCCGTCGTCGGGCCGATGCGAGGTCAGCCGAAGATCTTCCTGGCGATCTTCAGGTGCTCCAGGTCCTGCACCGACTGGCCGCCCTCGTGCCCGTTGAACGGCCAGACCGAGATGTCCTTGGGACCGGCGTAGTGGTTGTAGGCGGCGAAGACGGTCGAGGCCGGGGTGACCTCGTCGCGCAGCCCCACGGAAAACCGGGCGGGCACCGTCGCCCTGGCCGCGAAGTTCGTCCCGTCGAAGTAGGCCAGGGTGGCGAAGACGTCCTCGACCCGCTCCCGGTTGACCGCGCAGAACCGGCTCAACTCCCCGTACGGCAGGGCGTCGGTGACCTCGACGGCGCGCCGGATGTGGCACATGAACGGCACGTCGACGAAGGCGTAGGAGATCTCGGGTGCGAGCGCGGCCGCGGCCAGGGCCATGCCGCCGCCCTGGCTGGCGCCCGAGACCGCGATGCGCTCCGCGTCCACGGCGGGGTGCGCCCGGGCCGCCTCGACTGCGCGCACCACGTCGGTGTAGAGGCGCCGGTAGTAGTACCCGTCGCGGTCGAGCACGCCGCGGGTCAGCTTCCCGGCGGTCTCGGGGCCGGTCCCGGGGGCCGGGTCGGGCGTGTCCCCCTGCCGCCAGCCGCCGCCCTGGCCCCGGGTGTCCATCACGAACACCGCGTATCCGGCGGACGGCCACAGCAGCCAGTCGTGCGGCAGGCCCCGCCCGCCGTTGTAGCCGATGTACTCGACGACGCAGGGCAGCGGCCCGTCCGGCGAGGCGGGGGTGAGCAGCCACCCCTTGATCGGGTGCCCGCCGAACCCGGCGAAGGTCACGTCGTACACGTCCACGCGCGCGAGGTGGGCGTCGTGGGGCGTGAAGGTGGCCGCGAGGTCGAACGTACGGGCCTCGCGCAGGGTCCGCTCCCAGAAGTCGTCGAAGTCGGCGGGGTCGTCCCGTTCCGGGAGGTAGGCGCGAAGCTGGTCGAGCGGCAGGTCGACGAACACAGGGGGACTCCTTACGACAGGCGCGCGGGTGGGGACGCCGCTGGCGGGGATCGTGCCGGGAGCCGCGGGAGGCGATCCCGGTGACGTGGAACCTACCTGATGGACTCAGGCCCGGATGTCCGCGGGCTCGTGGAACCGTCGGCCGGAAAACGGCGAGCGCCGGTGCCCGTGTGGGACACCGGCGCTCGCCGGATCACATGTCACTCGACGGCCCTGGGAGGTGCCGCATCGCCGCCGAACCGATCTCGACACCGGCGGACCAGACTGCCCTGATCACGCCGGCTCGGCACCGTCGCGCGGCCGTGAGGATCGGGCCTCAGCGGCCGGAGCGGTTGCCGGAGTGGCCTCCGGGGCGCCCACCGGGGCGACCGCCCTGGCGGAAACCACCGCCGCGCGGGGAGCGGAAGTCACCGCGGCCGTCCGGGCGGCGCTCGCCCCGGTGGCCGTCACGGTGGCCTTCGCGGTGGCCGCCGCGCTCGCCGTTGCCATGACCGTCGCGGTGGCCGCCGCGCTCGCCGTCCCGGTAGCCGCCACGCTGCTCGGAGCGGCCCTCCCCGCTCTGGCCGCGCGACCGGTCGCGGAACCCGCCGTACGAGCCCCGGCCCTCGCCGAAGGAGCCACGCGAGCGGTCCCCCTGGTAGCCGCGGTCGTCGCGGCGCCCGTCACGCTCGCCCCGGTAGGAGCCGCCGTCCCGGTCCCCGCGGAAGGGACGGTCTCCCTGGCCGCGGCGGTCGCCCTGGTAGGAGGAGCCGCTCTCACGGCCGCCTCGGTAGGAGCCGCCGTCGCGGTCCCGGCGGAACGGGCGAGCGTCGCGATCGTTCCGGGAGGAGCGGTCACGGTCGTCGCGGGAGGGGCGGTCGCCACCGTCCCGGTCGCCCCTGAACGGGCGGCCTTCCCGGCCCTGACGCTCGTCACGGAACGGACGGCGCTCGCGGTCGTCGCGGAACGGGCGGTCGCCGCCGTCGCGGTGACCGCGGAACGGACGGCCCTCACGGCGCTCGTGGCCTTCACCGACCTCGCGGTCCGCGCCGAAAGGCCGGTCCTCCTGGCCGCCACGGAAGGCACGGCCGTCACGGTCGTTCTGGAACGGACGGCGCTCGCGGTCCTCGCGGAACGAGTTCCCGTCCTCGTCGCGCCGACCCCTGTACCCGCCGCCGTACTCGCCGTCGCGGGCGGGGCGGTCGTCGCGGTCGAACCGGCGCTCCCTGCGGTCGCCGAAGCGGCGCGGACGGCCTTCGCCGGCCGGGCCCTCGCGGCGCTGCCGCAGCGGCTTGCGCACGTCGGGCTCCCACACGGGGATCGCCTCGCCGCTGGGCTGCCGCGCGCCGGCGACCTCGGCGAGCACCTCGTCGCCGGGGCGCACCCGGTGCCGCGACGGCGTGATGCCCGCGCGCCGGGTCATCGCGTCGGTGGAGCGGCGCTCGTTCGGCATGACGAGCGTCACGACGCTGCCGCTCTCACCCGCGCGGGCCGTACGGCCGCCGCGGTGCAGGTAGCTCTTGTGGTCCATCGGAGGGTCGACGTGGAGCACCAGGCTGACGTCGTCGACGTGGATGCCCCGGGCCGCCACGTCGGTGCAGACCAGCACGCTCACGTTGCCCTCGCGGAACTCCCCGAGGATGCGGGTGCGCTGGTTCTGCCGCTTGCCGCCGTGCAGGCCGCCGGCCCGGACGCCGACGCGGGCGAGCTGCTTGACGACGCGGTCCACCCCGTGCTGGGTGCGCACGAACAGGATCGTACGGCCCTCGCGGTTGGCGATCTCGGCGGTCACGTCGACCTTGTCGTCCCGGTGGACCTGGAAGAGGTGGTGCTCCATGGTCGCCACCGACGAGGCCGCCGGAGCGAGCGAGTGGGTCACCGGGTCGGTGAGGAACTTCTGGACGAGCTTGTCCACGTCGCCGTCGAGCGTGGCGGAGAAGAGCAGCCGCTGCCCGTCGGAGGGGGTGGCGTCCAGGATCGCGCTCACCACGGGGAAGAAGCCGAGGTCGCACATGTGGTCGGCCTCGTCGAGCACGGTGACCTGGACGTCCTCGAGCGAGCACTCACCCTGCTCCATGAGGTCGGTGAGGCGTCCGGGCGTGGCCACGACGATCTCGACGCCGCGGCGCAGGGACTCGATCTGCCGTCCCATCGACATGCCGCCGACGACGGTCCTGGTGCGCAGCGACAGCCCCCGGCCCAGCGGCTCAAGAGTGTCGGCGACCTGGAGGGCCAGCTCGCGGGTGGGGACGAGGATGACGGCGCGCGGGCGCTTGGGCAGCGCGCGCTCCCCGGCGACGCGGGCCATGGTGGGCAGGCCGAAGGCGAGCGTCTTGCCCGAGCCGGTCTGTCCCCGGCCGAGGACGTCGCGGCCGGCGAGAACGTCGGGGATCGCCGCGCTCTGGATGGGGAACGGCTCGGTGATGCCCTCCCTGGCCAGCCCGGAGACGAGCGGCCGCGGCAGGCCGAGCGACGTGAAGTCGGCGGCGCCGGACGGCGCGGAGGAGATCTGGGAGGAGGTGGCGGCCTCGGACGAGGCGGCGGTGTCATCCTCGGGCGAGGACGCGGGGGAAACATGGCCAGCGTCAAGCATGGTCACGAGGTTCGTGCCTTTCATCGAAGTCGACGTGTCGAAACACGGGGGCGCGTCACTTCTGCGAAAGGACGAGCCAGGACAGGTACGGCGGCGCCGTACTTCATTCATTCGTACGCAGGGGTGTTCATGGTCGGGGCTGCCAGGATCGTTTCCTGGACGGACACAAAGTCCGGCGCCGCCAAGCGATGCGGCGGGCAGGCCCCTGCGTCAGGCGGTGGCGTCGCGTGATGCGCGCCTCGCGTGGTGCGGCACCACGGTCAATCCGGCGACCTCGGTGTTCCCGCAGTCGTGCAGGTCACCCGCATGGATACGAGCGGCCTTGTCACGGACACCGTCATTCAAGTCGCTTCGGGCATAACGAGATGCAACCCTACACCATTCCCTCAGCCACCAACATCACGGTGACGACCCCGCCCGGCACGGTCACGCGCGTTCTCCCGAGGAGGCTCCACCCGCGTGCGGGACACCGCGACGGTGGCTCGCGCCCGGCGGCACGGGAACGGGCCGACCCCCGGCCGGGAAGCCCGGGGTCGGCCCGTGGAAAGTCCGGTCAGACGTTGAAGCCCAGCATCCGGAGCTGCTCGCGACCCTCGTCGGTGATCTTGTCCGGGCCCCACGGCGGGAGCCACACCCAGTTGATCACGACGTTGGACACGAGGTCGGCGAGGGCCGAGTTGGCCTGGTCCTCGATGACGTCGGTCAGCGGGCAGGCCGCGCTGGTCAGCGTCATGTCCACCGTGGCGATGGGCCGCTCGCCCTCGCCGGCGGGGTCGAGGTTGACCCCGTAGATCAGGCCGAGGTCGACCACGTTGATCCCCAGCTCGGGGTCCACGACGTCCTTCAGTGCCTCCAGGACGTCGTCGAGGGAGGTATCTCCGTCGAACGTCGCCGTGGGGGTCTCGGTCGGCTTGCTCACGCCATCCTCCTTACGTTCGTTCGAGGGGTCACGCCTGGCTCCGCAGCACGGCGTCCTTGTAGGCCATCCAGGACAGCAGCGCGCACTTGACCCGGGCGGGGAACTTCGCCACTCCGGCGAAGGCGACCGCGTCGCCGAGCACGTCCTCGTCGGCCTCGACCTGGCCCCGCCCCTGCATGAGCCGGGTGAACTCGTCGACCACCGAGAGGGACTCCTCGATCGTGGAGCCGGTGGCGAGCTCGTGCAGCACGGAGGCCGCCGCCTGGCTGATCGAGCAGCCCTGTCCGTCGTAGGAGACGTCCAGCACCTTGCCGCCGTCACCCAGCTTCACCCGCAGCGTGACCTCGTCGCCGCAGGTCGGGTTCACATGGTGCACCTCTGCGTCGAACGGCTCACGCAGCCCGCGGCCCTGCGGGTGCTTGTAGTGCTCCAGGATGAGCTCCTGGTACATGGATTCAGCGATCATGGCTCAGCCGAACACCTTCTGGACATGGTGGAGGCCGCGGACCAGAGCGTCGACCTCGGCCGTCGTGTTGTACAGGTAGAACGACGCCCGAGTGGTCGCGGGAATTCCGAACCGCAGGTGAAGCGGCCGGGCGCAGTGGTGTCCTACCCGTACGGCGATGCCGAACACGTCGTCCAGGATCTGGCCGACGTCGTGCGGGTGGATACCCTCAAGGGTGAACGAGACCGTGCCGCCGCGCGCGATGACGGTGCGCGGGCCGACGATCCGCAGGCCGGGGATCTCCCCCAGCGCGTCGAGGGTGTAACCGGTGAGCTCCCGCTCGTGCTGCTTGATCGCGTCCATGCCGATCGACGTCAGGTAGTCGACCGCGGCGCCGAGGCCGACGGCCTCGACGATCGGCGGCGTCCCGGCCTCGAACTTGTGCGGCACGGGGGCGTAGGTCGAGTGGTCCATCCAGACCGCCTCGATCATCTCGCCGCCGCCGAGGAACGGCGGCATGGCCTCGAGCAGCTCGCGGCGGCCCCACAGCACGCCGATGCCGGACGGGCCGAGCATCTTGTGCCCGGTGAAGGCGACGAAGTCGACGTCGAGGTCGGCCACGTCCACCCGCTGGTGGGGCACCGACTGCGAGGCGTCGATCATCATCAGCGCGCCGACCTCGCGGACCCGGGCCAGGATCGGCGAGATCGAGTTGACCGTGCCGAGCACGTTCGACTGGTGGACGATCGAGACGATCTTGGTGCGCTCGTTGACCAGCTCGTCGAGGTTGTCCAGGGAGAGACGGCCCTCGTCGGTGACGGAGAACCAGCGCAGCGTCGCGCCCGTGCGCTGGGCGAGGAGCTGCCACGGCACGATGTTGGAGTGGTGCTCCATCTCCGTGATGACGATCTCGTCGCCGGGGCCGACCCGGAACCGCTCGTCGGTGTTGATCGGGTTGCCGAAGGCGTACGCGACCAGGTTGATCGCCTCGGAGGCGTTCTTGGTGAAGACGATCTCGTCTCGCGACGACGCGCCCACGAACGCGGCGATCTTGTCGCGGGCCGCCTCGTACGCCTCGGTCGACTCGCTGCCGAGCGCGTGCAGCGCCCGGCCGACGTTGCCGTAGTGCTGGGCCAGGTGCTCGCGCATGGTGTCGATCACCTGGGCGGGCTTCTGGGAGGAGTTGCCCGAGTCGAGGTAGACCAGCGGCCGGCCGCCGGGCAGCTCGCGGGAGAGGATCGGGAAGTCCTTCCTGACCCTCTCCACGTCGAAGCTCGGAACGCTCATTACGCGGACGCCTTCACGTAGGACTCGTAACCCTCGTCCTCCAGCTTGTCGGCCAGCTCGGGGCCGCCCTCCTCGACGATGCGGCCGCCGGCGAAGACGTGCACGAAGTCGGGCTTCACATAGCGGAGGATGCGGGTGTAGTGGGTGATCAGCAGCACGCCGGTGTCGCCGGTGTCGCGGAACCGGTTGATGCCCTCGGAGACGACGCGGAGGGCGTCGACGTCGAGGCCGGAGTCGGTCTCGTCCAGGACGGCGATCTTCGGCTTGAGGAGCTCGAGCTGGAGGATCTCGTGCCGCTTCTTCTCGCCGCCGGAGAAGCCCTCGTTGGTGTTGCGCTGCGCGAACGCCGGGTCGATGGACAGGGCGTCCATGCCGTTCTTCAGGTCCTTGGCGAACTCGCGCAGCTTGGGGGCCTCGCCGCGCACGGCGGTGACCGCGGAGCGCAGGAAGTTGGAGACGCTCACACCGGGCACCTCGACCGGGTACTGCATCGCGAGGAAGAGGCCGGCCCGGGCCCGCTCGTCCACCGACATGGCGAGCATGTCCTCGCCGTCGAGCAGCACGGCGCCCGAGGTGATGGTGTACTTCGGGTGACCGGCGATCGCGTACGCGAGGGTGGACTTGCCGGAGCCGTTCGGCCCCATGATCGCGTGCGTCTCGCCCGCGCTGACGGTCAGGTTGACGCCGCGCAGGATCTCCTTGTCGCCCACGGCGACGTGCAGGTCACGAATCTCAAGGGTTGACACGTATTACTCCTTCGAGAGCGAGACGTACACGTCATCGCCGTCGATCTTGACTCGGTAGACGTTCACGGGCTTGGTGGCGGGCGGGCCGGTGGGCTTGCCGGAGCGCAGGTCGAAGCACGAGCCGTGCAGCCAGCACTCCAGGGTGTGGTCGTAGACCTCGCCCTCGCTCAGCTTCACCTCCGCGTGCGAGCACACGTCGTGCAGCGCGAAGACCTCACCGCCGGTGCGGACGAGCGCGACCGGGATGTCCCCCACCTCGACGCCCAGGGCGCCGTCGTCGGGGATGTCGCTGACCTTGCAGACCTTCTCGAAACTCATCGCGCGAGCTCAGCCTCCACTGCGGACAGCACCCGCTCGCGGATCTCCTCGACTTCGATCTTCTCCAGGAGCTGGGCGAAGAAGCCGTGCACCACGAGACGGCGGGCCTCGTCGTACGGGATGCCGCGAGCCTGCAGGTAGAAGATGTGCTCGTCGTCGAGACGGCCGGAGGCGGAGGCGTGGCCCGCCCCGGCGACCTCGCCGGTGAGGATCTCCAGGTTCGGCACCGAGTCGGCGCGGGCGCCGTCGGTGAGCAGGAGGTTCCGGTTGAGCTCGTAGGTGTCGGTGCCCTCGGCCTCGGCCCGGATGATCACATCGCCGATCCACACGGCGTGCGCCCCGTCGCCCTGCAGCGCGCCCTTGTAGGTCACGTTGCTGCGGCAGTTGGGCACCCCGTGGTCCACCCAGAGGCGGTGCTCCAGGTGCTGCCCGGCGTCCACGAAGTAGAGCCCGGTCAGGTCGGCGTCGCCGCCCGGAGCGGTGTACGACACGGACGGCGAGAGCCGTACGAGGTCGCCGCCGAGGGTCACCACGAAGGACCGGAACGTCGCGTCCTTGCCGAGCTGCGCGTGGTGGTGGGAGACGTGGACGGCGCCGTCGGCCCAGTCCTGCAGGCTGACGACCTTGAGGGTCGCGCCCTCGCCGACCGCGAACTCGACGTTGTCGGCGTAGACCGCGCCGCCGGTGTGGTCGAGGACCAGCACCGCCTGCGCCATCGGCTCGACCCGGACCACGATGTGGCCGTAGGTGGCCCCGTGGCCCGCGCCCTCGCCGAGGCCGCGCACGTTGATCACGGTCGGCCGGGAGGCCACGACCTCCCGGGGCACCGTGATGACGGTCGCCTTCTCGAACGAGGCGTACGCCTGAGCGCTGACCCGGTCGGACGGCACGTAGGCGGCGCCGATCCTGGAGTCGTCGCGGCCGACCGTCTCCACGGTCACCTCGGGCGCGGCGTCCACCTCGACCACGACGTTGCCCGTGGGCGCGGCCGTGCCGTTGTGGAGCCCCTTGAGGCGGGACAGCGGCGTGAACCGCCACTCCTCCTCGCGGCCGGTCGGCACCGGGAAGTCGGCCGGGTCGTACGACGACTCCGCGTGGAGCTTGGACACCGGCATCGTTTCCAGACCCATCAGCCGACGGCCCCTTCCATCTGCAGCTCGATCAGGCGGTTCAGCTCCAGGGCGTACTCCATCGGGAGCTCCCTGGCGATCGGCTCGACGAAGCCGCGCACGATCATCGCCATCGCCTCGTCCTCGTTCAGGCCGCGGCTCATCAGGTAGAAGAGCTGGTCCTCGGACACCTTGGAGACCGTCGCCTCGTGCCCCATCGACACGTCGTCCTCGCGGACGTCCACGTAGGGGTAGGTGTCGGAGCGGCTGATCTGGTCCACCAGCAGCGCGTCACACTTCACCGTGGACGCCGACCCGGCCGCACCCTCCTCGATCTGGACGAGGCCGCGGTAGGACGTGCGGCCGCCGCCGCGGGCGACGGACTTGGACACGATCGTGCTCGACGTCTTGGGCGCGAGGTGCACCATCTTGGCGCCGGCGTCCTGGTGCTGGCCCTCACCCGCGAAGGCCACCGACAGGGTCTCGCCCTTGGCGTGCTCGCCCATCAGGTAGACCGCCGGGTACTTCATCGTGACCTTGGAGCCGATGTTGCCGTCGATCCACTCCATGGTCGCGCCCTCGTACGCCACGGCGCGCTTGGTGACCAGGTTGTAGACGTTGTTCGACCAGTTCTGGATGGTCGTGTACCGGCAGCGGGCGTTCTTCTTCACGATGATCTCGACGACCGCCGAGTGCAGCGAGTCGGACGAGTAGATCGGCGCGGTGCAGCCCTCGACGTAGTGGACGTAGGAGTTCTCGTCCACGATGATCAGGGTCCGCTCGAACTGGCCCATGTTCTCGGTGTTGATCCGGAAGTAGGCCTGGAGCGGGATCTCCACGTTCACGTTCGGCGGCACGTAGATGAAGGAGCCGCCCGACCAGACCGCGGTGTTCAGCGAGGCGAACTTGTTGTCGCCGACCGGGATCACCGAGCCGAAGTACTCCTTGAAGATGTCCTCGTGCTCGCGCAGGCCGGTGTCGGTGTCGACGAAGATGACGCCCTTCTCCTCAAGGTCCTCACGGATCTTGTGGTAGACGACCTCCGACTCGTACTGGGCGGCCACGCCCGCGATCAGGCGCTGCTTCTCCGCGTCGGGGATGCCGAGCTTGTCGTAGGTGTTCTTGATGTCGGCGGGCAGTTCGTCCCAGGAGGCGGCCTGCTTCTCCGTGGACCGGACGAAGTACTTGATGTTGTCGAAATCGATGCCGGACAGGTCCGAGCCCCACGTCGGCATCGGCTTCTTCCCGAACAGCCGCAGGCCCTTGAGGCGCAGGTCGAGCATCCACTCCGGCTCGTTCTTGAGCTGGGAGATGTTGCGGACGACCTCCTCGGACAGGCCACGGCGGGCCGCGGCACCGGCCACATCCGAGTCGGCCCAGCCGAACTTGTAATTCCCGAGGCCTTCCAGCTCCGGGCGGTCGGTGAGAGTCACCTTCCGGTCTCCTTGCTCGTCGTTTCATGACTGCGCGCGTGCCGTACGGCCAGCGCGTGAGAACTCACGTGTGTGGTGCAGACCCCGTCACCGTTGGCGATCGTGGCCAGTCGTTGCACCGGTGTGCCGAGCAGTTGCCCGAACGCCTCCGTCTCGGCCTCGCACAGCTGCGGGAACTTCGCGGCGACGTGCGCGACCGGGCAGTGGTGCTGGCAGAGCTGCTCGCCTCCTATGGCCGTCTCCGTCGCGGAGGCGGCGTAGCCCTCGGCGGACAACGCCTC
This sequence comes from Microtetraspora fusca, assembly GCF_001570365.1. GTDB lineage: Bacteria > Actinomycetota > Actinomycetes > Streptosporangiales > Streptosporangiaceae > Microtetraspora > Microtetraspora fusca. Next base: position 80,990 of record NZ_BBYK01000041.1, on the reverse strand, counting down.
GGCCAGCACGCGGATCCGCTGGTCGGCGGGGACCTCGCGCATGACCGACTCCAGCCTGTCGACCAAGCCGGCGACCTGTGCCCGCGCGAACTCGGACACGGCCTCGTCTCCGAGCCGCTCGGCCAGGAAGCGCAACGCGCTGCCCGCCAGGTCGTCGTACGCGTGGACGAAGGCGCTGCGGCCCGCGTCGGTGATCGCGAACAGCTTGGCCGGCCGCCCCCTGCCCCGCTGGCCGCGCGGCCTCGCCGTACGGGGTGCGATCATCCCGTCGGCGAGCAACGCGTCCAGGTGGCGGCGGACGGCCGCGGGGGTGAGCCCCAGCCGTTCGCCCAGGTCGGCGGCGGTCACCGGACCGTGTTCGAGGATGAGACGCGCGACCCGCGCCCGCGTGCCACGCTCGGCGGACAGCGCGCTTCCCACCGCGATCTCGGCCCTGCTCTCGGCTGTGCTGCCGGGCACGCCGGAAAGCCGCGTCACCGCGGCCTCCTCGACGTTCGTCTTCCCGGGCACGTATTTCACAACATCAGTGTGCCGTAATTGCTTCCCTCGCCACAAACGAAGGCCGGAACCGTCCGGAATGCAATTAGTCACGCAGGGTAGGCTTACCTAACACTGCCCGCCCGGCGCCCGGGGACGGCCGACGGCGCGCGCGAACAGGGCTCCGGCGGCCCGGGCACCCCGCCGCCTCCCTAGACTCGTCTCGTCAAGAAGTGTGTCCCATCTGGCTGGGGGGAGGCCGGGAGCGTGGGGACTGCCGGCCACTGCGATCCCCCGCGTCTGCCATGGTGCGGACGGCAGGCAGGAGAACCATGATGCCGGACGCCGCGAACACGCGACCCGCGCCGGGCGCCGACGGCACGCCCGCGGTCGAGGTGCGCGACCTCGTCAAGCGCTACGGCCGCACCACCGCGATCGACGGCCTGACGCTGTCCTGCGCGCGCGGCCGGGTGACCGCGATCCTCGGCCCCAACGGGGCGGGGAAGACGTCCACCATCGAGATCTGCGAGGGTTTCCGCCACGCCGACGGCGGCGAGGTGCGCGTGCTGGGCCTCCACCCGTCCGACCGGTCGCTCAAGGCCCGGGTCGGCGTGATGCTCCAGTCCGGCGGCGTGCCCCCCGCGATGCGCGCCGGCGAGTGGCTGCGCCTCATGGCCCGGTTCCACGCCCACCCGCTCGACCCCGCCGCGCTCCTGGACCGGCTCGGCCTCTCCGAGCACGCGCGCACGCCGTACCGGCGGCTGTCCGGCGGGCAGCAGCAGCGGCTGTCGCTGGCCGGGGCGATCGTGGGGCGGCCCGAGCTGGTCTTCCTCGACGAGCCCACGGCGGGCCTCGACCCCCAGGCCAGGTACGCCTGCTGGGACGTGGTCACCGGCCTGCGCGAGGCCGGGGTCTCGGTCGTCCTCACCACGCACTACATGGACGAGGCGGAGAAGCTCGCCGACCAGGTGATCATCATCGACCACGGTCGGGTCGTCGCCGCCGGGACTCCCGCCACGCTGACCGGCGCCGAGCGCCAGCTCCGGTTCCGGGCCCGCCCGGGGCTGAACCTCGACGAGCTGCTCGGCGCCCTCCCCGAGGGGAGCGCCGCCAAGGAGTCGCCCGCCGGGCACTACATCATCGAGGGGCAGGTCGCCCCCGGTCTGCTCGCCACGGTCACCGCCTGGTGCGCCAGCGAGGGCGTCACGGCCGAGGACCTCAGCATCGAGCGGCGCACCCTCGAAGACGTCTTCCTCGAACTCACCGGCCGGGAGCTGCGATGACCCGCCCCACCTGGGGCGCGGCCCGCCCGGCCCACTCCGATCGGACCACGCGATGACCACGACGCTCGACTTCACCCCCCGGCCCGGCGCGGCCCCGCTGTCGCGGATGGTGCTGGCGCAGGCGGGGGCGGAGATGCGCGCCATGCTCCGCAACGGCGAGCAGCTGCTGCTCACCCTGATCATCCCCGTGCTGCTGCTCGTCGGGTTCTCGCGGGCGCCGCTGATCAACGTGTCCGGGTCCCGGGTCGACTTCGTCACGCCCGGCGTCCTCGCGCTCGCCGTCATGTCCACCGCGTTCACCGGCCAGGCCATCGCCACCGGGTTCGAACGGCGGTACGGCGTGCTCAAGCGGCTCGGGGCCACCCCGCTTTCCCGGCCCGGCCTGCTGCTCGCCAAGACCGTGGCCGTCCTGGGCGTGGAGGTCATCCAGGTCGCGGTGATCTGCGTCGTCGCGCTGGCCATGGGCTGGTCCCCGCACGGAGACCCGCTCTGGATCGCGCTGCTGATCGTGCTCGGCACCGCCGCCTTCAGCGGCCTGGGCCTGCTGATCGCGGGCACGCTCCGGGCCGAGGCCACGCTCGCGGCGGCCAACCTCGTCTACCTCGTCCTGCTGGGACTGGGTGGCGTCGTCTTCCCCGTCGCCAGGTTCCCCGAAGGCGTACGCCCGATCCTGGAGCTGCTGCCGATCACCGCGCTGACGAACGGGATGCGGTCGGTGCTCGCCTCCGGCGGCGGCTTCCCGGCCGGTCCGGTGCTCGTGCTGGTGGCATGGGCCGTGGTCACGCTCGCGGTGGCCTCCCGCACCTTCCGCTGGGAGTGACGCCCGCCGGGGCCCACCTCGGTGCGGCGCGGCGCGGGCCGGGGCGATAGGTTCCTGACGCTCGGGTCGAGTGGCCGGCGCCGTCTTCGAGGCGTACGGCGGACGTTTGGGAGGTGGCGGCCGGATGACGGCTGAACCCGTGTGGGGGGCGGCGGAGCCGTACCGGGCCGGACCGTTCCGTATGGGGCGCGGCGGGATGCGCCCAGGGGCGCTGCTGCGGGCGGCGTCGGACTCGATCCCGCCGCCGGGACTGGTGCTGCTCGCGATCCTGTCGGTGCAGGTCGGGGCCGGGCTGGCCAAGAACCTCTTCGCCGAGCTGCCGCCGTCCGCCGTGGTGTTCCTGCGGATCGCGATCGGCGCGGTCATCCTCGTGCCCGTCGCCCGGCCCCGGCTGAGGGGGCTCACCCGGCGCGACCTCGCCGTCGGCGTGGCCTTCGGGCTCAGCCTCGGCTTCATGAACCTGTCCTTCTACGAGGCGCTGGCCCGGCTGCCCATGGGCATCGCGGTCGCGATCGAGTTCATCGGGCCGCTCACCGTGGCCGTCGTGGCGTCGCGGCGGCGGGTCGACCTGCTGTGGGTCGCGCTGGCCGCCGCCGGGGTGGTCCTGCTCGCCCCGTGGGGCCAGGCGGACGGCGCCGACTGGGTGGGCATCGGGTTCGCCGCGCTCGCGGGCGCCATGTGGGCCGCCTACATCCTGCTGTCGGCCGCCACCGGCGCCCGGTTCCCGGGGTCGAGCGGGCTGGCGCTCGCCATGGTCGTCGCCACGATCGCCGTCGCCCCCGTCGGGGTGGCCTCCGGCGGCGCCGACCTGCTGCGCCCGGAGATCCTGCTCGTGGGGGCCGGGGTCGGGCTGCTCTCCTCGGTCATCCCGTACTCGATCGAGCTGGAGGCGCTGCGGAGGATGCCGAAGCGGGTCTTCGGCATTCTCATGAGTCTCGAACCCGCCGTCGCCGCGCTGGTCGGCCTCTTCGTGCTCGGGGAGTTCCTGCAGGTACGCGAGTGGGCGGCGATCGGCTGTGTGGTCATCGCCTCGATCGGCGCGACCCGCTCCGGCTGAGCCGCCCCGGGGCCGCTACGCCTCCGGCTCTTCCGGGGCCGGCCGGGTCCCGGGCCTGCTTTCCGGCTTGTCCGCCCAGATGCCGCGTACGTGCTGGATGTGGTGGCTCATGACACGCTCGGCCGCCGCGGCGTCGCCGCGGACCAGGGCGTCCACGATGGCGACGTGCTCGCCGGCCGAGTCGATCAGGATGCCGCGCTCGGCCAGGCCGCGCAGGCCGTACAGGCGGGCCCGGCCGCGCAGGTCGCGGATCACCTCGACGAGGTGGGCGTTGCCGGCCAGGCTCAGCAGCCCCAGGTGGAAGCGCAGGTCGGCGTTGACGTAGGCGATCAGGTCGCCGCGCCGGGCCGCCGCGACGATCTCCTCTGCGACCGGCCGCAGCTCCTCGAAGTCGGCGGCCGGGCGGCTGCCGGCCAGCCGGGCCACCGTCGGGACCTCGATGAGCTGGCGGATCTCGGTGATCTCGTCGAGGTCGCGGTCGGTCATCTCGGTCACCCGGAAGCCCTTGTTGCGCACCGCCTCGACCAGGCCCTCCTTGGCCAGGTCGAGCATCGCCTCCCGCACGGGGGTGGCGGAGACGCCGAACTGGGCGGCGAGCACCGGCGCGGAGTAGACCACTCCCGGCCGCATCTCGCCCGCGACAAGTGCGTCCCGCAGCGCCTGCGCCACCTGCTCGCGCAGGCTCTGCCGCTCGCCCACCAGCGGCAGGCCGAGCCCGTCCGCGGCCGAAGGCGCCATGTCACTACCCTCTTTCGTGCTCACCGGAGATCTCCCCGCGGGCGGTCCACGCGTCGTACGCCGCGGAGGCGACCACCAGGTCCTGCCAGGCCATGCCCACGCTCTTGAAGACGGCGGGGCCCGGTCCGGGCGCCACCCGGCCGGCGACGAGGTCGGCGAGGTTTCCGGCGAGGTGGCCAGCCGTGATCCTACCGGCCCGCAACGGGACGACCAGGTCGCCCGCCTCCGCCAGGGCCGCCGTACGGGCCTCCACGACGACGACGGAGCGGGCGATGAGGTCGTCGTCCAGTTCGCGCGCGTCCGGCTCGTGCGATCCGACGGCGACCACGACCGCGCGGTCGCGCACCAGGCCGCCGGGGAACAGCGGCGTCCGCGCGGTGGTGCAGCAGGCGACCAGGTCGGCCTCCTCGACCGCACGCCGCCAGGAGGGGTCTGACGCCGGATGGGAGCGGGCGGTCAGACCGGCGGCGGCGCACCGCCGCGCCAGCCCGGCCGCGCGGTCCGGGTCCCGGGCAACCACGGTGACCTCCTCGACCGGGCGCACCCCGCGCAGGGCCGTCACGTGCCCCCACGCCTGCGGTCCGGAGCCGAACACGACGAGCGAGCGGGCGTCCGGCGGCGCGAGACGCCGTACGGCGAGCGCCGAGACGGCGGGGGTGCGCAGCGTGGTCAGCGCGGTGCCGTCCATCGTGGCGAGCGGGGTGAGCGTGGCGGCGTCGAGCAGCAGGTAGAGGGCCTGGATCCGGGGCAGCCCGCGCGCCGGGTTGCCCGGGGCCACCGTGGCGACCTTCACGCCCGCGTACGCCCCGGACGACGCCGGCATGAGGAGGAACTGCCCGGCCGGGACGTCGACAACCGGGCGCGGCGGGGCCTGCTCGGGGTCGAGCCCGCCGCGCAGCGCCTCCTCCAGGGCTTCCACGGCCCGCTCGGGAGGCACGAGCCGGTCGATCGTGTCGCCGTCCAGGTGGGGCAGGCCGTTCATCCGGGCGTCCTCCTCATCTCGTCGCCGTCTCGCTCTCCCGCTGCCCACGGCCGTGCCGGCGTCTCATCGGAGGGTGAACCCGGGGCCGAGGGGGTCACGGGGGTCGAGGACGAACCGGTGCTCTCCGGTGCGGAACGCGGTGCCCTCGATCTCCGGGACGATCGCCGGGCGTCCGGCCTCCTCCGTCACCGCGGCCACGCTCGCCAGGAACACGCCGCCCGCGACGCCCTCGTGCCGGAGAGTGACCGCCCGGGGATCGGGACGTCCCTCGGCGAGCGACGCCAGCCGCGCGGCGGTGCCCGACCCGCAGGGCGACCGGTCGACCTCGCCGTCCGCGAAGACGGTGACGTTGCGCTGGTGGTGCCGGTCGCCGGCGGACCCGAGATCGTCGTAGAAGATCACCCCGTAGATCCCGGAGAGCCGGTCGTCGGCGGGGTGCCGCGCCGCCGGGTGCCCCTCCAGCCCGGCCTTGACCGACCGGCCGGCGGCGATCAGGGCGGGCAGGTCCTCAGGGGTCACCGCGAGGCCGAACGCGGCGGCCGGCACGGAGGCGTAGATCGCGCCGCCGTACGCGATGTCCACCGTGACGCCGCAGGCGGGCACGTCCCTGGCGACGACGTAGGACGGCACGTTCCGGAACGTCACCGCCTCGACCACGCCGCCCGCGCGGCGCACCCGGGCCTGCACGCGGCCCGACGGCACGTCGATCTCGACGGTCGTCTCGCCGTCCTCGGCGGCCGGGACCAGGCCGTACTCCACGGCGTACGCGCCGAGCGCGATGGTGCCGTGGCCACACGCCGTGGAGTAGCCGTCCTTGTGCCAGAAGAGCACGCCGAGGTCGGCCGGCGCGGAACCGCCGGGTGAACCGTCGGACGGGACATCGGACGGAACATCGGACGGAACATCGGGCGGAACATCGGGCGGGACGAGGAAGCAGCCGTACATGTCGGCGTGGCCGCGCGGCTCGTGGCAGAGCAGCCGCCGTACGGCGTCCACCTCGGGCGCGGACGCGGCCGTCCTGCGGTCGAGCACCGTCGCGCCGGGGATCGGCGGCGCGCCCGAGACGACGATCCGGAACGGCTCGCCCGCGGTGTGGTAGTCGATCGTGCGAACGTCGTATACGGCTCTCATCGCACGCTTCCTCCCAGATACGCCTCGGCGACCCGCGCGTCGTCGCGCAGTTCGGCGGCGGTTCCCGTCACGACGCACGCCCCGTTCTCGATCACGTACCCGCGGTGCGCGATCTTCAGGGCGGCCCTGGCGTTCTGCTCGACCAGCAGCACCGCCGTCCCCTCCGCGTTGATCTCCCTGATCACGTCCATGACCGCGGCGACCACGAGCGGGGCGAGGCCCATGGACGGCTCGTCGAGCAGCAGCAGGCGGGGGCCGGTGACCAGCGCGCGGCCGATGGCGAGCATCTGCTGCTCGCCGCCGGAGAGGGTGCCGCCCTGCTGGCCGGCGCGCTCGGCCAGGCGGGGCAGCAGGCCGTACACGCGGTCGATCCGCCGCCTGACCTCGGCCTGGTCGTGCACCGCGTACCCGCCGAGCAGGAGGTTGTCGTGGACGCTGAGGGTGCTGAAAACGCGCCGTCCCTCGGGGACGTGGACCAGCCCGAGCCGGACGATCGCGCTCGGCTTGGCGCCGGTGATGTCGCGGCCCTCGTACGCGATGCGGCCCGCGCTGGGCCGCACCAGCCCCGACACCGCCGACAGGGTGGTCGTCTTGCCCGCCCCGTTGTTGCCGAGCAGGGCGACGACCTCGCCCTCCCCGACCGTCAGCGACAGCCCGCGCAGCGCGTGAACACCGCCGTAGTGGACGTCCAGCCCGTCGATCTCAAGCGCCGCCATCGCGTCCTCCCGCCACGCTCGCCCTGGCCTGCTCGATCTCGGCCTCGTCGGCGTCCCGGCCGAGGTACGCCTCGACGACCTCGGGGTCGCGCCGCACCTCGTCCGGGGGCCCGTCGGCGATCTCCCGCCCGAAGTTGAGCACGACCACGCGCTGCGAGACGTCCATCACCAGCCCCATGTCGTGCTCGATCAGGACGATCGCGACGCCCTGCTCGCGGATGCGGCGGATGAGGTCGAGCATCTCGGCCTTCTCCGTGTGGTTGAGCCCGGCGGCGGGCTCGTCGAGCAGCAGCAGGTCGGGACGGCGGGCGAGCGCTCTGGCGATCTCCACCCGGCGCTGCTCGCCGTAGGGCAGGGCCCGGGCCGGGCCGTACCGGTCGCCGCGCAAGCCGGCGAAGTCGAGCCAGTGGTGGGCCTGCTCTGTGCTCTCCTGCTCGCTCCTGCGGTAGCGCGGGGTGTGCAGCAGCGCGTCGAGGACGTTCTGCCTGATCCGCAGGTGGGTCCCGGCGCGGACGTTGTCGAGGACGGACATCTCGCCGAACAGCCGCAGGTTCTGGAACGTGCGGGCGACGCCGAGCGCGGCCACCGCCGAGGGGCGCAGGCCGGTGATGTCGCGCCCACGCAGCCGCACCGATCCCGCGGTGGGCCGGTAGAAGCCGGTCACGCAGTTGAACGCGGACGTCTTGCCCGCGCCGTTGGGGCCGATCACCGAGACGATCTCGGCCTCGCCGACGGCGAAGGTGAGCCCGTCGATGGCGAGCACGCCGCCGAAGGCGAGCCGCAGGCCCTCGACGGAGAGCAGCGGGGCGTTCACTTGGGGACCTCCCCGGGCCTGGCCGGCCACAGGCCCTGCGGCCGCACCAGCATCACGATGATCAACAGGACGCCGAAGGCCACGTACCGGTAGTCGGCGAGGTCGCGCAGCAGTTCGGGCAGGAGGCTGACGACCACCGCCCCGACGACGACGCCCCTGATGGATCCCATGCCGCCGAGCACGACCGCCATCAGCACCAGCGCGGACTGCAGGAACGTGAAGCTGCCCGGGGAGACCGCCGACAGGTGCGCGCCGAACAGGACCCCGGCCAGGCCGCCCCAGATCGCGCCGGCCACGTAGGCGGCCATCTTGACCTTGTAGGTGTGGACGCCCATGGCCTCGGCGGCGTCCTCGTCCTCGCGGACGAACCGCCACGCCCGGCCCAGGCGGGAGCGGCCCAGCCGGGCGGCGCCGACCACGGCGACCGCGACGACCAGCACGGTCAGGTAGTAGAAGGACACCGGGCCCCCGGTAAGCCCGGGGATGCCGTAGATCCCCGAGGGCCCTCCCGTGACGTCGAGGTTGGTCGCGGTGACGCGGATGATCTCACCGAAGCCGAGCGTCACGATCGCGAGATAGTCGCTGCGCAGCCGCAGGGTCGGGGCGCCGATCACCAGGCCGGCGATCACCGTGACGACCAGGACGGCGGGCAGGGTGGCGATCAGCGGCAGGCCGAGGCGGGTGGACAGCACGCCGCTGGTGTACGCGCCGACCGCGAAGAACGCGATGTACCCGAGGTCGAGCAGGCCGCAGTAACCGACGACGATGTTGAGCCCGGCCGCCAGCATCACGAAGATCGCGGCGCTGGTCATCACCGACAGCGCGTACGGCGTGGCGTTGACGAACGGCGCGAGCAGGGCGACCGCGAGCCCGGCCAGCCCGGCCCACCGGTTCTCCATCAGCCGGGACGCGATCGAGCGGGGGCCCGCCCCGCGGCGACCCGCACGAGGCGCCGGCGCCGCTTCCGGGGCGGCCTCAGCGAGGGGCGCGCCCTCGCCCGGCCCGGTCACACCCGCTCCGTGACGCGTTCGCCGAGCAGGCCGGTCGGCCGCACGGTCAGGAACAGGATGAGCACGCCGAAGGCGAAGACGTCCCGCCACTCGCCGCCGAGCCAGAAGGTGCCGAACGATTCGAGCAGGCCGAGGAGCAGCCCGCCGAGCATGGTGCCGGGGATGTTGCCGATGCCGCCGATGACGGCCGCCGTGAACGCCTTGAGGCCGATCAGGAAGCCCATCATGAAGTCGATCTTTCCGTAGTGCGCCCCGGCCATGACCCCGGCGGCTCCGGCGAGGGCGGAGCCGAGGAAGAAGGTCCGGGAGATGATGGCGTCCACGTCGATGCCCATGAGCGCGGCGGCCTTGGGGTCGAGCGCGACGGCCCGCATGGCGCGTCCCTCGCGGGAGCGGGTGACGAGCAGGTTGAGGCCGATCATGAGGAGAACGGCCACGGCCACCAGGGTGAGCTGCTGGAGCGTGACCCGCGCGCCGAGGACCTCCAGCGTGGTGCCGCCGAGCCGCACCGGGTACACGCGCGGGTCGGCGCCCGCGGCGGCGCGCATGCCGTACTCCAGGGCGAAGGACGCGCCGACCGCGGTGATCAGCAGCGAGAGCCGGGGCGCGCCGCGGAGCCGCCGGTAGGCGACCCGTTCGAGCGCCACCCCGGCCAGGCCGGTGACGCCCATGGTGAGCATGAGGACGAGCAGCAGCAGCGGCAGCGCCATCGCGGCCGACACGCCGCCGGCCGCGCCGAGGACGGCGAAGCCGACGAACGCGCCGAGCATGTACAGGTCGCCGTGGGCGAAGTTGAGCAGCTTGATGATCCCGTAGACCATGCTGTAGCCCAGCGCCACGAGCGCGTAGAACGAACCGACGAACAGCCCGTTCCAGACCAGTTGTGACATGTCACGATTCCCTGGAGGTCACTGGAGGTCGTCCTGGAGGGCGAACTTGCCGTCCTTGACGACGAGGATCTGGAAACCACCGGTGCTCAGCGTGTGCTCGGGGGTGAACTTCAGCGGCCCGGAGAACATCGAGAAGCCGTCGATCGCCTCCAGCGCCGAGATGACCTTCTGCCCGTCGGTGCCGTCCGCCTTGGTGACCGCCTCGGCGGCGAGCCGCACCGCGTCGTAGGCCTGGTTGGAGTACGGGCCCGGGTCCGTGCCGAACTTCTTCTTGTAGTCGGCGATCCAGTTCTCGGCGCCCTTGAGCGTGTCCGGCGTCTGGGTCATGGTCGCGTACAGGCCGGTGGCGGCCTCGGGACCGGCGATCTCGATCAGCTTCGGCGAGACCGAGCCGTCGCCGACCATGATCTTGCCCTTGTACCCGGCCTGGCGGAGCTGTCGGGCGATCAGGCCGCCCTCCTGGAAGTAGCCGGTCCAGTAGACGTAGTCGGGCTTCTTGGCTAGCACCTTGGTGATGTTGGCGCTGTAGTCGCTCTCCTTGGGCGTGACCGCCTCCAGGATCGCGGTCTCCGGGCCGCCCGGCTCGTCGAGCAGGGTCTGGGTGCGCACCGCGATGTCCTTGGAGTAGCTGGTGTTGTCGTGCATGAGCGCGACCTTGGTGGCGCCGTCCTTGGCCATCCACGAGGCGGCCGCCGCGGCCTGCTGCGTGCCGGTGCCATTGATCAGGAAGACGTTCTTGAGCTTCTGGTCGACGAGCTCCTGCGAGTTCGCCGCCGGGATGATCATCGGGATGCCGGCCTTGGCGAAGATCGGCAGCGTGGGGAGGGTCGCGCCCGAGCAGTACCCGCCGATCGAGACCCGGATGCCCTCGGTGACCAGCTTGTTCGCCCCGGCTGCCGCGGTCTGCGGGTCGCACGCGTCGTCGGCGGTCTTCAGCTCCAGGGTGCGGCCGAGGACGCCACCCTTGGCGTTGATCTCGTCCACCGCGAGCTGGGCGGCGTTGCTCATGTAGGGGCCGATCGCCGCCTCGCTGCCCGACTGCGGGATCAGCATGCCGAGCACGATCGGCTCGTTCTTCTTCTCGCCGGAACCGGGGTCGCCGCTGAGCAGTCCCTGCCCGCACCCCGCGGTCAGCAGGGCCGCCGACGCCATGACAGCCGCGAGGGTCGTCCCGTAGGCCTTGTGCATTCGCGCCTCTTCTCGTCACATTTGTGGGATGTGACATTGCACCCCGCCTAAAGGTGGGTCAAGGCCTGATACCAGACCGTTAGGAGCGCCCTCGTGGATCTTCTCGGCCTACCGCGGTCGGCGCCCCATCGGGTCGCCACCCGATGGACGAACCTCATGCCGCCACCGCGCGAGCGGCATGAGGCCCTTGATCACGTCTCAGCCCGTGGACGTCGGCACACTTCTGGACCGCGATGCGGAGACCGGGAGCGCCGGCAGGTCCCACTCCTCATCGGGGGTGCGCAGAATCCGAACGCCGAGGAACGCCATGCCCACCGCCGTGGCTCCCCAGGCGGTGAGGTCCATCCAGGAGATGTTGAGGATGACGGCCGTCAGATGCAGTGGTTGTGAGAACGTCAACGCGATCGCCGCCGGCCGAGGGGTGAGCCTGGCCCGGTAGGCGAGGACTCCGAGCAGCAGCGTGCCCACGATGTGGCCCACCACGAAGACGAGGCCGGGGATCGCGCTCAGGCCGAAGATCTCGTCACTCAGCCGGGTCACGGTCTTCGGATCCAGGCCGATGTCGGTCGCCGCCAGCACCCCGTAGTCGTTCGCTCCAAGGACGGTCATACCGAGATAGCCCGGGATGAGAAACGCGGCGGTCCACGCGGTCAGGATGGGCCGGTGGCGGCGCCCCAGACGCAGGGCCGCGTACGCCCCGGGCAGGAGGGTGAACAGCGCCGGGATACCGAGGATCAGCGCCAACCGCTGTGCGTCGGGGTGGGCGGCGACATCGGCTCCCACGTCGCCGGACCAGCCCGGGATGACGAACCGGATCACGGCCACGCAGGCCGGGCCGATCGGCATGAGGAACGCCGCCGTCACCCGGCCCAGCGTGCGCGAGTCACGCCGGGCGCGGGCTGGCATGCCGGGAAGCGACTGGTCGCTCATCGAGCCGACCTCGGCCCGATGAGCAGGAGCACGGCGACGACGAGGGAGAGCAGGATCCCTGCCGAGACCACCATGACCGCCTGGGCGGGGATGTCGGGGATGAAGAACGCCGGCAGTCCGGTCAGCGCGGAGAGCACCCGCGTCACGATCACGACGACCCGCGCCCCCAGTGCGCCGCGCCAGGCGAACGGGAGGGCCACGAGCGTGGTCAGGTCGACCGCGACGACCACGCCCGCGAGGACGGGGCCGTCGGAGAACTGCGGCACCCACGTGATGATGCTGAGGACGGCGAGCACGACGGCGAGGACGAGCCCGATGCGGGCGGGGAGGGAGGCCCGGCGTGTGGTCACGCCGGGAAGATCGGTGGACATGTCGGTTCTCCTCTTCTGGCGGATGCCCGGTGGGGCTACAGCCACTTTCGGAGTCCAGCGCCAGGGCCACATGAGGCGACTGTCCTTCCCGGCGCGCTCTCGCCGGGAGATTTCCCGGCGGGAGTAGGGCCACGGCCCTAACCGCGCCGCCGTACCGCGCCCATAATCGAGCCATGACCCCCCAGCAGGCCGATGATCGCGCGCCCATCCGGGTGCTCCTGGCCGATGATCATCCGGTCGTCCGGCGCGGACTCGCCGCTCTGCTCGCGACCCTCCCCGGGATCCAGGTCGTCGCGCAGGCGGGCACCGGTGAGGAGGCTCTGCGCGAGGTCGCGCTGAACCGGCCCGATGTCGCCGTCATGGACCTGCGCATGCCGGCCATGGACGGTGTGGAGGCGACCCGCCGGATCGTCCGGGACTACCCCGCCACCGCTGTCCTCGTGCTCACCATGTTCCAGGAAGACACCCTCGTCGCCGAGGCGCTGCGCGCCGGCGCCCACGGATATCTGCTGAAGGTGGCGGAGCAGGACGAGATCGAGCGCGCGATCCGTGCCGTCGCCGCGGGAGACGCGATCTTCAGCAGCGCCGTCGCGAGGCGGGTACTCGGGCGGATCACCGTGGATCCGGACGTCCCCTCATTGCCCCAGCTGTCCCCACGCGAGCGCCAGGTGCTCGACCTGATCGCGGCAGGGGCGACGAACGAGTCGATCGCCCATCGGCTGGGGGTCGCGCAGAAAACCGTCCGCAACCACATCTCGGCGATCTTCCTCAAGCTGGGCGTGACCAGCCGGGCCGAGGCCATCGTGATGGCCAGGGACGCGGGGCTCGGCCGCCGTGAGCGATGACACCGCCGCCGCCGCTTCCGGCACCGCCGCGACCGATGCGGGCGAGCCCGCCGCCGCTCGCCCCGCTCGGCTACGTGTGGGAGCCACCGCGGCGGCCGGGTCCGCGCTCGCCATCGCGGCGGTCGCCTTCGCCACCGCCGCCGGAGCCCGATGGCGGATCTTCGTCGACTCCTACACCCTGACCAACCTCGTCATCGGGCTCGGCTTTCTCGCCGCGGGCACGCCCATCGTGTGGTTCCGCCGGCGCAACGTGATCGGCCCTCTGTTCCTGGTGTGCGGGATCGGACATCTGACGACCGCGGCCGCGACGACGGCCATGCTGTTCGGCCTCGGCATGGACTGGCCGGTCCCGCTCCTCCGGACACTGTCGACCCTGTCGACGGGGGCGTGGCAGCTCGGCATCGGCTGGCTGTTCAATGTCGCCCTCCTGGTCTTCCCCAACGGGCGCCTGCTGAGCCGGCGTTGGCTGCCGTTGGCCTGGCTCGTCATGGTCTGCGGCGCCTACCAACTGGTGACCGGTGTGCTCTCGGACGGCTCGGTGCTCGGGGACTCCGCGAGGACCGTGTCGATCGTCTCCGTCGGGCTGGACGTACCCGAGTCGATCAGTTCCGCGGTGGGCGGCGCCGGCGCGGTGGCCCAACTTCTGGTGGTCGCCTCGCTCGTGCTCCGCTATCGGCGTGGCGACGAACGCACCCGGCGGCAACTGCTGTGGCTGATCCTGGCCCTGGTGGCGGCGCTCGCGCTCAACTCGCAGCGCTGGATCACCGGTGACGGGCCGATCCTGCTCCTGCTGTCGTTCGCGCTCTTCCCGATCGCGATCGGGATCGCGATCGTGCGGTACGAGTTGTTCGACATCCGGCTCGTGCTGTCCAGGGCGTTGCTGTACGGCCTGACCCTGTCAATGATCATCGCGGTGTACGCCGGACTCGTGGCCGGATTCTCACTGCTCGTTCCGAAAGACGCCGAGCGCGGGGTGTCGATCGGCGCGGCGATTGTCGTGGCGATCTGCTTCACGCCGCTGCGGCTGCTGCTGCGGCGGCTGATCGACCGCGCCTTCTACGGCACCCGTTCCGATCCGGCGCAGACGGCGTGGCGGGTCGGCGAGGGGCTGCGCCACGACGACGACCTGGCCGGTGTGCTCGATCGGACGCGCGTCGCTCTGCGTCTTCCCTGGGTCGCCCTGCGCCGGGAGCCCGGCGGCGCCGAACTCGCCACGACCGGCACGCCACAGGACTCGGCGACCGTCGAGTTGCCGCTCGGCTATCGCGGCGACGTGGTGGGAACCCTCGCCGTAGGACTGCGCCGCGGCGAACCACACCTGCACGAGGCCGACCGGCGGACACTGGAGCTCATCGCGACCCCGCTCGCGGTCGCGTTGCACGCCACCAGGTTGAGCGAGCAGGTCCAGCAGGCGCGCACCGCGACCGTGGAAGCCGCCGCGGCGGAGCGTGTCCGGTTGCAGCGCGAGCTTCACGACGGTCTCGGACCCACGCTGAGCAGCATCACCTTCCTCGCCGACGCGGCCTCCAACCTGATCGGCTCGGACAGTGGTGAGGCCGAACGCCTGCTGGGCGAGGTACGAGCCGATCTGCGCGCCGCGCTCGACTCCGTCCGCCGCGTCGTCTATGGGCTACGCCCCATCGAACTCGACGATCTGGGGCTGGTGGGCGCGCTGTCCCAGAAGGTGGCGGGCCTCTCCGGCGAGACGCGTCGCGGGATCGCCGTGGAGCTGGACGCGCCCGTACGGATTCCCACGCTGTCACCCGCGGTCGAGCTGGCCGCCTACCGCATCGTGAACGAGGCGCTGACGAACGTTCTGCGCCACTCCGACGCCCGGCGATGCGTGATCACTGTCTCGGTCGACGGCGACCTCTTAGTCACCGTTCGTGACGACGGCACGCCGCCGGCTTCCTGGCGTCCGGGTGTCGGCCTGCGTTCGATCTCGGAGCGGGCCGAGGAACTCGCGGGGTCGGCCACCGCGGGACCGTCCTCTGGAGGATGGGAGGTCCGCGCCCGGCTCCCGCTCCCCCTCGATCGGAGTTGACGCGCTCCCCGGCGTAAGCCGAAGATCCAGCTCGTGCCGCGTCGCGCGGCACCTCTGAGACCTCCTCGCGTTCGCCGGGGAAGCGGCCATGTCGTGGTCGATACTGCCGGCGCCGCGACCTAAAGCAGGAAGCCCTCGGGGAAGGGATCGCGGGGGTCGAGGAAGTACTGGGCGGTTCCGGTCACCCAGGCCCGGCCGGTGATCGTGGGGACCACCGCGGGCAGGCCCCCGGCGGACGTCTCGGCCACCAGGCGGCCGACGAAGCGGGTGCCGATGAACGACTCGTTGACGAAGTCGGTGTCCAGGGGCAGCTCCTTCCGGGCGTGGAGCTGGGCCATCCGCGCGCTCGTGCCGGTGCCGCACGGCGAGCGGTCGAACCAGCCGGGATGGATCGCCATCGCGTGCCGGGAGTGCCGGGCGTCCGACCCCGGCGCGACGAACTGGACGTGATGGCAGCCGCGGATCCCCGGATCCTCCGGATGGACCGGCTCGTCCCGCTCGTTGATCGCGGCCATCACGGCGAGTCCCGCGTCGAGGATCTCCTGCTTGCGCGAGCGCTCGAACGGCAGCCCGACCGACTCGATGGGCAGGATGGCGTAGAAGTTGCCGCCGTAGGCGAGGTCGTAGCGCACCTCGCCGAGGCCGGGCACCCGCACCGCGCGGTCGAGCGCGACGCTGAACGACGGCACGTTGGTGATGGTCACCGCCACCGCCGCGCCGTCCTCGACCCGCACCTCGGCGACGACAAGCCCGGCCGGGGTGTCGAGCCGGATCACGGTCACCGGCTCGGTCACCTCGACCATCCCCGTCTCCACGAGGACCGTGGCGACGCCGATGGTTCCGTGGCCGCACATCGGCAGGCAGCCGGACACCTCGATGTAGAGCACGCCGAAGTCGGCGTCGGCCCGGGTGGGCGGCTGCAGGATCGCGCCGCTCATCGCCGAGTGCCCGCGCGGCTCGTACATCAGCAGGGTGCGTACGTGGTCGAGATGCGCCACGAAGTGCTCGCGGCGCTCGGCCATGGTCGCACCCGGGATCACGCCGACGCCCCCGGTGATCACCCGGGTCGGCATCCCCTCGGTGTGGGAGTCCACCGCGTGGAAGACCCGCTTCGTCCTCATCGCGCCCGCTCTCCCGCCGTACGACGCTCCACTAGCGGAGCCCCTCGGCGAGCGCCTTCTCGGTCACGGCGCGCACGGCAGCCTCCTGCTCGGTCGTCAACGGCTGGCGGGGCGGACGGCACGGGCCGCCGCGACGACCGGCGATGTCCATGGAGAGCTTGATCGCCTGGACGAACTCGGTCTTGGAGTCCCGGCGCAGCAGCGCGTGCAGGGACCGGTAGAGCGGGAGCGCGGTGTCCAGGTCGCGGGCCATCGCCGCGCGGTAGAGCGCGACGGTCGAGACGGGCAGCGCGTTGGTGTAGCCCGCGATCCAGCCGACCGCTCCCGCGAGGGCCATCTCCAGCAGCACGTCGTCGGAGCCGATCAGCACGTCCAGCCCGGGGGCCATCTCGGCGATCTCGTACGCCCGCCGGACATCTCCGGTGAACTCCTTGACGCCCACGACGAGCCCCTCGGCGTGCAGCGTGGCGAGCAGCCGGGGCGTGAGGTCCACCTTGGTGTCGATCGGGTTGTTGTAGCCCACGATCGGCAGCCCGGCCCGCGCGACCTCGCGATAGTGCGCCACCACGGCCGGCTCGTCGGCCCGGTAGGCGTTCGGCGGCAGCAGCATCACCGCGGCACAGCCCGCCTCGTGGGCCTGCTCAGTCCACCGGCGCGCCTCCAGCGCCCCATAGGCGGCGACGCCCGGCATGACCCGGTCGCCGCCCACGGCCGCGACCGCGGTCTCCACGACCCTGGCCCGCTCCTCGGGGGTCAGCGTCTGGTACTCCCCGAGTGAGCCGTTGGGCACCACGCCGTCGCACCCGTTGTCCACCAGCCACCGGCAGTGCTCGCCGTACGCGTCGTAGTCGACGCTCAGGTCGTCGCGCAGCGGCAGCGCGGTGGCCACCATGACTCCGTGCCACGGTTTCTCACGCGTCGTCATCCGATGTCCTCTCATCCATGTCGGCGAGGTCGCCGAGCCGTACGGGCTGGGCGATCGGCCGCCGGGGCGGCCCCGGATCCTCACCGGCGAGGCGGGCCACGGCCTCGCCGCAGATCCGTCCCTGGCACCAGCCCATCCCGGGCCGGGCCAGCAGCTTGATGGAGCGCGCGTCGGCGGCGCCGAGATCGCGGGCCTCCCTGACCCGGCGGTACGGCACCTCCTCGCAGCGGCAGATCGGCGTGTCGTCACGCAGCCAGGAGGTCCAGCCATCGCGCACCGGGTAGGCGCGCAGCAGCGCGTCCGCGAACGCGGCCAGCCGCCGCCTCCGCACCTCGGCCCGGACCGCCGCCGGGTCTCCCGCCGCCGGGACGCCGCGCGCGTCGGCCACGACGGCCCGGCCCGCGATCGCCCCTTCCAATTCGGCCAGGTCCGCGCCGCCCACGCCGGTGGTCTCGCCCGCCGCGTACACGCCGGGGACGCTGGTGCGCATGTGCCGGTCCACCCGCACCGCCGGGCCGCCCGCCGCGTCCGCGCCGATCTCGCAGCCGAGCTGCGCGACGAGGTCGAGCTGGGGCGTGAAGCCGTAGCCGATCGCGAGGGTGTCGCACCGGACCGTCTCGTGACCGCGCCGGTACGGCCGCCACTCGGCGTCCACCCTGGCGACCGTCACGTGGGTCAGCTCGCCGGCGCCGTGCGCGGCCACCACCGCGCGGCCCCCCTTGTACGGCACGCGGTGCCGGGCCAGGCGCCCGCCGTACCCGAGGGCCTCGACCGCCTTGCCCGGCCGGGTGAGGGCCCGGGGCGCGAGCGCGAACCGGCCGCCCGCCTCGAAGACCCCGACGACGCGCGCCCCCGCCGCGGCCAGCGAGGTCGCGACGGGCAGCAGGAACGGGCCGGTCCCGGCGACCACGACGCGGCGTCCGGCGACGACGAGGTTGCCCTTGAGCAGCGCCTGCGCGCCGCCCGCCGTCATCACCCCGGGCAGGTCCCAGCCGGGGAACGGCAGGACGCGGTCGTGCGCGCCGGTCGCGACCAGCAGCCGCGTCGCGGCGACGGTGGTGGCCCGCTCCCGCCCGCCCTTCAGGCAGTGGACGGCGAAGCCGCCGCCCGCGGCCGGTTCGACCGCCCACACCCGGTGGCCGAGCAGGACGTCGGCGTCGCCGAGCCCGTCGCGGAGCCGTACGAATCTGGAGTAGCCGTGATGGAGCGCACCGGGCCGGGAGGCGTGGAACCCGTCGGGCGGCTGGCGGAAGTACTGGCCGCCGACCCGCGCCCCGGCGTCCAGGAGCGCCACGCGCAGGCCCGCCCGCGCCGCCACGCCCGCCGCCGCCAGACCCGCGGGCCCCGCTCCCACGACGGCCAGGTCGTACGCCGCGTCGTGCCCGGTCATGACGTGGTCACCTCGTCACCGGGGCGGGCCTCGGTCAGGCAGGCCCGCAGGTTCTCCTCGCCGTTGACGGTGACCAGGCAGTCGAAGCAGACGCCGAGCCCGCAGAACAGGCCGCGCCGCCGCTCACCGAAGCGGGTCGTGCGCCAGATCCGGATCCCGGCCGCGTGCAGCGCCGCGCCCACGGTCTGGCCCGGCACCACCGGCACCGGCCGCCCGTCCACCAGCATCTCGAACTCCGGCTCCGGCCGCGCGCCCACCAGCCGGTACGGCGAGGCTTCCGTCATGCCGCCCTCCCTCGTCCACGTGTTCTCCGGCACGGCCCGCCGCGCCGCCCGCCGTACGCGCTCACGCCGCGGCCCCGGCGAAGCGGTCGGGGCGGAAGGGAGCGAGGTCGAGCTCCGGGACCGCCCCCGTGAGGTGCCGCGCGACGAGAAGGCCGGTCACCGGGGCGAGGCCGATGCCCGCGCCCTCGTGGCCGCAGGCGTGGTAGAGCCCGGGCGCCCGCGGATCGGCCCCGATGACCGGCAGGTGGTCGGGGCAGTAGGGCCGGAACCCGCAGTAGGCCCGGATCGCCCGCACATCGGCGAGCGCCGGGAACAGGCCCACCGCCTGCCGGGCCAGCCGCGCGAGCACGGGCAGGGACACGGTCCGGTCGAAGCCGACGCGCTCGCGGCTGGCCCCGATCAGCACGGTGCCGGCCTGGGTCGCCTCCACCACGGCGGAGGTCTCCAGCCCCTCGGAGTCGCTGGCGACGTTCGTGACGTACGCGGCCGTGTAGACCTTGTGCCGGACCAGCGGGCGCCCGTCCGCCCGGGCGGTCAGCGGCTCGGTGACCAGGATGAACCCGCGGCGCGGCATGATCGGGAGCGTGACGCCCGCGAGCGCGGCGACCTCCCCGCCCCAGACGCCCGCGGCGTTGACCACGGCCCCGGCCGGGATGTCGCCCGCACTGGTGCGCACACCGGTGACCCGGCCGCGATCCATGAGCAGGCCGGTGACCTCGGTCCCGGTGCGGAGCGCGACGCCCGGCCACCGCCGCAGCAGGCGCGCCGCGGCGAGCATGGGCTGCACCTGGGCGTCCTGGGGGTAGAAGACGCCGCCCGCGAACCCGGGGGCGAGATGCGGCTCGTAGCGGGCCAGCTCGTCCGCGGCCACCGGGCGGGTCGCCACGCCGCTCTTCTCCTGCCGTCCGGCCAGCTCGGTGAGGGCGCGCAGCACCTCGTCGCTCTCGGCGACCACCAGCCCGCCCTTGGGCTCGTGCTCGAAGCCGCCCGGCTCGCCGGCCTCGGCGGCCAGCTCGGCCCAGAGGCGGCAGGACAGCACCGCGAGGTCCAGCTCGGGGCCCGGCTCCTTGTCGGAGACGAGGACGTTGCCCTCTCCCGACCCCGTGGTGCCTCCGGCGACCGACGCCCGGTCCAGCACGGTGACGCTCAGGCCCTCGCGGGCGGCGTAGTAGGCGCAGGCCGCGCCCACCATCCCCGCCCCGATCACCACGACGTCGGGCACGCCCGCCACCTCCCTCTCGGTGGCATGTAATGTGTCATATTTTATTGCCCCGTGACAATACCCCTCGATCTCCACCCAGATGGGGCGAAGGCGGGACCACCCCCACAGCCGCCTACCATTTGAGCGTGACCAGCCTCTCCGCCCAGATCCGCGGCTTCCACCAGTCGTACTGGCTGCCCACGGCGGCCTCGATGCGACGATGGGCGCTCGCGAGCATCGTCGTCAACGCCGGCATCACGGTCACCGGAGCCGGCGTGCGTGTGTCCAAGTCGGGACTCGGATGCCCGACCTGGCCGAGATGCACGCCGGACAGCTTCGTCCCCGCGCAGCACGACGCGCACGCCGCGTTCAACATGGCGATCGAGTTCGGCAACCGGCTGCTGACCTTCCTCGTCCTCGCCGTCGGCGTCGCCTGCGTCCTCGCCGCCGTCCGGCTGGTCCGCGAGGAGCCCGGGGGCAGGGGCCGCCGCGACCTGGTGTGGCTCGCCTGGCTCCAGCCGGTCGGCGTGCTCGCCCAGGCCCTGTGGGGCGGCCTGGTCGTCCGGACGATGCTCAACCCGGTCACGGTGAGCGTCCACTTCCTGCTGTCGATCGGCATGATCGTCGCCGCGTACGCGCTGTTCGCGCGGGCCGGGGAGGGCGACGCGCCGCCGCGGCGGGTCGTCCACCGCGACATCCGCACCCTCGGCTACGTGCTGCTCGGCGCGGTCGCCCTGCTGCTCGTCGCGGGCGTCGTCGTCACCGGGACGGGGCCGCACTCGGGCGACGACGCCGCGTCGCGGTTCGGCTTCGACATCGAGACGGTGGCCCGGCTGCACGCCGACATCGTGTGGATCGTCGTCGGCCTCACCTTCGCGCTGCTGTTCGCGCTCCACCTGACCGACTCCCCCGCCCGGGTCCGCCGGGCCGCGCTCGCGCTGTTCGGCATCGAGCTCGCGCAGGGCGTGATCGGCTACGTGCAGTACTTCCTGGCCATCCCGGCCCTGCTCGTGCTGCTGCACGTGCTCGGCTCGACCCTGGTCTGGATCGGCACGCTGCGCGTCGTCTTCCTCATGCGCACCCGCGACCCGCTCCCCGGCGGCGACGCCGCCGACGCGGCGGGCGAGCGCGACGCGGACGATCCCCGCGTCCTCGCGCCGTCGACGCCGGGCGACGCCACCGCCTGAGCGGTCAGCCGCTCTCCTCGACGAACGGCTCCAGCAGGCCCGGCACCGCGTGGCGGGCCAGCCGGAGCCCCTCGTCCCGCCCCACGTCGAGCACGTCGTAGCGGCCCTCGCCCGCCGCGGTCGTGGCCGACACGGTCACCAGCCCGGCCCGCCGCTGGAACAGCGACTCGCTGACCGTCAGGCCGATGATCCCCGAGCGGTCCAGGGCGACCGTCCTGCGCCGGACCGCGCCCGAGCGGGTGACCAGATACCGCCGGGTCAGGCCGTGTCCCAGCGACCGGTAGCCCTCGGCCGCGAGCGCCCACCCGGCCGGTACGGCGAGCACCGGCAGCGCCCAGGCCCAGGCGGGCACCCACTCCGTCCACGCGTCCAGCATGCCCAGCGCGGCCGCGAGCGCCGCCGCGCCGGCCAGCGCCCGGCGCACCCGCCTGCCGCGGGCCGCGCGCGGATGGCCGCGCAGCCCGGCCGGGTCGAGCTCCTCCCCCAGCACCTCCGAGGCGATCCGGCGGGCCTCCCGCGCGGGCAGCGGCGGCGTCAGCGCGGCGACCTCCTCGGTCTCGTTCTCCTCGGCCTTCCGCAGCCCCGTCGCGACCGCCGTGACCCTGGCCCCGCCGCCGAGCCGCAGCAGCAGCGGCTCCGTCACCGCCACCCCGCGCAGCCGCCGCTCCTCCAGCGTGAGAGAGCGGGTGGTGAGCAGGCCGCGGCGGAGCCGCAGGACGCCGGGCCGGCGCTCCAGGCGGTACCGTCCCCACGACTCGGCGTACAGGGCGGTCGCGCCCACGAGCCCGAGGAGCGCGTTGGCCGCCAGGAGGAGCGGCACGGTGACCCACGGGGTGGCGGTGAGCCACTCCCAGGCCCGCGCCACGGTCTCCGACTTCCCGGGCTCGAATCCCAGCGTGTCGAGCAGCTTGTACAGCCCGCCGAGTGCCAGTCCCCCGCCGACAAACGTCCACACGGTCAGCGGGGCGTACCTGATCCACGACCAGCGCAGCTCGGCGAGCGGCCCGTCGTCCGGCCGCTCCGCGCGCCCGCCCAGCAGGACGCCGCGCAGCGCCTCCGCCTCGGTGACCGCGAGCGCGTCGAGGGTGAGCTCGGCCGGCCCGCCCGAGGCGTGCTTCTCCCCCGTGCCCACCTTCACCACAGCCAGGCCGAGCGCCCGCCGTACGGGATCGGCGGTGACGTCCACGCTGCGCACGCGCTCGCGCGGGACGGCGCGGTACTCCTTGGTCCAGATGCCGCTGTGCAGTTCCAGGCGCCGGTCGGTCAGGCGGTACCGGGTGGTGCGCCTACGGGCGGTCTCGTAGACCGTGGCCGCGCCGACGACGAGGAGAGCCGCGGCCACCGCGACGGCGACGATCACGTCCGGGGCGGCGCCCCTGCCGGCCAGGAACCGCGCGAGGGCGATCGCGGCGGGGACCGCGACGGCGAGGGAGAAGACGGCGGCGGCGACCACCACGCGCGGGTGCGGCGCCCGCCAGCCGCTCTCCTCCCCGGTGGCGGTCTCCTCGACATCGGGCATCATGTCGCGTCTCCGGGGGTGTTCTGTGTGATCGCGGTCAGGCGTTCGGCCAGCTCGGCGGCGAGATCCTCGTCGAGCCCCTCGATCTTGAGCGGCCCGGCGGCCGAGGCCGTCGTCACCGTCACGTCCGAGAGGCCGAAGAGGCGCTGCACCGGCCCGCGTACGGTGTCCACGGTCTGGACGCGCGACATCGGCGCGATCCGCCAGGTCCGGGTCAGCAGGCCGGTGCGGGTGTAGACCGCGTCCTCGGTGACCTCCCACCGTTCGGTCCGGTAGTACACCCGGGGCACCACCACCACGGAAGCCGCACAGAGCAGGACGAACACGATCAGAAGCGCGCCCAGCCATGCGGGCCGCTCGGTGAACAGCCAGTACGCCGCGATCGCGGCGGCCGCCACCGGGACGGCGGCCAGCAGCGCCTGGACCGTCCACCACGCCACCGCGCGCGGATCGGCCCGGTGGCGCGGCGGGCGCAGGCGGAGGGAGGGCGTCACGAGGCCCGGTCCTTCTTGAGGGTGCCGGCCGTCCCGAGCAGGGCGATGCCGAGCACCGCCAGCGCGATCGAGGCGAACACCTCGTATCCCGCCAGCGCGTCGAGCCGGTGGACGATCAGCAGGTCGTGCGCCCACCGCCACCAGCCGAACAGGGTGTTGGCGGCGCCGCCCACCCCCTGCACCAGCGCCACCCAGCCCGCGATTTCCAGCAACGTCTTCATGGCGCAAGCCTCGGGGAGCGGCGCGGGCGGCCGCTTCTGCCCGAAGTAGCCGAGACCGGCTACTTTGGTCGGTGTCGCGAACCCGCGATCACGCCGTAACCTCGGTGAACATGACGTCGCGGATGGAGTACCGGTGGCTGCTGCCCTCGGTCCTCCTCGGCGAGGGCGAGGGCGAGCGGCCCGCGCGGCGCTCCACGCGCGACTGGATCGTGGACACGGCGCTGTTCCTGTCCGCCTGCGGGCTGGCACTCGCCGCGGCGCCGGACATCGCCGGCAAGCCGCGGGCGTACGTCGTCACCGAGCAGGTGCTCGGCGCGCTGGCCTGCGCGGCCCTGTGGCTGCGCCGCCGATGGCCGGTCACCCTGGCCCTGGTGACGTCGCTGCTCGGCTCGGTGTTCACGCTGCTCGGCGGCGCCGGCGTGGTCGCCCTGTTCACCGTGGCCGTGCACCGCCCCTTCAAGATCGCCGGACCGGTCCTCGCCTTCTTCCTCCTGACGGCGATCCCCTACGTCCACGTTTGGCCGGACCCCGAGTTCGGCGTGTGGGGCTCGTTCCTGCTGCTGGCGACGGTCATCATGATGATCTTCGCGTGGGGCATCGTCGTGCGGGCCCGGCGGCAGCTCGTCATCTCCTTGCGGGCCCGGGCGTCCGCCGCCGCCGAGGAGGCCAGGCAGTTGGAGCGGGAACGGATCGCCCGCGAGATGCACGACGTGCTCGCCCACCGCATCTCGATCCTCAGCCTGCACGCCGGAGCCCTGGAGTACGGTCCCGGCGCCCCGCCCGAGCAGATCCAACGGGCGGCGAGCGCCATCAGGACCAGTGCCCACCAGGCGCTGCAGGACCTGCGCGAGGTGATCGGCGTCCTGCGGCAGGCACCGGAGGACGCGCGGCCGGAGCGCCCGCAGCCGACGCTGGCCGACCTGCCCGCGCTGGTGGAGGAGTCGCGGCAGGCCGGGATGGACGTCACGCTCGACCTCGTCGAGCCCGCGCCGTCCGCTCCCACGCCGCCCGAGGCGCTGGGCCGCAACGCGTACCGCATCGTCCAGGAGGCGCTGACCAACGCCCGCAAGCACGCCCCCGGCACCCCGGTGACCGTACGGGTGGCGGGCGCGCCCGGCGAGGGGCTGACGGTCGAGGTCGCCAACCCGGTGCCGGCGGCGGCGCACCGGCGGCAGGCCGTCTCCGAGATCCCGGGCGCCGGCACCGGGCTCATCGGCCTCGCCGAACGTGCCAAGCTGGCCGGCGGACGGCTGGACCACCACCTGTCGGACGAGGGCGCCTTCGTGCTCCGCGCCTGGCTGCCGTGGTCGTGAATCGAGAAAGGGAGGGCATGGACCGTCGCATCAAGGTGCTCATCGTGGACGACGACGCGCTCGTGCGCGCCGGGCTGTCGATGATCCTGGCGGGCGCGGGCGACATCGAGATCGCCGGCGAGGCGTCCGACGGCGACCAGGTGCCGCTCATGGTCGCCGAGCACCGGCCGGACGTGGTGCTGATGGACATCCGGATGTCCCGGGTGGACGGGCTGACCGCCACCGAGGCGCTGCGCGCGACGGCCAACCCGCCCGAGGTGGTGGTGCTGACCACCTTCCACGCCGACGCGCAGGTACTGCGGGCGCTGCGGGCGGGCGCGGCCGGATTCCTGCTCAAGGACATCCACCCGGCCGACCTGGTGTCCGCCGTACGCAGGGTCGCCGTGGGCGAGCCCATCCTGTCGCCCGCGGTCACCCGCCAGCTCATCTCGCACGTCTCCGACGGCGGCGCGGGAGGCCGCCGGGACCGGGCCCGCGCGCAGTTGGACAAGCTCAGCGTGCGCGAGCGGGAGGTCGCCGTCGCGCTCGGCGAGGGCAAGTCCAACGCGGAGATCGGGGCCGAGCTCTACATGAGCGTGCCCACCGTCAAGGCCCACGTGTCGCGGATCCTCACGAAGCTGGGGCTGAACAACCGGGTCCAGATCGCGCTCATCGTCCACGACGCCGAGGCGGCCGGCCGGGCCTGACCCGGCCGGTGCGCCAAGGATCCTCGCCGATCATCGGATTCTTCTCGGATCACCGCACTAGACTTGGTGCTCCATGAGCGTCCTCCCGAGCCGGCTGCTCCCCTGGACCTGGTCGCGCACCGGCCTGCGACGCGGCTTCCAGGCCCTGGTCGCGCTGAGCGTCCTGGCCATCACCCCGATGACCTGGGCGTGGCTGGACAGCTCCGAGCACCGCGTCACGGCGGACCGGTCGGACGCCTGGCTCTCCTCGGTGCCCGCGATGCCGGTCGCCCTCGTACTCGGCGCCGGGCTCACCGCGCACGCCACCCCCACGCCGATGCTGCGCACCCGCCTCGACATCGGCGTCCGGCTCTACCGCGCGGGCAAGGTCCGCGCGCTGCTGGTGTCGGGCGACAACAGCCGGGTCGGCTACGACGAGCCGACGGCGATGCGCGACTACCTCACCTCCCACGGCGTCCCGGCGGAGAAGGTCGTCCTCGACTACGCCGGGTTCGACACCTGGGCCTCCTGCGTGCGCGCCCGGAAGATCTTCGGGGCGTCGCGGGCGGTCGTGGTGACGCAGGACTTCCACCTGCCGCGCGCCGTCGCGCTGTGCCGTACGGCGGGGCTCGACACCTTCGGCGTCGGCGACGACTCCTCCGTGGACTGGCCGCTGGACACCTACATGTACGCCACCCGCGAGTTCTTCGCCTCCGCGAAGGCGCTCTTGGAGGCGCGGATCCTCCACGCGGACCCCCTTCTCGGCCCGCGCGAGGTCACCCTCGACCGCGCCCTCGCCTCCTGACCCGGTACACCCCGCCTCGACCTCGTACGGGCCGCACACCCCTCCCCTCCTGACCCGGCCTCGTCCACCCGGCCGCGCGGCGTCGCCGGGGCGAAACTTTCATCCCGGCGACCACCCCGATCTGCGGTTCTTCCGGCCGGCACGACGGCTTTCCTGGCCCTCGCTCCCGGCAGCGGCGTAAGGTCCGGGCGTCCCGTGACCGGGCCCAGGACCCCCGGGAGGTGAGGCCGTACGAGCGAGGCCGTCGCGTCGCGTGAATGAGGGCGGATCCCGCTTCGCCCCACCCATCGCAGAGCCGGGGAGAGCGCACTCGGGCGCTCTCCCCGGCTCTGTTCGCGACGCTCCCGCCGTCACGGCGTCCGTCCCCGGCGGGACAACGGCGTAGCGTCCGTCAGCCGCAGCTCACGTCGGTGAACGACGGCGTCGTCGCGGATGTGCCGAGGAAGCCCGCGGTGGCGCTCGCCCCCGGCGCCAGCGCCGAGTTCCAGGTCTCCGCGTGGATCATGGCGATCGGCCCACTCTGCATGGAGGTGCCGTTCCACGCCTGCGTGAGCTTGGCCCCGGTCGGGAGCGTCCACTGGACGTACCAGCCGTTGAGCACGCTCGATCCGGTGTTCTTGATGGTGACCTCCCCCTGGAAGCCGCCCGGCCAGGAGTTCGTCAACGTCACCGAGGCCGTGCAGGAGGCTCCTGCGGGCCCGCCGGGCGAGGCGCTCGGCGAGGGACTGGGCGAAGCCGAGGGCGACGGGCTCGGCGAGGGACTGGGCGAAGGACTCGGCGAAGGCGACGCGGAGTCCCGGATGAACATGACGTCCGAGCAGCCGTAGAAGGTCTCCTGGCTGTCCGACCGGTACCACACCGCGTAGATGAGGTGCCTCCCGCTCTTGTCCGGGAGCCGTCCCGAGAAGCGGTAGGCGCCGTCGCTCACCGCGGGCTCGGGATCGACGGTCAGGAACGGCTCCTCCTCCATGTCCGCCCAGGTGAGCGGCTTGGTGGGGTTGTAGCCGTCCTTCGTCACGTACAGCTTGAAGCCGCCGGGGTGGGGCACCCAGGCGCCGTAGACGAAGTCGTAGACCGAACCGGCCCTGATGGTCGTGATCGGCCAGTCCGCCCGCGGCGCGTCATAGGCGGCGTACTTGGCGAAGCCACCGCTGCACAGCTGACCGTCCGGGATGAAGCCCCGGGTACGGCCGGCGCCGTCGGAGCG
Organism: Microtetraspora fusca; assembly: GCF_001570365.1. GTDB lineage: Bacteria > Actinomycetota > Actinomycetes > Streptosporangiales > Streptosporangiaceae > Microtetraspora > Microtetraspora fusca. Next base: position 53,362 of record NZ_BBYK01000041.1, on the reverse strand, counting down.
GAGCACGCCGTACCAGTCGTAGAGCGGCTGGGTGCCGCCCTCGGCGACGGCCTGTTTGCAGGCGGGGTTGACGGGCTTGATCTCGCCGCCGGTCAGGCCGTCGACATAGCAGGCGTAGGTCCGGCTGGCGGGCGCCTGGAGCGCGCCGTGCGCGTCGGCGGCGGCCTGGAACAGGGCGACGACGATCGCGGCGACCGCGACGGTGAGCGTGGCGAGGACGGCGAGTTCGCGCCTGGATCTCACAGGGGTTCTCCTCGATGGGTGGGCGCACCGCGACGCGCGCCCCGCCCCGCAGGGAGGCGCGCCGGGCACGCCGGAACGGCGTTGCCGGTGAAAGAGCGGCGTACGGCGGGCCGCACGCCCTGCTGAGCCCACCCATCAGGGCCATCGCGCACCCCGATTCAAGCACGGGGATGCCTACGGCAAAAGAGAACCTTTTGGGGATTTCGCGTGCTACGCCCCGGAGGGCGGGGTCCAGTGGGGAGGCCCCGGAAGCGGCGGAGGGGGATGCTCGGGGGGCGAGGGGTGACTCTGCGGCGACTGACCCTGCGGCGGTGTCCCGGGCGGTGTCCCCGGACCCTGCCCCGGAGGGGCGCCCGGCCCGTGTCCCGGCGGAGGAGCCCCGGGGGACGGGCCGTACCCCGGTGGCGGGGCCCCGGGGGCGTATCCCGGCGGCGGCATCCCCTGGGCGGCCGCGTGCCGGTGCCGCTCGGGCAGCGGGAACGACATGCGCGCGTGCGCCATGAGGCCGGCGAGCGCGCGCTGCCGCTCCAGGAAGGACTTCTCGTCGATCCCGCCGCGGGACGCCCGCTCGTGCAGCAGCCCCAGCTCGGTGGCGGCGAGCTGGTAGTCGCTCATCGCCCGCACCCCCGCCTTGCCCCCGTGGGCCTTGGCCCACTGGCGCGCCTGCCGCCGGCCCTTGAGCGACGACAGCATGAAGATGTCCGCCTCGTTGATCAGCCCGTTGCGCTCGTACGGCGGCAGGTAGTGGTGGATCAGCCCGACGATCCGCTTGCGGTCGCGGAAGATCACGGCCAGCTCGACGAACAGCAGGACCATCAGCACCAGGTACGCGACCGCGAGCCCGGGGAAGCCGCCGAACGAGGCGAGGCCGTTCCACAGGCCGTGCAGCACCATCGCGCCGACCCAGCCCGCCAGCACCACCCCGGTCGCGCCACGCCGCTGGGCCGCGTACGCCACGGAGATGCCGATCAGGGAGGTGAACAGCGGGTGCGCGAACGGCGAGAGCACGCCCCTGAGCACGACCGTCGCGGCGAGCCCCTCCGGGCCGTGTTCGGACAGCGCGGCCAGGTAGTAGCTGACGTTCTCCGACATGGCGAACCCCAGGCCGACCATGCTGGCGTAGATGATGCCGTCGGTCGGGCCGTCGAGCTCCTGGCGGCGGAACCGGAGCAGCCCGACCAGCACCAGGCCCTTCATGGTCTCCTCGACCAGCGGGGCGCCGAACGTCGCGACGAGGTTGCGGGCGTCGACGGTGTTGCCGATCTGGTGCTCGATGTAGATCAGGTTGAGCGAGTTGAGCAGGCCGGCGAAGAGCACGGCCACCCCCGCGCCCCAGGCGAACGCGAAGGCGAGGTTGGCGCGCGGCTCGGGTTCCATGCGGTCGAGGGCCAGCACCCCGGCGAGCAGCAGCGGGACGGGGGCGACCGCGAGCACGAGGGCGATGAAGAACTGGACGGGGTCGCCGTCGAAGACGTCGAACGACAGTGTCACGAGGGCGCAGACGCCTGCCAGGACCAGACCGATGATCAGGCCGACCGACGGACGCTCCCTCAGCACGGTACGGGGATCCAGGCTCGCCACTCCGCGAATGTAACCGACAGGGGACCCGCTGTCCGCCCCGCCCCCGAAGATCACGCGGCCGCGGATGTTCTTCGGCTTTCCTCAATGCGGACTCCCGCCTGACCGTATGCTCGACCGAGCCTTTCCCGCCCGCGGGTAACGTGCTGTGGAAGTGATCTTCGTGTGTGCCGTTCGTCACAGGGGGCGGAGCGGATGGGCGAGAACGACGGCGGCAGGCTGAGCCGCAGGACCTTCCTCGGTGTGGTGGCCGCCGCCACCGCGGGGGCCACGGCCTGCGGGGCCGTCACCGGGGAGGGGGCGACGCGGGCGGGCGCGGCCGGAACGCCGGCGTCCGGGCCGCTCCTGCTGCCGTCCCAGAGCCCCTCCCCCGACCCGGCGGCGACCACGCCGCCGACCCGCTACGAACGGCTCCGGCCCGGCGACCCCTCCTGGCGGGCCCGCTCGTACGGCCCCGCCGAGGCCATCGAGGGGTACTGCGACCAGGTGAGCGTGCTTCCCGGCCACCCGGTAGAGATGCGCGTCTCGACCACCGCCGACCGCTACCGGGTCACCGCGTACCGCATGGGCTGGTACGGCGGGGCCGAGGCGCGCCGGGTGTGGCGGTCGGAGTGGCTGCCCGGCCGCAGGCAGGGGCGCGGCGACCTCGACGGCGCGACCCGCACGGTGCACGCGAACTGGCGGCGCTCCCTCACGGTGCCGACGGCCGGCTGGCCGGAGGGCGCCTACCTGCTGCGGCTGGACTCCGCGAACGGGCATCAGCGGTACGTGCCGCTCATCGTGCGCTCCCCGGACGCCACCGGGCGGACGCTGCTGGTGCACGCGGCGGCCACCTGGCAGGCGTACAACCAGTGGGGCGGTTACAGCCTCTACTACGGCAAGGACGGCAGCTACGGCGCCCGCTCACTCGCGGTCAGCTTCGACCGCCCCTACGACAAGAACGGCGCGGAGAAGTTCCTCGTCTACGAGCGGGGGCTGGTCGTCCTCGCCGAACGCCTCGGCATCCCGCTGGCGTACACGACGGGCCTGGATCTGACGCCCGAGGTGATGAAGGGCGCGGCGGCCGTCGTCTTCCTCGGCCACGACGAGTACTGGACGCCGCAGAGCCGCAGGCAGGTCACCCGGGCCAGGGACGCCGGGTCCAACATCGCGTTCCTTGGGGCCAACACCTGCTACCGCCGCATCCGGATCGAGAACGGGGGCCGCCTGGTCGTCTGCTACAAGGACCAGTACGCCCGCGACCCCATGTACGGCCGGCGACCCGCCGAGGTGACCGCGGACTTCCGGTCGTCGCCCGCGCCGGACCCGGAGTCGTCGCTCACGGGGGTCTACTACGACGGGTTCCCCGCCGACGCCCCCTATGTCGTGACGGCGCCGCACCACTGGCTGTTCGAGGGGACCGGGGTACGGCGCGGCGACGCGTTCCCGCACCTGGTCGGCGTGGAGTACGACCGGGTGACGCCGAGCGTGCCGACGCCCCGGCCGATCGAGATCATCGCCCACTCGCCCCTCATGTGCGGGAACCGGCCCAGCTTCGCCGACTCGGCGTACTACACGACGCCGAGCGGCGCCGGGGTCTTCGCGACGGGCACGATGCGGTGGGTGGAGGCGCTCCGGGCGGGCTACCCGAAAGGGCCGCAGTTGCACGGGATGGACGCGCGGACCCGCAAGTTCGTGACCAGGACGACGACGAACCTGCTGCGCGCCTTCGCGCGTGGTCCGGCGGGCGAGCATCGAACGGCTCCGCGTGACAACGTCCACGCGTTCTACGCCTGAGCGGGGCGCGGGCCCCCGCTCCCGGTCAGACCAGGAGCGAGTCGACCGCGACGGTGAGGAACAGCAGGGCGAGGTAGATGTTCGACCAGTGGAAGAAGCGCATCGGGCGCAGGTCCACGCCGGTCTTGCCCGCGTTGAGCCGGCCGAGCAGGCGGTAGACCTCCCACAGGCAGGCGGCGCCGAGGACGGCGGCGACGGCCGGGTACAGCAACGAGGTCCCGGCCACCGGCCACAACAGCAGCGAGCACAGGACGGTCGCCCAGGTGTAGGCGATCACCTCGCGCACCACGCGGCGCTCGGTCGCGACGACCGGCAGCATCGGCACGTCCACCGAGGCGTAGTCCTCGCGGTAGCGCATGGCCAGCGTCCACGTGTGCGGCGGCGTCCAGAAGAACACCACGCCGAACAGCACGACGGGGGCCCAGGAGAGGCTGCCGGTGATGCCCGCCCAGCCGATCAGCACGGGCATGCAGCCCGCGATGCCGCCCCAGACGATGTTCTGGACGGTGCGGCGCTTGAGCACCAGCGAGTAGACGAGGACGTAGAACAGGATCGCGCCCAGCGACAGCGCGGCGGCGAGCCAGTTCACGGCCAGGCCGAGGCCGACGGTGGAGATGACGCCGAGGATCACGCCGAAGACCAGCGCGCCCGTCGGGGAGACCTCCGACTTGGCCAGGGGACGGCGGCGGGTGCGCCGCATCGTCTTGTCGATGTCCCGGTCGATGTAGCAGTTCAGCACGTTGGCGCTGCCCGCGGACAGCGTGCCGAAGACCATCGTCGCGATGGCGGTCCACAACGGAGGCAGGCCGCGCGCGGCGAGGAACATGACGGGGAGGGTTGTGATCAGCAGCAGCTCGATGATCCGCGGCTTGGTGAGCGCGACGTACGCCCGAACAAGCGCGCCCAAGGAGCGCGGCGCGGTCGCCACCGCCGTTCCGAGCGGGGGCACCGATTCCATCTTCGTCAGCACCGTCAAGGCGCTTCCAGCGTGTGCGGGGTCAACGCGTAACCTCTGAATTGAGCGGATCTCCAGGCAGCAGCCAGGCACTTGAGGACTCACTGTAGTCGGGAGAACCGGTGGTCCCTGAACTGGGGCCGGAAGGGACGCCTTCGCGACCCCGCCGGTACACCGCGCTCCCCGCGCCGGGCGACCGGTAGGGCGGCGGTCTACCGAGCGGTAGGAGCGCCGACCCGTTAGGGTCCCGTGTGGGCGGGAAATGCCAAAACCTGGGCAATGAACCTAGAGGGGAATCAGCAGTTGAGCAGCGCAAGCCTTGAGTGGACCGACCTCGACCGGCGTGCGGTGGACGTGGTGCGAGCACTCGCCATGGACGCGGTCGAGAAGGCGGGCTCGGGTCACCCCGGAACTGCGATGAGCCTGGCTCCCGCGGCCTATCTCCTTTTCCAGCGAGTCCTGCGGCACGACCCGTCCGACGCCAAGTGGGTGGGCCGCGACCGGTTCGTCCTTTCCTGCGGTCACAGCAGCCTGACCCTTTACATCCAGCTCTACCTGTCCGGCTACGGCCTGCGCCTGGAGGACCTCAAGGCGCTGCGGCAGTGGGGCAGCCTCACCCCCGGCCACCCGGAGTACGGCCACACCGTCGGTGTCGAGACCACCACCGGCCCGCTCGGCCAGGGCATCGGCAACGCGGTCGGCATGGCCATGGCGGCCCGCCGCGAGCGCGGCCTGTTCGACCCGGAGGCGGCTCAGGGGACGTCGCCGTTCGACCACATGATCTGGTGCTTCGCCTCGGAGGGCGACATCGAGGAGGGCATCAGCCACGAGGTCAGCGCCCTCGCCGGCCACCAGAAGCTGGGCAACCTCGCGGTCGTCTTCGACTCCAACCACATCTCGATCGAGGACGACACCCAGATCGCCCTGTCGGAGGACATCACCAAGCGCTACGAGGCGTACGGCTGGCAGGTCCTCGAGGTCGACTGGACCGCGACCGGGGAGTACAAGGAGGACGTCCAGGCGCTGTACGACGCGCTTGAGGCGGCCCGCGCGGAGACCGAGCGGCCGACGTTCATCAAGCTCCGCACCATCATCGGCTGGCCCTCGCCGAACAAGCAGAACACCGGCAAGATCCACGGCGCTGCGCTGGGTGACGCGGAGGTCGCCGCCACCAAGCGGGTGCTCGGCCTCGACCCCGAGCAGACCTTCCAGGTCCCGGCGGACGTCCTCGACCACTCCAGGGAGGTCGTCAAGCGCGGCCGCGAGCTGCGTGCCGAGTGGGAGAAGGGCTACCAGAGCTGGCGGGTGGCCAACCCCGAGCGCGCCGAGCTGTTCGACCGGATCTCGGCCCGGCGCCTGCCGAACGGCTGGTACAAGGCGCTGCCCTCGTTCGAGGTCGGCTCCTCGATCGCCACCCGGAAGGCGTCCGGCGAGGTGCTGAGCGCCCTCGCGCCGGTGCTGCCCGAGCTGTGGGGCGGCTCCGCCGACCTCGCCGAGTCCAACAACACCACGATGAAGGGCGAGCCGTCCTTCATCCCGGACGAGTACCAGACCCGTGAGTTCCCGGGCAACCGGTACGGCCGCACGCTGCACTTCGGCATCCGCGAGCACGGCATGGGCGCCATCCTCAACGGCATCGCCCTGCACAACGGCACCCGCCCGTACGGCGGCACCTTCCTCGTCTTCAGCGACTACATGCGTCCGGCGGTGCGGCTCGCCGCGCTGATGAAGCTGCCGGTGACCTACGTGTGGACGCACGACTCGATCGGCCTCGGCGAGGACGGCCCGACCCACCAGCCGATCGAGCACCTGTGGTCGCTGCGCGCGATCCCGGGCCTCGACGTGGTGCGCCCGGCCGACGCCAACGAGACGGCCGCGGCCTGGAAGACGATCCTGGAGCACACCGACCGCCCGGCGGCGCTCGCGCTGACCCGGCAGAACCTGCCGGTCTACGAGGGCACCGGCGACCCGGACCGGGTCGCGCGCGGCGGCTACGTCCTGCAGGACGCCTCCACCGGCCAGCCCGCCGTCGTGATCATCGCCACGGGCAGCGAGGTCGAGCTGGCCGTCGGCGCCCGCAAGATCCTCGAGGAGCAGGGCGTCCCGACCCGGGTCGTGTCGATGCCGTGCGTCGAATGGTTCCGCGCCCAGGACGCCGCGTACCAGCAGTCGGTGCTGCCCCCGGCGGTCCGCGCCCGGGTCGCCGTCGAAGCGGGAATCTCCCTCGGCTGGCACGAGTTCGTCGGTGATGAAGGGGCAGTGCTGAGCCTTGAGCACTTCGGCGCCTCCGCGCCGTACAGGACCATCTTCGAGCAGTTCGGCCTGACCGCCGACCGCGTGGTGGCCGCCGCCAAGGCGAGCCTCGCCAAGACGGGGGCCGACAAGGGCGAGACGACCGGAAACTGAGGAGATCATGAGCGAGAACCTGAAGCGCCTCACCGGGGCCGGCGTGTCGATCTGGCTGGACGACATCAGCCGTGATCGCCTGCGCACCGGCAATCTTGCCGCCCTGATCCGGGACAAGCAGGTCGTGGGCGTCACGTCCAACCCCACGATCTTCGCGGCGGCCCTGAGCAAGGGCGACGCGTACGACGCGCAGCTCCACGACCTGCGGGTGCGGGGCGTCTCGGTCGACGAGGCGGTCCGGTCGATCACCACCTTCGACATCCGCTGGGCCGCCGACGTGCTGCGCCCCGTCTTCAACGCGACGAACGGCGTGGACGGCCGGGTCTCCATCGAGGTCGACCCGCGCCTGGCCCGGGACACGGAGAAGACGATCGCCGAGGCCCGCGCGCTGTGGTGGCTGGTCGACCGGCCCAACCTGTTCATCAAGATCCCGGCGACCGTCGAGGGCCTGCCCGCGATCACGCAGTGCATCGCGGAGGGCATCAGCGTCAACGTCACGCTGATCTTCTCCCTCGAGCGCTACCGCGCCGTGATGGACGCATGGCTGGAGGGCCTGGAGAAGGCCCAGGCGAACGGCGTCAACCTCTCCACCGTCGAGTCGGTCGCCTCGTTCTTCGTCAGCCGGGTGGACACCGAGATCGACGCCCGCCTCGACCGGGTCGGCACGCCCGAGGCGGCCGCGCTGAAGGGCAAGGCCGCCGTGGCCAACGCCCGGCTCGCGTTCGCCGCGTTCGAGGAGGTCATGGCGAGCCCGCGCTGGCAGGCGCTGCGCGCGGCGGGCGCCCGGCCGCAGCGCCCGCTGTGGGCCTCGACCGGCGTGAAGAACCCCGACTACCCGGACACGCTGTACGTGGACCAGCTCGTCACGGCGGGCACGGTCAACACGATGCCGGAGAAGACGCTCGACGCGGTCGCCGACCACGGGAAGATCTCGGGCGACACGATCCGCCCCTTCTACGAGCAGGCGTGGAACACCATGGCCGCGCTCAAGGAGGCCGGGATCGACTACGACGACGTCGTCCGGGTGCTGGAGAACGAGGGCGTGGACAAGTTCGAGGTCTCCTGGAAGGAGCTCCTGGAGACCGTGACCGCCGAGCTCGGGAAGGCCTGAGATGACCATCGAGGTAACCCTCGGCCAGGAGCCGGAGAGCGTCCGCGCCCTCCGGGAGAAGCTGGTGGCGGAGGGGGTGCCGGCGGCGCTGGCCGCCGGCGACCCCGGCCTGTGGGGAGCCGAGGCCAGGGCCGAGGCGGCCGTCCGCCTCGGCTGGCTGAAGCTCCCCCTCACCAGCAGGGAGCTGCTGCCCGAGATCACCAAGCTCGTCGAGAAGGCGCGCGCGGAGGGCCTCGACCACGTCGTACTGGCCGGGATGGGCGGCTCGTCGCTGGCCCCGGAGGTGATCTGCGCCACCGAGGACGTGCCGCTGACCGTGCTCGACACCACCGACCCCGGACAGGTCCGGCGGGCGCTGGCGGACCGCCTGGAGCGCACGCTGCTGGTCGTCGCCAGCAAGAGCGGCGGCACCATCGAGACCGACAGCCACCGGCGGATCTACGAGAAGGCGTTCCGCGACGCCGGGATCGACCCGGCCGACCGCATCGTCGTGGTGACCGACCCCGGCTCTCCGCTGGAGCAGACGGCCATCGAGGCGGGCTACCAGATCGTGCTGGCCGACCCGAACGTCGGGGGCCGCTACAGCGCCCTCAGCGCGTTCGGGCTGGTGCCGAGCGCGCTCGCCGGCGCCGACGTCGCGCGGCTGCTCGACGACGCGGGGGAGGTCGCGCCGCTGCTGTCCCGCGACGACGGCAACCCCGGCCTCGACCTGGGCGTGCTGCTCGGCGCCGAGGCGCTCGCGGGGCGCGACAAGATGGTGCTGCGCGACAGCATGACCGACATCAACGGGCTCCCCGACTGGATCGAGCAGCTCATCGCGGAGTCGACCGGCAAGTCGGGCAAGGGCATCCTGCCCGTCGTCGGCGCCGAGGCGGCCGAGGCCGAGGACCAGTTCCTGGTGAACATCGGCCAGGACGGCGGCACCTCGGTGGACGGCCCGCTGGGCGCGCAGTTCCTCGTCTGGGAGTACGCCACGGCGATCGCCGGCCGGCTGCTCGGGATCGACCCGTTCAACCAGCCGAACGTCGCCGAGTCCAAGGAGAACACCACCCGCATCCTGAGCGAGGCGGGCGACGGGCCGCTGCCGACCGGCACGCCGCTCCTCACCGACGGCCCGGTCGAGGTCTACGGCGACGTGCCCGGCGACCCCAAGAACCTGGCGGACGTGCTGACGTGGCTGCTGCGGGCGATCCCGGAGCGCGGCTACCTCGCGATCATGGCGTACCTGGACCGGGAGGCGGCGTTCGACGCGGCCCGGGTCGGCGACGCCTCGTTCGAGGAGCTGACCGAGGCGTGGGCGGCGGCCGATCCGGCCACGCTGCGGGCGCTGCTCGACTACCGGACGGACCACGCGGTCACGTTCGGCTGGGGGCCGCGCTTCCTCCACTCGACCGGCCAGTTCCACAAGGGCGGTCCGGAGGCGGGCGTTTTCCTGCAGATCACCGGCGCGGTCACCGAGGACGTCGAGGTGCCGGGCAAGCCGTACACCCTGGGCCGGCTCCAGCTCGCCCAGGCCCTGGGCGACCTCGGGGCGCTGGCCTCGCGGGGTCGTCCGGCGGTGCGCCTGCACCTCACCGACCGGGTGGCCGGCGTCAAGCACCTGCTGTCAGTGGCGGAGGAGCTCTGACCTCGATGAGCACGCCACTGGCGACGAGCCGGAGCGCGAGGAGATCCGATGGGTGAGCGGGACAACCGCCCAGCCGAGACGGCGCAGGCGGCCGCCGGGACGAGTGACGTCCCGGCGGCGGCCGCGCCGGCCGGCCCGGCGGAGACACATGACGGCGGGCGCGTGCCGGGGGCGCCCGAAGTATCCGAGATGTCCGAGACATCGGAGGAGCGCGATCTGGCGGCCGCCCTCGGCCTGGCCACCGACGAGGAGGGCCCGGCGAACCCGCTGCGGGACCCGCGCGACAAGCGGCTGCCCCGCGTGGCCGGCCCCTGCGTGCTCGTCCTGTTCGGCGTGACCGGCGACCTCGCGAAGAAGAAGCTCCTCCCGGCGATCTACGACCTGGGCAACCGCGGCCTGCTGCCGCCGGGGTTCTCCCTGGTCGGCTTCGCCCGCCGCGACTGGGCGCACGAGGACTTCGCCCAGGTGACGTACGAGTCGGTGAAGGAGCACGCGCGGACGCCGTTCCGCGAGGAGGTCTGGCGGCAGATCGCCGAAGGCATCCACTTCTGCCCTGGCGAGTTCAGCGACGACGGCGCCTTCGACGTGCTCGCGATGATGCTCAAGGAGATCGACGAGACGCGCGGCACCGGCGGGAACTACGCGTTCTACCTGTCGGTCCCGCCGAAGTTCTTCCCGGTGGTCGTGGAGCAGCTCAAGCGGACCAACCTGGCCAACGCCCCCGAGGGCGCCTGGCGCCGGGTGGTGATCGAGAAGCCGTTCGGCCGCGATCTCAAGACCGCCCGCGAGCTCAACGCCATCACCAGCGCGGTGTTCCCGGAGAAGTCGGTCTTCCGCATCGACCACTACCTGGGCAAGGAGACCGTCCAGAACATCCTGGCCCTGCGCTTCGCGAACACGCTGTACGAGCCGATCTGGAACCGCGGCTACGTGGACCACGTCCAGATCACGATGGCCGAGGACATCGGAATCGGCGGCCGCGCCGGCTACTACGACGGCATCGGCGCCGCCCGCGACGTGATCCAGAACCACCTCCTGCAGCTACTCGCCCTGGTCGCGATGGAGGACCCCACGTCCTTCGACGCCGACTCACTGCGGCGCGAGAAGGAGAAGGTGCTCCGCTCGGTCCGGCTGCCGGCCGACCTGTCGCTCGGCACCGCGCGCGGGCAGTACACCGCGGGCTGGCAGGGCGGCGAGCCGGTGGTCGGCTACCTGGAGGAGGAGGGCATCTCGCCGGACTCCATCACCGACACCTACGCCGCCGTCAGGCTGGAGGTGGCCAACCGCCGCTGGGCGGGCGTCCCCTTCTACCTGCGCACCGGCAAGCGGCTCGGCCGCAGGGTCACCGAGGTGGCCGTGGTGTTCCAGCGGGCGCCGCACCTGCCGTTCAGCTCGACCGACACCGAGATACTCGGGCAGAACGCCCTGGTCATCCGCGTCCAGCCGGACGAGGGGATCACCGTGCGCTTCGGCTCGAAGGTGCCGGGCACCGCCATGGAGGTCAGGGACGTCAGCATGGACTTCGCCTACGGCGAGTCGTTCATGGAGTCCTCCCCCGAGGCGTACGAGCGGCTGCTGCTCGACGTCCTCATCGGGGACCCGCCCCTGTTCCCGCACCAGGCCGAGGTCGAGCTGTCGTGGAAGATCCTCGACCCGATCGAGGAGCACTGGGCGGCCTCCGGCCGTCCCGAGGGCTATCCCGCGGGCACGTGGGGCCCGCCGTCCGCCGACGCCATGATCACCCGCGACGGGCGTGTGTGGCGACGGCTGTGAGTGAACGGAAGGCGCCGTGACCACCTTCAACCTGACCGACACGACGGCCTCGAAGATCTCGTCGACGCTCACCCAGTTGCGCCACCAGATGGGCGCGCCCGCGGTGGGCATGGTGCTCACCCTCGTCGTGGTGAGCGACGAGGCCGGCCAGTACGACGCGGTGCGCGCGGCCACCGAGGCCGCGCGCGAGCACCCCTCCCGGGTGCTGACGGTCATCAAGCGCGACCCGTACGAGCCCGACCGGCTCGACGCCGAGGTGCGGATGGGCGAGTCGTCCCCGGGCGAGGTCGTCCTGCTCCGCCTGTACGGCCGGCTCACCGAGCACGCCGACTCGGTGATCAGCCCGCTGCTGCTGACCGACACGCCGGTGGTGGCCTGGTGGCCCGGCGACGCGCCTCCGGTGCCGTCGCAGGACGCCGTGGGCCGGCTCGCCACCCGGCGGATCACCGACGCCCGGGCGGTGGCCGACTCCCTGGCCGCCATCGCGGGCCGCCACAAGGGCTACGTCCCGGGCGACACCGACCTCGCCTGGACGCGGCTCACGTCGTGGCGCAGCCTCCTGGCGGCCGCGTTCGACCGGCCTACCGGGCGGGTGCGGTCCGGCGTGGTGCGCGGCGCGGCGGGCAACCCCAGCGTGCCGCTGCTCGCGGCCTGGCTCTCCGAACGGCTCAACGCCTCGGTGGAGGCGGAGGAGAGCGAGGGGCCGGGCATCACCGAGGTGCGGCTCACGCTCGCCGAGGGCGGCGAACTGGTGATCTCCAGGACGGACGCTCGGCTCGCGACCCTGTCCCGGCCGGAACAGCCGAACCGGCGCGTCGCCCTGGCCCGCCGGCCGACCGCCGAGCTGCTCGCCGAGGAGCTGCGCCGTCTGGACTCGGACGACGTGTACGGATCGGCGATCCAGTGGCTGGCGAAGTCCCCGGCCTCCTGAGCCCGTTCGGCCTGATCGTGCCGATGGAGTGCCCGAGGGAGCGTCCGGCGGACACCGACCGCGCGCAGCGCGGCGGGATTCGCCGGACACGACCTCGGGAGTGTTTCTTGGATCTTCGCCGCAGCGAGGATCAGGCCAGACGGACGCCTCACAAGGCGGAGGGGAAGGCCGGAGCGGAGCCTCCGGCCGACTTTCCGTGCCGCGGCGGCCACGCGGCGAGGCGCCGTCTGGGCCGCGTGCGGCAGGGCGTTATTTGTCAGAGGCGACTCAGCCCGATGGAGAAGGAACAGCCGTGAGTGTCCCCAACGTCATCGTCCACCGCGACGCGGAGGTGCTCGCCCAGGCCGTGGCGGCCCGCCTGATCACCCGCCTGGCCGACACCCAGGCGGCCCGCGGGTCGGCCCATCTCGTGCTGACCGGCGGCACCGTCGGCATCGCGACGCTCGCGGCGCTCGCCGGGTCGAAGGCGCGCGACGCCATCGACTGGCGCGCCCTCGACGTGTGGTGGGGCGACGAGCGTTTCCTGCCCGCGGGCGACCCCGAGCGCAACGAGACCGGCGCCCGCGCGGCGCTGCTCGACCACGTGGACCTGGATCCGGCGCGTGTCCACGCCATGCCGGCGGCGGACTCCGGACTGACCGCCGAGGAGGCGGCCGAGGTCTACGCGGCCGAGCTGGAGAAGGCATCCCGTCCGGAGGACCACGGCCCGGTTCCGTCGTTCGACGTGCTGCTGCTCGGCATGGGCCCGGACAGCCACGTCGCGTCGCTGTTCCCCGGGCAGCCCGCCCTCTACGAGGAGGAGCGCTCGGTCGTCGCGGTGCACGGTTCGCCGAAGCCGCCGCCCACCCGCCTGTCGCTCACCTTCCCGGCGATCAGGACCGCGCGCGAGGTGTGGATCGTCGCCGCGGGCGCGGAGAAGGCGCAGGCCGTCCACCTCGCGCTGTCGGGGGCGGGCCCGATCCAGGTCCCGGCCGCCGGGGCCCGCGGCAGCCGCCGGACCCTGTTCCTGCTCGACCGCGCCGCGGCCGGCAAGATCCCGCCCGGCCTCGGCCGCATCGCCTCCCCCTGACCCGGCGCGATATGGCGCTCGCTTCGCTCGCGGGCCTGCGAGGGGCGCGGCGGGGAAGTAGCCGACGAGCGAGCGGGCGAGGAACGAGTCCCGAGTGAGGAGGGCACGAGCCGACTTGGGGCGCCCCGAGCCCGCCGAGCGCAGCGAGGCAATCAGGGCAGGGTGGCGCGGGCGTGGGTGGCCTTCTCACGGGCGGTCGCGGCGGCCCGCGCGGCCGTCGCCTCGTCCCGCTCGGCCACGCGCAGCCGCTGCTCGGCGTCTTCCAGGCGTTCCCTGGCCGCGGCGAGCCGGTCCTCCAGGGCGGCCACCTCGGCGGCGCGCCGGTCGCGCTCACCAGCCGCCGCCTCCCTCTCGGCGGTCCACTCGGCGTGGCGCGCCTCCGCCTCCGCGGCGGCCCGGTCGGCCTCCTCGGCGGCGCGCCGCAGCGCCTCGGCCCGGCGCTCCCGGGCCTGCCGTTCCCGCTCTCGCCGCTCCCCCGCCCGGCCCTCCGCGGCTTCCCGCTCCGGCTCGCGTCGTACGCGCTCGCGTGCGCGCGGCCTCTCAGGGCGTCCTGGCGCGCCCGTACGGGCCGTGCGGGGCAATCGGGGCGGGGACGAAGCCGCTGTAGCTCAGAGGGGCTGTCAGGCGTCCCTGGCGCACCCGCTCGGCGGCGTCCGCGTCCACGATGGCGGCGTCGAGCGTCTGTTCGACCTCGGGAAGGGCGGCCGGGCGGCGCCCCCCGGCCTCGGCGTCTTCGGCGATGAGGCGGGAGAGCCGCCCGGTCAGCTCGGAACGCCGGCCGGTCAACTCCGAGAGCGCCTCCGCGTCCTGCTCGTGCCAGGCCGTCCGCAGCCGCTCCCCGAGGTCGAGCAGCTCGCCGATCTCCTCGGGATGGCGCCGCACCGCCTGGTTCACCGCCCAGGCCGCGACGGTGGGGCGGCGCAGGTTCCCGACCTCACGGGCCAGGTCGGCGTTTCCCGCGGCTTTGATCTCCTTGGCCAGCGCGTCGCGCGCGGCGGTGAACTCGTTCGGTGGCAGGCCGTACAGCCGGTCGGCGGCCGCGTTGAGGTCCACCCTCGATCTCTACCCGCGATCTCGGCCGCCGGTAGGCGCGTGATCGCGGGAAATCTGGCAGATTGGACCTATGCCGGACGCCCCCCTGCCCCGCGACGAGCTGCGCGCGACCGTCGAGGCCCGCCGCGAGCTCGGTCCCGAATACGAATCCGCGCTGACGGAGGCCTTCCTCGACCGCATCGAGGCCACCATCGCGCAACGTGTCAAGGCGGAAGCCGACAGCCGGCTCCCCGACCCGCGCCACTCCACGTGGGCGGAGCAGCAGGACCGCAAGCGCCACCTCGGTCTTGCCCTCGGCTCGCTCGGCATCTCCATCCCGCTCACCGGCGCGGCCACGTTCTCCGCCGGCATACCGGGGCTGGTGATCGTGTGGACCGGCATCGTCGCGGTCAACGTCGCCTACGCCCTCGGCCAGCGCCGGCGGCGGTAGCGACCTCCTGAGCCGCCGCACGCCGGGATGATCCCTGTGACCGGGTTCAGCTCGGGGAGCTTGTCGTCGCCACGCCCACGGGCATCCGCGCCTCGACCACACCGGGGTCCTCGGTGTAGGTGAGCGTGGCGCCGAGGGAGAGCAGGAGCGCCCGCATGCGGGCGTTGTCGGACAGGAACGAGGCCCTGACCTCCGCGAGGCCGAGGTCGCGCGCCGCCTCCAGAAGCATCCGGGCGAGGATCGCGCCGAGGCCGCGTCCCTGCCAGCGGTCCTCCACCAGCAGGGCCATCTCGGCGGTTCCGGGCTCCGCGCCGAACTGCAGGTTGGCCATGGCGACCACCTGGCCGTCGTGCCCGGCCACGAGGGAGTGGCCGCGGTCGCGGTCGCAGAGCCGTTCAAACATCCGGGGCGGCAGCGTCGGCATGGACGTGAAGTAGCGGAACCTGCGGGACTCGGGCGAGCAGCGCTCGTGCAGGTCCCGGACCGCCTCGCGGTAGAGCGAGGTCAGCGGCCTGATCACGACTTCGGTGCCGTCGCCGAGCCGTACCGGCCGCTCGGACCTCTGCGCCTCGGCGGGCGGCTGCGCGAGCCGTACGAGCGCGGCGGCGCGGGCCGCCTCCGTGAGGGTGAACGGCAGCCCCGCCCGGCGCAGCCGGATCGCGCGCTTCGGCGCCACGGGCACCGTGAGCAGGGTCGGGTCGGGCAGGTCGGAGAGGTCGCCACCGTAGACCCAGCGGGCGTCGTCGGCCCGCATCAGCTCGCGCAGGATCTCCGGGAGCCGCCAGGGCGTGGAGCGCAGGCGGGCGGCGAGCAGCAGCGCGCGGGTGGGCTCGTCGGTGAGGTCGTGGGCGGTCGCGGAGACGACCTGGACGCGGCGCCCGCCGGCGGACTCCAGGGCGGCGCGCACGGTCTCGGCGGAGGCGGGGATCTCGGCGACGAACTCGTCCACCGTGCCGTCCGTGTCCGGCTGGACGGACAGGCCGAGGATGTTCCCGCCCTTGTCGGCCAACGCCGTCGCCAGCGAGGCCAGCCGCCCGGGCCGCTCGTCCACCGTCGTCCTGATCCGCAAGAACCCCATCGATACCGCTCCCTCCGTGTTGAGGCAATCCTGTCGTAGATCTGTTACGCGATTGCTACACGAAGGTGTGCCGACCGTTTCACCCTGGAAAATCCTGTCATGGGCGACGTTATCGGCACGCCAGCCGACGTTTCGCAACGACTTCCGCAGCGAGGTTCTCCAGCTGGTACGGATATAGCAGGATATGCCTCATGAACGCTCCGCTGTCCCCAGATTTCGTCAACGGCGATGTGTCCTTCTGGTATCGATCCCTGGGTATCCCCGCCCCCGGCGGCCGGCTCGACGGCGACAGGGAGGTGGACGTCGCGATCGTCGGCGGGGGCTACACCGGCCTGTGGACCGCCTACTACCTGAAGAAGGCCGACCCCTCCCTGCGGGTGGCGGTCCTGGAGAAGGAGTTCGCCGGGTTCGGCGCGTCCGGACGCAACGGCGGCTGGCTGACGGGGGCGCTCGCGGGCTCGCCGGAGCGGTACGCCAAGACCCACGGACGGGAGGCCACCCAGCGGTTGCAGCGGGAGATGTTCGCCGCGATCGACGAGGTCATCGCGGTCTGCGCCGCCGAGGGCATCGACGCGGACATCGTCAAGGGAGGGCTGTTCAACGTCGCGCGGGGCCCGGCTCAGGAGGCCCGGCTGCGCGCCGAGATCGCCGGGCAGCGTGAGTGGGGCTGGACCGAGGAGGACGTCCGCCTGCTCACGCCCGCCGAGAGGGACGAGCGGCTGCGCGTGTCGGGAGCGGTCGCCGCCACCTGGAGCCCGCACTGCGCCCGGGTCCAGCCCGCCAAGCTCGCCCGAGGGCTCGCGGACGCCGTACGCGCCCTGGGCGTGGACCTCTTCGAGGGCACGCCCGTGACGGAGATCGAGCCGGGCCGCGCGGTCACGCCGTACGGCGCCGTGCGGGCCGCGCACGTGCTGCGCTGCACGGAGGGGTTCACCGCCACGATCCCGGGCCACCACCGCGACTGGCTCCCCATGAACAGCTCGCTGATCGTCACCGAGCCGCTGCCGCCCGAGGTGTGGGAGACGATCGGCTGGGAGGGCCGCGAACTGCTCGGGGACATGGCGCACTACTACATGTACGCGCAGCGCACCGCGGACGACCGCATCGCGTTCGGCGGGCGCGGCCGCCCCTACCTGTACGGCTCGCGCGTGGACGACCGCGGCCACACCCACGACTGGACCGTGGACGCGCTGTGGGGCCTGCTGACGTCGTTCTTCCCCGCCGTGGCGTCCTCCCGGGTGGCGCACGCATGGTCGGGCGTCCTCGGCGTGCCGCGCGACTGGTGCGCGACCGTGGGCCTGGACCGCGCGACGGGGCTCGGCTGGGCGGGCGGATACACCGGGCACGGCGTGACCACGACCAACCTGGCCGGGCGGACGCTGCGCGACCTGGTGCTCGGGCGGGAGACGCCGCTCACCGGCCTGCCCTGGGTGGGCCGCCGCGTCCGCGCCTGGGAGCCGGAGCCGCTGCGCTGGCTCGGGGTCCACTCGATGTACCGCCTGTACCGCGTCGCCGACGCCCGCGAGGCCGGGGGCATGCGCACGACCTCCGTGCTGGCCCGCGTCGCCGACATGATCACCGGTCACTGACCTCTCCCGCGCGTCCGGGCACTCCGGGCGCGCGGATACCGTTTCGCCACCACGTCGGCGCGGATGACGTGGAACGACCCATGAGCACATGAAGAAAGAGGGCGATCGTGAGCTCCTCCATCCTGTTCCGCGGCGGCCGGGTCCTCACCCCCGGCGGATTCGCCGAGGCGGTGCTCGTGCGCGACGGCGTCATCGCCGCCGTCGGCGCCGAGTCCGACCTCGTACGGCTCTCGCCCGGCGCCGAGCCGGTGGACCTGCGCGGCGGGCTGCTGACGCCGGGCTTCGTCGACGCCCACATCCACCCCGTGCAGGCGGGACTGGAGCGGGCCGCCTGCGACCTGGCCGAGATCTACGGCCTCGACGAATATCTGGCGCGGATCGCGTCGTTCGCCGCCGCGCACCCCGAGAAGACGTGGATCAGCGGCGGCGGCTGGGACATGGCGGCCTTCCCCGGCGGGCTCCCCCACCGCACCCAGCTCGACTTCCTCGACCGGCCCGCGTACCTGATCCAGCGCGACCACCACGCGGCGTGGGTCAACACGCGCGCCCTCGAACTGGCCGGGATCACCAAGGACACGCCCGACCCGGCCGACGGGCGGATCGAGCGCGACCCCGACGGCACCCCGAGCGGCGTCCTGCACGAGGGGGCGATGGACCTCGTCGGCCTGCTCACGCCGCGCCCGACCGCCGCCGACGTCGAGGCGGCCCTGCTGGAGGCGCAGCAGTACCTGTTCACCCTCGGCGTCACCGGGTGGCAGGACGCCATCGTGGGCTCCTACGCGGGCTCGGACGACCAGCTTCCCGCGTACCTCTCCGCGGCCTCCAGCGGCCGTCTCAAGGCCCGCGTGGTGGGCGCCCTGTGGTGGGACCGCGCCCGCGGGGCCGAGCAGATCCCCGAGCTGCTGGAGCGGCGCGCCCGCGCCGAGGGCCTCGACCGCTTCCGCGCCACCTCAGTGAAGATCATGCAGGACGGCATCGCGGAGAACTTCACCGCCGCCGTCATCGAGCCCTACTGCCGCTGCGGCGGCACCGGCCTGTCGTACGTGGACCCGGAGCTCCTCAAGGGGTACGTCAAGGAGCTCGACGCCCACGGGTTCCAGGTGCACTTCCACGCCATCGGGGAGCGCGCCGTGCGGGAGGCGCTGGACGCGCTCACCGGCACGTCCCCGCAGAACCGGCACCACATCGCCCACCTGCAGATCGTCACGCCCCAGGACGTGCCGCGCTTCGCCGCCCTCGGCGTCACCGCGAACCTCCAGACGCTGTGGGCCACGCACCACGCCCAGATGGACGAGCTGTGCATCCCCTACCTGGGCGAGGAGCGCTCGGCCTGGCAGTACCCCTTCGCCGATCTCGTACGGCACGGCACCCGGCTGGCGGCCGGATCGGACTGGCCGGTCACATCCGCCGACCCGCTGCAGGCGGTCCACGTGGCGGTCAACCGGACCGAACCCGGCAGTTCGGTCCACGCGTCCTACCCGACCGCGCAGACCCCGTTCCTTCCCGGCCAGAGCATCGACCTGCGCACCGCGCTGACGGCGTACACCGCCGGGTCGGCCTGGCTGAACCGCTCGCCCGCCGGGGTGATCGAGGAGGGCCGTCCCGCCGACCTGGTCGTGCTCGACCGCGATCCCTTCGCCCTCGACCCCACGGACATCTGGACGACCGGCGTGCGGATGACCTTCGTCGACGGGGAGTGCGTCGCGGACAACACGGCCCGCTGACGGCGGTTCCCGGTTCGCCCGCTCGTACGGCTCAGCCCGGACACGACGAGGCCCCCGTTCCACAGGGGAACGGGGGCCTCGCGCGATACCGTGAGACGGGCCTGGGTGCGATGCGGCTAGTAGATCGGACGCGACGAGGACCGCAGCCGCTCCAGGGCCTCGGCCAGGATCTGCGCGCCGTCCTTGTCGCTGCGCCGCTCCTTCACGTACGCGAGATGCGTCTTGTACGGCTCGTTTCGCGGCGGAGCGGGCGGGTTCGCCTCGTCCTGACCGGCCGGCAGCCCGCACCGGGGGCAGTCCCAGTGCTCAGGGATGGCCGCGTCGCTGGCGAAGCTGGGACGCGTCTCGTGCATGTTCGCGCACCAGAACGAGACCCGCACTCGGGGGGCCGCCTCGCCGCGTTCGGCCTCCCCCATGGGGCCCGCACCGACTCGGCTGCCACGGATCGCGTTGCCACTACCCACGAATGAACTCCTCGCTCTCACGCCCCGCGGGACACGGGGGAAAGATGAATCTATGTCACGTGTCGCCGCAGATGAGCCATTTCTGCCCGATTTTTTACAGCCTGACCGTTTTTGGCGTTACGGCCGTTACGGCTTGAGCAGCAGGCCCAGCGCGATGATGCAGACGAACCACACCACGCCTGTGATGATCGTGAGGCGGTCGAGGTTGCGCTCGACCACCGCCGACCCGCCGAACGACGACGAGAACCCGCCGCCGAACATGTCCGTGAGACCACCACCCTTGCCCTTGTGCAGCAACACGAGCAGCACCATCAGGGCGCTCGACAGAATGAGGGCGATGGAGATTCCGATAATCACCGTTGACCTGTTCCTATGACTCGCGCAGGTGCGCGACACCAGCGGTGTGACGATTCAATCTTGCCCTATGAGGGTACGACTTGTTGTCAAGTCGCACCCTCCGAACGGCTCAGCCCGCCGACATCTCGCCAAAGCGGGAAATCTTCACGAACCCACCCGGGTCGAGGCTGGCCCCTCCGACGAGGGCGCCGTCCACGTCGGGCTGTGCCATGATCCCGGCGATGTTGTCGGACTTGACCGATCCTCCGTAAAGGATACGGACGGCCGCGGCCACCTCGCCGTCGTAAAGCTCGGCGAGTCGCGTCCGGATCGCCCCGCAGACCTCCTGCGCGTCCTCCGGGGTGGCGACCTCGCCGGTCCCGATCGCCCAGACCGGCTCGTACGCCACGACCAGGGACTTCGCCTGCTCGGCGGAGATCCCGTCGAGGGCGCCGTCGAGCTGGGCCAGGGTGTGCGGCACCTGCTCGCCGGCCTGGCGGACCGGCAGGCCCTCGCCGACGCAGAGGATCGGCGTGATCCCGTGCCGGTAGGCCGCCTTCACCTTGGCGTTGCACACGGCCTCGTCCTCGCCGTGGTACTGCCGCCGCTCCGAGTGACCCACCAGCACGTAGGTGCAGCCGAGCTTGGCCAGCATCGCGCCGGAGATCTCCCCGGTGTAGGCCCCCGCGTCGTGCTGGGACAGGTCCTGCCCGCCGTACGTGATCTGGAGCTTGTCCCCGTCCACCAGGGTCTGCACGCTGCGCAGGTCGGTGAACGGCGGGAGGACCGCGACGTCGACGGCGTCGAAGTCCTTGGCGGTGAGGGAGAACGCCAGCTTCTGCACCAGGTTGATGGCCTCGAGGTGGTTGAGGTTCATCTTCCAGTTGCCGGCGATGAGCGGCTTGCGGCTCACGAGTCCTCCAGAGCTGCGAGTCCGGGCAGGGTCTTGCCCTCGAGGTATTCGAGGCTCGCCCCGCCACCGGTGGAAATGTGCGAGAAGCCGTCCTCCGGCAGGCCCAGGCGGCGCACGGCCGCCGCGGAGTCGCCGCCGCCGACCACGGTGAACGCGTCGGAGGCGATCAGCGCCTCGGCCACGGCCCGGGTGCCGCCCGCGAACGCGTCGAACTCGAACACGCCCATCGGGCCGTTCCAGAAGACGGTCCGCGCGTCGGCCAGCTTGGAGGCGAACAGCTCGCGGGTACGCGGGCCGATGTCGAGCCCCTGCCGGTCGGCCGGGATCGCGGTCGCGTCCACCGCCTCGTGCGGCGCGTCCGGCGCGAACTCCGTCGCCGCCAGCACGTCCACCGGGAGCACCAGATCGACGCCGCGCTCCTTCGCCTCCGCCAGGAAGCCGCGCACCTGGTCGAGCTGGTCCTCCTGCAGCAGCGAGCCGCCGACCTCGTGGCCCTGCGCCGCGAGGAAGGTGTAGGCCATGCCGCCGCCGATCAGCAGCCGGTCGACCTTGGACAGCAGGTTGGCGATGACGCCCAGCTTGTCGGAGACCTTCGCGCCGCCGAGCACCACCACGTACGGACGGGCCGGGTCCTCGGTGAGGCGCCTGAGCACCTCGACCTCGGCCACGATCAGGCCGCCGGCCGCGTGCGGCAGCCGCCTGGGCACGTCGTAGACGCTGGCGTGCTTGCGGTGGACGGCGCCGAAGCCGTCGCCGACGTACAGCTCGGCCAGGGCGGCCAGCCGGTCGGCGAACGCGCCGCGGACCTCGTCGTCCTTGGACTCCTCACCCGGCTCGAAGCGCAGGTTCTCCAGGAGCGCCACCTGGCCGTCCTGCAGCGCGGCCACGGTGGCCTGCGCGGACTCGCCGACCACGTCCGTGGCGAACGCGACGTGCTCACCGAGCAGCTCCGACAGCCGGCGCGCGACCGGCGCGAGGGAGTACTTCGGGGTGGGCGATCCCTTGGGGCGGCCGAGGTGGGCGCAGACGATCACCTTGGCGCCGCTGTCGAGCAGCTTCCTGATCGTCGGCACCGACGCGCGGATCCGCCCGTCATCGGTGATCGTCTCCCCGTCGAGAGGGACGTTGAGGTCGGCGCGCACGAGCACGCGCCGACCCTTCACGTCGAGCGAGTCGATGGTCCGCATCAGAGAGAGGCGCCCACGTACTCGATGAGGTCGGCGAGGCGGTTGGAGTAGCCCCACTCGTTGTCGTACCAGCCGACGGCCTTGATCTGGTTGCCGATCACCTTGGTGAGGCCGGCGTCGAAGATGCAGGAGGCCGGGTCGGTGACGATGTCGGAGGAGACGATCTCGTCCTCGGTGTAGCTGAGGACGCCCTTCAGCGGGCCCTCGGCGGCGGCCTTCAGCGCGGCGTTGACCTCCTCGACCGAGGTCTCGCGGCGGACCTCGACGGTCAGGTCGGTGGCCGAGCCGGTGGGGATCGGCACGCGCAGCGCGTAGCCGTCGAGCTTGCCCTTGAGCTCGGGCAGGACCAGGCCGATCGCCTTGGCGGCGCCGGTGGAGGTCGGAACGATGTTCAGCGCGGCGGCGCGGGCCCGGCGCAGGTCCTTGTGCGGGCCGTCCTGCAGGTTCTGGTCCTGCGTGTACGCGTGGATCGTGGTCATCAGACCCTTCTCGATGCCGAAGGTGTCGTTGATGACCTTGGCCATGGGGGCCAGGCAGTTGGTCGTGCACGACGCGTTGGAGATGATCGTGTGCGCGGCCGGGTCATAGGTGTCGTGGTTGACGCCCATGACGATCGTCACGTCCTCGTTCTTCGCCGGAGCGGAGATGATGACCTTCTTGGCGCCGTTGTCGGCGTGCACCTTGGCCTTGGTGGCGTCGGTGAACAGGCCGGTCGACTCGACGACCACGTCGACGCCCAGGTCGCCCCACGGCAGCTTGGCGGGGTCACGCTCGGCGAAAGCCTTGATGGCCTTGCCGTCCACGGTGATCTCGTCCGCCGAGGCCTTCACCTCGTACGGCAGGCGGCCAAGGATGCTGTCGTACTTCAGCAGGTGGGCAAGAGTGGCATTGTCGGTCAGGTCGTTGACCGCGACGATCTCGATGTCCTTACCGCTGGCTGCCACAGCGCGCCAGAAATTGCGGCCGATACGGCCGAAGCCGTTGACGCCTACGCGGATGCTCACGGAATCGGTCTCCTCGTACGTCGTGCGCCGGCTGCCCGGCGACAGGGCTGGCTTTGAAACCTCAGTCTCAGACCTTATCCGACTCAAATTGGTTTAGACCAACGCGGCCCCACCGCTGATCGGGACCGGCAAAGCGGGCGTCAGCGAGGGGTGCGCACGGCAAAGCGGCCGGTTCGCACGCGCAAACCGGCCGCCATGAATGTGCGAGGAGGAAGCCGAGGTCAGGGGGCCAGCATCTCGGCCGTCAGGTTGGCCTCGGTGTTGGCGATGCCCAGGTCCTGGGCGCGCTTGTCGGCCATCGCGAGCAGCCGCCTGATCCGCCCCGCGATGGCGTCCTTGGTCAGCGGCGGGTCGGCGATCTGGCCGAGCTCCTCCAGCGACGCCTGCTTGTGCTCGACCCGGAGCCGCCCGGCGATCACCAGGTGCTCGGGCGCGTCGTCGCCGAGGATCTCCAGCGCCCGCTGGACCCGGGCGCCCGCCGCGACGGCGGCCCTGGCCGACCTGCGGAGGTTGGCGTCGTCGAAGTTGGCCAGCCGGTTCGCCGTGGCCCGGACCTCGCGGCGCATCCGCCGCTCCTCCCAGGCCAGCACGCTGTCGTGCGCGCCGAGCCGGGTGAGCAGGGCGCTGATCGCGTCGCCGTCGCGGACCACGACCCGGTCCACGCCGCGCACCTCGCGCGCCTTGGCGTGGATCTTCAGCCGCCGGGCGGAGCCGACCAGAGCCAGCGCCGCCTCGGGTCCCGGGCAGGTCACCTCCAGCGACATCGACCGTCCGGGCTCCGTCAGCGAGCCGTGCGCCAGGAAGGCGCCGCGCCAGGCCGCCTCCGCGTCGCACGTCGCGCCCGAGACCACCTGGCGGGGCAGCCCGCGGACCGGGCGGCCGTGGTTGTCGATCAGGCCCGTCTGCCGGGCCAGCGCCTCGCCGTCGCGGTAGACGCGGACGACGTAGCGCGAGCCCTTGCGCAGCCCCGCGGGGGCCAGCACCAGCACCTCGGCCTTGTGGCCGAACACCTCGCCGATGTCCCTGATCAGGCGGCGGGCTGTGACGTTGGTGTCGAGCTCTGCCTCGATCACGATCCGTCCGCCCACCAGGTGAAGGCCGCTCGCGAACCGCAACAGCGTCGAGACCTCGGCCTTACGGCAGCAGGGCTTCAGCACCGAAAGGCGGCTCAGCTCGTCCTTCACCACACCCGTCATGGCCATCTGCGCGTGTCCTCCCCCAAACAGACTTTGGCAGCCAGTCTCTCGCACCTCAGAGGGCCGGTCTCACCGCTTCTCACGGAAAATCTCGTCCAGGACGTTGGCAAGACGTGGTCCGTCGTGCCGGGGAGATCCGTCACAAGCGCCCACATCGGCCAATATGAGACGCGCTCCCAGGGACACCACCGCCTTCTCCAACTCGCGCGGATCGCCGACCACGCCGTTGTCGGCGAGCACCGCGTCGACGGCGAGCGACGGGGCGTGCTCCCTGAGCACCTCCAGATGCTTCTCGGGGGAGAAACCATCCGTCTCACCCGGCTGGGGGGCCAGGTTGAGGACCACCAGCCGCCGCGCGGTCGTGGCGTGCAGCGCCTGGGCCAGCTCGGGGACCTTGAGGTGCGGCAGGACGCTGGTGAACCAGGACCCCGGCCCGAACACCACCCAGTCGGCATCGTGGATGGCCTGCACCGCCTGCGGGCAGGCCGGCGGGTCCGGCGGGAGCAGCGAGATCGCCCGGACCCGGCCGGGCGTCAGCGCGCACGCCACCTGGCCGCGTACCGTCGTGACCTCGCCGTCCAGCTCGACCTCGGCCTGGATGTCCAGCGGGACCGACGCCATGGGCAGCACCCGGCCATGGGCGCCGAGCAGGCGTCCCACCCAGTCGAGCCCCTGGACCGGATCGTCGAGCAGCTCCCACAGCGCGACGATCAGCAGGTTGCCGACCGCGTGCCCGTGCAGCTCCCCCTCGCTGCGGAAGCGGTGCTGGACGACCCGGCTCCACGTCTGGCCCCACTCGTCGTCGCCGCACAGCGCGGCGAGGGCCATGCGCAGGTCGCCGGGCGGGATGACGCCAAGCTCACGCCTCAGACGGCCGCTGGAGCCCCCGTCGTCGGCCACCGTGACAATGGCCGTGAGGTCGCGTGCCACCGTCCTCAGCGCCGACAGGGACGCGTACAGGCCGTGTCCTCCGCCGAGGGCGACCACTTTCGGGCCGGAGGAGCCGCCGTCCTCGCTCCCCTCGTCCTGAACCGTCACTCGCGCCCCACATCGCGGTGGCTGACCTGCACCTCGATGCCGCGGTCGCGCAGCCGCACGCCGAGCTGCTCGGCCATGGCCACGCTGCGGTGCTTGCCGCCGGTGCAGCCGACGGCGAGCGTCGCGTAGCTCTTGCCCTCGCGCGCGTAGCCGGCGGCCACCACCCCGAAGACCTCCTCGTACGCGTCGAGGAACTCCTTGGCCCCGATCTGGCCGAGGACGTACTCGCGGACGGAGGCGTCCAGGCCGCTCATCGGGCGCAGCTCGGGGACCCAGTGCGGATTCGGCAGGAAGCGGCAGTCCACCACGAGGTCGGCGTCCACCGGCAGGCCGTACTTGTAGCCGAAGGAGACCACGTTGACCTTGAGGCCCGGCCGGTCCTCGCCGCCGAAGAAGGAGACGATCTTGTTGCGCAGCTCGTGGACGTTGAGCGAGGAGGTGTCGATTATGAGGTCGGCGTTGGCCCGGACCTCGCGCAGGATGCCGCGCTCGCGCGCGATGCCGTCCACCAGCCGCCCGTCGCCCTGCAACGGGTGCGGACGGCGCACGTTCTCGAACCGGCGCACCAGCTCCTCGTCGCTGGCCTCCAGGAAGACCACGCGGAACCCGACCCCACGGCCGTCCAGCTCGCCGATCGCCGCGTTCAGGTCGGAGGTGAAGGCGAGGCTGCGCACGTCGACGACCGCCGCCACCTTGTCCGCGGCCAGCTTGACCCGGCCCGCCTCCTCCGCCAGGGAGAACAGCAGCCCCGGCGGCAGGTTGTCGATGACGAACCAGCCCAGATCCTCAAGGGCCTTGGCGGCGGTGCTACGGCCCGCCCCCGACATGCCCGTGACGATCACGAACGCCGGCTCTCTCGCAGCGCACATCAGTCGCTCACCGCTTTCTCTCGGTCGGCGTCCCGCGCGCCGCTCAGCGCGGTCACAATGGCCTCGGCCGTCGCGGGACCGATGCCGGGGACCTCACGGATCTCGGCCACGCCCGCCTCGCGCAGCCGCTTCAGCGACCCGAAGTGCCGGAGAAGCGCCTGCCTGCGGGCGGGGCCGAGGCCGGGGACCTCGTCGAGCGCGCTCTCCTTGAGGGCTCTGGATCGCTTCGAACGATGGTAGGCGATGGCGAACCGGTGCGCCTCGTCGCGAACGCGCTGCAGGAGGTAAAGGCCCTCGCTCGACCTCGGGAGGATCACCGGCTGGTCGTCGCCCGGCAACCACACCTCCTCCAGCCGCTTGGCGAGGCCGCAGACCGCGACGTCGTCCACGCCGAGCTCGTCCAGCGCGCGCTGGGCGGCCGCCGCCTGCGCGGGGCCGCCGTCGACCACGACCAGGTTCGGCGGGTAGGCGAACTTGCGCGGCCGCCCGGTGTCGGGGTCGATCGGCAGGCCGGTGCGGGGGTCGGCGCCCTCGTCCTCCGCTCCGTCGCCGGCCGCCGACTCGGGGGCGGGCTCGGCGCCCAGCTCGCCGGTCGCCGACCGCTCCTCCAGATAGCGCTTGAACCTGCGCGAGATGACCTCGTGGATGGAGGCGACGTCGCCCTCGGCGTGCTTGATGGAGAACCGGCGGTACTCGCTCTTGCGGGCCAGGCCGTCCTCGAACACCACCATGGAGGCGACCACGTCGGTGCCCTGGATGTGCGAGATGTCGTAGCACTCGATCCGCAGCGGCGCCTGGTCCAGGCCGAGCGCGTCGGCGATCTCCTGCAGCGCCCGGCTGCGGGTGGTGAGGTCGCTCGCGCGCCGGAGCTTGTGCTGGGCCAGGGACTCCTTGGCGTTGCGCTCGACGGTCTCCATCAGGCTCTTCTTGTCTCCGCGCTGCGGCACGCGCAGATCGACCCGGGCGCCCCGCTGCTCGGACAGCAGCTCGGCCAGGGCGTCCGCGTCCGGCGGCAGCGCGGCGACCAGGATCTCCCGGGGGATCGCGGCCTCGCCGTACATCTGGAGCAGGAAGTGCTCCACCAGGTCGCCTGGAGTGGCCTCCTCGACCTTGTCGACCACCCAGCCGCGCTGGCCCCGGATGCGGCCGCCGCGCACGTAGAAGACCTGGACGGCCGCTTCAAGCGGGTCCTCGGCCAGGGCGATCACGTCGCAGTCGGTGTCGTCGCCGAGCACGACGGTCTGCTTCTCCAGAGCCCGCTGGAGCGCCTGGATGTCGTCGCGCAGCCGGGCGGCCCGCTCGTACTCCTCCACCGCGGCGGCCTCGCGCATGGCCTTCTCGAGCCGCTTGATGAACCGGCCGGTGTTGCCCGACATGAAGTCGCAGAAGTCCTCGGCGAGGGCGCGGTGCTCCTCCGGGGTGACGCGCCCCACGCAGGGGGCGGAGCACTTGTCGATGTATCCGAGCAGGCACGGCCGCCCGATCTGGCCGGCCCGCTTGAACACCCCGGCCGAGCAGGTGCGCACCGGGAACACGCGCAGCAGCAGGTCGACCGTCTCCCTGATCGCCCAGGCGTGGGAGTAGGGCCCGAAGTAGCGCGTCCCCTTGCGCTTGGCGCCGCGCAGCACCTGCACGCGGGGGAAATCCTCCCCCATCGTCACCGCGAGGTACGGATAGGACTTGTCGTCCCGGTACTTCACGTTGAACCGGGGGTCGAACTCCTTGATCCAGGAGTATTCGAGCTGGAGCGCCTCGACCTCGGTGCCGACCACCGTCCAGTCGACGCCGGCCGCCGTGGTGAGCATCGTCTGGGTCCGCGGGTGCAGGCCGGCGAAATCCGCGAAGTACGAATTGAGCCGCTGGCGCAGGCTCTTGGCCTTGCCCACGTAGATCACCCGGCCGCCGGGGTCGCGGAAGCGGTAGACGCCCGGGGAGTCGGGAATCGCTCCAGGCGCTGGTCGATAGGTTGCCGGATCCGCCACAAATGCAAGCCTACTGTCAGCGACCGACAAAGCAGATCGCGATCGTGCGGCGGACGGGCCGGGGACGGCCCGTCAGAGGATCACGATGCTGTCGCCGTCCACCCGGAGCGGGAACTCCTTGAGCGGCGCGCCGGCCGGGCCGCGCAGGCAGGCGCCGGTGTCGAGCGCGAACGCGCTCCCGTGGCAGGGGCACTCCACGGCCTTGTCCGCGAACCGGCCGACGAGGCAGCCCTTGTGCGGGCAGGTCGCGGTGAACGCCTTGAACACGCCCTCCGACGGCTGGGTGAGCACGATCTTCCAGTCCATGATCAGGGTGCCGCCGCCGACCGGGACGTCGGCCACCTTCGCGATGGGCTTCCCCTTGATCCCGGGTGGCACCACCGGCTCCGGCGGCACGCCCACACCGCATCCGGCGAGCGCGACGCCGCACGCGGCGACGCCCGCGGTCCCGAGCACCTGGCGGCGCGTGGGCATGGACGGGGAGCTGCTCGTCATGGTGGATTTTCCTTCTCGGGATCGGGGTGTGACTCCAGCCTATGGACGGGAGCCGCCGCCCCCGCATTCGCCCCGGCCGCACAGGCCGACGCGTCGGGCCGAGGCGGACGGCCGAGGCGGACGGCCGAGGCGGACGGCCGAGGCGGACGGCCGAGGCGGACGGCCGAGGCGGACGGCCGTTGAGACCCGGGCGCATGCGGCCGTTGGGCACGCGGACCCGGCGCGACCACTCCTGCCGCAACCACGCCCGGTGCGCCCGCTCCCCCGACCGCCTCCACCCTCGTCGCTTCCGGCCGGGGCGAGGCGATGCCGGCCGGGGCGGCGATCGGCCTTTCCAGGGCGCGGCGAGCGCAAGCAGGGCCGGGGCTGCGACCCGACCTCGGGACGCCGGCCCGTCGACCGCCCCGCGTCAGGTCGCCGACCGGTTCACCCGCGTCGTTCGTGGCCGCCGGAAAAC
Organism: Microtetraspora fusca; assembly: GCF_001570365.1. GTDB lineage: Bacteria > Actinomycetota > Actinomycetes > Streptosporangiales > Streptosporangiaceae > Microtetraspora > Microtetraspora fusca. The sequence continues at coordinate 24,078 of NZ_BBYK01000041.1, read as the reverse complement.
CGGCCCCTCCACGACGACGCCGGCGCCGGGGCCGCCGTCCGACGCCCCGCATGGTCGCGGTCAGACGCCGAGGATCTTGCGCAGGAAGAGGCCGGTGTGGCTCCCCTCGACGAGGGCGACCTCCTCCGGAGTGCCGGTGGCGACGACCGTGCCGCCTCGCGAGCCGCCCTCCGGGCCCATGTCGATGATCCAGTCCGCGGTCTTGATCACGTCCAGGTTGTGCTCGATGACGATGACCGTGTTGCCGTTGTCCACGAGCCGGTTGAGCACGCCCAGCAGCCGCCGGATGTCCTCGAAGTGCAGACCGGTGGTCGGCTCGTCCAGGACGTAGATGGTGCGGCCGGTCGAGCGGCGCTGCAGCTCGGAGGCGAGCTTCACGCGCTGGGCCTCGCCTCCGGAGAGCGTGGTCGCCGGCTGGCCGAGCCGTACGTAGCCGAGGCCGACGTCGTGCAGCGTCTGCAGGTGCCGCCGGATCGCCGGGATGGCGTCGAAGAACCCCAGCGCCTCCTCAATCGGCATGTCCAGGACCTCGGAGATCGTCTTGCCCTTGTAGTGGACCTCCAGGGTCTCCCGGTTGTAGCGCGCGCCGTGGCAGACCTCGCACGGGACGTAGACGTCCGGCAGGAAGTTCATCTCGATCTTGATCGTGCCGTCGCCCGCGCAGGCCTCGCACCGGCCGCCCTTGACGTTGAAGCTGAACCGGCCGGGCAGGTAGCCGCGGATCTTCGCCTCGGTGGTCGCCGCGAACAGCTTGCGCACGTGGTCGAAGACGCCGGTGTAGGTGGCGGGGTTGGAGCGCGGCGTGCGCCCGATCGGGGACTGGTCCACGTGCACGACCTTGTCCACCAGGTCGGTGCCGGTCACCCGCGAGTGGCGGCCGGGGACCGTGCGCGCGCCGTTCAGCTCCTTGGCCAGCGCGGCGTAGAGGATGTCGTTGACCAGCGTGGACTTGCCGGAGCCCGAGACGCCGGTGACGGCGGTGAAGACGGCGAGCGGGAACTCCACGTCGACGCCCTTGAGGTTGTGCTCGCGGGCGCCCTTGACGACGAGCTGCCGCTTGCGGTCGCGCTTGCGCCGCTCGTCCGGGACCTCGATCGCCCGGCGGCCGGACAGGTAGGCGCCGGTGAGCGACTGCTCGCTGGCGAGCAGCTCCTCGACCGTGCCGGACACGACCACCTGGCCGCCGTGCTCGCCCGCGCCGGGGCCGATGTCGACGACCCAGTCGGCCGCCGCGATGGTGTCCTCGTCGTGCTCGACGACGATGAGCGTGTTGCCCATGTCGCGGAGCCGGATGAGGGTCTCGAGCAGCCGGTGGTTGTCCCGCTGGTGCAGGCCGATCGACGGCTCGTCCAGCACGTACAGCACGCCGACGAGGCCGGAGCCGATCTGGGTGGCCAGGCGGATGCGCTGCGCCTCGCCGCCGGCGAGCGTGCCCGCGGCCCGGTCGAGCGTGAGGTAGTCGAGGCCGACGTCGAGGAGGAAGCCGAGCCGCGCGTTGATCTCCTTGACCACCCGCTCGGCGATGTGCGCGTCGCGATCGGACAGCTCCAGCGCCGACAGGAAGGCGGCGCAGTCCGCGATCGACATGGCCGACACCTTGGCGATCGAGGCGTCCCCCACCGTCACCGCCAGGGAGACCGGCTTGAGCCGGAACCCCTTACAGGCGGGACACGGGATCTCCCGCATGAAGCCCTCGAACCGCTCGCGCATCGCGTCGCTCTCGGACTCGGCGTGCCTGCGCTGCACCCACGGGATGACGCCCTCGAAGGTGGTGTAGTAGTCGCGCTGGCGGCCGTACCGGTTGCTGTAGCGGATGCGCACCTGCTCGCCGTGGCCGTTCAGGATCGCCTTCTGCGCCTTCTTCGGCAGCCGCTCCCAGGGCGTGTCGAGGTCGAACCCGATCGCGTACCCGAGCGCTTCGAGCAGCCGGACGAAGTAGTCGCTGGTGTGGCCGCCGGACCACGGGCTGATCGCGCCGTCGCCGAGAGTCCGCTCCGGGTCGGGTACGACGAGCTCCGGATCGACCTCCATCCGGGTGCCGAGCCCGGTGCACTCGGGGCACGCGCCGAAGGGCGAGTTGAACGAGAAGGACCGCGGCTCCAGCTCCTCGAACGACAGGTCGTCGTACGGGCAGTACAGGTGCTCGGAGTAGAAGCGCTCGCGACCCGGGTCGTCCTCGGGCAGATCGACGAAGTCGAGCGTGATCGTGCCGCCGGAGAGCTGGAGCGCCGTCTCGATCGAGTCGTTCATCCGGCGGCGCGCGCTCTCCTTGACCGAGAGGCGGTCGACGATGACCTCGATGTCGTGCTTCTCGTACTTCTTGAGCGTGGGCGGCTCCTCCAGGCGGACGATGGTGCCGTCCACCCGGGCCCGGGCGAAGCCCTTGGTCTGCAGCTCGCGGAACAGCTCGGCGTACTCGCCCTTGCGGCCGCGCACGACGGGGGCGAGCACCTGGAAGCGGGTGCCCTCCTCCAGCTCCATCACCCGGTCCACGATCTGCTGCGGGGTCTGCTTGGCGATCGGCCGGCCGCAGGTGGGGCAGTGCGGCTTGCCGATGCGGGCCCAGAGCAGACGGAGGTAGTCGTAGACCTCGGTGATGGTGCCCACGGTGGAGCGCGGGTTGCGGCTCGTCGACTTCTGGTCGATGGAGACGGCCGGGGACAGTCCCTCGATGAAGTCGACGTCGGGCTTGTCCATCTGCCCGAGGAACTGCCGGGCGTAGGAGGACAGCGACTCGACATAGCGCCGCTGGCCCTCGGCGAAGATGGTGTCGAAGGCCAGGCTGGACTTGCCCGAGCCAGAGAGCCCGGTGAAGACGATCAGAGCGTCTCGCGGGAGGTCGAGCGAGACGTCCTTCAAATTGTGCTCACGTGCGCCACGCACGATCAGGCGGTCAGCCACAGCGGTCCCGATAGGTCGTTGGAGTCAACAGAGGTGCACGGGGAGGCTATCCGGAGGCACCGACAATTTCGTGGGGGCCGGAGCCGCCTCCGGTTCGCCGCCGGGGCCCCAGCGGACACTCCGATGGTCGTGTCCCCTGTCAGTCCAGGGTATGGGCTCCTGCGACCGTCCGCCCCCGAGTCGGCGATGATGACCTACGCCCCGGAACCGAGGATGAAGGAGTGGCATGAGCTACACCGGTGACGTGACCAAGGGCGGCCCCGCCGACGTGCGCGAGCTGCCCGGCCTGACCATCTCCAAGATCGAGGTCGGCGACTTCGGCAACAACGCCTACCTGCTGCGCTGCGCGGAGACCGGCGACGGCCTCCTCATCGACGCCGCCGCCGAGCCACGCCGCCTGCTCGCCCTGATCGGGGACCGGCCGATCGGCACCATCGTGACGACCCACCGGCACGGGGACCACTGGATGGCCCTGAAGGAGGTGGCGGCGGCGACCGGGGCGCGGGTGGTGGCCCACCCCCTCGACGCGCCGGAACTGCCGGTCGCCGTGGACCGTACGGTCGAGCACGGCGACCGGATCACCGTCGGCCGGATCCCGCTCGAGGTCATCCACCTGCGCGGGCACACGCCGGGGTCGATCGCGCTGCTGTACGACGGCGCGGGCGGCCACCTGTTCACCGGCGACTCGCTGTTCCCCGGCGGGGTCGGCAACACGCAGAAGGACCCCAAGCGGTTCGATCGGCTCTACACCGACGTCGTCGAGCGGATCTTCGATCGGCTGCCGGACGAGACCTGGGTCTATCCGGGCCACGGCAGGGACACGACCCTCGGCGCCGAGCGCCCGTCGCTGCCGGAGTGGCGCGCCCGCGGCTGGTGACGGTGGGGATCCCCCGGCCGCCTCAGGCGCGTCCGCCCGCCGACCGGACGGCGAACACCTTCAGGATGCGGTCGGCCGCGGCCTCCGGGTCGTCCGTGCTCTCCACGATCTCGCCCCAGGACCACCGGTAGAACCAGCCGTCCGGGGTGGCCACGCAGTCGACCGTCTCGCTGAGCATCGTCGCGGCCGGATCGGTGGCCTTCAACGAGGGGGGATTGGACCGGAGCGCGACGTCGAGTCCCCTGATCTCCAACACCTCGGCCAGCTTGCCGAGGAAGTACGTCCGGGTGTGCTCACGAGGCGGGATAGCGGTCATGCCTCATTAAACAGGGTGATCGCGTAGGCCGGAAGCCGGACACGAAAGCGGAGGGGCCCGGATGTCCATCCGGGCCCCTCCCAATGTGCGTTCCGCGTCGCGCGGTCAGCCGACGTGCTCGTGCTCGGAGCGGCGCGCCCGGCGGCGCTCCCACTTGAAGATCAGAACGCGCAGCGGGATGGCGGCCACGATGGCGATCTGCATGACCGCGCCCACGGTGATGAGCTGGTCGCCCCCGGCCAGGCCGGACGCCCAGATGCTCAGGCAGGCGACGTTGATCATCATCCAGGCGAGGACCACCGCCGCGACGTTGCCCTTGGGCTTGGGGTACTCGATGCGGCTGACCATGAGCCAGGCGACCGCGAAGATGCCGGCGATCGTCACGTAGTTGGGCTGGAAGAGCAGCACGATCGACACGACCGTCATCGCGCCCATGGGGATGGGCAGGCCCATGAAGTCGCCGCTCTTGGTCTTGACGCAGGCGAAGCGGGCCAGCCGTACGACGCCGGCGAGCAGGACGGACGCGGCCGCGCACAGCACCAGCCACAGCGGGAGCCGGCCGGAGAAGCCGCCCCAGATCACGACCATGAAGGCGGGCGCGAAGCCGAAGCTGATCACGTCCGCGAGGTTGTCCAGCTCCGCGCCCATCGCGGACGCGCGGAACTTGCGGGCGACCAGCCCGTCGAACAGGTCACAGGTCGCGCCGATGAGCAGGAGGACCACGGCGGTGCCGAAGAACCGCGGGTCGGGCTCGAACTTGGCGCCGGACCGCTGCAGGAGGTCGGAGATGGCCGACCACGCCAGGACGCAGACGGCGAGGAATCCGCTGAGCGCGTTGCCGAGCGAGAGGGAGTCGGCGGCGGACAGACGGAACGCTTTGCCCACGGGGCCGCGGGGTTCCTCCTCCAGCTCGCCAACCGGCCAGCTCTCAGCGCGGAGCTCAGGCGTGGTCAATGCGAGTCACCCCCGCCACGGTCTTCTGGCCGACGCTCACCGCCGGCTCGATGCCCTCGGGCAGGTAGACGTCCACCCGCGACCCGAACCGGATCAGGCCGACCCGCTCGGTCTGCGCCACCCTGGTGCCCGCGGACAGGTACGGCACGATCCGGCGCGCGACCGCGCCGGCGATCTGCACCATCTCGATGTCGCCGAGCTCGGTGTCGAAGTGCCACACGACACGCTCGTTCTTGTCGCTGTCCTTGTTGAAGGCCGGGACGAACCCGCCGGGCACGTGCTCGACCGAGGTGATCGTGCCGGCCGCGGGCGCGCGGTTGACGTGCACGTTCAGAGGGCTCATGAAGATCGCCACCCGGGTGCGGCCGTCGGGCCACGGGTCGATGCTCTGCACCACGCCGTCGGCCGGCGAGACGATCCGCCCTTCGCCGGGGACGCGCTCGGGGTCGCGGAAGAACCACAGCATCGCGCCGGTGAGCGCCGTGAGCGGCGCCGCGGCCAGGGCCCATCGGGGGGACTTGCGGACGAGGGCCGTGGTGACGACCGCCGCGGCGGCGGTCGGCGCCAGCCACGGCGACACCCCGCGCGCGAGCCGGACCCGGCCTCGGGGATTTTCGGAATCGTTGGACACAGGGAACCTTTGTACTCTTTGCGACAGGGGACCGATATGCGCCTTAACGATCGATATTACCGATCCCGTGGTCATTTGTACGGCACAACGAGACAAGCAAACAGTGTCAATTCCCGTTGCGCTAGCCCTGTGGGGCCTCAACCGGGAGTGACGACCTCATCCCGACGGGCCTTGATCAGGCTGACGACCGTCGTCACGGTCATCGTGACGCCGATAACCGCCAGGGACACCCAAATCGGGATCTGCGGCGCCCATGAGACATGACTCTCATGCAACGCCTCGAGAACGAGTTTAACCCCGATGAACCCGAGCACGAACGCGAGGCCGTAGCTGAGGTACACCAGGCGCTGCAGCAGACCGCCCAGCAGGAAGTACAGCTGACGCAGTCCCATCAGGGCGAACGCGTTCGCGGTGAAGACGATGAACGGGTCCTTGGTGAGGCCGAAGATCGCCGGGATGGAGTCGAGCGCGAACAGCAGGTCGGTGGTGCCGATGGCGATCATCACGATGAGCATCGGGGTGACCAGCCGCTTGCCGTTCACCTTCACCGTCACGCGGGAGCCGACGTAGTCAGGCGTGGTACGGAAGACCCGGCGGGCGGTGCGGAGCAGGAGGTTCTCGGTGAACTCCTCTTCCTCCTTGTTGTGGTCCCGGACCAGCGTGTACGCCGTGTAGATCAGGAAGAGGCCGAAGATGTAGAAGAGCCAGCTGAACTCCGCGAGGGCCGCCGCGCCGACCGCGATGAACGCGCCCCGCATCACCAGGGCGAGCAGGACCCCGACCAGCAGGACCTTGTGCTGGTAGAACCGCGGCACCGAGAACCGCGACATGATGATGAAGAATACGAACAGATTGTCGACACTCAGGCTGTACTCGGTGATGTATCCGGCGAAGAACTCTCCCGACGCCTGGGGGCTCCACAGCACGAGCAGGCCGATGCCGAAGAGCACCGCCAACATCACGTAGAACATGACCCAGAACGTGGCCTGCCGCATGGAGAACTCGCGGGGTTCACCACGGTCGACGATCCACAGGTCGAAGGCCAGGACGAGGAGCAACCCGACGACGACTGCGACCCAGACCCACACGGACACGTTCAAGATCGTTAACCTCCGGCGCGCGCGAAACACACTGCCGGAGTCTCTCCCGCCCGTGTACACGGACCGACGGCCCCGGGTGCTGACACCGTGATGACGGAACCGCCGCGAAGGGATACTCCCCCCAACGCGCCCAGTATAGGGATCAGGTGGGGGCGCACCTAATCCGATGTTCAAGAAGACCGCATCGCCGGGTCAGCGGCGACCTACGGCGCCTCGCCCGGCCAAGGGGTGTCAGAGTGGCCCCTCCGCGGAGTAGGCCCGCAGGGCCGAGGCCAGCGCGTCCGCCTCGTCCGGCAGCTCACGGCCCCGCCGGGCGGACCGCTCCGCGAGAACCGCGAGCAGGCGCGGCTCGCCGAGCAGCCGGTCGATCTCCGCGCGCATCGCCGCGGCGTCCCCCTCGGGCACCAGCACCGCGGCGTCGCCGACGAGGTCGGGGACGCCGCCGACCCGGGTGGCGACGATCGGCGTCCCGGCCCGCAGCGCCTCCTGGACGCTCAGCGGCTGCCCCTCCCAGCGGCTCGGCACCAGCATCACGTCCGCGACCTGGAGCAGGTCCGCCGGGTCGGCCCAGCCGTACAGCAGGACGGGCAGCCGCTCGGCGTCGATCCGCTCCCGCATCTCCTCCCGCAGCGGGCCGTCACCGGCGACCACGAAGAACGGCCGCGTCTCGAACGGCCCGGCGGCCGCGTCCAGCAGCGTCTCCAGCCCCTTCTGCTGGGCCAGCCTGGCGATCGTGAGCACGACCGGACGGTCCGCGGAGAAGCCCGAGGAGCCCGCGGCCCGCTCTGCGAGCTCGCGCCGCACGTCCTCGGGCGCGCGGGCGGGCGGCGTGAGAGGCGGCGCGGGCACCACGGCGGCGGCGACGTGCCGCGCTCCCCTGGCCCGCATCCGCTCCCCGAGATCCGGGGACACCACCAGCACCGCGTCGGCCCGGCGCGCCACGATCCGCTCGAGCACGCCGTAGATGGCGCCGATCGCCCCGCCCGCGGTGACGGCGTTGTGCAGGGTGACCACGAGGCGCGGCCCGCGCCCGGATCCCATCAGCGCGAGCGCGGCGAAGGCACCCGCCCGCAGTCCGTGCGCGTGCACGACGTCCGCGCCCCTGAGCGCGCCGCGCAGCCGGCGGACGGCCCCGGCATCGGCCAGGGGACGCGGCCGGTCCGCGATCGGCACCTCCGCGAACCGCGCGCCCGCTCCGGTGAAGTCGAAGGCGTCCTCGGTCGCGCGCGGTCCCGCGACCACGACCTGGCGGCCGTCTCCGGCGAGCCGCTCGGCGAGCATCCGCACGTGCCGGCCCACGCCTCCCGCGCTGGTCCCCAGCACGAGCGCGATGCGGCGCACGTCGTGATCAGACACCGTTCCCCCTCGTTCCGGCCGCCTCTGGTCCGGCCACCTCTGTCCCGGACGCCGCTTTACGGCGCGGCCTGACGGCGCGCAGGTCCTCGCGATCGAGCAGCGCCGCCACCAGGACCCCCGCGGCGACGGCGGCGATCCCGGCGAGGATCGCCGCTCCCGCACCGGCCCACGGCCCGCTGACGTCCACGAGCCGTACGGCTCCCGCGCCGGCCAGCCAGCCCGCGCCCCCGCCGGCCAGCGCGGCGGCCGCGGCCCGGGGTACGCCGCGCAGCGCCTCCGCGCCGCGGGCCCGCAGCACCGAGACGAGCAGGAGCGCTCCCCCCGCCGTCATGCCGGCCGCCTGGCCGAGCGCCAGCCCGGCGAGCTTCCATCCGGCGGGCAGCACGGCCGCGAAGGCGATCTGGGCGACGATGACGACCAGCCATCCGGCGACGAGGCCGCGCGCGGCCTGCCTGCCCCGGCCGTCCGCGTACAACACCCTGCTGAGATGGGCGGTCAGGCCGTAGCCGACCAGTCCCGGCGCGAACAGCGCGATCGCGCGGGCGAACTCGGCGATGTCGACGCGGGAGTCCGCCTGCGCCAGGAAGACCTCGGCGGCGGGAACGGCGACGGCGGCGAGCGCTCCCGCCGCGAGCCCGGAGACCAGCACCACGGCCCGCGTCGTACGGGCCGACAGCGCGGCGAAGCCCTCCCGGTCGCCGTCGGCCGCCCGGGAGGACAGCACCGGGAACGCGCTCGTCGCGATGGGCACCGCGAGCACGGCGTACGGCACCTGATAGATCGCCCAGGCGTAGCCGTACGCGGTGAGCACGCCGCCGCCGATCCGGTTGGCCACGGGGATCAGGATCGCCGTCGCCGCCTGCTGCGCCACCAGCGCGCCGAGCCCGGCCAGGGCGAGTCCGCGCACCCGCGCGGCGACGCCGGGAGGGAAGCGCAGCGTCGGCCGCAGGCGCAGGCCGAGTCGAGAGACCGGGCCGATCACCGTGACGACCAGGGCGAGCACCCCCAGCGAGGTGCCGACGGAGAGCGCGAGCTCGGCCGGGCGCGGCAGCTCGGCCACGTCGGCGCCGACCCCTCCGAACGGCACGAACAGCAGGTACGCGACGATGACGACCACGCTCGAGACCAGCGGGGCGACGGCGGGGGCGGAGAAGCGGCGGTGGGCCTGAAGCACGCCGTAGAGCACGACGGCCACGCCGTACAGGGGGATCTGCGGGGCGAAGACGACCAGCATCCGGGTCGCCATCTCGGCCACCTGGCCCGCGTCGCACCCGGGGACGGTCGAGGCGACCAGGCCGACGAGCGGCCCGGCCAGCAGCGCGGTGAACAGGGCGATCGGCACCAGCAGCACGATCACCCAGGTCAGCAGCGCCGAGGAGATCCAGCCGACCTCCTCGCGCGCCCCCTTGTCGGCCTCGGGAGAGGGGGCGGAGCGCCCGGCGGCTCCGGCCAGGACCGGCACGACCATCCCGGCGAGCGCCCCGCCGACGACGATCTCGAACACGATGTTCGGCACGTTGTTCGCGGTGACGTACGCGGTGGACAGGCAGTTCGTGCCGACCGCGCGGGCGAAGACCAGTTGCTTGGCGAAGCCGGTGGCGCGGGCGAGCATGCTGATCGCCCCGATGAGCACCGCCGCGCCGGCGACGCCCGCGCCCAGTCGGCGGGTCATGCTGAGCCGCATCTCACGGGGTCGCGGAGACGACCACGGGCGGCGGCGGCACGGGACGCCGGCCCAGCATGTCGACGCGGTTGAGCACGGGGTTGGCGGCGATCACCTTGGTGAAGCTGACCTTCTCCGACGCGGCGGTGAGCGCGGCGACCGTGCCGAGCACGACCAGCCGGCTGGTACGGCCCAGCCGCACGGTGGCGGCGAGCCCGAGCAGGGCGCCGAGCGCGTTCGCCCCGACGTCGCCCAGCATGGCCCGCTCTCCCAGGTCCTCCGGCAGCAGCGCGGCGGCCGCGCCGAGCGGGACCGCGGTCAGCACGGCCGCCGTCGCGTTCCGCGCGGGGACGCCGGTCGTGCGCGTCGCGAGGGAGGCCGCGAGCAGCGGCGTCCCGGCCAGGAACGCGACCTTGATGGCCCGCCCCGGTCGGAGGTCGAAGAGGTTCGCCAGGTTGGCGCTCCCGGCGATGACGGCACCGTCGAGCAGCGTGTCCAGGGCGCCCACGGCCGCGCCCGAGGGACGGGCGGCCGGGTCGCGGGCGAGCACCGCCGCGGCGAGGCCGGTCGCGCCGATCCCGATGATCTTGATGGCTCCGCTCGTCACCTCGCCGCGCGCGAGCGCCGTCAGGTGCCCCTTGAAGCCTTTCGAGGTGGTCGTGCCGAGCACGTCGTCGTACGCGCCGAGGGCACCGCCGCCGAGACCGGCGAGCAGCGCGGCGGCGCGAAGCCGCGCGGGCAGGCCCGGCACGAGCGCCGTCGCCGCGCCGGCTCCGGCGACCAGGGCCGGGCCCTCCAGCAGGGTGATCGGCTCGCCTCTGTGGTTGCTCCTCGTCCACGTCTTCTCGTCGCCGATCGGGGGACGACGGCGAAACGCCGCGTATGCGGCGCGAGCGGCGACCGCTCCGGCGGCCGCGCCCGCGACGGCGGCGGCGAGGACGCCGATCGCCGATCCGGGGCGCGCTCCCGCCGGCGTGCGCCGCAGAGCGCTCACCACCAGACCGGTCCAGGGGCGACTGGCCACAGCAGGCTCCTCTTCCTCGATCGTGCTCGGGACGCGCTCGGTCAGCCGCCCGAGGCCACCGGCTTGGGGGTCGGGCCGATGCCGGGAGACACGGGCGGCGAGAACGCGGTGGTGTCGCTGCCGACGCCGTACGCGCCGGAGCGGCCGGCGAGCTGCTCCCGCAGAGCGTAGACGACGGTGATGCGGCCCGCGGGCATGTCGACGGTGTCCACCGTCGAGACGTTCGACGCCGCCTCGCCCGCGTCGTGCAGGGCGGAGATCGCGCCGCCCGCGCCGGAGGCGGTGGTGGTGCCGACCAGGACGGCGCCGACGCCCGCGGAGTCGAGCCCGGCCGCGAGGGCCACGACCGCCGCGGTCTGGCCTTCGGCGGTCTCCCCCTCGTACGGCTGGGCCGGCGCCACCACGATGGCGATGTTCGCCCGCTGCGCCGGGGAGCCGGCCATGGCCAGGAAGCCGCCGGTCTGGAACGCCTCGAGCACGCTCACGGCGGCCGGGTCGTCCCGCCCCGCCTGGCCCCGGTCGCCGGTGACGAGGGCGCCGGCCAGCACCGCCGCCGCCTTCTCGTACGGCGTGGCCCCGTCGGGGAACCGCGTGCCGACGGGGGCGACGGTGCCGGCGAGCTGGTCGACGACGTTGGCCTGGTCGGCTTCGAGGAACTTCTCGGTCAGGCTGACCCGGCCGGTGTAGACGGCGCCGGAGTCGCCGAGGACCTTCACGATGTCGTCGCGCAGGCCGGCCGGGGCCCCGGGTGCCTCGACGAGCACGACCCGCTCGCCGGGGAGCTGGCCGCGGACCAGCTCGGCCGTGTGCGCGGTGACGAAGGCGGCGGCGCCCTTCTCCCGCGCCTGCAACGCGGTGATCGTCTCCCGGTTCTCGGTGTTCGCCTGGCGCAGTTGGCCGGTGATCTCCTCTGCCGTCCGGTAGAACGGCGTCTCCAGGACGGTGCTGCCGAGCACGATGCCGACCGTGAGCGCGAGGAAGATCGCCACGATGGAGACGAGGTGATAACGGAAATCGATCACGAGAAGAGTCCGACCAGCCAGAAGGTGAAGCCGTTCCACGCCTCGATCAACCCGTTCAGCCAGATGCGGCCGACGGGCGAGACCGAAAGCACCACGCCGATCGTGATCAGCGTGGTGGCGACGAGGAGCAGCAATGACGGCGTGGAGATGCGGCTGCGATACAGCCTGCTGACGCCCTTGGCGTCGACGAGCTTGCTGCCCAGCCGGAGCCGGGTGAGGAAGGTGCTGGCCATGCCGGAACGGCCCTTGTCGAGGAACTCGACGAGTGTCCAGTGCGTGCCGACGGCGACGATCAGTGACGCCCCCTTGTCGTCGGCGAGCAGCATGGCGATGTCCTCGCTGGTGCCGGTGGCCGGGAACACGACGGCCTGCTGCCCGAGCCGGTGCACGCGCTCCAGGCCCGGAGCGCGGCCGTCCCGGTAGGCGTGGACCACCAGTTCGGCGCCGCAGCACAGCGCCTTCTCCGACACCGAGTCGAAGTCTCCGACGATCATGTCGGGCAGGTAGCCGGCCTCCAGCAGGGCGTCGGCCCCGCCGTCCACGCCGATGAGCACCGGACGGTACTCCCGGATGTACGGCCGCAGCGTCGCGAGGTCTTCCTTGTAGTGGTAGCCCCTGACGACGATGAGGACGTGCCGGCCCTCCATGACCGTGCGGACCTCGGGCACGCCGATGCCGTCGATGAGCAGATCGCGCTCGCGCCGCACATACTCCATGGTGTTGGCGGCGAACGCCTCGATCTGGACCGACAGCCCGGCCCTGGCCTCCGTCATGGCGGCCTCGATCGACTCGGCGGTCTGCACCTCACCCTTGCCCACGAGCTCGTCGCCGAGGTGGATCTGCCCCTCATGGACGCGGACGACGTCGCCGTCCTTGATCCGCTCGAACAGCTCGGGGGAGGCGTTGTCGACGACCATGACACCGGCCTCGACGAGGATCTGCGGCCCGAGGTTGGGGTAGCGCCCGCTGATGCCCGCCGCGACGTTGACCACCGCGGCCGCGCCACACGCGACAAGGGCCTCCGCGCTCACTCGGTCGACGTCGACGTGATCGATAATCGCGATCTCCCCGGACTTGAGGCGCTTGGTCAGCCTCTTGGTCCGTCTGTCGATTCTCGCCACTGCCGTGACCCCGGGAAGGTCGTCTGCCTTCCTGCGGCGGAGGCCCGGAACGTTCAAGCTCGGGACCTTCATCGTGACCATCCTGCCAGAGTGGGCGACCAAGATGGTCCCGCAGCTCAGAGCGTGTCAGTTTTGTCACACACTGTCAGTGTGCGTTCTTGTCAGCCAATGCGATCGAGAGGAGCTCCTCGGCGTGCGCTCTACCCAGCTCGGAATCTTCCAGTCCCGCGAGCATCCGTGAGAGCTCACGAGCCCTGCCCTCCTGGGTCAGCGCGACGACGCCGCTGCGCACCACGCTGCCGTCGCTCGCCTTCTCCACGACCAGGTGCTGGTCGGCGAACGCGGCCACCTGGGGCAGGTGGGTGACGACGATGACCTGGGCGCTCCTGGCCAGCCGGGCGAGCCGCCTGCCGATCTCCACCGCGGCCTTGCCCCCGACGCCGGCGTCGACCTCGTCGAAGACGAACGTCGGCACGGGATCCGCACCGGCGAAGACGACCTCGATGGCCAGCATGACCCGGCTCAGCTCGCCTCCGGAGGCGCCCTTGCCCAGTGGCAGGGGCGGCGCCGCCGGATGCGCGGCCAGCCGCAGCTCCACCTCGTCCACGCCGTGCGGCCCGAAGCCGTCGCCGCGCGTCACGGCGACGCTGACCCGAGAGTGCGGCATGGCGAGCGCGGCCAGTTCCGCGGTGACGGCGGCCCCGAACCGCTCGGCCGCGGCCTCCCGGATCGCGGTCAGCTCGGCGGCGAGCTCCTCCAGGCGCGCGACGAGCTCGTCCTGCTCGCGGGTGAGCTCCTCGATCCGTCCGTCGTCGCCGTCCAGCTCGGCCAGCCGGGCCGCGGCGTTCCGGGCCCAGTCGAGCACCGCGGCGGCGTCCTCGCCGTACTTGCGGGACAGCCCGGTCAGCAGGGACCTGCGCTCCTGCACGACCGCGAGGCGGACCGGGTCGGCCTCGACGGACTCGGCGTAGGCGGCCAGCTCGGTCGCCACGTCCGAGATGAGGTATCCGGCCTCGGCCAGCCGGTCGGCGAGCCCGGCGAGCGCCGGGTCGAAGGAGCGCACCGCCTCCACCGCCGCCCGGGCCTGCCCGACCAGGGACACCGCGTCCTGCGCGATCTGGGGGCCGGCCATGGGGTCGCCGAGCAGCGCGGAGTGCGCCGTGGTGGCGGCCGTGCGCAGCGCGTCGGCGTGCGCCAGCCGCTCGGCCTCCTCCCTGAGCTCGGCGTCCTCGCCCACCCTGGGCTCGGCCTCCTCGATCTCGTCCAGGCCGAAGCGCAGCATGTCGGCCTCCTGCGCGCGCTCCCTGGCCCGGGTGGTCAGCTCGCGCAGCTGCTCGACGACCTGCCGGTGCCGCCGGTACGCCTGCTCGTACGCGCGTAGCGGCTTGACCAGGTCGTCCCCGGCGTACCGGTCCAGCGCGGCGCGCTGGCGGCCGGGCTGGAGGAGGCGCTGCTGGTCCATCTGGCCGTGCACGGCCACGAGGTCGTCGGCGATGTAGGTGAGCGTCCCGACCGGGACGGTGCGCCCGCCCAGCCAGGCGCGGGAGCGCCCCTCGGCGGAAACCGTCCGCGAGATGATCAGCTCGCCGTCCTCGATCTCGCCCCCGAGGTCGTGCACCTGCTGGGCCACCTTGCCGTCCGGACTGACGATCAGGGTGCCCTCGACCGTCGCCCGGTCCGCCCCGGGACGGACCCGCGCCGGGTCGGCCCGGCCGCCGAACAGCAGGCCGAGCCCGGTGACGACCATCGTCTTGCCCGCGCCCGTCTCACCGGTCACCACAGTGAACCCCGGTGACAGCTCCAGTACGGCCTCGTCGATCACGCCGAGCCCCTGGATCCGGACCTCCTCGACCCGTGGCCGCACTGGTCCCCTCCCGTTTCGCCGACAGATCTCGCCCAGAGATCCTACGCACAAATCGCCAAGATTTTCGAGGAAGGAGGGTGTCAGGGGGAGCGGACGCGCCCGCGCCAGCCCTCCACGGGCAGGCCGAACTTGGCGACCAGGCGGTCGGTGAACGGCGCTCCGGTCGTCTCCACGCCCAGCAGCCGGGCCAGCCGTACGGGGACGACTCCCCGGCGCACCTCCACCCGGGCGCCGGGCGGGACGTCGAAGCGGCGCCTGCCGTCGCACCACAGCACCCCCGCGCTGGTCTCGGGCACGATCTCCACGGCGAGCGTGGAACGCGGCGAGACCACCATCGGCCGCGCGAACAGGGCGTGCGCGCTGATCGGCACCATCAGCAGCGCCTCCACCTCCGGCCACACGACGGGCCCTCCGGCGGAGAACGCGTACGCCGTGGAGCCGGTCGGCGTCGCGCAGATCACTCCGTCGCACCCCCAGCGCGACAGCGGGCGGCCGTCGATCTCGGCGACGAGCTCGAGCATCCGGTCGACCTTCTCGACCGTGGCCTCGTTCAGCGCCCACGTGTCCGCGAGCGTGGAGCCGTTCAGCCGGATGGCGACCTCGACCGTCATCCGCTCCTCGACCTCGTAGCGGCCGTCGACCACGCGGTCTACGGCGGCGCCGAGGTCGGCGACCTCGGCCTCGGCGAGGAAGCCGACGTGCCCGAGGTTGACCCCGAGCAGCGGGACCGCGGCCGGGCGGGCCATCTCGGCCGCGCGCAGCAGCGTGCCGTCGCCCCCGAGCACCATCATCAGCTCGCACCCGTGGAGCGAGGCGGGGGTGGCGGGCACGACGTCGACGCCGGGGCAGGCGATCTCCTCCGCCTCGACGTCGAACACGCGTACGCGCAGCCCGGCGCCGATCAGCCGGTGGATCACCAGCCTGGCGCTGTCGACGGCCGGTTCCCTGCCCGTGTGGGCGGTGACCATGACGGTCCGCGCGGGAGGCTTCTGTGTCGTCACTGCGGCCCTTCCGCCACTGCCCGCTCGATGGCCTCGTCCAGGTCGGCCACCGACTCGTGTCCTGGCCCCTTGCCCAGCCAGATGACGTACTCCACGTTGCCCGACGGGCCGGGCAGGGGGCTCGCGGTGACGCCCTTCACGACCAGGCCCAGCGCCAGCGCGGTCGTGGCGACGTCCCGGACGGCCCCGGCGCGCAGGCCCGGGTCGCGGACCACACCGCCCGCTCCGACGCGCTCCTTGCCCACCTCGAACTGGGGCTTGACCAGCAGCGCGAACTCGGCCACCTCGGCGGCGCAGGCGGTCAACGCGGGCAGGACCAGGCGGAGCGAGATGAACGACAGGTCGCCCACGACCAGGGTCGGCGCTTCTCCCACCATGTCGGGGGTGAGGTCGCGCACATTGACCCGCTCCATCACGGTGACGCGCTCGTCCGTACGCAGAGACCAGGCGAGCTGGCCGTACCCGACATCCACCGCGAGCACATGGGCGGCGCCGTGCCGCAGCAGCACGTCGGTGAACCCGCCGGTGGAGGCGCCGGCGTCCAGGCAGCGGCGTCCCTCGACCTTGAGCCCCTCGAAGGCGGCCAACGCGCCGAGCAGCTTGTGCGCGCCACGCGAGACGTAGTCGGGTCCCGAGACGTCCTCGGCCACCACGATGGCTGCGGCGGTGTCCACCTGGGTCGCCGGCTTGGCCGCCGTACGGCCGCCCACCGACACCCGGCCTGCCTCAATGAGCTGCGCCGCCTGCTCCCGCGAGCGGGCCAGCCCGCGACGGACCAGTTCGCTGTCCAGACGCACCCGCTTCATCGGCCCCACCAGCCCATAAAAACCATCTCCGACAGACCACTCCCACCGACGGGACGCCCGGTCCCGGCGCGCGTCGAGGCGGAACACGACGTCGCACGGGCAGCCGGGCGCGACACGTCATCGAACGCCATGCGCGGCACGCCACGGGCAGCCGGGCGGGATGCGACGCGGGAAGCCGGGCGGGATGCGGCACGGGAAGCTGGGCGGGATGCGACGCGGAAGGCCGACGCCGCCTCTTGTGATCGACGGTTCACCTGCGCGGCTCTCCGACGGGCTCGTCCACGGACGCGAGCGCGCTCTCCAAGCACGTCAGCGCCTCCTCGAACACGCCGACGTGCTCGGCGACGGGCAGGTTCCCGAGCCGCCGGAGCGCGGACAGCGCCCCCTGGACGGCCTCGTCGCCCCCGCGCGGCGTCGGCTGCCCCTCCGACGGCTCGGCGCCGGTCTCGGTCATTCGTCCCCTCCGATGGATCCGGCGGGTGCCGGTCCTGGTCCTGTCGATCCGGCGACGCCGGTCCTGGTCGTGCCAGAACCGGCGCGCACGCCGGTTCTGGTCGTGCTGGATGGTTCCCCGTCCGTCATCGCGGCTGTCCGTCCGGTTCCGCGCCGTGACGGCGGGCACGCGTGACGCTCGTCAGTCCGACCGTAGCGGACTCGGTCCGGCGCAGCCTCGCGATGGGTGCCACCGGAGACGGTGGGCGCCTCGCCGGGTGCGAGGCGGGGAGATACGGGCAGCGCTCGCGGCCCGTACGGGGCTCCCCTGGACCGGTGCCGCGGGCGACGCGGCCGGGCCCGTGGCGATGCGCGCCGTGACGTCCCGCGGGCTCTCCCGCGCGGGTGCGTAAATTACGGTCCCTGAGATCGGGACGCGATGCGTACAGTGCGTACTTGTCGGCCGGGTACGGTCCGTACAGTGCGGTGGTCGCGACGCCCCGGCAGGGGCGGCGTGCTCGGCGCGCGGCACGGCCCGACGGTGAGAACGGGGCGGCCGTGGTGAGGGCATCGGCCAGTCGCACATAGCCTGGCAGGGCCTCGACCACCATGCGGCCCCCTTGTCGCTGATCCGGCGGTACGTGTCACATTTCGCGCAGTGCTCATGAGGAACGCTACCGTCCGTAGGTACAGAGGCATCTGACCGGCCGTGGGAAGAGAGGCATACGCATGGCGACCGTCGAGGAATGCCGGGCGGCGCTCGAGAAACTCGTCGAGCAGTTCGACGAGATCAGCGACGAGGACCGTGCCAGACACGTCGTCGAGCGCAGGCTCGCCTGCCACATCTCCGACCTCGGTATGACCTTCTACGGCCGGATCCACCGGTCGGGGCTGGACCCGTTCACGGACGCTCCACCGCAGGACGGCCGGCCCAGCGAGGTTAAGATCACAATCGCAAGCACGGATCTGATCTCCATGGTCAACGGCGAACTCGACATGGCTCGCGCGCTCTTCGGCGGCCGGGTCAAGATCGACGCCAGCCTCGGCGACCTCCTGCGGCTCCGCAAGCTCCTCTGACGTCACTGCGGGCGCCCGCCCCGACGGCTCCCTCCTCTCCCCGAATCTCCTCCGGCCAGGCGTGACGATCGTCGCCCGCCCGGCCGAAGTTCGCGGTCATCGTGTCAGTGATCCGAGGGCCGCGAGGACGGGCTTCACCGCGTCCTCGTCCACCCGGCCGTCGCCGGCCTCGTCCCATGCCGCCGCGCATGCCGCGCGCAGCGCGTCGATCGGTTCGCCGCCGCCGGACAGGTCGAGCCGGCCGCTTGCGCAGCGGGCTGTCCACCCCCCGCATTCCCACCCGCCGGAGCCGCGCCGTATGCGGGCCGGGGGCTCGTGCAGCCCGGACAGGTCCGCCGCCACGTGCGCGGGCCGGTGCTCCGGCGGCGCGGTGAGCAGGTCCAGCGGCCCCGTCACACCGGTCAGGACGAGCAGGCTGTCCACGCCCGCCCGGGTCGCACCCTCGATATCGGTGTCAAGCCGGTCACCGACGATCAGCGGCCGCTCCGCCCCCGTACGGATGATCGACTCCCGGTGCAGCGGCGGCTCGGGCTTGCCCGCGACGACCGGCTCGACGCCGGCCGCGGTGGCGATCACCCTGCTCATCGAGCCGTTGCCCGGCAACACGCCCCGATTGGTCGGCATCGTCGTGTCCCCGTTCGCCGCGACGAACCAGGCCCCCGCCTGTACGGCAAGCGCCCCCTCACAGAGCAGGCCGTACGACAGGCCGTCCCAGATGCCCTGGACGACGGCGACGGGATCGTCCAGCGCGGTGGTCACGGGACGCAGACCGTACGCCCGGACCGCGCCGCGTAGCCCCATGCCGCCGACGACCAGCACGGGAGAGCCGGCTGGGAACCGCTCGGCCACCAGCCGGGCGGCCGCCTGGGCGGAGGTCACCACGTCGTCGGGGGTCGCCGGGATGCCGAGACCGGTGAGATGCTCGGCGATCGCACCCGGCGTCCGGGAGGCGTTGTTCGTGACGAAGGCGAGCCGTACTCCGCGCTCCCGCGCCTCGGCAAGGGCTTCGGGAGCGTTCTGGACGGCATGGCGACCGAGATAGACGACACCGTCCAGGTCGAGCAGAAGGGTGTCGTACGCCTCGACCAGGGTTGCCGGCATGTCGGGACTCACGACTCCCTCGCCCGCAGGGTGGCGCGCACCTGGGTCAGCGCGGAGACGTAATGTCGCAGATCGGGACGCATGGCCACGGCGACGGCCAGCGGTTCCTGAGCTCCCTCGATGTCACCGGTGCGCCACAATGCCATGCCCAGCCCGTAGTAGGCGTAGTCCTCGGCCGGATTGGCATCCACGATCCAGCGGAAACTGCCGACCGCATCGGCATACCTGCGGGAGTTGAACTGCGCCCGCGCCAGCGCCTCACGAATGCTGCGGGATTCCGGTTCCGCCTGAGCCGCACGTTCCAGGAGTGCCGCCGCGGCGGCGGGGCTGCCCTCTTCCAGGAGCTTGACACCGCGCTGGAACCATTCGTAAACACCTCCAGCCGGGCCGTTCTGCTGGTCATCCGATGGTCCATGTCGTCCCTGGATCATTCTGTGGGGCCTCCTGCAATGCGATTTCCTGACCAACCGGCCACCGCGGCCTCGGGAAGACTGGGCATTTATGGCAACATGCCCGGTATGGAGACTTCTGAACGGCCGGCCCTGGAGCTGCGTCCGTTCCGCGGTGTGCGCTTCACGGTGGACGATCTCGCTGCGGTGACCTCGCCGCCGTACGACCTCGTCTCCCCCGATGACGTTCAGGATCTGCTCGACGTCCACCCAAACAACGTGGTGCGCCTGATCCTTCCCGGTGTGAGCCATTACGCGGACGCGCGAGCCGAACTGGACGAGTGGTTGTCGTCCGGGACACTCGCCGTGGATCCGCTGCCCGCGTTCTACGTGTACGAGCAGAGCGGTGCCGGGATCCTCCAGCGCGGCCTGATCGGCGCCGTGGGGGTGGACTCACCCTTGGTGCTGCCGCATGAGGACGTCATGCCGGGCCCGATCGCCGACCGCCTGGCGTTGATGCGGACGACGGAGGCGAACCTCGAACCGATCTTCCTGCTGTACGAGGGCGGGGGGGCCGCGTCGCGGCTGGTCGACGAGGTCGCCGCGATGGGCGTCCCGCTCCTCGACGTCCAGTCGGACGACGGCTTCCGTCACCGCCTCTGGTCGGTGACCGACCCGGTGGAGATCGCGGCGATCGGCGAAGACCTGCGAGACCGGCAGGCGCTGATCGCGGACGGACACCACCGCTATGCCACGTACCAGCAGCTGCGCGAGGAGCACGAGGAGTCCGGCCCATGGGACTACGGGCTGGCGCTCCTGGTGGACTCCACGGTTTACCCACCCGATCTGAAGGCCATCCACCGGGTGATCCCCGGCCTGGCGCTGTCGGAGGCCGCGGCGCGAGCCAAGGGAGCGTGGCAGGTACAGGAGTTCGTCTCGCTCGACGACGCACTGTCCGGGCTCGCCACGGCGACGGGGCCGGCGTTCGTGCTCGCCGGAGAAGGCCACTCGCACCTGTTGACCAACCCCGACCCGATGCAGGTCGAACACGCGATGCCGCCCGAACGTTCCGCCCGCTGGCGGGCGCTGGACACATCGATCCTCAGCGAGTTCCTCCTGCCCAAGGTCTGGGGTATCTCCGACGACGAGCGCCAGGTGCTGGTGGTGCATCACGACCCCTATGCCGCCGTACGGCTCGCGTGCCAGCTGTCTGGGACCGCCGTCCTGCTCAATCCGCTCGCGACCGAGGACGCGCTGGCCGTGGCCGCCCTGGGGGAGCGCGTCCCCCGGAAGTCCACCTCGTTCAGCCCCAAGCCTCGAACCGGACTCGTCATGCGCCTCTTCGCCATGGGGTGACCTTCCTCCGCGGCGGCCTCGACCTCCGCGTGCCGCGATTCCGCGCGTCCGGCCTCCGGGCGCCCGGACTCCGTGCGGGTCTCCGCCGCAGGTACGCCTTCAGCATCGATCGATGTCACAGATGGGGTGGAAGTTGCCGCAATGGTTGGCCGTGATGCCTGCGGAGTAGCAGGACCGACCGCAGACATGGGCGGCACGCCTGGAGAAGCGTCATCCTCCGCCCCTCTGGGCGGCACCGGCGGAGAACCGGCACCGGCCGGAGAGAGCGTGTCGGGCGGTGTGGCCGCCGGGTTGTCGTCCGTTCCAGGCAACTCCCCGGCGCGCTCAGCCGCTCCGACCTCATCGCTGCCGGCCCGCGCTCTCCGGGCAGGATGGCGTTCGACCCGGCGCGCCGTACGGACCTCGACCTCGTAGCGACTGCCACCCCGCCACCACCGGCGGCGCACCGCGCCCTCGACCTCGACGATGTCGTCCAGGCACCAGTCGGACACGATCACGCGGACGTCGTCCTCGAACGTCGCGCACTCGATGGCGTCGGCGCGTTGATAGCCGGGATGGTCGTCGGGCCTGCGGATCGCGAGCCGCCAGCGCGTGAGCACGACCCCACTGGGCAGCTCCCGGTGCTCGGGCTCCATGGACAGCCGTCCGCGCAGGAGCACAGAGTTCAGATGCATGTGGTCTCTCCCCTCTCTTCGAGAGACCACTGTCCTTCACTAGGCTGAAGGAGCTTTGCCCGAACCAGATTCTGGGGATATTGGGGTGACTGTGGACAACGTGACACCGCTGGGGGCGGACGTCTATGAGATCGACACGAGGATGGCGGGCTATTCCGGCATCACCGCCGGATATCTGATCCTGGGCGACCGGCCCTGCCTGGTGGAGACGGGAACCTCCACCTCGGCGCCGATCGTCAGGGACGCGCTGACATCGCTCGGCGTCGGCCCCGACGACCTGGCCACCGTCGTCGTGACGCACATCCATCTGGACCACGCGGGCGGCGTCGGCGACATCGCGCGCTTCTATCCTTCCGCCGAGATCGTCGTACATGAGAAGGGCGCGCGGCACCTCGCCGACCCCTCACGGCTCATGGCGAGCGCCAAGATGGTGTGGGGCGACAAGCTGGACGTGCTCTTCGGCGCCCTGGCGCCCACCGACGCGGCCCGGATCCGGGCGCTCGGCGACACCGGCAGCGTCGACCTGGGCAACGGGCGGACGCTGTCGAGCCACTACTCCCCTGGCCACGCCAAGCACCACGTCGGTCTGCTCGACTCGCTCAGCGGCGACCTCTACGTCGGTGACGCCGCCGGTGTCTACCTGCCCGAGACGGGCGACCTCCGCCCCGCCACTCCGCCGCCGGACTTCGACCTCGGAGTCGCGCTCGACTCGATCGCCCTTTTCGAGGCACTTGGTCCGCAGCGGCTGCTCTTCAGCCACTACGGCCCGGTGTCGAACGTGACCGAAACCCTCGAACGTTCGGCGGAGGAACTCCGCATCTGGGTGGACCTCACCCGCCAGGCCCGATCGGAGGGTCTCGACCTTGATCACGCGGTCGCGATGGTCCGCGACCGGACGCGAGAGCGGTACGCCGCCCTGCAGGGAGACGAGGCGACCGCCGAGCAGTTCGAGCTGCTCAGCGGCGCTCCATCCAATGTCGCGGGCATCATTCACTGGCTGGACCGCACGTCAAGCTGACCTCCCGGAGCGCGCCCGTACCCATACGGTCCGTACAGGCACGCGGACCAGAGACCGATACGCGTACGGAAAAGGGCGGTGCCACCGGATCCGGTGGCACCGCCCTTCACATGTATCCGTCAGGACGCCGGCTTGCCCCGGTCCTCCGGACCGTCCAGGACGTCACCGAAGTCCGGCTCGATGAAGGCCGGCCCCAGAGCGCCCGCGTCCCCCGTGGGCGCCTGCTCCTGCTCCTCATCGGAGGCGGCGTCGTCCTCCTTGGCGGCCGGTACGGCGGAGGGCTCCGGAGTGGCCGCTTCCGCTACCGACTCGCTCTCGTCCTCTTCCTCTTCCTCCGCGTCGCCGGAGACCTCGTCGCCGCCGGACGGGGGCTCCTCGGCGACCTTCTCGGCCTCGCCAGAGGCGTCGGAGTCGTCGGAGGCGTCGGAGTCGTCGGAGGCGTCGGAGGCGTCGGAGTCGGCGGCATCGTCGAGGTCGTAGTCCTCTTCGAGGTCCTCGATGACGCCACCGGTCAGCTGGGCATAGCGCTCGGCCGCGTCGGTTTCGCCGTCCTCGTCGAACGCCATCGCCTTGGCGAACCAGTCAGCGGCGGCGGCCTGGTGACCGGCGTCGGCGAGCGCGTCCGCGTACGCGAACGCGAGCCGGGCCGACCACGGCCGCGGCTGCGGATCCCGCAGCTCCGGCACGCGCTGAAGCGTGATCACCGCAGCGTCGTGCTGGCCGAGGTCACGGCGGGCACCGGACTCGACGATCGCCAGCTCGATCTTCCCGGACCGGTTCAGTCGCTCGGCCTCGCGGGAGCGGACCAGATCCAGAGCACGTTCCGGACGGCCGAGGCCCCGCTCGCAGTCGGCCATGATCGGCAGGTACTCGTCCGAGCCCGTCAGGCGCCGCGCGGCCCGGAGGTCACCGAGCGCCTCGGCGTACTGTCCCGCGTGGTAGGCCGCGATCCCGACCGCCTCGCGCACCACGCCGATCCGGCCGGCGAAACGGCGTGCGACCTTCGCGTGCTCGTACGCCTGCTCGGGCTCCTCCTCGCTCAGCGCGCGAGCGGCCGCGACGAGGTGGCAGGCCACCAGCTTGGCCAGGTCGTTCGGCAGCGACCTCAGCTCTTCGCGCGCCTCGCTGTCCAACTCCTCCGGCGTGATGTCGGGCGCCAGCTCGGGCAGCTTCTCGCGCTCGTTGGGCTCGGTCTCCTGCCCATATCGGGTACGGCTCCCGCCCGAGGAATCCTCACGGCTGAACGGCCTGTCCCCGCCGCGGTCCTCACGCGGGCCGGACGGACGGCGCGGGCGGTCGCGGAACCCGGCCTCGCCGTCCCGCTCCCGGAACGGGCGCCCACCGCGTTCATCGCTCCGCTGGAACCGTCCGCCCGACGGGCGCGAATCCACGTCG
>NZ_BBYK01000040.1:227914-448590 GCF_001570365.1 Microtetraspora fusca | reverse complement strand
GCTCTCTCTCCTCCTCGGCTGCCTGTCACGTCAACCATGATCAGACGAGAAGCCGCAGGTGGCAGGGCATATTCACTGATCAAGCTGAGTAGGGCGGGTGGGACTTGAACCCACGACCCACGGATTATGAGTCGCCTTGATCGATGTCATCTGTGCCTCGCCGTGCCGATTTCTGACTTTTCGTCCGTCGTAGTCTCTCTATATGTGCCCGGCTGTGACGGCCCATTCCGCCCCGTGCCGTGTACACACGAGCAACCGTCGAGCAACCATCCCGGCGGCGACACGAACAACCGATGAGTAAGTGCCGAGTGACTATGTGTTCTTTACTGACCATGCTGTACCGCTCAGAGAGTGAAGGATCACCGGCGGTCGTGCCGTTCGAAGGGGAATCAAGCGCCAGGAGGTACCCGGCGGCGCTATCAACGAGTACCGTCGACCCGCATAAGCCAGGCGGAGAAGCTCAGGCCGTACATGCGAGTTTTGACGCACTACACGCTGTCGGCCTTGAAGCCGTTGCCCGTGCGGAAGATGGACGCCGCGCCTTCGTCGAGGCGGCGCAGCCCGCGCAGCGCGACTCCGGAATACAGATGCGCCCAGGCGATCTGCGCCGTCGCGTACCGGCGGAAACTCTTACCCCAGTTCCATGGACGCAACCCCTGCGCCACCGATGAGTCGGCAGACGACAATGCAATTGTGGCAAAGTCCTGCTGCTAGAAAGCAGAAGAGGCCCAGTGAGCAACCCCGAAGGCGACCGCCGGGCGCTCCTAGACTCTCTCACCGAGAACGAGCGCTCTTGATTTCGAACGGCGAACCAGAAGTGGAGTAGCAGCTACTCTAGAGTCGGCACCGGCGGTCGGAAATATCCTTTGAGTGTTCCTGCTGATTATCCGAAGGAAATTCATGGGCAGAAGCGGTGTCACGGCTGTGAATGAGTGACTCCCGGGCAACCCGACCGGGTGGACGTGGAGCCGCCGGCCGGCGGGAGTGACACCGAAGGCTGACGAAATGCAATCCGAAACATACGTCTCACTGAGTGAATTGCAGATCGAGCTCGCTGAGTGGCCAAGACGACCTGGCATTCATCGCGCTTTCTGAACCAGAAACCGTGTGATGACCGGGTGTTATCCAGCCACGCGCCCGTGTCTCGACGTCGCGAGCGGGCGTTGTGGTCGGATGCGGGGAACGACTGTGCCGCTTTGCCGAGAGACGCTGACCGGCACGAAAAATCAATTCGCGCCGCGCCACCTGTAGACCCCGTGCAGCATGAGCAGATGTAAGGAGCAGGCATGGAAATGGTGCTCAGGTACATGGAGGACCAGAGCGATCGGCTCACCGGCCACCCGTTCTTCGTCCGCATGAATAACGACGACCCTCTCCCCACGGTTCTTGGCGCGCTGTATGTCACGGCGTTCTACGTCATGGCTTTCCAGGACATCCTTAGAATCAACGCGAGCGGGGTGAACGACCCGGCTCTCCGCAAGATCGCACGGCACCATCTAGGCGAGGATTCCGGACATGACAAGTGGTTCCTCCACGATCTGCGCGCCATCCGAGGATCTATCCTCGACCTGGAGGAAGTTTTCGACGAAGGCCACCGAGCGACCCGGGAGATGGCCTACGCTCTGCTGACGGAGACCATGATCGAGCGCCCGGACATCGAAAGAATCGTGCTGATCCACACGCTGGAGGCGGCGGGACAGGCATTCTTCCCGCAGATCGTGGCCTATCTCGCCCGGAACGAGGCCGGTGCCGGGTTCAAATACTTCAGTCAGAGCCATCTAGACGTGGAGAAGAGCCACGAAATCGTCGAGCAGAAAATGCAGCGGATCTTGGCATCGATAGAGCTGAGTGCGGAAGCCCGCCAGAGATGTCTCTCGTTGGTGGACCGCTGCTTCGACGCGTTCGTGGCCTTGTTCGATGCCGTAGAACTCAGTGCCGCCCGAGAGACCCCTGCGGGCGCGCTTTAGCGCGTACTCCCACGGGAGCCAGCCTCGCCTGCGGCGGGTGGGGCAGGCGACCGATGAGGCCCGCTGCGCAGAGGGCCGGCGTCGACGAGAAGGGCGACGAACAGTGCACCGATCATGGACACCGGAACTTCTCACAGAACTGTCCCTGGCCGCCGATGTGGAGATTGTCCTCACTCCGGAGGACCTCGCGCGAGTGAGCGAGGATTTCGGCCACATGGCCGCGGGCGTCGCGGCCGGCGTGGTGCGGCCTCGTACGGTGACGCACGCGGCGCGGGTCGTGTCCTGGGCCGCGGAACACCGGCTCCCGCTCACGTTTCGTGGGTCGGGGTTCAGTCAGTCGGGCCAGTCGGTTCCGGTGAACACGCTGGTGGTCGAGACGAGTGAGCTGGCCGGGGCCGGGCCATACGATCCCGCGGGCGGCAGCGTGACCTGCGAGGCCGGCTTGACCTGGCGTCGTCTCCTGGAGGTGACGGAGCCGGACGGTCTCGCACCTCCCGTGCTGCCCTTCAACCTCGACATCAGCGTCGGCGGCGCCCTTTCGGCGGGCGGAATAGGAGCCGGCTCCCATAGGCATGGCTTGATCGCCGACAACGTCATGGAGATGGAGGTCGCCACGGGCAAAGGTGTGCTGCGCTGCCGCCCCGGCGAGAACGGCGACCTCTTCCAAGCGGCTCTCGGAGGGCTCGGACGCTTCGGCCTCGTCCTGCGGGTCGCTCTGAGGCTGACTCCCACGGGCGGGATGGTGCGAAGTCTTCGTGTCGTGCGCACATCATGCCGGGAATGGCTCACGGAGCTGACGGAACTCTCCTGCGATCCCGCGATCGCATTCCTGGAGGGAACGTCCGAGATGGCCGACGAATTCAGCATATGGATCGGTACCTCGGCGGACACCTCAGCTCCGGATTCCGGTCGACAGGTCGCCGAGATCGTGACGCGAACCTGGCACGACTTCACCCGTAGGTACGAATCCAGGTTCGCCGACATGCGATCCACCGGAGCATGGGAACAGTCGGCACACCCGTGGCTGGAAATGCTCCTGCCGCTTACTTCGGCCGGATTGAACGCCGTCGAGCGCGTGCTCGGCGACAGGCCTTCGGGGAGGGAGTGGAGCGCCAGATTCATTCTGATACGCCGTTCAGCGGTCCTGCCGACATTGATATTGCCGGAAGGGCGGGATCAGGTCGGATTGTTCGCGCTCCTGCCCAAGGCTGTGCACCATCACGACGACGAGACGTTCGCCTTCCTCCGCTCCGCGGCGTCGCTTCTCCTGCTCGCCGGAGGCAAACGCTATCTGTCGGGGTGGATGGGTGAGATGGCGGACGAGGATTGGCGCCTTCACTTCGGGCCGGACTACGGCCGTCACCTGCGGGCCAGGGCCGCGTTCGACCCGGCGGGCGTGTTCACTTCAGCGCTTTTTCACCGCCCACTTTGAGTTTCGGTGCGCCGTCCGTCCGGCGAGAGTCTCATGCGTTTCAAGCCGGCAACGCGAGCAGGAACACGCTTGGAGCGGTGTGTCATGCCTCGGAGGCATGACACATAACCGATCGCTGGAATCAGAGAATTCAGGAGGGTGGAGTGATCGGCAAGAGACAGCCAGCCGTCGCCGGTGCCGAGATCACAGCTCTGTCGATAGAATTCCCGCAGCAGATACGCGACAACAATTTCTGGATACGCAACCACCCCGATCTGGTCACCTCTGAGGAAGAGGGAGCATTTGTACGACTCCTCGCATCCACCGAGCACAGAGCCGCCGATGAGCTGTTCGACGCGGAGCGAAGCCCGTATTTGCAGGACGTGTTCCGCGGTGCGAGGGAAAGGCGGGTGCTGTCCGCCGGAGAGGGAACGCTCGATCTGGAGTTGAGGGCTCTGGAGAACCTGTTCCGAGCCCGGGGCGTCGCCCCCGCCGACGTCGACGCGGTCATAGTGGCCTCCTTCCTGCCCGACACGTTCGGGCCGCAGAACGCCGCCTACCTGACCCACCGCCTCGGCATGACGGTGCCGGCCTGGAACTTCGAGTCCGCCCAGAACTCCTCGCTCGTGGGGTTGCAGAACGCGGCGGCGCTCGTCCGGGCGGGCGAGTACGAACGCATCGCCGTCGTGGTCTCGAACGCGTTGACGAGGGTGATCGATCCAGCGGACACGCTCTCCTGGTTCCTGGGCGACGGCGCGGGAGCGTTCTTGGTGGAACCCTGTTCCGAGGGTTCGGGTGTGCTCGGCGCGAAACTGATCGGCACCCAGGAAACCTGCGGGGCCTACACCTTTCCCCTGGAGGTCGAGCCCGGCACGAAAACCGCCCGGGTTCGGCTGCGGGTGGGCGAGCTGACTCCGGGCATGGTCATGCGGGACGACGCCGGTCTTCAGGTGAGAACCTGTGTCCACGGGGCTCTGGAGAAGTCCGGTTATGCGATCGAGGACGTCGACTTCTTCGTGTTCACCACTCCTGTCGCGTGGATGGCGCCGTACTTCACGAAGACTCTCGGAGTCGGTCCGGACAAGACCATCAGCACGTATCCGTCGTATGCGAATGTGGGTGCCGCCCTCGTGCCGGCCAACCTGTTTCACGCGGCGGAGTCCGGCAGGATCAAGCCAGGCGACTTGGTCGTGTTGTTCGGCGTCGGCTCGATCTCCACAGCCGGCGCGCTCGTCATGAGATGGGGCGAGGTGGCCCTGGGACCGGTCCCCGAGCACGGCGTTCCGGTTCCCGAATCCGAGCAGATCGCCGGCGGCAAGGAGACGAACCGGTGATGTCCCACGACGTGAAGAGGCCCACGGTGCCAGACGAACCCCTGTTCATAGACCACCTGATGAACGTCCTCAAATCTCATGGGGTGCGGACGGTCTTCGGGCTGCCCGGCAGCGCGATCGGGCCGCTTCTGGGGCGGCTACTGGCGGAGACCGAGATCGACCTGGTCGTCTCACGGCACGAAGCCGGAGCCGTGGCCATGGCCGACGGATACGCGCGGGCCACCGGCAACCTGGGGGTCGCCATCGTCACCAGCGGCCCGGGCGCGCTCAACGCCTTACCCCATCTGGCCGTGGCGAATGCGGACAACTCCCCGGTCCTGCTCATCACCGGCGAGGCCGATCAGGCGCGTCATGGGCGCGGCGCGTTCCAGGAGAGCAGCAGGGACGGTGTGGACACCGTCGATGTCTTCCGGCCCTGCACGGCGTACAGCCGTTCGCTGTCGAGTCCCGACTCCGCCGCCGTCCTTCTCGCCAACGCGTTGCGGCACGCGCTTTCGACGCCGCGCGGTGCCGTGCATCTGAGCGTCCCGGTGGACCTGTACGGCAAGGCATGCCCGTCGCCGCCTGTGGCACCGGGTGTAGGTGCCATGTGGGGTGCTTCGGTGCCGGGTGAAGCGGTCGATCGAGTGCTGACGGCGCTTCTGACCGCGTCTCGTCCGTTGATCCTGCTCGGCAACGGCAGCCGCCCGGCGCTCGGCGAGACCACTTCGCTGGTGACCGACTTCGCCGCCTTCTGCGGCCGGCACGCGTTGCCCGTCGCCACGACAACCAAAGCCAAGGGGTTGTTCCCCGAGGATCGGGAGGAGGCGTTGGGCGTGGTCAGCATCGGAGGCTCGGCTCGCGCGCACGCCTACATCGACCGGCCCGTGGACATCGTGCTCGTGCTGGGCAGCAGTCTCGGCGAGTGGGCCAGCCGTAACTGGACACCCGCTCTGCAGGCGAGCCACGCGTTCTTCCACGTCGACGCCGACCCTACCCGGATCGGCCGGGCCTACTGGGCCAACCATGGCATCACGGCGGACATCACCCCGTTCCTGCACGCCCTCCTGCAGGCGGACGCCCGTCACCGTGAGCGCGGAGAGGACGGCTCGGCCGCCTCGCGGCGGGCGGTGTTGCGGGGTCTGCCTCCTGTCCACCCGTCGACCCCCACCACCTACCATGAGCTCACCCCGCTCAAGCCTCAGGTCGTCATGCATCATCTGAGGGAATGGCTCGCCCAGACCAACGAGCGGATCCTGCTGCTGGACGCGGGCAACGGCACCGGCTGGTTCACGCGGCAGGTCCCCATCAGCGCTCCCTCCCGCGCGCTGCTCCCGTGGGGCATGGGCAGCATGGGATGGGCGAACGCCGCGGTCGTCGGTGCGAAGGCCGCCCGCCCTGACGCCACCTGCGCCACCATCACGGGAGACGGCGGTTTCCTGATGAATGCCGTGGAGATCGCCACCGCCGCCCACCGCGGGATCGGCGCCATCTGGATCGTCCTCCAGGACGACTCCTACAACACCGTCCGCCAGGGCATGAACCACGCGTTCCCCGGCAGCCGTCGTATCACGGACGAGAGCTTCCGACTGGGCGATCCCGACCTCGCCACGCTCGCACGCAGCTTGGGTGCTCAGGCCCATTCGGTCAATCATTCCGGGCAGTTGCTCACCGCGCTGGGCCTCGCCGAGAAGCAGGCCCACGAAAATCGCCGCCCCCAGGTCGTCTGCGTGCGGGTCGATCCCGACGAGCCGGGACCGTTCGACGACCGCCACGACGCCGTCAGCGAATCCTTCCGTCAGGAGACCCGCTGAGCGGTGACCGGCGGGGAGGAAGCACGTCCGCTGGGGAGATCAGCCCGCTTCCGGCCTGACAACCCACTCTCGCCCCTTGTCCGGGCCGAGCGCCGCGGCCAGTTCGGTGCGCCTGGAGATGCCCAGCTTGGTGTAGGCCCGTTGAAGGTAGTTGTCGACGGTCCGCACGGAAAGGCGGAGCCTCGCCGCGATGTCGCGGCTGACCATGCCCTTGGCGGCCAGCGAGCAGACGTCTCTTTCGCGCGTGCTCAGCGGAACCGGGGCATGGAAGGCCAGCAGCGGGCGCGTCAGGGCCCCTTCGCACTTCCGTAGCAGAGCTCTGACACGGGCCGCCGCGGCCGCCCTCTTCCGTGCATCGATCAGCCATCGGTGGGCCTGCGCCGCCGCCTCGGCCGCGTACAGCAGTGCACCCAGCGACTCGAACGCCGCCGAGGCGCGCTCGAGGACGGCGGCATCCGAGTGCGCGGCCCCGATGGCGTAAAGCGAGCGGGCCGTCACCATCGCGCTTTCGCCGGCCACCTCCGCCTTCTTCAGCCGGTCCGCCACGAGCTCGGGCTCACCAAGGCGGGCGACGTCGTGGAGCAGATCGGCGCACAGCACGAGTTGGCCGCCGTTCTCGAGAGCGTCGGCCGCGGCCAGCAGCCGCTCGATCGCCCCGGCCGTGTCGCCGCTGACGGCCAGACTCCACGCGCGAGCCTGGGTGGGCAGGCCCTGAGTTTCGGACGCCGGCGGACCCATCTCGGCTACGGCCTCGCAACTCGCCCCCTCGTCACCCAGACAGGCGTGAGCCATGGCCAGGCCGGCGTGGGCGAGCTGGAGCCGTCCCGCCATCGACTGGGCGCGGGCGACGGCGGCGGTCTCGCGGAACCACCGGATGGCGGAGCGAGGGCGACCGGCGGCCAGGTGACAGCGGCCCAGCAGGTGGGTGAACGCCGTGTGAGCGGTGGTGACGCCCTGGATGATCGCCTGCTCCAACCCGCGCTCCGCCGTTGCGATGGCGTCCGTCAGTCGCCCGGCGGAGAACAGGGCCATGCCGCGGCCGTAGACGAGGAGGACCGGGGTGAGCGCGCTCCCGGTTGCGAGCGGCTCCGATTCGGAGGCGGCGTCCGACGCTGCGAGGGCGTCCCCGGCCCTGCCGAGCGCAGCGAACACAGCGACCCGCGCGAGCTCACCGGAGGGCCCCCGCAGGCCGTTCGGTCCACCCGGCGCCGAGGCCAGCAGCTCGTACGCCTCACGGGGCCGGTGGCACAGGGTCAGAGCGAGCGCGCGGGCCGCCACGAGGTCGTCGTCGTGCCGCCCGCCGGACGCGGCTCGGCAGCGGTCGAGCAGGGCCAGCGCATCCTCGGGCCGCGTCCGCGCCCAAAACAGGTTCAGCGTCCGGAGGACGACGGCCGCCCGCCGGTCGTCACCGGCTTTCAGGGCGTCGGCGCTCTCGAAGACTTCCTCCGACTCGGCGACCCTGCCGAGGTGGGCCAGTGCTTCGCCCAGCGACGTCGCCGCCCGCGCGTTGAGTGTCGCGTCGCCGCTAGTGGCCAGCGCGGCACGCGCCAGCCGTTCGACCTGTGGGAAGTCGCCGGCGCTCCGGCTCAGGCGCGCCGCGCTCAGCAATGGCGCGGGATCGGCTCTGCCGGATCCGTCCAGCTGCCAGACCGTCAGTCTCAGCGCGTCGTCGGCTCGTCGTGCGCCGACCCGCCGCAACTGATCGATCTGATCCCGGAGAATCCGGTCTACGGTGAGCCGGGAGAGTCGGCTGCGGATCGCCTCGGCGTACAGGGGGTGAGCCAGGCCGACCAGCTGCCGCCGCCCGTCGGCCCGCTTCTCGATGAGACCGGACCGCTCCAGCTGTTCGAGGGTTCCGGGGGGCGCGAGCGCGTTCAGCATGGAGGTCCCGAGGGGCTCGCAGACCGCCAGGTGTTCCATGACCGTCCGGGCCTTCGGCTCCAGCGTCGCCATACGCGCATCGACCAGTTCCTTGAGACGGCTGGTCGGCATCGGCGTCCCTTTCAGGCGCCAGATCCCATCCGCGACGACGAGGGATCGCTCCTCCAGCGCTCCCGACACGAGCTCCCGCAGGAACAGGATGTTGCCGCGGCTCGCCTGCCACAGGGCGGCGCTGGTGTCGGTGGTCACCGGCCCGCCCAGTGCCAGGGAAACCAAGGTCGAAACGCCGTCCCGGTCCAGACCGGACAGCTCCACTCGCAGCGTCCGGTCGCCGGACCAGATTCGACGGGCGTCGTCGGGCACGGGCTCGCCGTGGCGCATCGTGGCGGTCAGGAACACCTCGCCAGCCTCGGTGAGCCGGGTCAGCAAGGTCATCGACTGCGCGTCGAGCAGGTTCAGATCATCGATGAACAGCATCAGCCGTCGGCCGCAGGCCCTGTGGCGCAGCGCCTGACGGAACCATGAGTACCGTCCGGTCCCGTCCCTCAGGCGGGTGGCGGTGGCCGAGCTGCCCGCGCCCGACACCCCCGTGGTAGGTGGGGCCAGGAGGTGCGCCAACGCACCGAACGGCACGTCGGCCATCGTACGGCTGGCCGCGGCCCGGGTGACGGGCATGCCCTCGCGGGCGGCCCAGGCCATGCACTCGTCTGCCAGCCGTGTCTTCCCGACTCCGGCGGGCCCCGTGAGTATGAAGGCGTCCTGGTCTCGGCGGAACACCGACGCCCTGAACAACTCCAGTTCCCCGTCGCGCCCGACCATCGGCCATCGTTCGGTCATGCGTCTTACCAGGGCAGCGGCGCGGGCGGCTGCGGGATGAGGCCGCCGTGGGCTTCGATGGCGTCGAAGAGGTGGCCGTGCGATTCGTCCATGAGGGCCAGCCGCCGGGCGGGGTCGGCGAGGAGGCGGCCGTCCCGTTTGAGGATCCGTCCGGCGACCATGACCGTGTCGACGTTGCCCGCGTGCGCGTGCAGGACGATCGCGGCGACGGGGTCGTTGACCGGCAGCGTGTTCGGGGCGTCGCCGCGCACCACAATGAGGTCGGCCTCCTTGCCGGGGGTAAGCGTGCCGATCCGCGATCTCAGTCCGAGCGCCTCCGCGCCGTTGACGGTGGCTCCTTCCAGATGGGAGAGCGTGGACGGGCCGATGTCGTCCGGGCCGTGACGGCGGGCCAGCTCCGCGTCGTTGCGGAGCATCCGCTCTGTCTGCAGGGCGAGCCGGACCTGGGGGAACAGGTCCCCGGAGTTGTTGGAGATCACGTCGCAGCCGAAGGTGCACCTGCCGCCGACGGCCATGAAGCGTCCGTGCGCGGGGTGTCCCATGCCCATCTGCATCTCGGTCTCGGGGGTGGTGGAGACGGCTCCGCCGGTGTCGGCCACGCGGCGCAGTTCCTCGTCGGTCGTCTGGTTCATGTGCACCCACACCAGGTCGGGGCCCAGCAGCCCGGCCTCGTCGAGGAACGCCACCTCGCTCACGGGCTGGGGGAACATCACGGCGTTGGCGTGCAGGGTGATCCGCACGCCGAGTTCGCGGGAGACGGCCACCTCCTGGGTGACCCGTTCGATGCCAGCTACCAGTACGTCGGACAGGCTGATGCCCATCGTGACCAGTCCGCCGTCGGACGGCAGTTCCTTGGTCCGCAGCGTCCGGGCGTGCTCGATGCGCTGCTCCAGGGTGGCGAAGTGCGGGTGGGGCACGGGGACGTCGTTGAGCCCGAGGGCGAACATCGAGCGGATTCCCGAGTCCCGCGTGCCCGCGAGCGCGGCCTCGGCGTGCTCGGGGGTGTTGACGCAGTGGGAGAAGTCCAGCACGGTGGTCACGCCGGCGTCGATCGCCTCCAGCATGCCGAGGTAGTTGCCGGTGTACGTGTCCTGGGGGCGGTAGAAGACCGCTGCCTGGAAGCGGACACTGCGGATGTAGTCCTTCAGCGACCAGTCGTGGGTGACGCCGCGGAGCTGGGTCTGCCACACGTGCCGGTGGGTGTCCACCATCCCCGGCAGGACGATGCAGCGGCTCGCGTCCACCACGTCGGCGCCGTCGTCCGGAAGGCCGGGCGCCACGGCGGCGATCAGGCCGTCTTCGACCAGGACGTCGGCCAGACGGGGACGGGCGCCGGGTTCCATCGTCAGCACGGTGCCGCCACGGATCAGGATGCGATCGGGCATGGGACGCTCCAAAGTCGTACGAAGGTGTGTCTCAAGCACAGTCGACGGCTCAGCCGTCGTCCAAGACCTGCTGCTGCCCGATTGATAGCCGTACGGCGTCTATCCGGTCGTGATCTCGCGGGCTCTCCTGGCCGGTCGGAGGCGCCGGGAGCGCAGGTCGCCGCGGTATCAACCCTGCCGTCGCTCTGGGGATACTCCCTGCCTGGAAGAGGACCGATACTTTGCGTGTGGATCTCAACTTGCGGCTGGTGCGCTATTTCGTGGCGGTTACGGAGGAGATGCACTTCGGTCGTGCCGCTGCCCGGCTGTTCATCGCGCAGCCATCCCTGTCCGCCCAGATCCGTCGCCTGGAACAGGAGCTCGGCACCCCTCTGCTGGCGCGCAACACCCGGAAGGTCGAGCTCACCCCCGCTGGAGAGCGTTTTCTCGAGGCGGCCCGGAGGCTGCTCGCCGCGGCTCAGGAGGCCGTCGACGCGGCGACAGGGCACGAGCCCCTGCGAATCGCGAGCATCGTCGACGGCTTGGACACGGTGCCGTCGATCCTGCGGACGCTGGCCAGGCAGCAGCCGTCGATCGAGGTCGTCCACGGCATCGCGGGAATGATCCGCCAGATCGCCGAACTACGCGCCGGCAAGCTGGATCTGGCCGTCGGTCTTTTCGGAGAACAGGACGCCGAGTTGAGAGGGGAGATCATACGCCTGGATCCGGTGAGGCTCGTGCTGCGCGAGGACCATCCGCTGGCGGCGCAGGGGGAGATCCCCGTCAGCGGGCTGGGCCGATGCCGCTGGGTGTTCGGCAACGTGGACCACACCCCCGACTGGATCGACTTCGTCCTGGCGTTCCTCGCTGAATCTGGAGTCCGGCCCCGGCCGCCGTTTGCGGGCCAGACTCCGCTGTCGGCAATGCTGGAGCAGGTACGCGAGCGGGACGCCGTGGCCGCCTGGCCTGAATCCTGTCCGGCTCCTGGCCCGGGGCTCGTCGTACGGCCGCTCGTCGATCCGTCACCGGTCTATCCCTGGTCCATGGTGTGGCGACGCGACCGGATGAGCGACCGGGTCCGGGCGTTCCAGGCGGCCGCCCGTGCCACCGCGGCCGACCTGGGCTGGCTACGCGATCAGCACCGAGGCTGACCTCACGCCGGGGAGCGGCCCGCTGTGCGTTGCTCTCCACGGGATCACCGGGCGCATGCGGCGCGGCGACGCGAACGGGCGACGCCCACGGCCAGTTCCACCCGCCACAAGTTGACAAGAGAGCTTCGAGTCCACCTTCGCCATCGTGCGGCACCGCACCGAAGTCAGCGAAGGGGCTATTGAAGCAACAGCTACTCTAGGCCGTTTTCTCCCCGTGACCCACGCTGGTGCGTCAGTGAGCCTCACCGAGGCGGGAGAGCGACGTGGTCGACCAGAAGGCGCTTCCTGCCGGTCCACATTCGAGAACGGAGGACGTTCATGCCGAGATTCACGCCGTTTGTTCGGCTCGGGGTGGCGGCGCTGGCCGCACTGGGTCTAACGCTGTCCGCGACGCCCGCGAACGCGGCCGGGTCGCTGCGGTTGACGCAGATCAAGTGCAACGAAACCAGTGACACGTGGGATCCGGACAAGCCCTACTTCGTGGTCTTCGTAGCGAGTACCAGCAATCCGACCGACACGACGACCGTCCTGGTCGACCCGGGCCTCGATGTGTACTCCGGGAAGACCTACAACCTGTCCAAGACGATCACGTCGAGCAACGCCAGCACGGTGTTCACGGCCACGGTGATGGTCGAGCAGGACGAGGGCCGGGACATCGACTCCACCGACCTGGCGTACATCCGCACGGCCATGCACAACACCTACCAGCTGAACTACTGGACGTCGAACTGGGCCGCGATGCGCGACGAACTCCGCCGGCAGGTGGACGACGTGCTGGCCGGCGGGCCCGGGGGCGACGACATCCTGGGTGCGAACTACCGGAAATACGGCGTCGGCACGACGCCGAGCCCGATGGTGTTCCAGGAGGACGGCGGGGATTACAGCGTCCAGTTCTCCTGGTAGCGACCAGGGTCGCGGCTCCCGCCATGCCAAGGGGGAGCCGCGGGCTTCGGTCATCCCGCCTGCTGCGAGTCGCAGGCGGACCGAGCGGTGAAGTCGGGACGCGTCGGCCTCGTCGTAATGTGCCGCTCCGGCTTCGATGGCGGCCTCACGAAAGCCGGAGCCGTTCACACGCCGGCGCCTCGCCGTCGGCCCGTGGTCGTGGGTCCAGGAATGTCCCCACGGCTCGATGTAAGTCGACTGCAAGCGGATCGCAAGACGTCGTGATCGAATCGCCCCCGGGTCAAGGGGGGATGATGATTGCCGGCGATGCGATCGAGGCGCTGTCCGCCACGGCTATCGAGGATGAGAAGCTCAGCCGGGCCGTGGTGATTCTCAACCGGGGAGCCGGAAGCGGCCGTCTGGAGGATGAGCTCGCGGGCAGTGGGTGGCGGGTTCATCTCGCCGATGTGCCCGCGGGGGACCTGGCCGGATGCGTCGAGCGGGTCGGCGATGTGCTTGCGGCTCCCGACAGCCCGGACCGAGCCGTGCTCCTGGGGTACGGCGAAGTCGGACGAGCGGCTCTGGAGCTCGCGGACCGTCATCCCGAGCGGGTGGCCGCGGTGGTGGCCATGGACCCAGAGGGCGTCAGCGGCGCACAGGTGGTTTCCGTTGTGGATCCGTACGGGTCGGCGCTGACGTTTTCCGCTGCCGCGCCGAGCATGATGGTCGCGACGGTCGTCTCCTTCCTGAAGGAGCTGGCCAGGCGGATCGACCCGCGGATGGATCGGCACGCTCCTCCGCCGGCGCGCCTACGGACACTCACCCCGGTTCTTCTCAACGATTCCGGCGTACTCGGGCGGATGAGGGAGGCCGGTCCGGTCCACCGGATCGATGCGGCGGGCGTGGCCACGTCCTGGGTTCTCACCGGCCACAGGGCGGCCACCGCGACCCTCGCAGATCCGGGACTGGTCGCGGACGTCGCGATCACGCCGGGATTCCGGCTCCAGTCTCCGGCCTTCCCGCACAAGGGGGAGCGGGACCTCATCACGATCGACGGCGGCGAGCACGTACGGCTTCGCCGGATGGTCGGCCGGTACCTCACGCCGAAAAGGGTCGAGGTGCTACGACCGCGGATGCAGCGCGAGGCTGACGCGCTGCTGGACGCGCTCCCTCGGCATGAGGAGATCGATCTGATCGCGAGGTTCGCGCTTCCCCTGCCGGTAATCGTCCTGTGCGAGTTGCTCGGCGTTCCGCGGCGGGACCGCGGCTACATCCACGAGTGGCTCGTGGAGAGGATGCGGGCCGCGCCGCCCGGTGCGCATTCGGACATCGACGACTACCTGCGTGACCTGATCGAGCTCAGGAAGGCTCGCCCCAGCGACGACCTGCTCGGCTGGGTCGTCGAGGCCGCGGGAAAGCGGCTCGACGCGGAAGCTCTCGTCGCCGCCGCCCGGTTGCTGATGGTGGGTGGACACCGGGCGCCGACGACGCTGTTGGCGAATGGCGTCGCCGCGCTGCTGCGTGACCGGGACCAGTGGACACGGCTCGTGCAGGACCCCGGACTGCTCGTCCCGGCGGTCGAGGAGTTGCTGCGGTTCGTGACACCGTTCCCCGTCGGTCTCGCCCGTCACACGAGTGGCCGGATCGAGGTCGGAGGCAGGCGTATCCCGGAGGGCGACCTCGTCGCCGCCTCGCTCGTGGCGGCAAATCGGGATCCGTCGGTCTTCGCCGATCCGGACGTGCTCGACGTCGGCCGCGTGGTCAATCCCCACCTCTCCTTCGGGTACGGCCACCACTACTGCCTCGGAGCGGCGCTGGCCCGCGCCCAGGCGCAGATCGCCATTGGGACGCTCGCGACGCGCTTCCCGCGCATGGATTTCGCCCGCGGCTTCGCGAGCCTGCATTTCCGGCAGAGCCGGGTGCGGTATCTGCTCGGACTGCCGGTCGTGCTCGAGCCGGATGCGCGTCGCCGGCGGGACGCGTCACGTCAGGACCGCCTCCGCCTGGAAACGACTACTCAAGAGCCTCCATGGACGACTCCCTCACGCGGTTGATGGCCTTCTGCCAGGCAGACCCGGTGTTCTTCGAGACACCCTCGCATCTGAGGGACCTCGACAGCCGCTTCCCGGCGGCACGCAGGCGTCCGCCCGCAGGGTGGCGCCGGGAGGAGAAGGGCATCTGGATCGTCCTGCGTCCGCCCGCCGTCACACTTCCCGAGCAGGGCTGGAAGATCCACGTCTCGGCGGCCGACGCCGAGGCGCGGACCGTCTGCGACCTGGTCGTGGATTTCTCCGTCGCCCGGAACCTCGCGGTCAAGTTCATCAGGAGCAGAGCCGCGATGCGGCTGCTCAACGGCAAGTACGCCGATCGGGGGAGCAGCGGCAAGCTCCTGACGCTGTACCCGGTGGACGACAGCGAGCTGACGGATGTGCTGCCCGCCCTGGCCGAGGTCGTGCGCGGCCACACCGGCCCGTACGTCCTCAGCGATCTCAGGTACGAGGATTCGCCGGTCTACGTGCGCTACGGGGCGTTCCGGCCCATGACCTGCGTCACCTCTGAGGGCGAGGTGGTGTACGCCCTGCGGGAACCCGGCGGGCGACTGGTGCCGGACCATCGGTCCCCGGTGTTCACCGTGCCGGAATGGGTCCGCGTCCCGGAGGTGCTGCGCGAGTCGCTCGCCCGGCGCCAGTCGCGCGGCCCGGAGGAGTTCCCCTACCAGATCGAAAGGGCGCTGCATTTCTCCAACGGAGGCGGGGTCTACCTCGCCCGTGCCCTGTCCGCCGACGGGTACGTGGTGTTGTCCGAAGCACGGCCGCACGCGGGGGTGGATCGCCACGGGGTCGACGCGGTGACCAGGCTGGGCCGCGAGCGCGAGATCCTGGAGCGGCTGAGCGGCCTCGACTGCGTCCCCGAGGTGCTCGACTACCTGGTGATCTGGGAGCACCATTTCCTCGTCGAGGAGTACATCGAGGGCATCACCTTGATGGAGGAAGTCTTCTCCCGCTACCCGCTGGCCGGCCCCGACCAGACGGAGGCGGCGCTGGCGGAGTACACGCGGTGGGCGACCGAGGTCCTGGCCAAGGTCGACCACGCCCTCATGGCCGTCCACGCCAGGGGCGTGCGGTTCAACGATCTCCACCCCGGGAACGTCATCGTCCGCCCGGACGGACGCGTCGCTCTGATCGACTTCGAGATCGCCACCGACCTGGCGGACGTACGATCTCCTGGTCTCGGCGCCCCGGGTTTCTCCGCGCCGCCGCATCTGTCCGGACGAGCGGCCGACGACTACCTGATGAACTGCTTGCGCCAATGGATGTTCCTCCCCATCACCCCGCTGCAGGATCGGGATCCGGTCAAGCTGGCCAGTCTCACCGGCGTCGTCACCGAGCACTTCCCCGTGCCGCCGGCCTTCGGCCCGCGAATGATCCGCACGTTCACCGAGCACCGGGGACCCCTGGACACGGACCGGCCAGCGTCGATGTTCGCGGCCGAGAACCTCGAGTGGCCCGCGATCCGCGACTCGCTCGTGGCCGGCATCATGGCGAGCGCGACCCCTCACCGGGATGACCGGCTCTTCCCCGGGGATCCCCGGCAGTTCCTCACCGGCGGGTTCTCGGTGGCCAACGGCGCCGCGGGGGTGCTCTGGGCACTGCACCAGGTCGACGCCCCCGTGCCGGACGAGTACGTGGACTGGCTCGTCGCGTCCGCACGCCGGTTCCCCGCCCCGCGGCCCGGCCTGTTCGACGGGTTGCACGGTGTGGCGGTGACGTTGGAATCACTCGGCCGCCGCGATGACGCCCTCGACGCCCTGGACCGGGCACGCACATCGCGTGACGGTCTCGCGACTCCCGGTATCCACGGCGGGCTGGCGGGAGCGGGCCTCAACCTGCTGCACTTCGCGGAGGTCACGGGAGAGGAGGCTCTCCGGACCGAGGCCCTCGACATCGGCGAGCGGCTGGCCGGGGAACTCGAGGACGGCACATCGCGAGTGTTCGTCTCCGAGGGCAGGCCCGGCTTCCAATACGGCCTGACCGGGGTGGCGTTCTATTTCCTCCGCCTGCACGAGACCACCCACGAGAGCCGCTACCTCGATCTGGCCCGGCTGGCGCTGCGCCGCGAGATCGACCGGGGCGAAATGCTGCCCGATGGCACATTCCAGCTGCGGGAGGGAGGGCGCTACCTCGCCTATCTCGGCACCGGAAGCATCGGCCTGGCATTGGTCCTGTCTCGGTACCTGTCCCGGCGGGACGAACCCGGTTTCGCGAGCGTCATCGACGGAGCCCGGTGGGCATGCCGGGCTCCGTTCATCCGCCATCCATTCCTGTTCATGGGACGTGCAGGCACCATCGCCGCTCTTCACCTGCTGGGCCTGCCCGAGGACCTGCCCGTGACCCAGGACCACGTGCGCCGGCTCGCCTGGCACGCCCTGTCCTACCAGGGCCATCTGGCCTTCCCCGGCAACCAGTTGCTACGGCTGTCCATGGACATGGAGACAGGCGGGGCGGGAGTCCTCAGCGCCCTGAGCATCGCGTTCGGCCACACCACGTCGATCGCGCCTCTCCTCGATCTGCGGTCTCCCGCAGCCGACGTCGCGGGAAGGAGGTGAAGAACCGTGGCTTATGTGCTCCAGTTGCAGGGCCTCAACGTCTCCCAGGACACGAGCGGCTCCGCGTGCTACAGCCATGTCACGTCGTACGCGGGGACCTGCTGAGGTCCGATACATAAGTGGATCTTCGCAGCCGCGCGTGATGATCGCGGTGTGCGGCGTGCGGGTCCGCCGGAAGAGGGGTGGGCCGCGAGTTCGAGCTGTCGTGGATCCATGAGGCGGTGGCGACACGATCGTCGAACTCAGCCCGGACGTGATCCTGGCCCCCTGGTCCGGCATCACGAAGGAGCACGCGGTCTCGGCCGAGCCCTGCCCGAGGGGACCGGGGCATTACCTGATGCTTGTTTCGCCGGCGCGTGTCCGGTCACCGTCCGATGCTCGGATCGGCATCAATCGACTCCGCCAAAGTCGGATCGGCCTCCCAGAAGCGAAGGTCGCAGATGGAGCAGTCGTTGCTCTAGTCCCTTCTGTTCTTACCGATCACGCTGGTCTCGTCGCGGGAGCCCATGACGCGCCGCGATATCCCTTTCCTGACGTATGGGGCGTATGCGACGTTCCACGACAGACCAAGGAGTTCCCTTGAAGCGCACCACCGCCTTCGGTGGCATCGTCGCCACCGCCGGCATCCTGGCCGTGGGCCTCGCCGCCCCGGCTCAGGCCACCCCTCACGACGTCGCCAGCGACGCCCTGGCGACGAACGGCATCGCCGCGTGGGCCACGGTCGCGTACTGGTATAACAACCAATACGCGAACCTGATCAACGCGACGCCGTACAACGTCGAGACCAAGGTCGTGGCCAAGCTTGTCTCCAAGGGCGGCCCGGCCCCGGACAGCAAGCCCGGTGTCGTTCCCGCCATCGGCGACGAGAAGAAGACGGCCGCGAAGTCAAAGAACGTCAACCTGCCCAAGACCACGGGCAAGGTCTTCTTCACCGGCGCCGACGACAAGCCGCACTGGTGCACCGCCACCTCGGTGCAGGCGCAGTACCGCAACCTGGTGGCCACGGCCGGCCACTGTGTCTACGACACGGAGAGCAACGCGGCCACGCTGAACAACTGGGTCTTCGTACCGGGTTACTACCAGGGCAAGACCCCGTGGGGCATCTACGTCGGCAAGCAGGCCTTCACGCACTACGACTACGACGTGTACGAGGACGGCGACCGCGACTACGCGTTCGTCACCGTGTACAACGGCCTCGGCATCGGTCACGACGGCCTGTCCGACCCTTGGACGGCTCCCGGCGAATGGTACGAGGTCTCCAAGGAGACCTTCGAGAAGTTCCCCCGGGAGTACCAGGACGCGAAGCACTACTGCAGGCAGCTCCAGCGGGACGGCAAGTGGCACTACTTCGTCTGGAAGTTCGTCGACGTCGGCCGGCTTGGTGACAACGTGGGTGGCCAGGGTCTGGCCTACAACCAGAAGATCGGCAAGCCGGTCTTCGTGTTCGGCTACCCGAGCGGGTCGCACCCCGACGGCAACTACGCCTACACCGGCAAGACCCTCAAGTGGAGCTATGGCAAGACCTTCGCCGCGACCGCCTCGGCGATCAAGGCGGAGGAGCTCCAGGCTGTCAAGTCCTCCTTCACGGGCGAGGGAGCCCTCGGCTCGGCCTGGCTGCTCAAGTACAACAACGGCCGTCGTCTGGGCTACCTGAACGGCGTGACCATCGGCGTCTCCGACACCGACGGCAACAACCGCTACGACACCAGCGTCTCCCCGTACTTCGACGGCGAGACCTACGGCGTCTACAGCGCGGCCAAGAACCTCTGGTCCGGCTCCATCGCGATCCCGTTCGAGTCGCCCGCGATCCCGCACCCGAGTTCGACTCCGACCCCGTCCCCGACGCTTTCCCGTCCCCGCGTTTCTTCGTGAACAAGGCGCGTCTCTGAACTTTGTCCAGGTTTCTTCCGGATGAGCCGCTCTGACGGTTTATCTACGTAAGGGCCCAGCCTCCGGCCGGGCCTTTACGGTTTTCCGAGAAAGTTCCGGCACCGCTACTCGTTTGTTGACCCGTTCGGCGCCGACCTGCCCGAATCCGGTGCCGCAGATCTGCTCGACCTCGACGTCCATCATCCGCTGGGCCGTCTCCGCTGCAGATCCGCATCATCGTCCCTAAAGAGACCGGAAGCCGTCATATCCGTCGGACCTGTCCGATGCCGAGTGGGCGGTGCTGGACGCGATCGGGTATGTGGCCCGGTACGGGACCGAGTGGCGGGCCCTGCCGGTCGACCTCACTTGTGCGAAAGGAACGGGCATGTCGGAACCGAATTCGGCGATGGTCCAGATTTCGATCACTCGACCGCGACTGCTGGACTACTTGGAGTCGGAGGCGGTGGCAGCGTCTTCGTGGTCAGATTGGGACACGTTGTTCGATCGCTGCTGGTGGTCCAAGGGCCCCGCTG
The DNA here is from genome assembly GCF_001570365.1 of Microtetraspora fusca. GTDB lineage: Bacteria > Actinomycetota > Actinomycetes > Streptosporangiales > Streptosporangiaceae > Microtetraspora > Microtetraspora fusca. The sequence continues at coordinate 428,962 of NZ_BBYK01000040.1, read as the reverse complement.
AGCGGAGCCGGCTTCTCGCCGGGGTGGATGGCCGGCTCGCAGATGCCTGCTACCGAACGCTCATGCGCTCCTTACTCACCATCCCCCTTGGTTGTCCTCGGTTTTCCTATAACGACGAGTCCGGCACGTTGCTCCTATCGAACCTTGGATTGGGGGAGGGTGTCGACGACTATGTCTTCTTCCTTGCAACTGTTCGTGCGCTGGCAAGTTACATGGAAGATGGCGACGAAGGGTTCGCAGTGATTCGCAACTATCTGTGGGGTGACAGATACACTCTGGCGTGCTTGTGCATCGCGCCCGGCATATCACGCTTTGTCGACCCACAGGACGACGAGTACAAGGTTCTCATTGAAAAGGCGGACGCGTTCTTCGATCTATGGTACGAGTTGCCCGGTCCGAACGACCCGGAGGATTGGGAGCCGTCAGCCAGCCAGCGCGCGCTTGACGCTGCTGTCTTCGAGAATCTGAACAATTTGCGTTGACGAGCAGAGCCGTGCCAACGGCAACCGTAGATAATGCACCCCAATCCGCCGCCGCGCTCTGTGGAACTGGATCTTCCGTACTCCTGTCCTTGGGCACGCCAGCCTGCACCTCCCCTGAGGACTTCCCGTGCTTTCCGTGGACGGCGGAGTCGGGGAGAGTAGTGATTGCTCTATGCCTCTTCGGCACGGCCGATGACACTGATCCAATCGAGCGTCCGGGACAGCCCCGGCTCCGCCACCGTCGACAACCGCGAATCGATCCGGCGCCGTCCCGGTCGCCTCGAGCGTGTGCCCTGATCCCGACGAAACGGAATGTCGGGCATGGCCACCGGTGTCCGCGCGGCTCCGGCGGCGGAGTCGGCGCGAACCGGCTCGGAACGGGAACGGGAGGTCGTCGGGTGCGAGTGGTGTCGCTGGGCCTGACGCGGGACGCGTGGGTGGTCATCAGTGCCGACATGTTGTCGGCGGTCGGCACCGGGATGACCCTGCCGTTCCTCGTCGTCTATCTGCACAGCGCGCGGGGTCTGAGTCTGTGGGCGGCAGGCGTCGCCGCCTCGACGGTCGCGGTGGGGAGCCTGGTGGGCAATCCGCTCGGTGGTTGGCTGAGCGACCGGATCGGCGCCCGCCCCGCGGTCGTCGCCGGGCTGGTGCTCGCGGCGGGCGGCGCACTCGCGCTGGTGGGGACGCATGCCGCGTGGCAGGCATACGGTTCCGCGGCATTGACCGGGCTGGGCGCGGCCGTCGTCTGGCCGGCCCAGGACGCGCTGCTGGCTCGCGTCGCGGAGCCTGAACATCGATCCTCTGCCTTCGCCGTGCGGTACGCGACGATGAACCTGGGGTTCGCGATCGGCGCGGTCGTCGCCTCGTCGCTCGTGAACAGCCGCGATCCATCGTCGTTCATACTGCTGTACGAACTGGACGCGGCGAGCTTCCTGCTGGCGATCCCCGTGCTGGCCGCCGTCCGGGGGAGCGTCGCCGCCCCGATTCCGCTGGCGGAAGGGGAGCGGGTGGGCGCGGCCGGCCGTGAGCCGGGCGGTTATCTCGCGGTCGTCCGTGATCCGGTGTTCCGCCGGTTGTGGCTGCTCACCGCGCTCCTGGTCACCGTGGGCTACGGTCAGTTCACGGCCGCCCTTCCCTCGTACGCGACCGGAGCGGCCGGGGTAGCGCCCGGAGTACTGAGCCTGGCCTACGCCGTCAACATGCTCGCAGTCGTCGGCTTCCAGATTGTCGCGGTGCGTCTCCTCCGCGGCCGGCGGCGGACCAGCGGGATCGCCGGTACGGCGGTCGCGTGGAGCCTGACCTGGATTCTGGTGCTGCTGGCCGGGCATTTCGGGCACGCGCTCGGCACGGCCCTCATCGTCCTCGCCACGGCGGCCTTCGGCGTGGGGGAGACGATGCTGTCGCCCACTTTGCCGGCGATCGTGAACGATCTGGCTCCGGAATGCCTGCGCGGCCGTTACAACGCGGGCTCGACCCTGGCCTACACGTGCGGTTTCCTGCTCGGTCCTGTCATCGCGGGCGCGGCTCTGCAGGGTGGCCACGGCGTCGGCCTGCTGGCTGGGCTGGCCGCCGCCTGCGGGCTCGCCGCCGTCGCCGCCGCCCGGCTCGCGCGCCGGCTGCCCGACCACGTCAACCTCGTTGACGCCGTTCCCCGCGTACGGGCCGGGGAGGCCGCGGCGGTCGAGCGGGACGCGGCGGCGTGAGTTACCTGTCCACCCTCGCGCCGAGCCAGCGGGCAGAGGTGATCGGCGCCGGCTGCCGCCCTCTCGAGGCGCCAAATGGAGTAACCGGTGCTCTAGCTCTCCGCGGCATGGTGCCTGTTCATTGGTGTCGATGTCCCAGCACGTCCGGCTGCCGGGCGTGCCCGCATGAAGGAGCGAAGCATGAGCATCGAGAGCAGGTCCGGCGCCGAAGTCATCCTGCCGGCGCTCGCGACCAACCACGTGGAGGTCGTCCTGCCGGCGATCGTCCCCAACCACACCGAGGTCGTCCTGCCGGCGCTGGCGACCAATCACGTGGAGATCGTCCTGAAGTAGGCCGCGGCCGTCTGAGGTAGCGGAGTTCGCGGCCGGCGTCGTGACCCCGCTGGGCATGGCGCCGACCGCGGCGGCGGGAACAGAGGGAGGGATCGGTCGGATGTCGCGAAGGCCGGCGATGTGGGGAGACGGTGCAAGGGCGGACCGTGACGCCACCACCGGGATGGAGCGGGTGCCATGACATCTGCAGCCTCGCCGATTCCAGAGGGAACGGCCGGCCACGTGAAGGGCTTGCCTTGCGACTTGTCGGCGCTCCTCGCCGAGTGCCTGGACCGGAGGGCGAGCGGAGATCATGCCTATGCCGTGCGCCTCGCGGACCTCGCGCGGGCGCGTGTGGGCGAGCGGGATCCCGGCCCGCTCGGTCGCGCGAACGTGCTCCTGATCCGCGGCCTGGTCGCCCAGGACGCGGGCGATCCGGAGGTCGCCGCCGGCCTGCTGCGCGCAGCCGCGGAGACGGCGGCGGTTGTTCCCGAGGAAAGCGGAGCACGGCTGCGCGTCCATGCCCTGACCGCGCTCGGAGCCCTGTCGCGTGCCGGCGGCGACTACTCCCTCGCCGAGGGTCGGTTGCGGGCGGCTCTGGCCCTGGCCGAGTCGGTGTTTGGACGCGACGGGATGGACGTCGCCGGACCTTGCAACGAGCTCGGGATGACCCTGCGGTACGCCGGCCGGTTCGACGAGGCTGCGGCGCTCTACGAGCGGGCCCGGGAGGTGCTGGAGCGGGTACTGGGCCCGGACCATCCGGAGATGGCCACCGTGCACCACAACCTCAGCGGCCTGGCGCACGCGCGGGGCGACCTCCCGGCGGCCGAGCCGGCCGCCCGGCGCGCGGTCGCCATCCGGGAACGCGCCCTGGGCGCCGACCATCCCGTCACCGCGGCCGACCGCGGCGCGCTCGCGGCGATCGTTCTCGCGCGAGGCCGCCATGAGGAGGCCGCCGAGCTGCTTCGCGCGGTCCTGGCGGTGTTCGAGCGGACGTACGGCCCCGAGCACTACGAGGTGGCGGTGGTCCTGCACAATCTCGGCACGGCGGAGTACGCGGCCGGGAGGGTCCGGAACGCGGCCGAGGCACTGACCAGGAGCCTGTCGATCAAGGAGCGGGTGCACGGGGCGGAGCATCCGGAGCTGGCGGGAACGCTCTGCAACCTCGCCCGCATATGCCACGAGGCCGGCGACGCGGGCGGTGCTACGGCGATGTACGGCCGTGCGGCACTGGTCCTAAGGCGGAGTGTGGCGGCCGACCATCCGACGCTGCTCCTGTGCGATCAGGCCCTGTCCGGCCTGATGTCGGCTCGCACTCCCGCGGTCTCCGAACCCGGGTCGAGTTCGAGCGCCTCGGTGAGCTGACCGCGGCGGGAGATGCCGAGCTTCGCGTAGGCCCGTTGCAGATAGTTGTCGACGGTCCGCACGGACAGAACCAGCCTGGCGGCGATCTCACGGCTGGACAGCCCCTGGGCGGCCAGCAGGCAGACGTCCCGCTCCCTGAGGCTCAGCGGAGCGGGCGTGTGCACGCCCAGCAGTGCCGGTGTGCGCGCGCTTTCGCACCTACGCAGCAGTCCGGTGATGCGCACCGCCCTCGCCGCCCGCTCGCGCGTGCCGGCGCTGTGGCGCTGAGCCTGTGCCGCCGCCTCCGCCGCGTACAGCCAGGCGCCGAGCGACCCGAACTCCGTGCACGCCCGATCGAGAACAACCGGGTCGAGGCGTGCCGAGCCGGCCGCGTACCAGGCGCGCGCGGTCACCATCGGGCTGTCGACCGCTCCGGCCAGCTCCGCCAACCGGTCGGCCACGCGCTCCGGCTCTCCCAGCCTGGCGACGTCGTGCAGGAGCGTCGAGTACAGCACCAGCTCCCCGCGTGCCTCCACGTCGGCGGACGCGGCGAGCAGCCGGTCGATCGCCTGCTTCCTCTCACCGTTGACGGCGAGGTGCCAGGCGTACGCCTGGGGCGGCAGGCCCTGCCTTTCCGCGGCCTCATCGAGGGGGCCCATGTCGAAGACGGCGTCGCGGCTCGCCTGCGCGTCGCCCAGGAAGGCGTGCGCCATCGCCAGTCCCGCGTACGCGAGCCGGAGCTGCTCTGTGAGGCCGTGCGTACGGGCGATGGCCGCAGTCTCGCGGAACCATCGGATGGCCGTGCGGGGGCGGCCGGCCGTCAGGTGGCAGCGTCCCAATAGGGTGCTGAAGGCCGCGTGCGTGGTAACGACGTTGTCCATGATCGCCTGCTCTAGCCCGCGCTCCGCCGTGGAGATCGCCTCCGTGAGCAGACCGGCCGAGTAGAGGGCCATGACCCGGGCGTATACGTGGAAGACCGGATGCACGCCCAGGTCGAGGCCGGCGTTCGGCGAACCGGTCTCGGGCGTTGCGTCCGAGGCGTCGACGGCCTCCCGGGTCCGGCCGAGCGCCGCGAGCACGGCGACCCGCGCGAGCGAGCCGATGCGACTTGGCGGCGCCGTGAAGCCGTCCCGCTCCGCCGCCAGAGCGTGATAGGCCTCGCGCGGCCGGTGGGACAGCGTCAGCACCAATGAGGAGACCGCGTCCAGCTCGTCGGCGAGCTGTCCCTCGAGGACATGACGGGCGCGGTCGATGACGGCCAGAGCCTGGTCCGGATGCTCCGAGCCCCATGTCAGATTCAGCGCTCGCAGCGGGGCGACCGGCTGACCGCCGCCGTCGGCGGCCCTTGCGCCGTCCGTGAGCGCGAAAACCTCCTCCGCCTCACCGATCCGACCGAGGTGGCCCAGCGCCTCGCCCAGCAGTGTGGCCGCCTCGACGGCCAGTTCCGGACCGGCCGTCGTCAGCGCGGCGCGGGCCAGCCGTTCGACCCGAGGGAAGTCGTTGGCGCTCCTGCTCAGCCGCGCCGCCCGTACGAGAAGGTCGGGATCAGCCTGGCCGCCGCCTTCGAGCTGCCAGATCGCCATCTTCACCGTGTCGTCCAGCCGACGCGCTCCCAGCTCAGACACCTGCGCGATCTGGGCGCCCAGTATGCGGTCGACCGTGAGCTGTGGAAGCCCGTCCCGGATCGCCTGGGCGTACAGGGGATGGGCAAGCGCCACCGGTCTGCGTCGCCCGTCTGCCCGGACCTGGACGAGGCCGGATCGTTCCAGACGTTCAAGCACCTCCACGGGCGCGAGCGCGGTCAAAGCGGAGGCGCCGGCGGGTCCGCAGACCGCCAGGTGTTCGAGCACGGCCTGTGCCGGAGGATCCAGCGTTCGGATCCGGTCCGCAACCAGCTCCTGAAGGCGGCTTGTCGGCAGAGGTTCGCACCCCAGTCGCCATACTCCCTCGTGCGAGCCAAGGGCACCGCTCTCCATCGCGCCGAGAACCAACTCCCGCAGGTACAGCACATTCCCACGACTGACGCTCCACAGCGCGGCGGCGGTGTCGGCGGTGACCGGGCTTCCCAGCGCGAGAGTCAGCAGAACCTTGGCGTCCCTGCCGGTCAGGCTGGACAACTCAACCCATACCGCGCGGTCGGCTGTCCACATCCGGTGCAACACATCGGGGAGCGGCTCGCTCGTGGGAAAGGTGGCCAGCAGGAAGATGTCACCGGCCTCCATGAGCTGCCCCAACAAGGCCAGTGACACCGCGTCGAGCAGGTTCAGATCGTCGACGAACAGTACCAGGCGCTGGTTGCCCCTCCTCGGGCCTAGCGCTTCCCGGGCCCTGGAGAATAGGCCGATCGCGTCCGACAGTATGGCGGTGTCGGTCACGGCGCCGGTTCTGATCCCAGCCGGCGGAAGGGCCAGCAGGTGCGCCAGTGCGCCCAGGGGCAGGCTCGCGGTCTCCCGGGTCGCGATCGCCCTGGCCACCGGCCTGCCGTCACCGGCGGCCCACAGCAGGCACTCGTCAGCCAGCCGCGTCCTGCCTACACCGGGAGCGCCGGTCACAAGGAAGGCTTGACAGCCGGGTTGTAGGAGAGCCTTCTTGAACTTGTCGATTTCCTTGTCCCGCCCCACCATGGGCCACGGGTCTTGCATGGGAGCCCCCGAAGAGATCACGCGGACGGTCGGGTCAACGGCCGCTACCGGTTTCTGCAGAACTTCGAGCCGTGATGCAGACGAAGCCTCATCGGTCGAGATTGTGGTGAAGGATGAACAAATCGACAAGCCGGATATCTGTACACATACGATGCCGTGCATGACTATAAGTCGTGATTGGTGTTGAAAGCGTTCCCTTTGGTCCGGGCGAGGCGCACCCGAATTCCCTTATAGGCTCATTCCTCTGCTTGATCATGAAACGCCCACTATGCCCACTATGCCCGCACTGCGGCACGTGACCGCCACGCCCCAATTGCGTGACCTGGCCTCCACGTATCTGGGCGCAGCCCCCGCGTAGCGCTACGCGACGGTCATGACCGAACAGCGCCCCTGCCCCAGCGACCTGTCCGACGCCCGCTGGAGGCTCGTCGAGCCCGTGCTGGCCGCCCGGCGCCCGAACGCAGAAGCAAAGGCCTGAGCCTCGGCGGCCCTCCTGTACACGACCTGCGTAGCATCCCTCAACGCCATCCTCTATGTCGACCGCACCGGGATCCCCTGGCGCTACCTGCCCCATGACTGCCCGCCGTGCGCCACGGCGTATGGCTACTTCGTCCACTGGCAGAACACCCAACTCGGTGGCATGCTGCGGCGATCAGTCCGCCGGTCGAGGGCCATAACCCCGAGCCGACCGCGTGCGTGATCGACTCCCAGAGCGTCAAGACCTCGGCCAACGTCCCCGCCACCACCCAGGGCATCGACGCGGGCAAGAAGATCCTCGGCCGCAAGCGCAGCATCGTCACCCACACCCTCGGACTGCTGCTCGCAGTACTGGTCACCGCCGCCAGCGTGTCCGACGGCACCGTCGTCCGGTAACTGCTGGCAACTGTCGCGGCCATCTACCCGACGATCAAATCCGGTGAGAGCTTGTCGTGCTGGCCTGCCAGCTGCCGATGTTGATGCAGTGCTCGCGTTCGACGGCCCAGCTCGCCGTTATGAGGCCCGAGCGCCTGCGGCTGCGCTTGTTCTCTGTCGGCGGACGCCTGGTCCGCGGCGGCAGACGTCTGTGCCTGCGCATCGCCGGACGCCGGCCCTGGGCGTTCCAGATCAGCACGGGCATCGTCCGGCTCCAAGCGTTTCAGGCACCGACCTGACCAGGGCAATCCCATCGACACGATCAGGAAAGGACATTCGCGGGCCCGTGGAACCCCGCCCACCCGGTGCGGCAGCCGGGCCGACAAGCTGCACGAGGGTCGCGAAAACGAGGCGCAGCCCACCATACGGAGATCACGGAAGATCGAGGCTACGGAAGGCGGCGAAGCGTGCTGTAGTTGAGTAGTGGATACTCTATTTTCCGACGGAATGCCGCTAATAGCGTGGCCGCCATGCTTCTATCAACCCTGGCATCGGGATTTCCTGGCCCGGTGCAACGCCGTTAGAACCCTCAAGAGACAAATACTTAGGGGGCGGCTAGGGGTGGAAGACAAATCCTCAGGGTCGCTGCTAAGAGATGGACCCTGTGGGTGCCCGAAACTCGGCCGTTGGTGCTGGCCTGGGGTTTGGGATTTCAGTTCTGGCGGGCATGATCGCTGTTCATGGCGCTGCGGCTGGTTTATCTGATCTTCGTCCGGCTCGCGGGTTGGCTGGTGCTGCTGGGTCGTTCGCAGCGGTCGAAGGACGCGGAGATTCTGGTCCTGCGCCATCAGCTCGCGGTGTTGCGGCGGCAGGTGGCAAGGCCTCGGCCGTCGTGGGCGGACCGAGCGGTGATCAGCGCGCTGGCGCGCCTGCTGTCTCCAACCGGTCGTCGGCAGGTGTTCGTGACGCCAGGTACGCTGCTGCGCTGGCACGCCGATCTGGCACGGCGGCGCTGGACATTCAAACGCCGTAGCCAGGGTCGGTCTCCCACCCGTGTCTCCATCCGGACCTTGGTACTTCGTCTGGCCCGGGAGAATCCGCTGTGGGGCTACCGGCGGATCGCCGGCTCTGGGCTGCCGGGTGGGAGCCTCCACAGTGTGGCTCATCTTGAAGAAGGCTGGCATCGACCCAGCGCCGCGACGTGCGGGACCTGGAGTGAGTTCCTGCGCGCTCAAGCTACGGGGATCTTGGCATGCGACTTCTTCCACTGCGACACCGTGCCGTTCAAACGCCTGTATTGCCTGGTCGTCATGGAGCTCAGCACCCGCCGCGTGCACATCCTCGGCGTCACCGAGCATCCGACCGGGTCGTGGGTTGCGCAGCAAGCCAGGAACTTGATGATCGAGCTGGGGACAGGGCGGAGGGGTTCAGGTTCCTCATTTGCGATCGGGATTTGAAGTTCACCGCGATGTTCGACGAAGTCTTCACGGCCGAGGGCATCCGCATCATCAAGACACCACCTCGCGCTCCGCGGGCCAACGCTTTCGCCGAACGCTGGATCGGTGGCGTGCGCCGAGAACTCCTCGATCGGATCCTCATCGTTGACGCCCGCCACTTACGACGCGTGCTGGCCATCTACGAGACCCACTTCAACGAGCATCGCCCACATCGCTCCCTGGGCCAGGCCGCTCCGCTACGAGCCCTTCCCGACCCGGTCGAGGACGACATCAAGGTCATCCGACGTGACCGCCTCGGCGGGCTGATCCACGAATACGCGCAGGTCGCATAAGGTGGCCGAGTTCTTGGCACCCACAGGGTCAGCAGGTCGACCACCACGATGACCGCGATCAAGCCGAGCGGAAACGCCAGCAGGGCGTCGCTGGCCTGCCACGAGCGATGCCGGTGCGGTAACAGCTGCCCCAGGCGCATGCTTCCTGCTTACACCCGGCCCTGCGGCCTGGTCCCGGTAGGTGGCCCGGGCGGCCACGTCGCCGCACCACAGGTCCGGCGCGACCGCAGTGAACTTCCGGCGCACCAGGTCGTGCGCGGCCGGCCATCTGGCCTACCGGGGGCAGCCGCCCCGCTTCTTGCGCGGCCGCCCCCACGGCCGTACTCGGTCTGCGGTTGACCAAACGGCGCGTGCTCGCCGAGTTGTCGCCCTTCGACTTCGTTGACGGCTCGTGGAGGAGATCCTTTCTCTCCGTGTCTGCCGCCGGACCGTTTCAGCCGCCACCCCCGTCGCCGGGCGAAGCCCCGGTGATGGCCTGCATCTCCCGCTCAGTGATCTCCTGCAGCGGCAGGCCGTCGCAGTTGCCGAGGACTACCCCGACCCAGCCGGTGTACGGATAGATGTTCCAGTTGGCGCTGACACCGGGGTTGCCACCGCCGCGCCCAAACACCCACTGGCCGTTGACGATATGGACCGGCATGTCATAGGCCCCGAACGACGAACCGCTGTGGGGGATCTTGGCCCCGGTGAGCAACTCGGCGTAGGGCCGGTCCAGCACCGTGCCGTCGCCCAGCGCGTGCGCGAACCGGACCAGATCCGGCGCGGTGGCGAAGCCACCGTCCCCGGGGGCATCGATGAAGCTGCGGCCCGGGTTCTTGCCTAGTACGCCCGGGTTCGGGCTGCCCTTGTCCAGATTGCGGACCGCGTCCACCTGGCTGCCGTCGGCCAGCGTCATGTACGGGTGCGCGATGTGCTCGTCGGTGAGCCACTGCGGCCTGGTGTAGAACGCCGAGCCGGTCATGCCGCAGCGCTTGAAGATGTTCTCCTGGACGTAGTCCCAGTACGTCGTGCCGGTCACGGCCTCCACGATCTGCGCGGGGATGGCGATATCGGCGCCGGAGTGGCCGGTGGGAGTGCCGGGCGGGGCCTCCACCTTCGACTGCCGGGCCCACTGCTCGTAATACTCGTGCGCCTCTTTCCGGCTCTGGAAGATGCGTTGCACGTCCTCATCCGGTGTGTTCAACCCGGAGGTGCCGGAGAGCAGGTGGTGGATGGTCACCTGCTCGGCGATGTCCTTGGCGTAGCCCTTCAGGTGGGTGCCCACCGTGTCCGACAGGCTCAGCTTGCCCTGCTGTGCCAGCTGCAAGATGGCCACCGCGCCGAACGGCTTGCCCGCCGAGCTGAGGCTGAACGCGATGCCTTCGTGATTGCGGATCCCCTTCTCCTTGTCGGCCATGCCGTAGCCGCGGGACAGCACCGTCCGGCCCTTGTGCGACAACAGCACCACGCCGGAGAACTTGCCCTCGGCGGCCAGCTTCGCCACGTACCGGTCGTAGGCTCCGCCGGGACGGGTGTCTGGTGGGATGTCGGGGTCGGTTGGGGCCCGACGGTGCAGTCCCGCAGCTACGACATCCCCGGATCGGGCGCCCACCAGCGGCGCGCCGACCGCCACCACGCCGGCGGCCGCCAACCCGCCCCACCCGAGCAGCCGCCGCCGACTGATAGCACGTACGGAATCCGAGTCCATGATCACGGTCCTTTCCTGATCGACAAATCGACCGTTGCAGGTCTACCGGCGACCGCTGTCGGCAGCCGATCACCCACCCATGTGGTCCCCGTGCCTCCACTGAAGACGGAAGACTGTTGCGGTGGCGTATGCGATTTTCGATACGCCCGCGATACACCGGATCCCCGGCATCAAGGAACTGGCGCAGGCCGGCAGTGCGATGGTCCTACCGCTGGTGATCGTGACAGCCCGGTTACTGCAGGTGCTGGACGACTCGTCGGTGAACATCCGGGTCCAGAACTGGTGAAGTCTCGTAACTGTCTGGCGTGTATTCCTTGGGTAGCGGGTGTATTCGCTCACCGTGTGTGGTCGACCGAGGCGTAGTGGCTCCAGGGGCCGGCAGCTTGAGCGGCGATGCCGGCGACGCTCTCGTTGTGGTAGCCGAGCATGCGGGCGACGACGGGTGCCGGGGCTTGCAGGACGAGTTCGCCGTCATGCCCGCCCACCTGCCCCCACCGTGAACGCCTAGGAACCGCGGCGGCGGGACGCGCATCCACCGGAAGGTCTAGACGGGTCCGCCTAAGTGGATGGCGGAGGGCCACAGAACAGTTGCCGCTGGAGTCCCTGAAGGAGTCGACGGGCCGTTCGGCCGCCTATTCCTGCGAACCCTGGCCATGGTCGCTTTGAGTTCGAGGCCAACCTGGGGCACCTGCGCATCGGCGAGGGCATGGCCCTGGCCAAGCGCCAGGGCAAGCTCAAGCAAGCAGCCCAAACTCCCCGAATCCGCGCAGCGGACGATCCGCCGCCGTTACGCCACCGGCGAAGTCTCCCTCGCGGAGCCGATCAGCGATCTAGTGGGCCCCGCTCGGGGACGATGCCTGCGGCGTGCCGGAAAGTCGAATCGTGACGAGGAGACCGCCGGTGGGGCGGGGTGCGAGGTCGAGGGTCCCGTCGTGTGCTCGGACGATGCTGTGCACGATGGCCAGCCCGAGGCCGACCCCGGCATGTTCGTCGGTGCGTGTGCGTTCTGTTCCGCGTTGGAAGGGTTCGGTGAGGGTCGGTAGGAGTTCCGCTGGGACCCGATGGCCCGTGTTCTCGACCCGCAGCACGCTCGCGTCGTGCTGCGATTCGGTGTGGACCGTTACGGTGCCGCCGGAGGGCAGGTTGTGGACGATGGCGTTCTGGACGAGGTTGGTCACCATCCGCAGGATGAGCGCCGCGGAGCCGAGGGTCTGTGCCTTCTCGCCGGTGACGTCGAGCGTGATCTGGCGCTTTTCGGCGAGGGGAAGCAGTGTTTCGGTGGCTTCTTCGGCGATGAGGGACAGGTCGACCACCTCGCAGGTGAAGCTCCTGCGGTCGGCGCGGCTGAGCAGCAGGAGGGCCTCGGTGAGGTCGATCGCCCGCGTGTTGGCAGTGTGGAGGCGTTCGATGAGTTCGCTCTGGTCCCGCGTGGGGCCGTTGCGGGCGAGATCGAGGAGTGTCTTCGAGATCGCCAGCGGGGTGCGCAGTTCGTGGGAGGCGTTCGCGGCGAACCTCTGCTGTTCGCCGACGTGGGATTCGAGTTGTTCGAGCATGGTGTCGAACACGTCGGCGAGTTCGCGGAATTCGTCTTTGGTGCCTTCCAAGTGGATCCGGTGGGACAGTGATCCGTTCGCGGCCATCCGTGCCGCGTCTGCGATCCGTGTGAGTGGTGCGAGCATCCGGCCGGCGAGGATCCATCCTCCCAGGAGGCCGAACATGAGAAGGAAGGCCAGTGCTGTGGCCGCGGCGGGGGCGAACATGCGCTTGAGGAGGTAGCGGTTAGGTGCGACCTGGAGAAGTCCCTTGGGACTGTCGGGTACGTAGCGCAGCAGGTACAGCCACACCACGGCCAGCAGGAGAGCGCTGGCGAGGAGGAGGAATCCGGCGTAGCTGATGGTGAGTTTCAGTCGGGCGCTGAGGCCTGGGCGTCTATTCATGAGCGCTGCCAGGGTGGGCGGGGTCGATGCCGGTGTCGATCCGGTAGCCAACGCCGGGCACCGTGGCGATGAGCCATGGTTCGCCGAGTCGTTTGCGCAGGGCGGAGACGGTGATGCGGACGGCGTTGGTGAAGGGGTCGGCGTTGGCGTCCCAGGCCCGCTCCAAGAGTTCTTCGGCGCTGACGACACCGCCTTCGGCGGCGACGAGGACTTCGAGCACGGCGAACTGCTTGCGGGTGAGCGCGACGTAGCGTCCGTCGCGGAAGACCTCCCGGCGGAAGGGATCCAGCCGCAGGCCCGCGATCTCGCTGACCGGGGGCCGGGCGTGCGCGCGTCTGCGGTCCAGCGCCCGCAGCCGCATGACGAGCTCTCGAAGCTCGAACGGTTTGGTGAGGTAGTCATCGGCGCCGAGCTCGAACCCCGAAGCCTTGTCGTCGATCCGGTCGGCAGCGGTGAGCATGAGGATCGGGATGCCGCCGCCGGAGGCGACGATTCGCCGGGCGATCTCGTCGCCGGAGGGGCCGGGGATGTCGCGGTCCAGGACCGCGAGGTCGTAGGAGTTGATGCCGAGCAGTTCCAGAGCGGTGTTGCCGTCGCCGGCGATGTCGGCGGCGATCGCTTCCAGCCGGAGACCGTCACGGACGGCTTCGGCCAGGTAGGGCTCGTCCTCGACGATCAACACGCGCATGCCCGAAGCCTAAGCCGCATGGCATATCGCCGACATATGCAACATGCCTTAACGGCCTGCAAGGCGCTCACCAGCTAGAACGCTTGACAACCCCAGCGCCCTCGACGTCGAAGACGTCCCGCTGTCGGCCCGCAAGGGCAAGGTGCTCGTCCGCGCCGGAAAGGGCGAGGACTCCCGCGAGATCCCGCTACTGACCCCACCGCCCGCCACACACTGAGCGCCTGGAAGAAAGACCGCACCAGCTCGCACGGCGCCGACACACCGGCGCTGTTCCTCAACCGCCGCGGCGGCCGGCTAACCGCCCGCGCCATCGACCAGCTCCTCGACGAACTCGCCTCCGACGCCGACCTGATCGATGAGGCGGGCAAGCCATTCGCCTCCGCGCACACCCTTCGGCACCAACCTGCTGCACTCCGGCGTCGACGTCGTCGTGGTCGCCCAGTTGATGGGCCACCGCCGCCTCGACACCACGCGCCTGGTCAGCGGGTTGTGAATCCACCGTCGATCGCGAGGGCTGCGCCGGTGATGAACGAGGCGTCGTCGCTCAGCAGGAACGCCACGAACGGGGCGATCTCCTCGGGCCGGGCGATGCGGTTCACCGGGTGCATTGCCGAGATCTGCGCGACAGCCTCGTCGCTGGTCAGCATCGAGGTGCGGGCCAGCGGCGTGTCGACGCCGCCGGTGGTGATGGCGTTGACACGCACGCCCTGTTCGGCCACTTCGAGCGCGGTGGCCCGGGTCAGGCCCACGACCGCGTGCTTGGCGGCGACGTATGGGGCGACGCCGGGCAGCGCGACGACCCCCATGTTGGAGGCATTGTTGACGATCGCCCCACGGGTCTTGAGCACCTCCGGTATCTGGTGCTTGAGGCAGTTGAAGACGCTGGTGACGTTCTGTGCGATCTCGGCGTTCCAGGCGGCGCCGTCGATACTGGACACCGGGCCGGAGGTGTTGACAGAGCCGGCGTTGTTGAACGCCCCGTCCAGGCTGCCGAATTCGGAGAGCGCTGCCGCGACCAGCGCGGCGGCGTCGGCCTCGACGGAGACATCGGCGGGAACGAAGAGCGCCCGGCCACCCGTGGCCCGGATGCTCTCGGCAGCCCCTTCACCGATGTCCTTGCGACGGGCGCCGATGACGACGGCGGCGCCTTCCGACGCGAGTCGCCGCGCGACGGCGAGGCCGATGCCGGAGGAGCCGCCGGTGACGACGAAGACCTTGGAGTCCAGACGGGAAGACATGGAGAGACCTTTCGGAGAGAGGTGGTACCAGTGGAGTCGGCTGGGCCCGGAGCACGACCACCTCCCTCAGACTGCAGTACCGACGGCAGCCGAGCCTGGCGGGTATCGGACCTCACGTTGCGCCCGGTCACCCTCGGAAGCAGTCTGGGCGCCAGGACGACGAGGCCACGATGAGGGGCTTGACACTGGTGAGCTCGCATGCTCAACCATCGCCGGTGCATTCGCCGACCAAAGAACAAACGTCACTCTCTGCAGCGAACGGGGGGCGGCAACCCGGGGAACTCGTGACAGTTGAATACGCGAGCCCACCAGTACGGGACCTCAACTAGCGGCGCGGACCACATGATCGTGCGTGTTTTCGGAAGTCCAGTGGCCTGCACGGATCGGCTCACCTCGGGGCTGGGGCCGCATTCGGGGGGAGGAGGCCTATTCCGCTGATCCGCGGGTCATCGCGGAGTGCGCTGCCGGAGGGCTCGCTGAAGAAGTGGTCCAACCAGCGGAGTATTCGTCCACTGGTGTGGCTCGCGGGTTCTTCGCCCAGGGGCGGCCGAGGGTGGCGGGAGCATTCTTGGTTGTTGGCAGGGCGGCGTCTGAAGCTCCGGGCCTGAGGGGTGTTCGGTTGCGGTCTTCTCTTGATCGTCTTTGAGGTCTGACCTGACGAAGGCCATCTAAACGATCTACCGCATGCCCGGACCGCGCCCAAGAGCAGCCAACGAGCAACCATCGGCCGTCTTCTACTCGTTCCAAGACCGCAGCGAATCGAGAAACCGCAGGTGGCAGGGCATATTCACTGATCAAACTGAGTAGGGCGGGTGGGACTTGAACCCACGACCCACGGATTATGAGTCGCCTTGATCAATGCCAACCTGTGCCTCGGCGTGCCGATTTTTATCCGTCCGTCCGCAGTTGTCCCCGCTGATGTGCCGTGCTGTGACGGACCGTCTCTCCCCGTGTCGCGTACACACGAGCAACCACCGAGCAACCATCCCGGCGATGAACCGAGCAACGATTGAGCAACCGGTGAGCGACGATGCGTCCTTTACCGCTAATGATGTACCACTCGCGGAAGCGCGAAATTCTCCGGAACCGATATCAAGGTCACCCATTGCGATCGCCTTGGTGAACTGATCCGCGATTATGCGCAGGTCGCGTAGGGGGCCGAATTTCTGGCATCCACAGGCGCCTGACACATGCCGAATGGCCGTGACCCGCGAAGGGGTCACGGCCATCGGTCTCGGTCAGCCGCTTCCGAACCCGGTCACGAGCCACCGGTCCTTCACGTACCGCACCCCGAAGCTCTGAGCGAAGTCACCGTCGGGGTATGACCCGCTATCGACCTCGCACAGCTCCATGGTGACATTCATCCTCCGGCACTTCTCCCCGGCCGGGCCGGGGCAGAGGTTCGATGTGTACGAGTCGCCGATCGTGATGTCGCTGGCCGAAATCCAGTTCCGGAACGCACTGATGGGATTGTTGAACTCGTTGTCGAAATCCGTTTCCGGCACCATGACGGCACGGATGGTCTCCGCGTCTTTGCCGAGCAGGGCATCGATGTAGGCGCGCACCACATCCTCCGGGCTGGCCGAGGCGGGCGGAATCGGCACCTCCCGTCTGACGACCTGCCCGCACCAGCAGCCGGCCAGCACCGGAATCAGCGCGAGCACCAGCAGCGCCCGGCGAATGCCGCTACCACGCAACACGGCCGAACACCAACCCGCTGAACTCCGTGACCTTGAACCGCTCGCCGAGATTCATGGAGGGACCGGAACCCGTGCCGCCATCTCCGCCGTGCTGCGCGAAGTACACCTGCTTGATGTTGATCGGGGAGCCTCCTGTCACGGCGGTGACGATCCCCATATGGGTGTACTCGCCAGTGTTTCTGTTCAGGAAGTAGATCGTGTCACCGAGCATGACGTTGGAAAGCCGCGATTCGGTTGGCGTGTACGTGGCGGAGACGATGGCCCGAGTTTGATCGGACTGCCCGAAGCGCTGCCGCATGAAGTGCTCGTAATTCTTGTTCGCCGCTGCGAACGTGAAGGAGTCATCCTTCCAGCCGCGTTCCCACCAGGAGCCTTCACCTCGCCGGTTGAGCCAGCCAAACCAGGCGGCGATGTGGATCTGGCGGAACTTGCCGCCCCGAGCCAGTGCCTTGGACACGAAGTTGGCGCAGTCGTTGGGATACTCCCAGCCCTTGTTGCTGGCCGGGCCGACGTTCAGCGAGGCCCAGAAGGCGGCCTTCTCCCGCCGGTTCAGCGTCGTCGCAGCCAAAGTCCGGGCGAGGGCCGGGGGATCCGCGGTGCTGTCGTCCACCGGCGGCAGCTCGGTGACCGGATCCGGCGCCACGCCACCGGCCCAGGCGTTGATCTGTGACGAGTTGCCCGCCAGCATGGCGTCTACAGCGGACGCGCTCTTCTCGCCGCTGAGCTTGAGCTGGCCGTTGCCGTTCGCGTCGGCGGCGAAGACGAAGTCCTCCGTGGTGGTCCACTCGTTCTCGACCGGATCGTCCTGGCCGTTGTACACGGTGGTCCCGGTCACGGCCGAGCGCACCACGACGGTGCCGTCGTCCAGCTTCGACACCAAGGTGTCGCCGAGCCGCACGCCGTCGGTGGCACGGTCCTCAACTCCAGTGGTGACCAGGTCCTGCTGCCGCGCGTACAGCATGGGCTCGATCGTGGCCGCTTGGTTAGCGTCCTCGACGGCCTCCCCGGTGTTCTCCGTCCGCTTGTCGAGCAGGCTCTGCCGAGCCTCGGCATACTCGCCGACCGCGTCCTGGTAGGCGGTCGGGCCGCCGGGAACGGCCTGCGGGACGGTGTCGGCCGACACCTTCCACGGGCCGACGCCGAACGGCGTGTGGGTGCGGACCTGGAATCGATAGGTGGCGCCGTTGGTGAGCCCGCCGACGATGACCGTGGCCTCGCTGACAGTCAAGGATCGGACGACCGTGTTCCCGGCGTCCAACACCTCCAGGTCGAAGTTCTGGATCTCGGTGTCCGCGCCGAGGTCGTCCGGGCGCGCCCACCGGAGCAGCGCTCCGCCGTCGCCCTGCCGGACGTCGATCCTGGGGATGATCCCGGGTGGCCCTGCCGGGCGGTAGATCACCCGCAGCGAGGTGGGGCGGCTCGCCCCGCTCCCGCCGAGCTCGACCGGCGGGACAGTCTCGTCGGAGAGCACTGCCACACCGGGGTCGATGAAGGTCTCGTCCGGCACCTCGTGCCGCCAGCCATTGGCGTTCGCGGTGACGTCGATCTCCGGGGTGCCAACCTGCACCTGCTGCTGCGACTGCTGGACCAGATCCGCCACCAGCACGGACCCGGTCGGGTTCTCCTCCAGTTCGTTCTTCTTGAAGTGCGCCGCGATCACCTGGCTGTTGGGGCATGGTCCGTCGCAGGTCGCGCCGCCGAGGTCCAGCACCGCGGAGGTGATCAAGGCTCCCGGCGGAAGGGAGCTCATGTCGGCCTTGATCAGCGACACCTTGCGGGTCGCTCCCGCGCCGCCCACCTGCGTGGTGGACGGAGTGAGCGGGCAGGGCGCGCCTCCACAGGCAGTCGCCGAGGCCGAGGCCGAGCGGATGGTCAGCGCGTTACCGGACAGGGTGACCTGCTGGGTCGGCGGTGACTCCGGCTCGGGGACCGGTGCGCCGAAGGGGACGGGCGCGGTCTTCGGTGTGCAGATCTCCGCCAGGCAGGCGTCCATCCGCCAGTAGTAAGAGCCGTCCTCGACGATCAAGCCGTCCGGCACACGCGCGGTCAGCCGCTCACCGCCGGAGACCTCGCCCTCCGCCAGAGGGACGGGTCCAAGCGGTGTGCCGTTCGCCTGGTACAGATAGAAACGGCCCTTGACCGGGCCGCCCGACGGGCGGGAGACGATGCCGGACAAGGTCGGGTTGAGAGGCTCCTCCGTGCCAGTGGCAAGGTCTGTCGGCAGATGCGGTGCGTCGGAGGTGATCCGGTAGAAGGGCGTCTCGTTGCAGATCCGCGGCGTGACCCCGGTCAGGCAGACCTTGATCTTGAACTTGAAGCTGTCCGGGCTGCCAAGCTTGAATTCGCTTCTGATCACCTGTCCCGACAGGGCACTGGAGATCGGCGGGAAGAGTTGCGCGGAGGTCATGGCCGCGACCTCGTTGGAGGAGGGACCGGCCTGGCCGGCGTTGTCGACGGCGACGACGCGGTAGTAGTACTGCCCCTGTGGCATGCCGCTGTTGCTGTAGGTCAGGGAACTGAGCGTGGCGATTCGCGTTGCGGCGGTCGGGGTGAAGTTCGCCGCCTTCGAGCGGTGCACCTCGTAGGTGACCACGCCGCGGTCATCGGCCGCCGCACCCCAGGACAGGTCGACGGTGTCGGGTCCGGCGACGGCGGTCAGGGTGCCAGGCGCGGTGGGCGGATTGTCCACAGGAGGCGGCGCGCCGACGGCCATGTTCATGTCGGCCTGGATCTGGGCCTGGGTGAGGGCGAGGTTGTAGACGCGAACCTCGTCGATCAGGCCTTTGAAGTATGTGCCCGCGACGGTGTCGGCTCCGATCCGCAGCGGTGAGGTGCTGGTGTCGTTGCTTCCGCTGACGGTGGTGGTGGCGGCCAGGGTGCCGTTGACGTAGGTCTTGACGGTCGTGCCGTCGTAGACGCCGGCGATGTGGCTCCATGATCCGGTGGGTAGGGCAGTGGTCCCCGTCGCGGAGTAAGCGGTGCCGCCGATCTTCGCCTGCGCGCTCGGCGCATAGACGTAGGTCGGCATGATCATGCACTCGAACACCGAGCCGAGGCAGGTTTTCACCGCCGCGTGCAGGCCATAGGCAGGTGAGGACGCTGCCTCCTTGATCAGCGTTGGCCGGGGCACACCCGAGGTCGTGGGATTGACCCAGGCTTCCATGGTCAGCTTTCCGGTGATTCGCAGGGAGGCCGCGTCAGGAACGGTGACCATGCTCGACGTGTGCAGCGCACCTTCGCCGACCGGGACCTGTCGAACGTGGACTACGTGTACCTGTGGGCCGACGGCATCCACGTCAAACGGGGCGGCGAAGATGTCGGGGTCTCCGAAGCTGGCCAGCGCCATGGTTTTTCCGGCTTCCTGGGACTGTTCGACCTGCGCCTGGAAGGCTGACATCTGACAAGCCCCTATCAGTGCTTTGTTAGGTGATCAGGGTGGTCGCTGTGAGCAGGTCGGGCAGCGGCCGGTCCAGGTGGCCAGGAGCACCTGGAGTTCCTTGAGGATCGTGTAGAGGGTCAGGCCGCAGCTTTTGGGTCGTGCAGGCGCAGTTCGGTGCAGAACAGATGCGCGGAGGTCACCAGGGTGACGTGGCGATGCCAGCCGATCCAGGAGCGGCCCTCGAAGTGGTCCAGGCCCAGGCCGGTCTTCAGTTCGCGGTAGTCGTGCTCGATCCGCCAGCGGATCTTGGCCAGGGCGACCAGCGCGGCCGGTGGAGTGCCGGCGGGCAGGACGGTCAGCCAGTACTTGTCGGCTCGGGCTCATCGTCGGGCCATTGCGCGATCAGGAGACTGATCGGCAGCGTGCCGTCGGCTGCGGGGCGCGGCCGACGCCCGGCGACGCGAACGGGCAGGATGACGAACTGGGAGGTCATGAGCCCTTTGGAGCCGGCCCGCCAGGTCACGGTTTGCGCCGCCTGATGTCCGGCGGCCAGCACGTGCTCGCGCAGGCTGATCGGCCGGGCCGGGTAGCGGTGTGGCCGGGGCGGGCGGCCGCGGCCCAAGTACGTGACCGGGTCGGGTTCGTCGGTGGCGTGGTGGGCGGTGACCGCTCCTTTCCTTTGACCTGCACCACGTGCAGGCCGCGCTCGGACAGGGCCGCGCGCAGGTGGGCGTTGTCGCCGTAGCCGGCATCGGCCACCACCAGCGGCGGCGCAAGACCCCACGCGGCCAGCTCATCGAGCATCTCCACCGCGAGCTGCCACTTGGGCCGGTGGTGTTCGCCATCGGGGATGGCGCGGCGCGCGCTGACCTGCTCGGCGGCCTCATCGTCAGCGGCCTGCGCGGGGTCCCAGGAGGCGGGCAGGAACAGGCGCCAGTTCAGCGGGCAGGAGGCGGCGTCGGTGACCGCGTGCACGCTGACGCCGACCTGGCAGTTGCCGACCTTGCCCAGGGTGCCGGAGTACTGCCGGGCCACGCCGGGTGAGGCGATTCCGTCCTTGGGGAAGCCGGTGTCGTCGATCACCCAGGCCGAGGAACTGCTGGAGTCCTTGGTGGTCGACACCCAGGCGCTCGGCCATCGGCTGCATCGACTTGCGGCGGCCGTCCAGCAGCAGGCCCCGCAGGTAGGTCAGCCCTTTGGCCCGCTGATCCCGGCGGGCCAAAGGAGCGAACATCTCCGCAGCGAAGGACTCCAGTTGCTGCCGGACATGGGCAAGGTGCTCGGGGGTCACGCCCGCATCGCACCACTACATCCCGAAACGGACCAGCCACAAAAGCCTGACCCAACAAAGCACTACTAGGAGGGCTGCGGCGGCGACCGCCCCGGCCACGTGCAGCGGCCGACCATCCTCTTGCTCCGCAAGTGATCATGCCGTGACTCGTCGTGGATCCGCGCCCTATGGTAGCAGAGAGTATCTATAAAGTAACCGTGAGTAGGGGAATGCTGGTGTGCGGCATCACTGCCCAGCAGAAAGGAAAGGTCAATGAACCTGCCCATCCAGTCCGCCCCTGTGGTGCGCACCATCAACGGTGCTCCCTCGACCGACCGTGACGGCGCGGAGCAGTCCCTCTGGCCGGTTGTGCCGATTCCGGGCGTTCCCTTCGCCGACGAGAACGACGAGTAACCAGCCGGTGAACCGGTGAACCGGTGAGTGCCCGGTGCCCTCTGCGTTCCAGACAAGGCGGCGTCGGGCGCTCATCGCAGTGGGTCAGCCATCCAAGCGCCAGCGGGGGAGTGACAGGAGCGACATGGGCGAGGTGCGGGACATCCCCGGACTGGCCGATCTGTGGAAGTTGACCACGGGCGACGACCGGATCACGGTGGCCGTCGTCGACGGGCTGGTCGACGAGACGCACCCGGCCTTTCCGGCTGGAAAGCCGAGCCAGGTGCGTGACGTCTGGCCCGCCGGTGCAGCAGGTGCCAAGGCGGCCCACGGCACTGCGGTGGCCAGCGTGCTGTTCGGCCGCCACGACGGCCCGGTGATGGGTGTGACACCGGCGTGCCGGGCGATCAGCGTGCCGGTGTTCGTCGAAAGGCGGCGCACCTCCCAACTGGAGCTGGCTCGCGCGATCGAGCTTGCGGCCGAGGCCGGCGCGCACATCATCAACGTCAGCGGCGGACAGCTGGCCGACGCCGGCGAGGCCGAGGACGTTCTGACGCGGGCGGTGCGCCGCTGCCGCGAGCAGGGCGTACTGATCGTGGCAGCCGCCGGCAACGACGGCTGCCTGTGCGATCACGTGCCGGCGACCCTGGAGGGGGTGCTGGCCGTGGGCGCGTGCGACGATGCCGGACGGCCGTTGCCGATCAGCAACTTCGGGCCCGGCAGCCGCCGACAGGGGCTGCTGGCCCCCGGCCAGGACATCCGGGTCGCCGTACCGGGCGGCGGGATCGCGACGATGACCGGCACCAGCCTGGCCACACCGATCGTGGCGGGGGTGGCGGCGTTGCTGACCTGTCTGCAGTTGCGCCAGGGCGGCAAACCGGACCCTCTCGCCGTCGGCGAGTTGCTGCGCGAAACCGCCGATCCCTGCGAGCCGGGCACCGGCCCGCTCGACAGCCTGGAGAGCGCGGCATGCCTGCGGCACTTGAACGGAACACTCAACATCACGAAAGCGGTGACTGCTGTGACCACCTCTTCCTCGACCTCTTCGGCCGCCACGCCGGCGGGCCCGGACTCCCCGGTGGACGCGGGCGAGCCGGCCGTGGCCCCCTCCTGCGGCGCCCTGCCGCCGACCGGTGCCCCGGCCGGGTGTGACTGCACCACTGGCGAGTCCTTCATCCCCACGACCGCCCCTTCGGCGCCGGTACCCGCTCCCGTCGTGACGCCGCCGCCGATCCCTGCCGGTGTGGTGCCCTCGGCAGATGAGCCCCAGCAGGCCCCGCCCGCGGCGCAGCGGCTGGTGTACGCGCTAGGAACGCTGGGCTATGACTTCGGCAGCGAGGCCCGCCGTGACTCCTTCAAGCAGCTCATGCCGACGGTGCAGGTGGACGGGCACAGCGTGCCGGCCAACCCCTACGATCCGCGGCAGATGGTGGCCTACCTGCGCGAGCACCCCTCCGAGGCGCGGCCGCTGATCTGGACGCTGAATCTGGACCTGACCCCGATCTACGCCATCGAGCCGGTCGGCGGGTACGGGCCCGATGTGTACGAGCGGCTGACCGACTTCCTGGAGCGCCAGCTCAAGGCCGAGGACGACGCCGAGTTCGTCGACCGGGTGTCCATCCCCGGCACGCTGCCCGGCCGTACCGCGAAGCTGTTCAACGGGCAGTACGTGCCGGTGGTCGAGGTGAACCTGACTCGCGGCCTGTACGGCTGGTCGGTCGCCTCGCTAGCCCAGGCTGTCATGGACTGCGGTGTGCCCGAGCACAACCAGCGCGGCCACGATCACGGCACCCCCCTCAGCGACGCGGTCGCCGACTTCCTCCAGCGCATCTACTACGACCTGCGCAACTTCGGCGCCACCAGCCGCGACCGCGCGCTGAACTACGCCGCCACCAACGCCGTCCAGGCCCGCGAAACCCTGGCCGAGGCTCTCGGCCACGGCATGGCCCTGCAGAACATCGACGTGGAGAAAAGCCCTTACGGCCGCCCTGACAGCGACTGCTGGGATGTGAAGCTGCGCTTCTTCGACCCTGACAACAGCAAGCGGGCCAAGCGCGTCTACCGCTTCACCATCGACGTCAAGGACGTCCTGCCGGTCAGCATCGGCCAGGTCCGCTCCTGGCCCGAAGCCTGACCGCCCACCTGTTCCACCTGCCCTCGAGAGAAGGAGTGTTTTGGTGAGCCGTCCCCCGCAGGCGCCCCCGGTGCGCCGACCCGAGCTGATCGACCCCTACACCACCCTCGGCCTGAACGCTGCGACTCGCGAGCAGCGAACCCGCATCCGCAACCTGCTCACCTTCAACGCCAACGTCAACGACCCCGCCGCCTTCAGCCGGCCGTCCTATGAGCAGGCCAAGCTGTCGGCCCTCTGAAGGTCGGTCGCCCCCTCTTTCTGGCAACCCCGACGACGACAGGAGCCCGCCGATGGCCGATGCCCGCACCGCCCCCGGCCCCGCGCCCGGGACCGCCGCCCCACCGACTGCGCAGCCGGATACCCCGCCCGACCGATCCGCGCCCCCGCCGCGCTATCCCGCGCAGGCTGTGGCCGGGATCGCCGAGCTGTGGCGGCACACCCAAGGCGGAGATCCGGGCATCACCATCGGCGTCGTCGACGGACCCCCACAGTTGTCCCACCCCAGCCTCACCGGCGCTGACCTACGCGTGCTTCCCACCTGGTGGTTGCCCCCCACCCAGACCGACCCGAAGATGGCCGAACACGGCACCTGGACCGCCAGCGTGCTACTCGGCCAGCCCGGCAGCATCCTGCCCGGCCTGGCCCCCCGCTGCCGCGCCCTATTCCTCTCCCCGCCAGTCGACGAGGAGAACCCGCCCGACCCGCTGTCGGGAGCGCGCGCCGTGGAGGAACTGGTGGAGGCCGGGGCCGACATCATCCAGTTCACCCTGGCCCTCCCCACCGCCTCCCACGACGCCGACGACATGCTCAAACGCGCCATCGCCCGCGCCATCGACGCCGGCGTGCTCATCACCGCGCCGGCCGGCAACGACTACGGCAACAACAGCATCGCTCCCGCCATCCTGCCCGGCGTGCTGGCCGTCGGCGCCCACCGGGCCGACGGCGCCATGTTCTACTTCAGCAACCACGGACCCGCCTACACCGGGCACGGCATCACCGCCCTGGGCGAGGCCGTCTACGGCGCCCACCCCGACGGTGACATCGAAGCGCAGAAAGGCACCTGCGTCGCCGTCGCCCTGGTCACCGGCGCCGCAGCCCTGCTGATCAGCCTGCAACGCCACCTCGGCCAGCCACCCGACGCGCTCGCGGTCCGGGATGCGCTGCTGGCCACCGCCCGCCCCTGCATGCCCGAACAGAGCCACGGTCAGACTGAACGTTGCCTGAACGGCTTCATCGACGTGCCCGCAGCCACTCGTCGCCTCCTTGCCGCCCCCTCGCCCGGCATAGGGCTTTCCTCCCCAGCCCAGCACGACCACTCGGCCCCGGCCCCTGCCAGCTCCGGCCGCGTCCACCAGCACGCCCCTGACGTCGCGGCGCACCCGCGCCAGCACGACACCCAGCACCTGGCCAACCTCGCCTGGCCCCAGCTGACAGCACACCTTGCCGACCTGGCCGACCAGGCCGAACCCGGCGCCCGTCCGGCCCTGCTCGCCCTGGTCCGACAGCGCGTCCTCGACGTCGCCCGGGGATTCGTCCGGGCGGTCATGCGACGCGACTACCGGCAGGCCGCCGGCGCCGCGCGCTGGCTCGCCCTGTCCGGGATGGCACCGCACACCCTTGGTCTGGAGACGGGCATCGACTTTTTGGCCCAGCGCACGCCTCACGATCCCCAGGCCGTGCACCATCTGCAGGCCGCCCGCGCGTTGCTGAACGGGAAGCGCTCATGACCGGCCCGATCTTCGACACCATCGCCGACGGGGCAGTGCGCTGGCTACATCAGCACCTCGACCGATTCCGGCTGAGCACCGAGCTGCGGGCATCCGACATCCTGCAGCCGCCGCTCCTCCCTGAGCGCTCCTGTACCGCCTGCCTTCGCCAGCGCGGCTGCCCGGACCATCCCCGGCACCGATACATAGACGCTCTCTGGTGGGGGCGCGCGCTGACGCCACTGACCGAACTCGCGCTGGCCGGCACCGCCGTCCTGCGGGCCAGCGATCCGCGCACAGACCGGCATCGACTCGCCCACGAGATGGTCGACATGATCTGGAAAGAGATCGATGCGGGAGAAGTCCTGTTCGCACTGTTAAAGGCCGAGCCGGGGGAGGGCAGCGTCCTTTCGCTCTATGCCTTCCTGCGGGAGAGGGGCAGGCGCCATGCGGGAATCGAGCACATCGCCGCCCAGCTCGTGACAACACGCAACTGGAGCGCCAAGGAGGTCGCCCCCTTCCATCTGCTGGCGCGGCTGACCTCCCAGCGCGCCCTCGGGCTCCCCGTCGAGCACGTGGACCTGGAGGAGGCCATCACGAGGACTTGGCTGGCGCGCACACCCGAACCATGGCTGTTGGATCACCACCACGCCTACGCACTCACGCACACCGTGTTCTACCTGACGGACTGGGGCCGAGCGCCCGCACATCTGCCCACCGCTCTAGCGGCTTACCTCAACGATTGGCTGCCATGCTGGTCACAAGTGTGGTGCGAGGAGGAGGACTGGGACCTGCTAGGCGAACTGCTGGCCGTAGACGCATGCCTCCCCCAGCCCACGCTGGACGAACGGCTGTGGAACCACCTAGCTCAGGC
Source organism: Microtetraspora fusca (assembly GCF_001570365.1). Taxonomy (GTDB): domain Bacteria; phylum Actinomycetota; class Actinomycetes; order Streptosporangiales; family Streptosporangiaceae; genus Microtetraspora; species Microtetraspora fusca. The sequence goes on along the minus strand of NZ_BBYK01000040.1, from coordinate 402,832 downwards.
CCAGCTACCGGACGGCTCCATACCCGGTCCGCGGTTTCCTTCACGTGGCATAGATCAAGCTGACGGTGATGCCTACACCTACAACCGTCACTCCACCATCGTTGCCGCCGTGGCCGCCTCCTGGGCCTGCGCTCGAGCTGCCAACCGAGCCGCCACGACGATATCTTAATACTGTTTGTGATCTTGGTCGTCTGATCGGTCCTGCTCCGAAGAGGGCACACCCCCTGATGAGGTGCAGAAGATCGCGATGCTCGCATCCATCGAGACCACGATGCCCTACAACCGGCGTCGCACCTCCCTGAAGAACCACCGGCCGTACCAGCTGAAACAGTCTTACGCGGACGAGCATGACGGTAGTTAGGGGAGCCGTTCTCCCGCGCACCGCTCGGCGACAGCACTGCTTTTGCCCCCCGCGCCTGACGGTCAAGGTGCTGCTTCATGCCCTGCCGCGAACCGCATGAACGTCGCCGGGCCCGCTGCGGATCTCCGGCTTAGAGAGCCGCAGATCCGCCATGATCATGATGTGAGCAATGCTTGAGATCTGTGGATCGGCCGGGAAGGGGTGTACCTTCCCGGTGATCGTTTGAGGTCTCTCACGCATGGCCGACGCGCCAACGTCGCCTGGGAAGGCACACCCGATGCTCACCGTAGTCCCTGACCCCGCCGACGGCGACCGTCCTACCGCCGACGGCCCCATCTCCACCTCGCTCATCGACGAGATCGTCCGCGAAGGCGCCCGCCGGATGCTCGCCGAAGCCCTCAAAGCCGAGGTCGACGCCTACATCGCCGCCTTCGCCGACCAACGCGACGAGAACGGGCGCCGTTTGGTGGTGCGCAACGGCTACCACCAGCCACGGGAAGTGCTCACCGCAGCAGGCGCGATCGAGGTCCGAGCACCACGCATCAACGACAAACGCACCGATGAGCCCACCGGCGAACGTAAGCGATTCTCCTCAGCCATCTTGCCGCCCTGGGCACGCAAGACACCGAAGGTCACCGAGGTGCTGCCGCTGCTCTACCTACACGGCCTGTCCAGCGGGGACTTCGTACCGGCGCTCGGGCAGTTCCTCGGCTCCACAAGCGGACTGTCAGCGCCGGTGATCACACGGTTGACCGAGCAGTGGAAGGCCGAGCAGCGCGCCTTCGCCGCCCGCGACCTGTCGAACGTGGACTACGTCTACCTGTGGGCCGACGGCATCCATGTCAACGTCCGCCTGGAAGAGCAGCGGCTGTGGTGCCTGCTCGTGATGATCGGCGTCCGCGCCGACGGCCGCAAAGAGCTGATCGCGCTGGCCGATGGCTACCGGGAGTCGACCGAGTCGTGGGCCGATCTGCTGCGTGACTGCAAGCGTCGGGGAATGCGCGCTCCGGTCCTGGCGGTAGGGGATGGCGCGCTCGGGTTCTGGGCCGCACTGGGTGAGGTGTTCCCGCAGGCCAGGGCCCAGAGGTGTTGGTTTCACAAGATCGCCAACGTGCTGGGGGCGCTGCCGAAGTCGGCGCAGCCAGGGGCGAAGAAGGCCCTGGCCGAGATCTGGAACGCCGAGGACAAGGACCACGCCCTGGCGGCGGTGACGGCGTTCCAGGCAGCGTATGGCGCCAAGTACGGCAAGGCCGTGGCCAAGGTCGTCGACGACCTGGACGAGTTGCTGGCGTTCTACGACTTCCCCGCAGAGCACTGGGTGCATCTGCGCACGACCAACCCCATCGAGTCGACGTTCGCCACGGTCCGGCACCGCACCAAGGTCACCAAAGGCCCCGGATCTCGGGCGGCTGGGCTGGCCATGGCGTTCAAGCTGATCGAGTCGGCTCAGGCCCGCTGGCGTGCGGTCAACGCGCCCCACCTCGTCGCCCTGGTCCGCGCCGGGGCGACCTTCATCAACGGCAGGCTCGTCGAACGTCCCGACGATCAGCCCTCACCGGCAGCTGCTTAGAAATTCGTGATCCACAGGTCTTGACGATTGCTCGCCTCTGGCCCCGGGCCGAGAGACGTGTTTCGGGGATTGCCGCCACGCGCCGGGCCGGACGGGCTCATCATGGACACGTAACTCTCCCCGCGAGTGATGAGGTCCGAGTCCCCAATGGATGACCTGATCGCGTTCGTGCAGGCTCGCATCGACGAGTTCTGGCAGATCGCCGCCACGTGCGAGCCGGGCCGCTGGTTCCCGTCCCGTACGAGCGACGATCCGAAGTCCTTCTCCCGTCAGGGTGTGTACGGCCACCAATACGGGGAGGTGCCCGATTGTGCTCAGCCGAGGATCGCGGTCACCCTGGACGCTGCGTATGAGCGGCACATCGTCCACAACGACCCGGCCCACGTCCTGAGCGACCTGGTCGCCAAGCAGGACCGTTTGAAGTACTTGACGCATGTGGCCGGCGGGAGCTGGGTCGATGCGGGGGAGCACGCGCAGGCCGAGCATCTGCTACGTCTGGAGGCCGCCGCCTACGACTGGCACGAGGACTACCGCCCGGAATGGCGCCCCTGAAGCACTCTCCGAGACAGGAACGACGTCGTCCATGCGGTGCTCGGCTACCGCCCGGCATCCTGACATTGAAGCGGAGGCGGGCAGGTCCAGGCCGGCACGCAGGTACTGCAGAGGTGAAGCTCATCGGCCTCGGCGTGCGCGTCTGTTGCGCGTCGCCACGTCCATGGACCAGCGGAGCCTCCGGATGGAGGAGCCGCAGCAACCAGCAGATTATTCGTCCGCTGGTTGCCGAACCACGAGCCTCAACTGCCGGGATTTCGCCTATTTGTCGGGGTCGGCGCATTTGGAACGTCCGTGACCGCCGGAATGCCGTAACCGGGCAGAGGAGCCCTGTGGGGCGTTCGGTTATGGCCTTACCTTGATCGTCACATTGGTCTGACCTGAAGATCGATCTCTGGGTGATCTACCGTGTGCCCGGAACGTGCCCGGTGCCTGTGAAAGTCCGCTGGTTGAGCTTCCCGGCGACGTACACGCGAGCAAACAACGAGCAACCAACGGGGGCCTGCTTCTCTGGCCGAGATCAGACCACATCGAGAAACCGCAGGTGGCAGGGCATATTCACTGATCAAACTGAGTAGGGCGGGTGGGACTTGAACCCACGACCCACGGATTATGAGTCCGATGCTCTGACCGGCTGAGCTACCGCCCCGCAATGGTGGAGTCTCTCACAACTTAGTGCCTCAGCGGATCAGTCGATCACATCGAAATCGAGCCGGAGGCGGAGCGTGGCGCGCCTCGTTCCGGAACGGTGCGCCGGCTCTGATCACTCCTGTTCCTGTTCACGGCCTGTCCGGCGCCCGGTACGGCGGTCGCAAAGAACGGCTCCGCGCCGCCTGCGATCAGGCGTTATGTCCTTGATGTCCGGGTACGGCACGGCCGAACAGGCTGAAGGGGTTTCGCCGTGGGCAGAAATCTGGTTCGCCGGCTCATGCCGGGAGTCGTGGTCGTTCTCATGGGTTTGGAATCGTGCGCTACGACTTGGCAATCAGGAGGGGACCCCGCAAGCGTCGCCGTCGGCTCCCTGAGCGAGGGCTTCTCGATCGGCCTGCTGCTGCCCGACGCCAAGACGCCGCGCTACGAGAAGTTCGACCGGCCGTACATCGTCCAGCGTGTCGCCGAGCTGTGCCCGAAGTGCGAGGTGGTGTACAGCAACGCGGGCGGGCACCCGAAGCGGCAGCAGCGGCAGCTCGCGTCGATGCTGGCGGCGGGCGTGAAGGTCTTGATCCTCGACCCGGTGGAGCCCAAGGGCATCGCGGCCTGGGTCGCCCTGGCCAAGAACCAGGGGGCGCGGGTCCTCGCGTACGACCGGCTCGCGGGCGGTCCGGTGGACGCCTACACCTCCTTCGACAACATCCAGGCGGGCCGGATGCAGGGCCGTTCCCTCCTGGACGCGATCAGGATCGGCGGGGATGCCAGGCGCGGCGAGATCGTGATGATCAATGGCTCGCCCGCCGACCAGCACGCCGGCGACCTCAAGAAAGGGGCGCACCAGGTCCTGGACGGGCAGGTGACGATCGGCAGGGAGTACGACGCGCCCGGCTGGAGCCCCGACCGGGCAGGGGCGGCGGTGCACGGCGCGTTCACCGCGCTCGGCGCCGACCGGGTGATCGGCGTCTACGCGGCCAGCGACGCCATGGCGGGCGGCATCGCCTCCGCCCTGCGGAACGCGGGCGTCACACCCGGCACGCCGCTCACCGGCCGGGGCGCGGAGCTGGAGGCGGTACGGAGGATCCTGCTGGGCGCGCAGACGATGACGGTCTACCTGCCGATCAGATCGGTGGCGCGGAGCGCGGCCCGGATCGCCGTCGATCTCGGCGTGGGCAGGACGGTGTCCGGGACGGTCGCGCTCTCCAACGGGACGGTCGCGTCGATCCCCTCGATCATGATCGCGCCCGTCGTGGTCGACAGAGGCAACATCAAGGAGACCGTGATCAAGGACGGTTACTGGACGGCGGCCGAGATCTGCGCGCCCCAGCCGGTCCGTACGGCCTGCCGCGCCGAGGGGCTGATCTGAACGGGCCCGGAGGTTGAGGCGGGCCCACTCGGGTAGACGGTCCGCGTCCGGAGCCATCCGACGACCGGAACGGAGGAGGACGGCATGGGAAACAAGCCGAATCCGATCCAGCTGCAGAAGGACTTGAAGGGCGTGGACTATCCCGCGAGACAGGCCGACCTGCTCAAGGTCGCCCGCGACCACGGCGCGGGGCAGGAAGTGGTCAGTGCTCTGGAGAAGATCCCGGACCGGGAGTACGACGGCCCGAACGCGGTGAGCAAGGCGGTCGCCGACCTCGGCTGACCCCGGCTCCTTGACGCGATCGCCACGGGTAGGCCGGGCCCGCCGTCCTCGGTGAAGTCCCGCGCCCTGCCGATCGGAACGACGTCCTCCTTGGTGCGGCTACGGCCTCGCGCCGTCACGCATCAGGAGGACGTTTCGATGCGGCCACCTGACCGCGTCTCGGCGTGAGAGGAGCCGGGGCGGGTGTGGGCCACCATCGCCGCGTATCCGCGGCGCGCGGAGATCATTGGCTACGCGTGCCGGGCGACGCGTGAACCCGACCCGGAGAGCTCAGCCCGCCGTGACCTTGGCGAAGTGGAACACGTCCGACGGGAGCGGGTGCTCCAGGCGCCAGCGGAATCGCACCGGCCGGTCGCCTTCGCAGTCCTCGTAGGTCATCGGCCCGGCATACAGGTACGGCGGCGCGCCCAATCCCTCCTCCCGCTTGTGCTCCCTGATGAACAGGTGGACGTCGGACCGTCCGGACTGGTAGCGCAACGCCGTGGGGTTGGTGCGGCGCAACGTGGACTGGGACTCCCACTGGAAGAGGGAGGGGGTGATGGCCCGGTCGTGGTACATGGTCGTCGGTGAGAAGAGGCTCTCGGACTTGTCGATGGTGACGAAGAACAGGTCGGCGTTCGCCTCGGGCACCCATTTGACGCCTTCACGCATGTGCGCGGGTTTGTCCACACCGAAAGCGGCCAGGGCCTCGTTCTTGCTGTATGTGGCATGGATGTGCAGGGGGACGTCTCCGGGCAGCGGACGCGTCACACGCTGGCGGCGTTCCGCGAGCAGGTCGGACAGTTCCAGCAGCTCGCTCACCCGGTCCGCGTGGGCGAGTAGCTCCGCCAGCCGCTCCTCTGCGGTAGACGAGGGCGTGGTGCCGCCCCAGAGCGCGACGTCGAGCATCGCGAGCAGCCGCCGCTCGCGGAGCGACTCCCCGCCACGCAGCAGGCGCATGAAGGCCAGCCGGTCGGGGTCGTCGATGTGGAGCATGCGGCCGAGCGCCTTGCCGATCTTCTCGTCCAGGGGGCCGGGCGTACGGCCCCTGCCGGCCGCGCGGCGCAGCGCCGCCCAGCCGGGGCGGCGGCGGTAGAGGTCCTCCAGCTCCAACCCGGTCTCGTCGAGGAAGGCGGCCAGGGTGGTCTGTTCGGGCAGCGAGACGAGTTCGTCGGTCAGGTCGGGCCAGCGCAGGTTCAGCGACTGGCGGATGTTGTTCAGCACCAGCCGCGCGACCTCGCGGTCCAGGTCGATGTGGCAGCCGGGCGGCAGGGTGGGGAAGCCCGCTTCGACCTCGCGGGCGACGCCCGTACGGCTGGTGCCGGTCAGCGCGCGGTAACGACGGTCGAAGCGGAACCGGCGGTGCTGGTTGCCGATGAAGTCCAGCACGGTCAGGCAGGCCTTGCCGTCATCGAGGCGCAGTCCGCGGCCGAGCTGCTGCAGGAAGACGGTGGCACTGTCGGTCGGGCGCAGGAGGAGAACGGTGTCGATGCTGGGGATGTCGACGCCCTCGTTGAACAGGTCGACGGCGAAGACGATGTTGACCTCACGGGACCGCAGCTTCCGCAGCCCTTCCTCCCGTTCGGTGCGCGGAGTGCGGGAGGTGACGGCCAGGGCGGGGATGCCCGCCTCGCTGAAGCGCCGCGCCATGTATTCGGCGTGTTCCACGCTCACGCAGAAGCCCAGCGCCCGCATCCGCGCGACGTCGCCGATCTTGCGACGCAGCGTTTCCAGCACCAGGCGGACGCGCGCGTCGTTGCCGGTGAACACGTTGCTGAGGCGGGCCAGCTCGTAGCCCTGGCCGCGCTTCCACGGCACGGCGGAGAGGTCCACGCCATCGTGTACGCCGAAGTACTGGAACGGCGCCAGAAGCTGCCGTTCGACGGCCTCCCACAGGCGCAGCTCGACCGCGATCCGGCCGCCGAACCAGCGCTTGACGTCCTGGCCGTCGGTCCGCTCGGGGGTGGCGGTCAGGCCCAGCAGCACGCGCGGCTTGAGGTGGTCGAGCAGGCGGACGTACGTGGCCGCCTCGGCGTGGTGGAACTCGTCCACGATCACCATGTCGAACGCGTCCGGGCCGAGCGGGTCCAGGTCGAGGCGGTGCAGCGACTGGATGGAGGCGAACACGTGCCGCCACTGCTCGGGTCGTCGCCCGCCGACGTACAGCTCGCCGAACGCGCCGTCACGCAGCACGTGCCGGAAGGTGGCCTGGCTCTGGGTGAGGATCTCCTCCCGGTGTGCGACGAAGAGCAGCGAGTCGACCTCGCCCGCCTCGCGCAGCCCCCGGTAGTCCAGCGCGGACACCACCGTCTTGCCGGTCCCGGTGGCCATCACCACCAGGTTGTGCCAACGGTCGTGGACCTGCCGCTCGGCGGCGAGGTCGGCCAGGACCTCGCTCTGGTAGCCGAAGGGGCGTACGTCCAGGGACGCGATCGCCAGCGGCAGCTCGCGCGGCCCGGCGCTCTCCAGCTCCAGCGCCTCATCCAGACGCGCGCGATCCTCCCCCGACGTGGGGTCGTAGCTCTCGAAGGCCGGGTCGCCCCAGTACTCCTCGAAGGTGGCCGCGAAGGTGTCCAGCAGGTGCGGCTGCTCCATCGCCGACAGTCGGACGTTCCACTCCAACCCGTCGATCAGAGCGGACTTGGACAGGTTCGAGGATCCGACGTAGGCGGTGGAGAAGCCGGTCTCCCTGCGGAACAGCCACGCCTTGGCGTGCAGCCGGGTGGTCTTGGTCTCGTAGGAGATCTTGACGGTGGCGCCCAATTCGGCCAGCCGGTCGAGCGCGCGGCGTTCCGTCGCCCCTCGGTAGGTGGTCGTGATGACCCTCAGCCGTCCGCCTCGCCGTACGAACTCGGCCAGGTCGTCCTCGAGGATCCGCACCCCATACCAGCGGACGAAGGCACACAGCAGGTCGACCTGGTCCGCCGAGGCCAGCTCGCGCTTCAGCTCGTGGCCAACGCTCGGCTGCCCGTGCCCGTTGACCAGCAACGCGCTGGCCGCGAGCGGGGTCTCCGGGCGCCGCGGGAACACGGGCTCGCCGGCCGGGGTACGGTGGCGCGTCACGGCCAGCAGCAGCTCCCGCGAACTCGCCACCGTATCCTCCTGTGCGACCTCGCCCAGGACCGCGGCGAGCCGGTTGGCCAGCTCGACCTGGCCGGCCAGCCGCTCGGCGTCGGTGCCTCGCATCGAGCGCAGCGCCCTGCGGGTGAGCGCGGCGACGTGGGCGGTCAGCACGTCCGCGGCCTCGACATGGGTGAGCGCGCGCCGCTGAGCCAGGTCGCCGTGGCCGCTCAGCTCGTGGGCCAGCCCTTCGGTGACGATTTGCTCGTACAGCCCCGCCGCAAGATCAGCCATGGCCGGCACCGTACCTGAGGGGCAGCCGGCCGGTGGGCTGATCGACCGGGAATGCCGGGATTGCCATGGGCGGTGATGAGCCGCTTGTGCACCGGAGAATCGCTCCTTCCGAGGCGTGCCCCCGTCCAGACGACCCGGTCAATCGGGCCGCCGATGATCTGGCGTGGCGGAGAGATTCCTCTCGTCCTCGGCCACGTCCTGGGACAAGTGGGACACGGCACTCTCTTCGCCAAGGGAGACTGCATACATGACCCCGCCGTCCCAGGAGCATCAGCCTTTCGCGCACCTGAGCGCCCCCAACGCGGCCTTCTACCGGGAGATCCTGCGTTCTTTCGCCCGGGCGAAAGAACGTTTCGTCGTGCACCTTCGACCGGAGGACGTGGCGGCGGAACTGGGGCGGGCCAACGACGATTCCCTCGCACAGGCCCTGGAGAAGCTGCGGGAGTGGGGCAACCTCCGGGCCGACGCCGACACCGGCAGGGTCACCTCGGTGGAGGATTTCCACCGCAAGCGGTATCTGTTCCAGCTCACTCCCGCAGGTCAGGCCGCCGAGCAGGCGATCGCGTTCTACGAGGAGGCGATCGGACGGCGCGGCGTGCTGCAGTCGGTGGCGTTGGGCGACATCGCCGACCAACTGCGGTCGCTGACCGTACTGGCTCGGGACGGCGAGCCCGATCCGGCCCGGGTCCATCTGCTGCTGCTCTCCCTGACTGAACGGTTCTCGTCGCTGGCCGACAACGCGCAGGCGTTCATGGCGTCGCTGCGCCGGGCCATCGACTTCTCCGACGGTGACGTGGCGGGGTTCATCGCCTACAAGGAGCGGCTGATCGAATACATCAACCGATTCATCGCCGACCTCGCCAACTCCGGCGCGCGGATCGCCGCGCTCCTCGCCGAGCTGGAGGCGTCGGACCACGAGAGCCTGCTGAGGCTGGCCGCGCGCCGTGAGGCCGCCGACGCGGTGCCCGACAGGGAGGAGGCCGCGGACGCGTACGCCACGGCCGAGGAGGCGGCGTTCTCGTCCTGGCGCAACCGCTGGCGGGGGCTGCAGGACTGGTTCGTCTCCGCGGACGTGGGCCGGCCGTCCCAGGCCCGACTGCTGCGCCAGGCCGCGATCACGGCGATCAAACAGCTCATCGACGCGGTCGGGCTGCTCAACGAGCGCCGCTCCGGCCGCTCGGACCGCTCCGCGGATTTCCGCACCCTGGCGCGCTGGTTCGCCGAGGCGCCCGACGAGGCGGCGATGCACCGGCTCTGGCGGGCGGCGTTCGGCCTGACGTCCGCTCGGCACCTGACCGTCACGGCCGCGACTCTGGAAGAGTGGCGCGACGTCGGGGCCGGCGCGTCCTGGCGCGAGGCTCCGCCGATCAGGATCTCGCCGCAGTTGCGCCGTACCGGCTCGTACGAACGTCGCGGCAAGCCGAACAAGGTGGCCGACCGCGCCCACGCCCGCAGGCTCCTGCTGGAGCACGCCGAGCGGGAGGCCGCCGAGACCGCCGCGGCCCGCGCCCGGTTGCACACCGACGGGCCGGTCCTGCTGTCGGAGCTGAACGTGCTCGATCCGCGCGCGTTCCGGCTCTTTCTCGGTCTGCTCGGCGACGCGCTGGCGGCTCGGCGACCCGACGAGACGGAGGTGAAGACGGTTACCGGCGACGGCTCGATGGAGGTACGGCTGACCCTGGTTCCCGACGGCGGTGAGATCGAGATTCACACCGAGGACGGCGTCCTGACCGGGCCGGAGCACGTGATCGAGATCACCGATCTGATGGCCGCCCGATGACGCCCGAGGAGGAGGCGGCCCAACGGCGGACGGCACTGCGCGCTCTGCTGGCCAAGCCGCTGCTGACGGCCGAGGACGACGCCGAGACACTGGTGCTGGTCCGCCGCCACCTCGCCGAGTTGCGTGACTGGCTCACGCGGGAAACCGGCTGGCGGCTGACGGTGGATTCGGGCACGGCACGGCTGTTCAAGACCGCCGCCGACACCGCCGACGCCACTCACCCGGCCAGGGGAAAGGCCGGGGAGCCGTACGGCAGGCGTCGCTACGTCCTGCTGTGCCTGGCACTCGCTGTACTGGAGCGGGCCGACGCGCAGACCACGCTCGGTCGACTGGCCGAGGAGGTGCTGTCCGCCGTGGCCGATCCCGACCTGGACTTCGACTTCACCCTCGAGAGCCGGGCCGAGCGCGCCGACCTGGTGACCGTGGCGCGGACGTTGCTCGGCTGGGGCGTGCTGCGCCGGGTCGCCGGCGACGAGGATGCGTACCTGACCACGGGCGGCGACGTGCTGTACGACGTGCGCCGACCGGTGTTGGCCGCGCTTCTCACCGGCACGCGCGGGCCCTCCATGATCACGGCGGACACCTTCGAGGAGCGGCTGGCCGAGCTGACCGCCGAGACCGTCCCCGACACGGACGACCTGCGCAACCACGCGCTACGGCGCCGGTTGACTCGCAAGCTGCTCGAGGATCCGGTGATCTACCTGAACGATCTGGACGAGGCGGAACGGGCCTACCTGATCTCTCAGCGGCACGCGATCACCCGCCGGATCGAGGAAGCGACCGGATTGGTCGCCGAGGTGCGCGCGGAGGGCGTCGCGATGGTGGATCCCGAGGACGAGCTGACCGATGTGCGCATGCCCGAACAGCGGACCGACGGGCACCTGGCCCTTCTGGTGGCCGAGTATCTGGCCACCCGCGACGAGGTCGGCATGGAGGAGCTGAAGGACTTCGTGCGGCGGGCCGCGCGCGAGCACGCCTCGTTCTGGCGCAAGGGAGTGACCGAGCCGGGTGCCGAAGACGGGCTGCTGGCCACGGCGCTCGCCAAGTTGACCGCGTTGCGTCTGGTACGCGTGACAGCCGATTCCGCCGCGGGCCTTCCCGCGATCGCCCGCTATGCCCTCGACGAACCCGTCATCAAAGGACAGTGATGCCGCCTTCCCCGACCTCCGAGCGCTGGAAGCCGTTGCGCGCCGGGCTCGTCGACATGTTCTACTACGACGTCGAGGAGTTCCACTTCCACGACGGCCGCCTGCTGCTGCGCGGCAACAACGGCACCGGCAAGTCCAAGGTGCTGGCTCTGACGCTGCCATTCCTGCTCGACGGTGAGCTCGCTCCGCACCGGGTCGAGCCCGACGGCGACCGCCAGAAGCGGATGGAGTGGAACCTGCTGCTGGGCGGCAAGCACCCGCACCCGGAGCGGCTGGGCTACACCTGGATGGAGTTCGGGCGCCGCGCCGCCGACGGCACCGAGGAGTTCCGCACGATCGGCTGCGGGATGAAGGCCGTCAAGGACCGCGGCATCGTCCGGCACTGGTTCTTCGTCACGTCCCAGCGCGTCGGGTCCGAGCTTCACCTGCTCTCCGCGGCCGGGGTGGCGCTCACCCGGGAGAAGCTGCGCGAGGCGGTCGACGGCAGGGGCGTGGTCTACGACCGGGCCGCCGATTACCGCAGGGCCGTGGACGACGCCATGTTCGGGCTCGGTGAGCACCGTTACGAGGCCCTGGTGAACCTGCTGATCCAGTTGCGGCAGCCGCAGCTCTCCAAGAAGCCGGATGAGAAGCTGCTGTCCCGGGCGCTCACCGAGGCGCTGCCCCCGCTCAGCCCCGGCCTGATCGCGACGGTGGCCGAGGCGTTCCGCGGCCTCGACGAGGAGCGCGACGCGCTGCGCGGGCTGGAGGAGGCGCGCAAGGCCGCGACGGACTTCCTCGTCCACTACCGCCGGTACGCCGCGATCGCGGCCAAGCGCAAGGCGGCCGTGCCGCGGCTGGCCCAGAGCCGGTACGAGCATCTCGGTCGCGACCTGGGCGAGGTCGAGGCGGCGCACGCGGCGGCGGAGGCGGAGCTGGCGGCGGCCCATGAGCTGCTCGAGGAGCTCGCGACGCGGCGAAACCTGTTGGAGGCCCGCAGGGAAGCGCTGCGGCAGAGCCCGGAGATGCGGGACGCGGAACGGCTCACGCAGACCGGCGAGGAGGCCGAGCGGCTGGCTGCGCACGCGCGACGGTGTGAGCAGGAGCGGGACCGCCTCTCCGGCGAGACCCGGCGTCGCGAGCAGCGGGCCCGCATCGCCCTGGAGAAGGCCGACCAGGCGGCCCAGGAACTGGAACAGGCCCGGGAACAGACGCTCACGGCCGCCCGCGCGGCCGCACTCGAGTCCGAACACCTCTCCATCGCCGGCTGGGACGCCGCCGCCACGCCGTCCGAGGCGGCCGCGGCCCGCCGGGAGACCGAAGCGCTGGCGGCCCGCCAGGAGCAGGCGATCAACGAGCTGGAACGACTGATCGACGATGTGAAGCAGGCCCGGTCGCGGCTCGCCTCGGCGCGTGACGAGGTGGACCGGCTGACCGGCGAGCTGCAGGCCGCGGCCGAGCGCATCGCGGCCGCCGAGGGGATGACGTCGGCGGCGACGGCCGACCTTCTCCAGGCCTACTCCCTCTACCTGGCGGGGCTGACCGAGCTGCGGCTGGACGACCCCGACGAGCTGCTGACAGCGGTGGAGGCGTGGGCCGTCTCAGCCGACGGTCCCAATCCGGCCGTAGCCGCGATCGGCGACGCGGCCAGGAACGCCACCGACGCGCTCGGCCGTCTGGGCGCCGAGTTGGACGCCGAACTGCGCGGGGCGCGGCAGGCCGCGGCGTCGCTGACGGAGGAGATAGTCAGGCTGGAGGCCGGTGGACACGACGCCCCGCCCGTACCGCATACGCGCGCGCCCCAGGCCAGGATCGACCGCCCCGGTGCTCCCCTGTGGAAGGTCGTGGACTTCGCCGACGCCGTGCCGGCTGAGCATCGGGCGGGGCTGGAGGCCGCGCTCGAAGCCGCGGGCGTCCTCGACGCCTGGGTGACGCCCGGGGGAACGCTGGTCGCGGAGGACGACACCGTCATTGTGGCCGGCGAGCCGCTGCCCGGGGCGTCGTGCGCCGTCGTCCTGCGGCCGGCCGTCGACCGCGCCGATCCGCGGGCGGGGATGCTGGCCGACAGTGCCGTCGAGGCCGTGCTGCGCGGCATCGGACTCGGCCCGGGCGACGGCGGAACCTGGGTGGCCGTGGACGGCCGGTGGGCCAACGGCGTGCTCGCCGGATCGTGGCGCAAGGATGACGCCCACTACATCGGCGAAGGGACGCGAGAGGCGGCCCGGCGCGCCCGGCTCGCGGTGCTCCGGGCGGAACTGGACGAGGTCACCCTGCGGATCGACCGGCTGAGCGCCGAGCTCGACACGCTCGCGGCGCGGCGGGAGAAGCTCGCCGCCGAGCATCGGGCGCTGCCCGCGGACTCGCCGCTGCGGGAGGCACAGGTCAAGCTCGCCGCCGAGCACGACAGGCGGCGCGACCTGGACGCCAAGCACGCCCTCGCGACCCAGGTCGTGCTCGCGCGCCAGAACGAGCTGGACGCCGCCGGGGAGCGGGCCGCCGAGTTCGCGAGCGACGTCGGCCTGCCGGTGGATCACCATGCGCTGGCGCGGATCAAGGCGGGAGTCACCGACTATCGGCTGGCCCTGGCCCGCCTGTCGCCTCTCGGGCAGGCGTGGCGCGCCGCCCGAGAGGCGGCCGGCGAAGCCGCGGACGACCTCGACCTGATCGGGCGACAGCTGGGCGAAGCGGCGGAGCTGGCGGTCGCGGCACGGGAGAAGGCCGACGCCGCCGCCGAAACCTACCGTGCCCTGGTGGAGACCGCCGGCACGGCCGTCGAGGAGCTGTTCCGCCGGCTCGAACAGGTGGAACACGAGCTGGACGAACGTGCCCGCGCCGAAGCCGAGGCCCGGCGCAGGGAGCACGCCGCTCTGCAGGAACGCGGCAAGGCCGAGGGAGCACGCGACACGCTGCGCGCCCAGATCACGGACGCGGCCGTGACGCGGGATGTCGCGGTACGGGAGTTCCAGGCGTTCACCGCCACCGGCCTGCTGCATGTGGCACTCCCCGACCTGCGGGTGCCCGACGCGGCAGGTGAGTGGGCGGCCACCCCGGCCGTGCTCCTGGCCAGGACGGTCAACGCCGAGCTGGGCCAGGTGGACGACGGCGACGGTCCGTGGGATCGGGTGCAGAGAAAGGTGGCCGAGGAGCACAAACTGCTGTCGGACTCCATGGCCAGGCACGGACACTCGGTCGGGCTCACCCTGCACGACGGCGTGATGATCGTGGACGTGGTCTTCCAGGGCCGCAGCCGTGACGTTCCCAGCCTTGCCGCGGCGCTCGCCGAGGAGTCCGAGCACCGCGCCCGGCTCCTGTCGGCCAAGGAGCGCGAGATCCTGGAGAACCACCTGCTCAACGAAGTCGCCGGGACGCTGCAGGAGTTGATCGCCGCGGCCGAGTCCGAGGTCCGGGAGATGAACGCCGAGCTGGAGTCCCGCCCCACGTCCACCGGCATGCGCCTGCGCCTGGTCTGGAAGCCCGCCAAAAGCGCGCCCGAAGGACTGGACCGGGTCCGTGACAAACTCCGGCAGACGGTGGACGCCTGGTCGGTCGCCGACAGGTCCGCGGTCGGCGCGTTCCTTCAGGACCGCATCGCCCGCGAGCACGCCGGCAACCCCGCCGCCGGCTGGACCGAGGCGCTGACCAGAGCCCTCGACTACCGCACCTGGCACGAGTTCGCGATCCAGCGGCTGCAGGACGGGCAGTGGCGGGCCGCGACCGGGCCCGCGTCAGGCGGCGAGCGGGTGCTGGCGGCCTCGGTGCCGCTCTTCGCCGCCGCCTCGGCACACTACAAATCCGCCGGCAGCCCGTACGCGCCGCGGTTGGTCGCCCTGGACGAGGCGTTCGCCGGCGTCGACGACGACTCACGGGCCAAGTGCCTGGGGCTGCTTGCCACGTTCGACATGGACGTGGTGATGACCAGCGAGCGCGAGTGGGGCTGCTACCCGCAGGTCCCCGGCTTGGCGATCTGCCAGCTCTCCCGCCGTGACGGCATCGACGCGGTCCTGGTCACCCCCTGGCGCTGGGACGGACATGAGCGGCGGCGGATGGATCGCCCGGCCGTCGCGGTGCCCGCGAGTGGTTCCCGCGTCGAGGCGGCGATCGAAGGAGCACAGGACGGGCTGTTCGGATGAGCGATGACGACGACCGGCTACGGCGGTTGCTGGGCGGTGACGAGACGGCCTGGCTCGTCGAGCGGGTCCACCGCCGCCTGGAGCAGGGCAGGCCGCTGAGCGGAACGGTCACTCTCACCCGGGCGTCCGCGGCCCAGCGTCGCGCGGTCGAGCTGCTGCTCGGACGCCGTGCGGGTTCCGGCGGTTCGGTGTCGGTCTCCCTCGACGACGTGGACCGGATGCTGCGCACCAGTGGGGTCGCGCCCGAGGGGCTGCGCGAGGCCGTCGTACGGCTCCGCGGTCCGGTCCGCGACCTGGCGGTGGAGAGCGCGACGCGGGCGGCGGCCTGGCAGCGGGCGTTCGCGGAGCTCGACGCTCTCGTCGGCCGCCGCCCTGAGCTGTCCGGCTGGCGTTCGTGGCTGGAGAGCACCGGGCTGGTCAGGCGGCTGGCTCCGGCGGCCGAGGACGCGCGGCCGCTGCTCGACCGCCTCACCGCGGTGCTGGACCGGCTGCCGTCCCCGGGCATCCCCATCGGCCGCCTGGCCTCGGAAACCTGCGGTGACGCCCACGCGCTGGACGAGGGACGTCCGCTGGCCACACTCGCGCTCTCGGCGGCCCGCGCGCTGGGAGGGCGGTTGTACGCGAACGACGGCGGAGCGGACGCCCGGCGCGCGGCGTGGGCCGCGGTCGGGGTCCACCTCGACGATCTGTCCTCCCTTGTGCTCTGCCTGGGCCTGCCCGGCGACCGCCACACGCCCATGGGACGCGTGCTCAAGGCGGCGGCGGACGCGGGGGAGCCCTGCGTGCTGACCCTTCGCCAGCTTCGCCGCCACGAGAGTCCGCTGACCGCCGGTCTGGTCAGGGTCTGCGAGAACCCCGTCGTCGTGGCCGCCGCGGCCGACGAGCTCGGCCCCTCCTGCCCGCCGCTCGTCTGCACGGGCGGCAGGCCGTCGACGGCCGTCTGGCGGCTGCTGGATCTCCTCTCGTCCGGAGGCGCCGCGTTCGCCTACCACGGGGACTTCGATTGGGGCGGCGTCGCCATCGCCTCCGCCGTGTACGAGCGGTTCGGCTTCCGGCCGTGGCGCTTCGACGTGTCGGCCTACGAGGCGGCGCCCTCGTCGGCGCCGCTGACCGGCCGCCCCTGCGCGACGCCCTGGGACCCGGAACTCGCCAGGGCGATGGCGCGGCGCGCCGTACGCGTCGAGGAGGAACTCGTCATCCCCGACCTGCTCGCCGACCTGGCCTCAGCCATGTAGTCCGCGGGTGTGCGTGCGGTTCTCCCATATGCGGCTCTCGGCGGTCGTCGACCGGCGGTGTCCGGCGGTGTCCGGCGGTTCAAGATTCTGACTATTCTCAACAAGGGCGGCACCGTCGCCGCGGCGGCGGACGGCAGCCGGTTCGTCTGGGCGCCGGGTGACTCCGGGCTCCAGGTCGTTTACTCGACCGGCTCCGCGGTCAGCGTGCGGAACCTGAGCTGGAACGGTGCCCTCGCGCCCGGCGCGAGCACGACGTTCGGCTTCGGCGCGGGCTGGTCCGGCACGAACGCGGCTCCCTCGGCCGTCAGGTGTCCGGCCTCCTGAGCGGCGGAAGCACATGACAGGGGACGGCCGATGCCGGAGTTTCCGGGCCCCGGCCGTCTCGCCGCCGGGGCACACCGTAGGGGGAGTCCGTTTCGTCCGGAGGGACGAGAGCGGCCCGCACCGGGCTGCTTATTCTGTCCTCAGGGGGTGACCGGGTGGCGATGATCGAGAACGCGCTGGGCGGCGACGACGAGGGCGGGGAGGCGGCGGTGCGGCAGGTGGCCGAGCCCCTGAGCCGGCTCGATCAGATACGGGCCCGTCCCGGTGGCCGCCTCACTTTGAAGATCGTCGTCGGCGTGCTCGGCGCGGCGCTCGTCGTCGCGGGCCTCATCATGGTGCCGTTCCCCGGGCCCGGATGGCTCGTCGTCTTCGCCGGGCTGGCCGTACTGGCCACGGAGTTCCCGTGGGCACACCGGCTGCTCGGCTTCGCCAAGCGAACGGTCACGGCCGCGACCGGCTGGCTCAAACGCCAGAACTGGTTCGTCCGCGTCGTGGCCGCCCTGCTGACGGCCGCGCTCGCGGCCGCCATCGTCTGGCTCTCTCTCAAGCTCACCATGGGCGTTGACCTGATCGAGGAGGCCAGGCGTCTGCTCGGGTGACGTACCGACCACGACCGGGGCCGCCGTCGCCGTTCGCGCTTCGGCGAACGGCGAGCGCGCGGCCCGGCGCGGGAGAGGCGTCCCTCAGGACAGGACGACCGGATCGTCGTCCAGGTGAGAACGGTCCACCGCGAACGGCGGATGGGCAGGCTCCAGCACGATGTTCCGGCTCGGCGTGGGCACATGCCGGAGATCATGCGTGATCAGGATGGTCGTCCGCCCGGCCATGAGCCGTTGCAGGAGCTCCATGATCCGTGCCGCGGTCGGCGCGTCCAGGCCGGTCATCGGCTCGTCGAGGATCAGTACGGGCGCGTCGCGCAGGATGGCGCGGGCGATCGCGAGCCGCTGCCGCTGCCCGCCCGACAGCAGTCGTCCCCGCTGCCCGATCGGGGTGTCGTACCCCTCCGGCAGCGTGCGGATGAAGCCGTCCGCGTCCGCCGTGATCGCGGCCCGCACGATCTCGTCGAGGTCGGCCTCCGGGCGGCCGTAGGCGATGTTGTCCCGTACGGTCGCCGAGAAGAGCAGGTTCTCCTGCTGCAGGATGGTGATGTTCTCGCGCAGGGACCTGCGCGGCATCTCGCGGATGTCCACGCCGTCGAGCAGGACGCGGCCCGCCGTCGGGTCGTAGAACCGGAGCAGCAGCTTGGCGATGGTCGTCTTGCCCGCGCCGCTCGGCCCCGTGCAGACGACGAGCTCGCCCGGGGCGGCGGTGAAGGAGAGGCCGCTCAGCGTCGGCCTGGTCCGGTCCGGATAGGTGAACGCGACGTTCTCGAACTCGACCCGTCCGCGACCACGCGGGGTCGGGACGACTATGTCTCCGGATGCGCGGTCGTCCGCCTGGACGGTCGTCCTCCCGGACGCCGTCGCCGATACAGCGCCCGCGGCGGCTGTTCCCTTGTCCGCCCTGCCGTTCTCGCCGGCCTCGGAGACGCCGTCGTACGGGTCGGTGACGGCGGGCGTGGCGTGCAATACCTCGATCACACGGTCCGCGCCGGCCGCCGCCGACGACACGTTGAGCGCCAGCTCCCCGAGCCCCTGGAACGTCGGATACAGATAGGCCAGGTACGCGGCGAAGGCGAGCAGCCCGCCGATGGTGAGCCGGCCGGAGGCGATCTCCCACGCGCCCACGCCGATGATCATCAGCAGGCAGAGCGTCTCCACGATCTGCGCGGCCGGGCCGTACAGGGCGGAGAGCCGGGCCTGCGTCACGTTGGCGAGGAGCCACTTGCGGCCTTCCTCGTGCAGGCGCGCGGCCTCGACCTCCTGGCGGTTGTACGCCTGGACGAGGGACTGGTTGGCCAGGCTCTCCTCGATGACGCTGTTCATGGCGCCGTTGCTGGAGCGTTCGCGGGCGGACGCGTTGCGCAGCCGGGACGTGAACCCCTTGGAGACCAGCAGGAAGAGCGGGACCATCGCGAACGTCACCAGCGCGAGGTCCCACCGGATGAAGAACGCCGCTCCGGAGAAGAGCACCGCGCCCGCGGTCGTGGTGATGATCCGCACCAGGCCGGAGCCGACGAGCTCCTCGATGGCCTCGATGTCGTCGGTCAGGCGGGCCATCAGGTCGCCCAGGCGGCGGTTCTCGAAATAGTCGGGTGTGAGCGTCTGCAGGTGGGCGAACACCCTGTCGCGCAGCCGCAGCAGGAAGCGTTCCCCCGCGAGCGCCGTCGCGTACGCGCTGGAGAAGGAGAGCAGCCCGGCCAGGACGCCGATGCCGACCCAGGCTCCCGCCGGACCCCAGAAGGCGCTCAGCTCGCCGCTGGCCAGAACCTCGTCGGTGATGCGCCCGAACAGGCCGATGACACCGACCTCGCAGACCGCCGCCAGGACCGCGGCCGCGACGCCGGCGACGAACAGCCAGCGCACGCCGCGAGTCTGCGGCCAGAACTCTCGCAAGGTGGTGCGGATCGAGACGATCGGCGCGATGACGCCCGGCGCCTCATCCTCCGGGCCGGACGCGTTCTCCCCGGAGCGGGACACGTTCTCCGTGGACCGGAGGGCGTCGTCTCTAGACCCGGCCGCGCCGTCCCCGGAGCGGGACGCGCTCTCTGGGGACGGGGTCACGTTCTGTCTGGACCAGGGCGGGTCGTTCCCCGGGCGGCGTACGTCCTCCCCGAATGCGGCGTCGTGCCGCGGGCGACTCCGCCTCCGGGGTCTGTGGCCGGGCCGGATGATTTCCACCGTGTCCTCGGAGCCGGGGTCGTGGTGTGGGTCTGCCGTGTGGTCCCCGACCGCGTCGCCCGGCGACGTGTCGCTCGCCGCCGAGGTCGGGTTCGGGTCAGGTGTCGTGATCGCCGCACGCCGTTCTGTCGTCGTCTTGCCGGGGCGGGCGGCCGGTGTGGGGGCGGGGGAGACCGGGTGCCCGGTGTCGGCGTGCGGCGCGTACTCCTCGTCGGAAGATGGGTTCAGTTCCACGTGAGATACCTGCCTCTGTGATGGCCGAGAGCCGGCGGGAAAAACCCGCCGGCTCTCTTTCTTCAGATCAGCCAGGGCCTACCAGCAGCAACTGCGCCAGCAGCACCGGCGACGGCAGCAGCAGCGGCGACGACGACGGCAGCCACCCCAGCCACCGCAGCCTCCGCAGCCGCCCCCCCATCCCCAGGAGCTGAACTGCCCCGTCGGAAAGACTTTGGTAAGGCTCATTGGTGCCTCCCTCAGACTGGTTTCCGTGATCTTTCAAAAGCGACACTATCATCCTTAGTGCCACAAATCATTTAAAATGCGGTCGAATTGATCAGCTTTTAACTGGCGACCGAATGTGAATTATTCTGATTTAGTGTCAGCAAAGAATCTTGCCGATCCTGTTTGGGGGCGCTGGCGCATTGCCCCTGTTTGACGTGGGTGGACCCCCTCGCCATCGGTGTGTCGCGGGCGATGCGGCGGGCGCTTGCCGGTTCCCGGCATCGGGAAGCGGGAAAGCGTCGGGCTCGCCCGGGATTTCGCGACCGTTCCCCGACCTGTCAATGGTGTGTGGAATAACCGGTTACTGGCATTAACCCGGGATGTCAATGTATGCCGGGTAAAGCCGGTGCTCGATCCCTAAAGAAGGTGGTTCCGCGGACGCCCTTGCGGGAATGTCTGTACGGCTTCCGCCGCCGTCGTTATGATCACGATGGCCGGACAGAGGGGTATTCGTCGGAGGCGAGATGCCGGAGTTGGAGCGCGTTCCCGACGGGATCGACACCTCTGTGCCGAGTTCGGCGCGTGTGTACGACTATCTCCTGGGCGGCACGGACAACTCCGCCCTGGACCGGATGGTGGCGGAGAAGCTGCTTTCGGCCGCACCGGACGCGCGCACCGTCGCCCGGGCGACCCGGACGTTCCTCGCCAGGGCCGTCCGCCACGTCGCCTCGCAGGGGATCCGGCAGTACGTCGACCTCGGCGCGGGCCTGCCCACCTCGCCGAGCGTTCACGAGATCGCCAGGGAGTCGGTCCCGGACGCGCGCGTCGTCTACGTCGACTACGACCCCCTGGTCAAGATCCGCAACGACGCGACGTTCGCCGCCACCGAGGGCGTGATCACCCTGCGGCGCGACGTCCGCGACCCGGAGGCGATCCTCGGCGACCCCGATCTGCGCGCGGTCGTCGACTTCGGGGAGCCGGTGGCCGTGCTGCTCCTCGGCGTCCTGCACTTCGTCTCCGACGACGAGGGCGCCCATGACATCGTCGCCGCCTGGCGTGCCCGCATGGCGCCGGGCAGCCACGTGATCATCTCCAACCTGACCGCGGACAGCGATCCCGAGGCGCTGGCCCGGCTCGCGGCGGCGACGGCGGGCAGCCCGGCCGAGTCGACCTACCGCTCCCACGACGAACTGGTCCGCTTCTTCGACGGGTTCACCCTGGTCGCGCCGGGCCTGGTGCCGGTCCAGGAGTGGCGGCCGTCCCCCGAGGGGCCCGCCGTCGGTGCGAAGGTGGTCGTCGAAGGCGGCGTCGGCGTCCTGGCCTGACCCGTCCGCGCGTACGGGACCGGACGGCCTCGGCGGAACCCGCCGAACCTCCCGCTCCGGCGAGCCGCGGACCATGGATTCAGGCGCAGGACATCAGCGGTCGCGCTTCAGCGTGGCGTGCATGAAGAACGGCTGGTCCTTCGTCACCTTGTTCTCGCCGTGCCCGGAGTACTCGAAGCCGAGCGTGCCGTCGTCGTTGAGCGTGAGGAAGATCTCGCCGTTGCGTACGCAGTTGCCGCGCATGCTCGTCCGTTCGAGCCGTGCGATCGAGTCGGTGATCCCGGTGAGCTTGGACGTGCCGGTGCAGCGGTAGTCCAGGAACTGCTCCGTGGCGGTCCTGCTTCCTTTCTTTATGGTCAGCACCAGCCGGTCGTACGCGCCGGGGTCGTAGTCGACCCGGCCGCGCCACACTCCCGCGTAGCCCGCCGGGAATCCGTTCGTGCCCTTGGCGTCCGATCCGGATCCGGACGTGGGGGAGATTTCCGGCGATGGGGAAGGTGGATCGGACGAGGCCGAGGGAGCGGGCGGCGTCGGAGAGCCGGTCGTGTCGCTGATCTCCGGCCCCGTCGTCCCGAGCGCGGCCGTCCCGTCCCCGCCGCCGGTGGGTTCGCGGGAGTCCCCGTTCCCCGCGCCCTGCCAGAGCAGCACGCCCACCACCACGGCCACGGCGAGCGTGGCCGCTCCCGTGCCGGCGAGCAGCGCGTTCCGGCGGCGCGCGCCGTGCCCGCCGGGCGCGGTGACCACGCCGGCGTTCGTACCGGCGGGAGGGACCGTGGTTCGGCCGTCGGTTCCCCGCCCCCGGGAGGCGGGCCCCGGTGCGGTGTCCGAAGGCGCGGCGGACAGGTCCGCGTGCGCCCGCGGGAGCGGCAGCGGGGGCGCGTCGGGAGCGGCAGACGCCGTGGCGGGTGGCGGTGCGTCCGCCGCGGGCGCCTTCTCATCGGCCGGTCGGCCGAGCAGCCGCATCTGGATCTCGAGGATGGACGGGCGCCGCGCCGGATCCTTGCACAGCGCGTCCGTGACGATCGACCGCAGCGGCTCGACCAGATCGCCGAGGTCGGGTTCGCGGTGCATCACCCGGTTGATCACGGCGGGTACGGAATCGTCGCCGAAGGGCGGACGCCCCGTGGCGGCGAACACGACCACGCACCCCCACGCGAACACGTCACTGGCCGGCGTCGCCTTGGCGCCCGCGATCTGCTCGGGGGACATGTAGGTGGGGGTGCCGACCAGGCCGCCGCTTCTCGTGGTCGCGTCCAGGTGCCGGGCGATCCCGAAGTCGATGACCCGGGGACCGTCCGAGCCGAGCAGGACGTTGGCGGGCTTGAAGTCGCGGTGCACGACCCCGGCCTCGTGGACGGCCGCCAGGGCGGTCGCGGTCGAGACGGCCAGCCGGTGCAGCGCCGTCCCCGACCGCGGGCCGGCCTGCTGCAGAGAGGGGCCCTCGACGTACTCGCTCACGATGTACGGAAGGTCGGCGTCCACGTCGGCGTCGAGGACCTGCGCGACGCAGAAGGGCGCCACCCGGCGTGCGGCGCTGATCTCGCGGACGAGCCGCTGGCGGGTCTCACCGTCGGCCCATTCCCGGTGCAGGACCTTGACCGCGACGTTCGTTCCGTCGGGCGCGCGGCCCAGGTAGACGACTCCCTGGCCTCCCGCGCCGAGCCGGGCCTGCAGCGCGTATCCGCCGACCTCGCGCGGGTCGTCCGGAAGCAGCGGCTTCTCCACGCCGAATCCTCCCCTTTTTGCCCCCGCTTTACCTTAGATCGGTCCTGCCGCGCGGGCGAAGGGTCCGGCCGTACGAACGCGAGGAAAGGGAGGGCGGCCAGGGGAGGGGAAGACGGCGGAAGGCGGGGCGACAGGCGCCCCGCCTTCCGGTCGGTCAGGGGGCCTCGGCCGGCGGTCGATGTCGGCGCGAGCCGGCGGAGGACGATGTGGGGTGATGCGCGGAGGAGGTCAGAGGTAGAGACCCGTGCCGTGGTCGGTCTGCGGGGTCGCCACGGCGTGCAGGTCCCGCTCACGCATCACGAGGTAGACCTGGCCCTGGACGTCGACTTCGGACTGCTCCTCGGGGTTGAAAAGCACCTTGTCGCCGACCTTCACCGCTCGGGCGTTGGCCCCGACGCCGCAGACCACGCCCCAGACGAGCCGGTTGGCCATCTTGACGGTGGCCGGGATGACGATGCCCGCGTTGCTCCGCCGCTCTTCGGTCTCGGGGTCCGCCTTGACCATGACGCGGTCGTGGAGCATCTGGATCTCGAATTTGGGGTCAGCCACTCTCGCAGTTTACGCGGGCACGAGCATCGAGGGTGAAGCGCGCCTATCGGCCCATGGCCAGCTTGTAGCCGGTGCCGGAGGTCCGGTAGACCCGCCCGGTGCCCCACTTGAGGACTTCGAAGTCGACGTGGACGCTGTTGGAGCGGACGCCGGTGAGGTCGGCCATCATCTTCTCCGACAGGTCGAGAATCGCGGGGATGTCGTGCTGCGCGACGGCCCATTCGGCGGGACCGAAGTCCTCCACCACGCCGATCGCGCTCTTGCCCTTGTAGGTGACCTTGACCTTGGTGCCGAGCGGCCAGTACGGGCTGGCGATGGTCTCGTAGCGCATCGGCTTGCCGGAGGCGGTCTGCGCGTCCCAGAAAGATGTGGCGGTGGACCTGCCGGAGGGGAGCTTCGGCTCGGCCTTGGCCGTCTTGGCGGTCTCGGCGGCCGTGGTCTTGGTGGCGGTGGCGGCGCTCGTCTCGCTCGCCTTCGCCGGAACGAACTTCACCGGCTGAGCCGCCTGGGCGGCGGTGACCGCACCGGTCGTGAGGGGGATCGCGGTGCTCGCGGCGACATGGGTGGCACCGCCGGACTCGCCGGTGCTGCGGCTCTCGGTGGACGGGCCGGCCTGGGGGGTCGAGGAGGTCTCGGCGGCGGACGTCGACTGGGCGACACGCGCCCCGTCGACGCCCTGGCCCGGCGACATCATCACCGCGGCGGCGGCAGACACGCTTCCGATGAGCGTGAGACCTGCGGTCACGGTGACGATCGCCTGGCGGGCTCGCTTCTGCATGAGCATCCTTTCGCTGGATCGCGACTCGCTCCCGGAGGGGGCCGGGGCGAGTGCCGCCGCGAGAGGACGTGTGGCCGCCGTCGGGGGATCGACGGCGAACCTGGTTCCGGGCAGGCCAAAAACCGGCCCGGCGGGGTGTGAGTTGGGGGGACTCCGGGGGGAGGGAGGGCCACGTCATCTCAGGAGGTTTGCGACGACATTGCGATATTTGGGGATTTAGTTCGCAAGAGGGCTTTGCGTGGCACGAGTATAGGCAATCAGACAGTAAAGCGGACAAACCAGCACAAATGGGAGGTAGATCTTCTTTTTGGGACCGCCCTCGGAAAGCGCTCTCCTGGCATGATCGAGTGCACTCGAGTGAAGGAGCGGTCATGCCGTACACGGGCTGGGAATGGATCAACGAGCCCCGCGAATGGGCGGTGGAAGAGGCCCTTCGGGTCGTGGCCGACCCGGGCACCGATTTCTGGCAGAAGACCCACTACGGCTTCACGCATGACAACGGCCACATTTTCGGGCGGGTCATGGACGGCGACCTGCGGATCACCGCCACCTTCGAGATCGACTGGGGCGAGCAGTACGACCAGGCGGGGGTGGCCCTCAGGATCGACGAGGAGAACTGGATCAAGACGGGGGTCGAGCTGGTGGACGGCGTGCCGCTGGTCAGCGCCGTCGTCACGCGGGGCTGGTCGGACTGGTCCGTGGTCGCGGCGCCGGACGGCTTCCGCTCGGTCACCGTCGATCTCGAACGGACCGGCGACACCGTGACCGTGCGCTACGGGCTCGACGGCGCGGCGCCGGAGCGGATGCTGCGCCTCGCCTACTTCCCGCCGGGCGTCCCCGCGTTCGCGGGAGTGATGTGCGCGGCTCCGGTCGGGAAGGGCTTCGATACCCGTTTCCGCCACGTATCGCTCACCTGAACGGCTTCACTTTGATGCGCCGGGGGAGCCGGCGCGCGTTCGCCGGAACCCGGCAGGTGTTCAGCGAGAACAGTGCGGCCGTCGCCGAAGCGTCGGCCGCCTACGTTGGCGCTCATGACGACCGACCACCTGACGATCACGCCGAGTGTCCTCTACTTCGGGACACCGGTGGCCCTGCTCTCCACCGAGAACGAGGACGGCTCCTTCAACCTCGCCCCGATGTCCTCCGCCTGGGCGCTGGGGCGGACGATCGTGCTCGGCCTCGGGAAGGACAGCCAGACCGCGCACAACCTCGCCGCCCGTCCCGACCTGGTGATCAACCTTCCCGAGCCGGCGCAGTGGCCGGCGGTGGAGCGCCTGGCCCCGCTCACCGGCCGTGACCCCGTCCCCGCGCGCAAGCAGGGCGCCTTCCGCTACGAGCCGGCCAAGTTCGAGGCGGCGGGGTTGCGTCCCGAGCCGTCGGAGACGGTACGGCCGCCCCGGGTGGCGAGCTGCCCGATCCAGTTGGAGGCGCGGGCCGCACGGGTCCGGCTCGACGTGACCGGCGAGTTCCAGGTGATCGAGGCCCACGTGCTGCGCGTACACGCGGATCCGCGCATCGTCGTGCCGGGCACCCAGCACATCGACCCTGCGGCCTGGAGCCCGCTGATCTACAACTTCCGGCACTACTTCGGCCTCGGGCGGGAGCTCGGGCACACCTTCCGCTCGGAGACGGCGCGGCTCAGCGCGCGGGGAGCGTGAGCTCGGCGAACACGGCGCGATGATCCGTACGCGGGAGCGGGTGGACGCCGAAGGACCGGGTCGCCACGCCGGGAGCGGCGAGGATGTGGTCCAGCGTGACCGGAGGGATGCTCCACCCGTTGAAGTTCCACGGCTCGTACGGCCAGGTGGCGGCGAGGCCGTTCCCCGTCATGGCGGCGGCGTCCCGGTAGCCGGCGTCCAGCAGACGGCGCATCCGGGCGTGATCGAGGGTGGCGTTGAAGTCTCCGGCGAGGATCCGCACCGGACCGCCGGGCGCGGGCAGGGGCAGCGCCGCCAGCCCCTCCGCCCAGCAGGGGGCCCTCTCCGCGTACCGGGGCGCGCAGGGATGGACGGAGACCACCGCGACCTCGGGAGCCCCGGGCACGCGCACCGTCGCCACTCCCTGCCGGAAGTCGCCGAACCGGATGTGCCGGCCCGGAGCGACCGGGTGGCGGCTGTAGATGCCCGACCCGTGCGCGCCGGGCTCGGACACGTCCACGCCGTACGGCAGCAGCGCGCCGATCCCGGCCGCGTGCAGGCCCGCGGCGGCCGAGGGGGTGAGCTCCTGCAGAGTGAGTACGTCGGGACGGAGCTCCCGGATGAGGGCGACGACCTTCTCCGGCGGGACCGTCCCCATCTTGAGGTTGGCAGACAGGACCCTCAGCCGGGGACCAGCGGCGGCCGGGGCGCCGGCCGGGACGGCGCGGGGCAGCACGCAGGCCGCGAGCGTGGTGGCCACGGCCAGGCTCACCACGAGCGCGGCCCATCGGCGCGCCGGTAGCGCGAGCAGCGGAAGGGCCGCCGAGGCGAGCGCCACGTAGGGCGTGAACGCCACGGCGCGGATCCACTGGAAGTGCACGTCCGCGGGGATCAGCCGGAGTGCGGCCCACGCCGCGAAGGGCGCGATCGACGTCCAGACGAGGACGCCGACCCACCACCGCCGCCGACGCCCGGGGCACGGAGCGGGCATCGCGTCGCTCAGGCCGGCCGCCCCGGAAGTGCCCTCCGGTTCCGCCGCGTCCGCCGTCGGCCCATGGTCCAGCGAGGGTGTCGCTTCCGCCGCGTCCGACGGGATCCAATGTTCGGTCCCGGCCCCGGGTTCCGGCTGGTTCGCACGAGGCGTCGACTCGGCCGGGCGGGCCGGCGACAGCGGCGTCGCATGGTCTTTTGGAAGGGCGTCGGCGGATCGCGGATCGGTCAACTGAACGCACTCTCCCGTACCTGAGCGGCCGCCCGCGGAGGAAGGCGGGGATTGATCTTATGTGCCGGACCTTCATACTGTGATGCGCGTTCCAGAGGAAAGGTCGGTCGATGGTCAGGCTCGCCCCCTATGCTCGTTTCCCTTGGCCCATCCGATGGCTACTCCGTGTCGTGACCGTCGTGCTGGTCCTCGCGCTCGTGCTCGCGGGCGTGGTCACGTGGACCGTACGGCGGTCGTTCCCGCAGGTGGACGGTGAGATCAGGCTGCCCGGCCTGGCGGCGAACGTCAGCGTCCTGCGTGACCGGTACGGCGTCCCCCAGATCTACGCCGACACCTCGGCCGACCTCTTCAAAGCACAGGGCTACGTCCACGCCCAGGACCGTTTCTGGGAGATGGACTTCCGCCGCAAGACCACGGCCGGCCGCCTCTCCGAACTGTTCGGGTCGTCCACGCTCGACATCGACAAGGTGGTGCGCACGCTCGGCTGGCGCCGTACCTCGGAGAAAGAGATCGAGCTGCTCGACCCGGAGGCGCGCACGGCACTGGAGGACTACGCGGCCGGCGTGAACGCGTGGATGGAGCAGAACCAGGGGTTCGCGGCCCGGAGCCTTGAGTACGGCGTGCTCGCCCTGACCAACCGCTCGTACGACCCGGAGCCGTGGACCCCGGCCGACTCCCTCTCCTGGCTCAAGGCCCTGGCCTGGGACCTGCGCTCCAACATGGGTGAGGAGATCGAGCGCGCGATCGACGCGTCCGCGCTTCCGCTGGAGCGGGTGGAGGAGCTGTTCCCCGGCTACCCGTTCGACCGGCACCAGCCGATCGTGACCAGGGGAGCCGTACGGGACGGCAAGTTCAGCCAGGACGCGGACGAGAAGCGCGCCACCGGAGCCCCGGCTCAGCCCGCCGCGCCGCTCGCGACCCGGCCGGTGACCGGGAGCGCCACAGAACAGGAGCGGGCGTCCGACTCGTCTCTTTCCGGCGCGCCCGCGACCGAGGCGCTCGCCCGCGTCGCGAAGGTGCTCGACGCCGTCCCGAACCTGCTCGGCACGTCCGGTGCCGACCGGGCGGGCATCGGCTCGAACTCGTGGGTCGTCAGCGGCGCGCACACCGAGAGCGGCAAGCCCCTGCTGGCCAACGACCCGCACCTCGGGCCCCGGATGCCGTCGATCTGGTACCAGGCCGGGCTGCACTGCCGTACGCGGGGACCGGCCTGTCCCTACGACGTCAGCGGCTACACCTTCTCCGGCGTCCCCGGTGTGATCATCGGGCACAACCACAAGATCGCCTGGGGGTTCACCAACCTCGGGCCCGACGTCACCGACCTGTACGTCGAGCGCGTGCAGGACGACAGGTACGAGGTGAAGGGCTCGTGGGTTCCGCTGCAGACCAGGGTTGAGCAGATCAAGGTCGCGGGCGGGAAGACGATCGAGTTGACGGTGCGCTCGACCGCGCACGGGCCGATCATCTCGGAGGTCCTCGGGAACGCTCGGGAGGCGGTGCCGGGCGCCGCCGCCAAACTCGGCAAGCTCGACAAGGACATGGCCGTGGCGCTGCGCTGGACCGCGCTCGACCCCGGCCGGACCGGTGACTCGATCTTCATGCTGAACCGGGCGGAGAACTGGGAGCAGTTCCGCGCGGCGGCGGCGAAGTTCGAGGCCCCCGCCCAGAACCTGATCTACGCCGACCTGGAGGGCAACATCGGCTACCAGGCACCGGGCAAGATCCCGGTCCGCTCCGACGGTGACGGCACGTGGCCGGCCGCGGGGTGGACCGGCGCGCAGGAGTGGACCGGTTATATCCCGTTCGAGCAGCTTCCGTACGTGTACAACCCGCCCGAGGGCTTCATCGTCACCGCGAACAACGCCGCGATCCGGCCCGACTACGGCCCGTTCCTCACGTCCGACTGGTCGTACGGCTACCGCTCGCAGCGGATCGTGGACCGGATCACGCAGGCCGTCGGCGCGGGCAAGATCACCGCGGACACGATGCGGGACATCCAGATGGACTCGCGCAACGGTCTCGCCGAGGTGCTCGTCCCGCACCTGCTCCGGATCGGGGGAGGGGACACCCGGCTGCTGAAGGGATGGGACTTCACCCAGACCCGGGACTCCGCCCCGGCCGCGTACTACAACGCGATCTGGCGGCACCTGCTCAAGCGGACGTTCGACGACGATCTGCCGGAAAGCGTACGGCCGGGCGGCGGCGACAGATGGTTCGAGATCGTCGCCAAGCTGCTCGACGAGCCCGACTCGCCCTGGTGGGACGACACACGCACAGAGAGGGTGACGGAGTCCCGCGACGACATCCTGGCGGCGGCGATCAAGGACGCCGGGGCCGACCTGAGGGAGCGGCTCGGCGACGACTCGGACGCCTGGCGCTGGGGCGACCTGCACACGCTGGAGCTGACCAACGAGACGTTCGGCACCTCCGGCATCGGCCCGGTCGAGTGGCTGTTCAACCGCGGCCCGCTCCACCTCGCGGGCGGCAAGGACGCGGTCGACGCGACCGGCTGGGACAGCGACATGGGCTACGAGGTCGTCTGGGTCCCGTCGATGCGGATGGTCGTCGACCTCGCGGACCTCGACCGTTCGCGCTGGATCAACCTGACCGGGGCCTCGGGGCACGCCTTCCACTCGAACTACGACGACCAGGCGGAGCTGTGGGCCGACGGCCGCATGACCCCCTGGCCCTTCACCGAGCAGGGCGTACGCCGGGAGGCGGTGGACACCCTCACACTGACCCCGTGACCCGTCGTCGCCGTCCTACCGGGCGGCGACGACCGAGGTGATCTCGCCCAGCGGGAAGTCGAGGTAGTCCCCCGCCTCCTCGCACCACGCGTCGAGGACGCCGTCGCGCAGCTCGCCGTGGCTCACCGTGGCGGTCACGCCGTCCGCCAGCGTGATCAGCGCGCGTACGCCCCGATCGACGACGAAGCCGAGCAGCGTCTGCTGCGCGGTCGGCAGCCGGGTCGCCCGGCGCCCGATGACCGCCCACGTCCGGCCCGGCGCCCGGGCGGGCGTCTCGCCGGTGCGGGCGGCGCCGCTCGCCGCGAGCAGCCTCCGCGCGTGCTCGCGCGGGTCCGGCACGTCCGCCGGGAGGTCCGCGAGGCCGTCCGGCAGCGCGTGCGGCGGGTGGGGGACGTCGGCCTCGGCCGTCCGCCCGCCGGGGAACGGGATCAACCGGCCGTCGCCCGGTTCCGGCTCGCGCTTCGCGTCCCGGTCGCCGATCCGGTCCGAAGTGTCGTGGCTCGGGCGCGGGCCGCGCCGGACGGCGATCCCGCCGGAGCCGTCGGGCACCGGGGCGTACCCGGCCTCGCGCAGCGCGGCGAGCGTCCGCTCGGCGGTCGCGTCGCTCGCCAGAACGGTCGGCGCCAGGAGGCGGAGGCCGAGCCGGCCGAGCTTGCGATGCGCGTTGATCTCGGCCAGCAGCGCGGGGTCCGAGCCGAGGACGACGCAGCCCACCGAGGCCACGGTGACCTCGCCGTGCCTGCGGGCCACGTCCCGGACGAGGTACACGAGCGGCTGGGGCAGCGTGCCCACCTCGGCGAGCGCGTCGAGCAGCGTGTCGGCGGTCTCCCCGGCGTCCAGGGCACGCCGTACGCCGGCGGGGCCGAACCGCCAGACCGACGCCGCTCCCTGGGACTCGCGGTCGGCGGCGCGGTCGAGCAGGGACGCCAGCTCGGCGGAGGGCGGGCCGGTGACGACGGCCGTCAGGTCCGCGCCGAAGAGCGCCGTGCGCTGCGCGCTCGCCAGCGCCTTGGCCGACCGCTCCGCCAGGGCCGGGTCGTGCTCGATCTCGGGGACGGCGCTCTCGTTCTCGCCGCCCGCGACCGAGCCGAGCGCGGCCAGCGCCCGGCCCAGTGAGGTCAGGGCCGTGCCGGAGCACAGCCCGAGCAACTCGGCCTCCTCCAGAACGGCCGGCGCGCACTCGGCGAGCAGCTCCCTGTCGAGCAGCGGCGCCCGCCAATGGACGGCCTGCACGAGCTCCGGAAACGTCGCGAAGCCCCGGCCCTCGGGGATCTCCGCGAGCGCGCCGAGCAGGGCCCGGCGGATCCGGGCGAGCGTCTCGCCTTCGGGGTCGTCGCCCAGCACGGTCGCGTACCGCTCCTGGACGCGGCGCAGGGAGGACCGCTCCATCCGCCACCAGGCGGCCAGCAGCGCGCGGAGCCGGACGGGGCCCTCGGACAGCCGCCACCTGTCGAACCTGTCCGTGGGGACGAGCCCGCCCGCCTCCTCGTCCAGGCCGATCAACCGGGCCACGGCCGACACCTCGATCAGCAGGCGGGCCTCCGCCTCGGCGCAGCCGGTCTCCTTGGCGACGCGCTTCACCTCGCGCACGCCGACGCCGCCGCCCTTCAGCAGGGGCAGCGGCGTCTTGTCGATGTTCTCCAGGACGGCGGTCGCGCGGTCGAGCAGGCGCGGCGCGGCCAGGTACATGTCGTACTCGACCGCCTCCGCGCCGACCGGGACGGTCGCGAGGTCGGGCGGAAACGGCGTGAACGGCGGGTGGTACTCCGGCCCGCGCAGGGCCAGCGCCACCTCCCGCGGCATTCCGGCGACCCCCCATTGCGTACGGAAGAGCAGGCCGCGCTCGACGGCCCATTTCTCCGGGGTGCCCGGCGTGATGAACAGGTCGCCGTTCACGCTGCGGATCGGCCCGTCCCAGGCGAAGTCGTCGAGCATCCCGATCGTGCCCTCCGGCGCCTCGGCGACCAGGGAGGACAGCAGCTCGGCGTCGCTCAGGGTCGCCGACAGCCGAGTCATCATCTGGCGCTTCGTCCCCTGGGCCGGGACGCTCAGGTTGCGGCACATCCGCCGCAGCCCCTCGGTGTTCAGCGTCCACGATTCGAGGTACGCGGCGAGCGGCTCGCCGAGCCCGCACGGGGCCGTCCACCAGCGGGCGAGCGCCCCGGCCAGCCGGATCCTGCCGTCCGGCTCCGGCCAGGCCAGGGCGTGGTCGTACAGGCGGTCCAGCCAGGGGATCGTCTCGGAGACGCTCACCCCTAGGAAACGGGCGAGCCGGTCCTCGCCGGGGCGATCGCCGAGCGCGAGGCACGCCTGCACGATCTCCAGGGCCGGGAGGGGAAGCCTGCGCATGACCTCCATGACGGCGAAGTCGCCGGCGAGCCGTTCGGCGAGGGCCTTGAGCGTGCGGGGCCATGGCGGAATGAGGGCGTCCGGGCGGTTGCCCAGCACGCGCGTGAGTCGTTCTTCGTCGAGAGTGGCCAGCCAGCCGGTCAGGTGATCGTCCATCAGAGTCTCTCGGGAGTCTCGGGAGAGCCACCGTAATCCAGATCGCGGGCCGCGGGGGGCCGGGCGGCAGAAATATGAGTCCCTGTTTGACTCCTGTCGAGATCGGCCTGGAGGCGCGGCGACCCGGCCGCACCCCGCTCCCGACCGGCGTCGGGCCGAGTCAGGCGGAGAGGACGGCCCAGACGGCCTTGCCCTGGGGCGCGAGCGGGGACCAGCCCCAGCACACGCTCATGGACTCGACGATGTGCAGTCCCAGCCCGCCCGGCTCGAACGGAGACGGATCGCGCAGCACCGGGACGGCCGCGCCGGGGTCGGTGATCGCGCAGGCGACCAGCGGGCCGCGGCGGATCAGCGACAGCCGTACGACCTCGCGGTCGCGGCGAAGCGGTGTGGCACCGAGCATGAGGCCGTGCCGGAGGGCGTTGGTGGCGAGTTCGGAGACGACGAGCTCCATGCCCTCGGCCAGCGTGCCCATGTTCCAGCCGGCCAGCGTTCCCGCGGCGAAACTGCGGGCCGAGTGGATCGACTCCGCGCGCGGGAGCAGAACGAATGTGGCGCTCGCGGCGGCGGATCCGGGGGCGAGGAGATGACGCGCGGGCTCCGGCCACCATCCGAGGGGAGGCCACCAATCAAGCGCCGACCACTGGGTTTGGCCACGAGTCAGGTTCGCGGACTGCACGAGATCATGATGGTGCAAGGTCACGTGCATGTGCAAGAGCGGATGCACGTGCATTCGGGGGATGCAGGCGCTACGGTTACCCCCAATACACCTCTGGGACGAAGGGGGCGATCTTTGACAGACTGTGAACCAGTCCACATACCGGAGGAATAGCACGTGTCGATAGATCCGCCTGGATCCGGCTCCACCGTTCGGCGAATCATGCTTGGTGCGAGCCTTCGCAAACTGCGCGAGGACCGGGGGCTGACCCGGGAGGTCGCGGGATTTCATATCCGCGCCTCAGAATCCAAGATCAGCCGGATGGAGCTCGGACGGGTCGGATTCAAGACACGTGATGTCGAAGACCTGCTCACGTTGTACGGCGTCCACGACGACGCCGAACGCCGTGGCCTGCTGGAGATGGTCCGTGAGGCCAACACGCCCGGCTGGTGGCACAAGTACGGCGACGTGCTGCCGAACTGGTTCGTCACCTTCATCGGGCTCGAAGAGGCGGCGAGCGTGATCCGCACCTATGAGGTGCAGTTCGTGCCCGGCCTGCTCCAGACGGCCGCCTACGCCCGCGCGGTGATCCGACTCGGCTACCCGGACGACCCGGAGGAGTCGATCGAGCACCGCGTGCACCTGCGCATGCAGCGCCAGGAGCGGCTGCGGCAGAAGGGTGGGCCGAGGCTCTGGGCGGTCATCGACGAAGCCGCGCTCAGGCGTCCCATCGGTGGCGAGGGGATCATGCAGGAGCAGCTCCAGCACCTGCTGGAGGTGTCGATGCTGCCCAACATCACCGTCCAGGTGATGCCGTTCCGCTTCGGCATGCACGCGGCGGAGGGAGGGGCGTTCACGATCCTCCGGTTTCCCGAGTCCGACCTATCGGACGTGGTCTACGTCGAGCAGCTGTGGGGTGCGCTGTACCTCGACAAGCGTGAGGACATCGATCCTTACCTCACAGCCATGGAGCAGTTGTGCGTGGAGAGCACCACGCCCGGGGGTACCGCCGAGATCATCGGCGATCTTCTCAGAGAGATGTAAATGCAGACATATAACGGGATGCCGGCCACTGAGCTGACCGGGGTCACCTGGCGAAAGAGCGTTCGGAGCAACTCGACCGGCAACTGCGTGGAGCTCGCCGAGCTTCCCGACGGCGGTGTGGCCGTCCGGAACTCCCGGTTCCCCGAGGGGCCTGCGCTCATCTACACACGGGACGAGATCCGAGCGCTGGTGCTCGGAGTCAAAGACGGGGAGTTCGACGGTCTTCTGGTGTAACGCCGTTTTTACGCGACCACGTACGGCCTTAACCGGCTCGTGCGGAACCGTGTAACACGCGTCCGGCAGATTGGGTCCCACACCATCGTGAGATCAGGGGGCTCGCCATGCTGGACCAGATGACCTTCTATCCCGTGGCCGACGACGTGCTCTTCGCGCCCGGCGGCCGCGTCGTGATCCGCACGTACGGCGTCGCCACGGCGGCGGGGCCCGCCGACGGGCGGCCCCGGCCGGTGGCCTACCGGACGTGGGTCACCGGGGTCCGGGACCAGCCCAGGTACTGGCACTGGGGCCACTTCGAGGACGCGCGAACCGGACACCGCAAAGTCCTCGAATGGCTGACCGGACGCGGTCCCCAGCCCCAGCAGGTCGCGACCGGCTGAGCGCGCGCTCCGGCCGGGACGCCAGCTCCCGATGCACCACCTGAGACGCGTCAACGGCGCCGCGTCCGCAGCCGGGAGGCCGCGCCCACGCCACCCCTTTCCCCGGACGCGTCAACGGCGCCGCGTCCTCAAGAGAGCTGGGATCGTCAGGGAACCGGGGCGTTCCACCACATGATGGCGGGCTCGCCGTGCTCGAACCCGAGGGCGGAGTACGTCCCGGTGTCCAGCCGGAAGAACCGCCCGTCGGCGGCGGGCAGGCCCAGCCAGCGGGCGGCGAGCACGCGCAGGAAGTGACCGTGCGAGACGAGCGCGACGTCGCCGTCGGCGGCCCGGATGCGGGCGATCACCTTGTCCGCCCGCTCGCCCACGTGCGCGACGCTCTCGCCGGGATGCGCGGCGTCGCCCGGGACGACCCCGTCGCGCCAGAGGTACCAGCCGGGGCGCGTCGCGCGGATCTCCGGGGTGGTGATCCCCTCGTAGCCGCCGTAGTCCCACTCCCACAGGTGGGGATCGGTCTCGACGGCCGGGAGCCCGGCGAGCCGGGCGGTCTCGCGGGCCCGCCGCGCGGGGCTGGAGAGGGCGAGGGCGAACGCGCGCTCCCGCACCACGCGGCCGAGCGCGCGCGCCTGCTCCTCGCCCCGCTCCGTGAGCGGCAGGTCCGTCAGGCCGGTGTGCCGTCCGTCCCTGCTCCATTCCGTCTCGCCGTGCCTCAGCAGAATGACGTCCATATCAGGAATCATCCCGGCAGGGCGCCGCTCGCTGTCGCCGGGCCACGCCCAGGGAGGGCCGGCGCCGGGTCGCCCGCCCGTGCCGCGTCCCTACGGGTGAGCACGAGCAGGCCCGCGACGAGCACGCAGGTGGCGAGCGGCGGGAGCACCCCGACGGCGAACCCGGTGACCATGAGGGCGGTCAGCGCCGCGCCGATCATGAGGGTGCCGACGACCACGATGCGGGCCGAGGCGGTGCCGGGCGGCTCCTCCATCCGGCCGAAGAGGCCGACCAGCGCGAGCAACACGATCGTCAGAGCCGCCAGCCAGAGCGGGATCCGCGCCCACCAGGAGGCGGTGCCCACCTCGGGCGTGTTCGCCTCGAAGCCCAGGACGGCGATCCCCGCCACGAGGACCAGCGCCGTCATGTGCCAGAGGTAGAGCGTCATCATCCGGGGGGCGAGGACGCGGAGCAGCGTGTCCACCCGGCCGTCGCGGGTGATCCGGTCGAGCGCCGGGCGCAGCAGCATCGCCAGCCCGAGCTGCCCGACGAACAGCGCCAGCATGCAGGCGCTCGGCGGGGCCATGTTCGACACCGCTCCCGGCATCCCGATCATGTGCGGCGGGTACGGCCCGGCGGCGACCAGCCCGGCCACCATGCCGAAGCCCGCGACCGCCAGCGCCAGGGCGCGCCCACCGCGCAGCCACTCCAGCCGGCCCTCGGCGTACAGGAACCCGACCTGGTGGACGGCGAGCCAGACGAACAGCACGTTCAGGTAGCCCGCCTGCTCCAGCCCGGAGAACCTGACCACGTCCACCAGGACCGCGCCCGCCGCCAGCGCCGGAAGCACCCGGCCGGCGGGCTGCCGCGTCAGGTACGGCGTGGTCACCACCGCCAGCAGGTAGACGGCGAGGAACCACAGGAGCTGCCCCACGGTCCGGGCCGCGACCTCGACCGGCTGCGCGGGCACGCCGAAGAACCCGAGAACGTAGGGGAGCGGCAGCCAGACGAACGCCAGCGGCAGCACCGGCCAGGCGAGCCGCCGCAGCCGCCCCGCCACCCAGTGCCCGGGCGTGCGCCCCTTTGCCAGGGCGGAACGCCAGCTCATCGCGTTCGCGGCGCCGCCCGCGAAGAACACCAGCGGCATCACCTGGCTGATCCACGTGATCAGTGGCACCCCGGCCAGCGCGTTCCCCGTGGACAGTCGCCCGTCCGCGTAGACGAGCACCGGCATGGTCCAGTGCTGGACGACGACCAGGATCATCCCGAAAACGCGCAGGATGTCGACGAACCTGTCGCGGTGCGCGGGACTCGCCGGCACGCCGGTACCGGACGGGGGGAGCATGGTCAGTGACATGGGGGAATTCGCCTCCGCTGGGGATCAACTCCTCAAGCATGGCGAGGAACCCCTGCTCAACGCAGCGGTGCAGTCCCCCGTTCTGATCGTCGGCCAGGACTACCACCGATGGTGTAGCCAGCTACACCATCACCCTCCGGAACACCCGACCCCGTCAGTGCGAGAGGTAGCTGAGCACGGCCAACACCCGGCGGTGCCCGCCGTCGCTCGGCGGCAGCCCGAGCTTGAGGAAGATGTTGCCGACGTGCTTGTGCACCGAACGTTCCGTGACCGACAGGTGCGCCGCGATGTCGCCGTTCGACCTGCCCTCGGCCATGAGGGCGAGCACCTCGCGCTCGCGCGGGCTCAGCGCGTCCACCGGATGGCGGCCCTGCCGTACCAGCAGTTGGGAGATGACCTCGGGGTCCATGGCCGTGCCGCCGCCGGCCACCCGCCGCAGCGCGTCGACGAACTCCGAGACCCGGCTGACCCGGTCCTTCAGCATGTAGCCGATGCCGCCCTCGCCGCTCGCCAGCAGCTCCGTCGCGTACGTCCGCTCGACGTACTGCGAGAGCACGAGGATCGGCTGGCCCGGGTGCCTGCGCCGCACCTCGACGGCGGCGCGCACGCCCTCGTCGCTGAAGGTCGGCGGCAGCCGCACGTCCACCACGGCGATGTCGGGCCGCTGCTCGTCGACGGCGCGGAGGAACGCCTCGGCGGTGTCGACCGTCCCGGTCACCTCGTGCCCCTCGGTGCGGAGCAGCAGCGCCAGCCCTTCGGCCAGCAGGACGTTGTCCTCGACGATCAGCACTCTCACCGGCACGGCAGCTCCACGGTCAGGGTCGTCGGTCCGCCGGGCGGGCTGGACAGGTCGGCGCTCCCGTCGAAGGCCGCCGCCCTGCGCCGGATCCCCTTCAGGCCGGTGCCCGCGGTCTCGTCCGCCGCGCCCCGGCCGTCGTCGGAGACCACGACGGTCAGCCGCCCGCCTGCCTCGCTCAGCCGTACCGACACGGACGACGCGCCGCTGTGCTTGGCCACGTTGGTCAGCGCCTCCGCCACGACGAAGTAGGCCGCCGCCTCCACGGCGGCGGGTAACCGGTCGACGCCGTCCGTGGCGGTCGTCACGGGTACGGGACATCCGGCGGCGAGGGCGGCCACCGCGCCGGGCAGTCCGCGGTCGGCCAGGATCGGCGGGTACATGCCGCGGATGATGCCGCGCAGCTCGGTCATCGTCTCCTCGGTGCTCCGCCGGGCCTCCGAGACCAGCTCGGCCGCCTTGTCGGGGTCGCTCGCCATCATCCGCTCGGCGATGCCGAGACGCATCGCGATCGACACCAGCCGGGCCTGCGCGCCGTCGTGCAGGTCGCGCTCGATGCGGCGCAGCTCCGCGCCGTGCGCGTCGAGCGCCGCCGCCCGGGTCTCGGTCAGCTCCGCGACGCGTTCGGCCAGCCGTACCCGCTCGGGGGTGGCGAGGACCAGCCGGGACAGGTGCGCGTCGGCGGTGGCCAGCAGGGGGATCGCCCACAGCGCGATGGCGGTGAAGGCCGCGAAGTGGACCGGCACGACGGTGATCACCTTGAACCAGCTGTCGATGGGGATGCCGGTCAGGTTCACGGTGTGTTCCGCCGTCACCGCCCACCACCAGAACGGCAGGCCCAGGTCGAACCCGAGCGCGAACCACAGGGCGATCGCCAGGACGGGCAGTACCATACCGGCGACGAGATGGAGGGCGAGCCAGCCGATGTCCCGCCAGGTCATCGGGTCGTTCAGGGTCTGCAGGGCCCGGTTCAGCAGGCCCGAGCGGGGCCCGTACTGCGCCGTGACCGGCCGGCCGAGCCAGCGGGAGGCGAGCCGCCTGGCGAGCCCGGTGACGGCCCGGTTCACTCGCGTCGTCACCGGCAGCAGCAGCAGGCCGACGAACGTCACGCTGAGCACCAGCGACAGGAGGAACTGCAGGAGAGCCAGCACGCAGAGAGGGACCAGCAGCAGGCTGAGAAGCAGGTGGCCGGTCGCCCGCGCGGCCAGTCTCGCGCGCTGAACGATCCCTCCCACGGGGGCAAGACTATTTGGTCAGTGGTCCGGTTGATACCGTTCATCCCGACGCACGGCGTAGCGAAGTCCGGTGAGAGTCCGGCGCTGTCCCGCAACTGTGAGCCCCCGTCCCCAGGGGGAGAGCCAGGTCGCCTGCACCGTGCGCCGACGCCATCGACCCTCGTGGAAAAGGGTGATCCGTCAATTGTCACGGGTCTCTCCAATTCCCGGTGATCCCCCTGGAGGACTTCGTGTCGCCGCTACGCACGAGCTTCGCGGGCGCGTTGCTGGGTGTCGTCGTCCTGGCCGGTTGTGGCCAGACGGACGGCACCACAGGAGCCGCGCCCTCCGAGAGCGCCACCGCTTCGGCGCCCGCCGCGGGCTCCGCCTTCCCCGTCACTGTCCAGGCCGGCAACGGCGCGGTGACCATCGACAAGCGGCCCGAGCGCATCGTGTCGCTCTCCCCGACGGCCACCGAGACCCTGTACACCGTCGGCGCCGGAAGCCAGGTCACCGCCGTGGACGACCAGTCCAACTACCCGGCGGAGGCGCCGAAGACGTCGCTGTCCGGGTTCAAGCCCAACGTCGAGGCCATCGTCGCGGCCAAGCCGGACCTGGTCGTGCTCTCCAACGACATCGACAACGTCGTGGCCGGGCTGACGAAGGTGGGCGTGCCCGTCATCGTGGAGCCCGCCGCCAACACGCTCGACGAGGCGTACGACGAGATCACCGACCTGGGCGCGGCCACCGGCAACGCGGAGAAGGCCGCCGAGGTCGTGGCGGGCATGAAGAGCGAGCTGGAGCAGCTCGCCGCCGCCGCGCCGAAGGACAAGAAGCTCACCTACTACCACGAGCTTGACACCACGCCCTACGCGGCGACGTCCACGACCTTCCTCGGGCAGGTCTACGGCCTGTTCGGGCTGGTCAACGTGGCCGACAAGGCGCCCGACGCGGCCGGCGGCTATCCCAAGCTCTCGGCCGAGTTCGTCGTCAAGGCGGACCCGGCGCTGATCTTCCTCGGCGACACCAAGTGCTGCGGCCAGAACAAGGAGGCGCTCGCCAAGCGCCCCGGTTGGTCCGGGCTGTCCGCCATCAAGAACGACCGGGTGATCGAGCTCGACGACGACATCGCCTCCCGCTGGGGTCCGCGCGTCGTGGATCTCGCCAAGGCGATCGGCGAGGGCGTCCAGAAGGCCGCGAGCTGATCGCGTCATGAGTTCCGAGCCGCCCCGCGCCGATCCGCTCTGTACGGATTCGCCCCGATCCGACGTGGTCCAACGTGATCGGGAGCGCTCCGATGCGCTCCGTGCTGATTTGGTTGGTACCGATCGCGTACGAGCGGATGTGGGCCGGGCGGAGGCGGCGGAGGTCGTGGAGGTCGTGGGGCAGGAGGGCGACGGGCCGGGTGCCCGCCGTTCCGACGCGAGACGGTCCAACGCTGATGCATCGGAACGGTCGGCATCGGACGGCCGCGCCTCAGA
Source organism: Microtetraspora fusca (assembly GCF_001570365.1). Lineage (GTDB taxonomy): Bacteria > Actinomycetota > Actinomycetes > Streptosporangiales > Streptosporangiaceae > Microtetraspora > Microtetraspora fusca. The sequence continues at coordinate 362,540 of NZ_BBYK01000040.1, read as the reverse complement.
CCGTCTTGCAGCAGAACGCGGACATCCGGACGTGGACCTCGACATCGGACGGTCGGAGGCGGGGCGGTCGCGGCCCAGGCGGCTCCGGGCGACGACGCTGCTGGTCGCGGCGGCCCTCCTGCTCGCGAGCATGGCCGTCGGGCTGCTCGCCGGCGCGGCCGACATCTCGCCCAAGGGGATCCTGTTCGCCCTGCTCGACCGGCTGCCGTTCGTCCACCTGGACTCGGGGCTCGCGCCGGTCGACCAGGGGCTGCTGTTCCAGCTCCGGCTGCCGCGCGTGCTGCTCGCCGCCCTCGTCGGCGGGTTGCTGGCCATCGCGGGCGCGGGATACCAGGGGGTGTTCCGCAACCCGCTGGCCGACCCGTACCTGCTCGGCGCGGCGGCCGGTGCCGGGCTCTGCGTGACCCTGGTCGTCGTGTTCTTCGGCGGGGACAACGGAGGGGCGGTCATCCCCCTCGCCGCGTTCGCGGGCGCGGTCGGCGGAGTCCTCCTCGCGTACGCCGTGGGGAACACCGCCGGTCGCGGGGGCGGGACCGCCACGCTGGTGCTCGCCGGCGTCGCGGTCACGTCGTTCCTGACCGCGATCCAGACCTTCGCACAGCAGCTCAAGCTGGAGGAGCTCCAGCGCATCTACTCCTGGATCCTGGGCGACGTCGGCGGAGGCTGGGAACAGGTGCGGATGATCGCGCCGTACGCCGTGGTGTCGACGGTCGTGCTCCTGCTGCACGGGCGGCTGCTCGACGTGCTGTCGGTCGGCGACGAGGAGGCCACCGGGCTGGGGCTGCGCGCGGGCCGGGTCCGCTTCGTGGTGCTGCTCGCCGCCTCGCTCGCCACGGCGGCCGCGGTGGCGGCGGGCGGGCTGATCGCCTTCGTCGGGATCGTGGTTCCGCACGTGGTGCGGAGGCTGGCGGGCTGGTCCTACCGCGTCGTGCTGCCGATCTCCTTCCTGGGCGGCGGGGCCTTCCTGGTGCTCGCCGACATGGTCGCCCGTACGGTCCTCGCCCCGGCGGAGCTGCCGATCGGCGTCGTGACGGCGTTCGTGGGCGCGCCGTTCTTCGTCGCGGTCCTGCGCCTGACCCGGAAGGTGGGCACGTGAGCGGCCGCCGTACCTACCCCCTTGAAGTAACCGATCTCGGCGTGCGGCTGGACGGGCGCGAGGTCCTCTCCGGCGCCGAGGTCTCGGCGGCCGGAGGCGAGTGGCTGGCCGTCGTCGGTCCGAACGGCGCGGGCAAGTCCACCCTGCTCAAAGCCATGATGGGACTCCTGCCGCACACGGGTGAGGTCGCCGTCGGCGGCGTCCGGGTACGGGACCTGAAGCCGCGCGAGCGGGCCAGGCTCATCGCGTACGCACCGCAGAGCCCGTCGCTGCCGCCCGATATGACGGTGTTCGACTACACCCTGCTCGGGCGCACGCCGTACATCCCCTATCTGGGGCGGGAGAGCGCGGCGGACCGGGAGGTCGCCGGTGCGGTGCTGGAGCGCCTCGACCTCGCGGGCTTCGCGGCCCGCCCGCTGGCGCACATGTCCGGCGGCGAGCGCCAGCGCGTCGTCCTCGCCCGGGCGCTCGCCCAGCAGGCGCCGGTCCTGCTGCTGGACGAGCCGACCACCGCCCTCGACCTGGGACACCAGCAGCAGGTGCTCGAACTCGTGGACCGGCTGCGCGTGGGCGACGGCCTGACCGTCGTGACGACGCTGCACGACCTGAGCCTGGCCGGGCAGTACGCGGACGCGCTGCTGCTGCTCGCGGGCGGCCGGGTCGTCGCGTCGGGGCCTCCCGCGCAGGTGCTGACCGAGCCGCTGCTGGCCCGGCACTTCGGCGCCCGCGTACGCGTGGACCCCGAGGAGGACGGACGGCCTCTCGTGCGGTTGCTCCGCCCAGATGATCGATAGGTTGCCCGGCATGAAGATGACGCTGGGGTACCGGCACGAGGACGGGGCGCGGCTCGCGTCGCTGCTGTGGGAGTTCGGCCCGGGGTGGCGGATGATCTCGTCGGCGATGCTCGGCGGCGGCATCGGCCCCCGCGCGTGGGTGCTGAACGCCCAGGTCGTCGCCGCATATGCCCGGATGGACCCGCTGGACCACCTGGCCGAACTCGCGCCGCAGGGCGCCGGGGCCGGGGTGGGGATGCTCACCGCGGCGTCCGTGGACCGGTACGTCCAGGCGTCGGACGGGGGAGTGGAGGCGGTCGCCACGGTGGGGCTGCGCGTCCCCACCTGGGCGGCGTCGCCCGAGGGCAGGCCCGATCCCGAACTGCGTCCCGCGTTCGCCGACCCGGCGACGTTCGGCCCACTGTCGCCTGACCGGGCCCCGCGCACCCCTACCCCGTACGATCCGGCCCGGCCCGACCGGACACCGAACCACCCGCTCTTGCACAGCGCGGCCTTGCACGACGCGGCACCGGCCGATCGGACATCGCACAGTCCGGCCTCACTCGACTCGGCTCCCCGCGACCCGGCACCGGGTGACGAGGCGCCGCGCGGCTCCGCGCCATCCGGGTTCCCCGCACCCGGGACGATCAACATCATCGTGGCGGTTCCGGTCGCCTTCACCGACGCGGCCCTGATCAACGCCGTCATGACCGTGACAGAGGCGAAGACCCAGGCGTTGATCGAGGCCGGGTTCCCGGGCACCGGAACCGCGTCCGACGCGGTCTGCGTCGCCGTACGGGATGCCGGGACACACCAGGGAACGGGCGGCGGCTCCGGCGTGGGCCGTGCGACATGGGACGGCGGGGACGCCGGACCGGAGCTCTTCGGCGGCCCGAGATCGATCTGGGGCGCCCGCATCGCCCGCGCCGTCCACCGGGCCGTCCTCGCCGGAGCACGGCAGTGGACGGCGACCCACCTGGGCTAGTGGGGTGTCCTGTGATCATGTGACTGGGGGTCGGAGCCAGATCCGGATCGAAGCGACATCGAGGGTGCCCTGATAGATGAGCTCGCGCTTGTCGTCCCGCGTCGCCACGGCACGATGTTGGCGGAGCTTGTTGAACGCTCGACGGTGTTGCGCTCCTTGTAGCGCTCACGGTCGAACGCGGGCGGCCGCCCGCCCTTGGAACCGAGCTTCTGCCGGTTGGCCTGCTGGTCTCTCTTCACGGGGATGACCGCCTTGATGCCGCGTCGGCGCAGGTAGCGGCGATTGGCTCGGGAGGAGTAGGCCTTGTCGGCCATCGCCCGGGCCGGTCGCGTGCGGGGCCGCCCGAGCCCGCGGCGCACGATACGGATGGACTTCATCAGCGGATGAACCGCGGACAGCCGGCATGTTCGCATCCTGTTGACACCCGGACAGCGCGAACGCGTCGGCCGGTCCTCCGAGGGCGGACGCACCCCGGAAGACGGGCCGACGCACGGTTCGGCGGCTCATCGCACAGGCCTTGTCGTCGGCGCTGTCGCAGTTCCCCACGACTGAAGGCCGCTGTTGATCTCCCTGCGGAGCCGCTCGTCAGCAAGGGAGTTACAAGCGAAAATCGTCCGTACGGCCCGGCCGGCTCCTCCAGGGCGAGGTAGACCGACTGCTTGGAACCACTGCCCTTCATGAAGCGGCGCAGCACCTGCTCGGTCTCGGCGGTCCGCAATTGGAGCGCGGTCGCCGCACGGCTCGGCGCCGACCGTCGCACCGTGACCCGGTAGACACGGTCGGCAATGCAGTAGTGCAGTAACTCAGGCGTCGCCGTTGTCTCCACGCAGAGCCGCCGCGAAGCGCCGACCCGGCGTCGGGTCGACCCCGAAGCGCTCGGCGTAGCGTTCGTGAATTTCCTCCCACGGCTCGTGTGCTTCCTCTTCGGAGAGGTACTTGCCGGCGAGATGAGGCTGGAGCCGCGAGAGGTAGGTCTCCCATCCGGTAGCGGTCTGCGCTGCGAGGTCGCGGTCGTCGATGACGTGGGTGAAGATCAAACGACAGCCGTCTCCTTGAGCGGCCAGTTCGAAGCTGTACAGCTGGTCGGCGTAGGTCCAAGCCAGGCGATGAGGTGGATCGACCTCAGTCACCTCGCCGGTCGCGCCGGCGGCCTCAAAGGTCTCGCCTGCCGCCGGTGTCCAGTCGGTGGCTGCGGGAAACCAGCGCTCGAGTTCGGCTGGCGCGCTGACAGCTCGCCACACGCGCTCGACCGGGTAGGCGAGCGTGCGCTCGAAGCGCAGCGCTGGGCGACCGTCGATCGTTTCCAGGGTTCCGTGAATCATGGGTTCTCCTCCAGGTGTTGTTCCAGAGCGTCGAGGCGCTTCGACCAGAACATGCGATACGGCTCCAGCCACTGGTCGACCTTGGTAAGGGGTTCTGGGCGCAGCGCGTACACACGCTGCTTGCCATCCATGCGCACCACGACGAGTCCGGCCTCGCGTAACACGGCCAGGTGCTGGCTGATCGCCTGTCGGGACAGCCTCAGACCGTGCTTGGTCATCAGCCATGCGCAAATCTCGGCTAAGGCTCGACCGTCCCGTTCCGCCAGCTCATCGAGGATGCGCCGACGGGTGAGGTCGGCCAGCGCCTTGAAGACATCCTCGCCCACAGCCACACGATATGCAAGTAGCGGCTTGCCTATCAAGCCGGGCGCCCGCCGCGTGCCAGGTGCTCCGATGGCTGCCATGGCAACAAGCACCAGCACCGATGGGTGCCACCACGATCACGATCCTCCGCCCTGTGGGAGACATCTCCATGACAGACGCCAGGCTGTCCGATGGGCTGCTGTTGGAAGGTTCGCTCGGCGGCGACCCGCTGCAGGCCGAACCGGCGGTGCTGTCCGGCGCGCTGGTGGGCTACGCTCGCGTCTCCACCGCCGACCATTCCGGAGCGCGTCATTCGCGCCGCATCGTCGGCTTCGCGGCGCGGGCGCAACGACCACGCCGCGGCGAAGGTCGCCTCGTTGATGACATCTGGACGTCTTCGAAGTCCGGCGCCCTGGCCGAGAGCGGAAACTTGTGGACCGCCCGCCGTTCCGGCCTGGTCTGGGCCTGGTGGCTCGCGTGGCTGGTCGCCGCATGGGTCACAAAACTGGTGGGCCGCAAATACGTGAATGTCGAGGAGTTGTACGACATACGGGATGCGGCCGTTGCCGACATCGTCGGCAACGCCCTGTCCATTGTCGCGGCCGCCCTGGCCATCGCGGTCGTCCTGGCGATCACGCGCTTCCAGGAGAACCACTACCGAAATGTGGCATGGGGGTCGCGCGTCCGCCCCCTCCGCCGGGCAGCCGTTGGGGCGGGCGGCGGTTCGAGGAGCTCCCGCTCCGAGAGCGGATCGTCGTGGTGATCTGCTGGTCGACCGGGGCGATTCCGCTGTTCCCCCAGGGCATCGCGGCGGGAGTGAACAAGATCCAGGGCAGCGCGGAGCGGAGTTGGTTCCTCGCCCTCTACCTGCCCGGCCCGCTCCAGTGGCCGATGATCGTCTTGATGGTGCTGCTCGGGCTCGGCATGTACGGCCTCGCCGCGTGGCTCTCCCTGCGCAGCCCGGCGGCCTCACCGGAGTGAACCGGTCGACCCCGCCGCGCCCGAGGGGTACGCGTCGGAGCCGTCAGAGGGTGGCGCACCCGACGTTGACCGGGATGCGCGCCGACCAGCGGCCGGACTTCAGGTCGTGCGCCTGGACGTAGCCGTTCGGCTTCCCGGACCGGGAGCAGTAGAGGAGGTCGAGCTTCTTGCCGAAGCTGCCCCCGGCGTAACCGGCGTTGGCGACGGCCTTCACGTAACCGCTCTTGTAGATCTGACCGCTGTTGTACCGGAAGATGACCGAGACGGTGCCGAAGTTGTAGTGGTCGCCGTTGATCTGGATGCGCGGGATGGTGCCCGGCCCGTTCGGCTGGTACGTGCTGATCCAGAGGCGGGCCAGGACCTTGCGGTCGGCAGAGGTCCGGTTGGCGTCCAGCGTCTCGTCGCGGAGCTCGGGGGAGACGCAGACGTCGTCTCCGGTGAACGCCTCGCGCCAGACCAGGCCGGTCAGGCAGGTGTGCGGGCCGTACGCGCCGTCGGTCCAGCGGGCGGCTTTGGTGCGGTTCTCCTGAGCGGTCCGGGTGCGCACCTCGGGCGTGACGCAGACCAGGTCCGAGGGGCGCGCCTCCCGCCACACGTAGCCCTGAAGGCAGGTCTCGGGACCGGGGTCGGGGGTGGCGGCGGACGCGGGCGCGGCGAGGATCGTGGCGGGGACGGCGAGGGAGAGGCCGGCGATCGCGGCGGCGGCCAGACCGAGTGCGGTGCGCTTCATGGTGATCTCCTGGGCGGGGGTGTTCTCCTGCGGTGCGCCTCCAGGAAACGACCGGGCGCTTTCATCTCCCTTGATCACGGCATGCAGAAAGCCCTGCAAGTCCGGAAACCGTAGTGCAGGCCCTACCTCGGTCCCGGGTGCGGACGGGATGGGACGTGATCGGCCGTTCCGACAGCATCTCGATCATGAGTTTCGCTACGAACATGCGGCGATGCGTCGTCGCCGTGCTGGCGGCAGGTGCGGTGCTGGCCGCCTCGGTTCCGTCCGCATCGGCGGACGTCTCCCAGCCCGACTGGTGCCCCGTTGTGGAGGGCAGGCGGGTCGAGTGCGGGACGCTGACCGTCCCGCTGGTCCGCGCGGATCCGTCCCAGGGCAGCACGCGCATCGCGTACGCGCTGGTGCGGCGGACCGGCACCGGCCGTCCCGCCGCGGGCACGGTGGTGCCGGTGCCGGGCGGACCCGGCGAGCCGGCCATCAGTCAGGTGGACCTCTTCGCCCAGCAGACCGCGGCGCTGCGCGCCGACCACGACCTGCTCCTGATCGACCCGCGCGGTGTCGGACGGTCCGAGACGATCGAGTGCGGCCTGCCCGACGACCTGTACCTGCTGTCCCGGGAGCGGTACGTCGCCGAGATCGGGAAGTGCGGGCGCGCGCTCGGAGCGCGGGCGCGCGGCTACACCTCGGCGGAGTCGGCCGACGACATCGACGCGGTGCGCGCCCGGCTCGGCGTCGACCGGGTGGATCTGTACGGCGTCTCGTACGGCACCTACCTGAGCACGGTCTACGCGCACCGCCACCCGGACCGCGTGCGCAGGATCGTGCTGTCCGGCGCGTACCCGCTGGCGAGCGACCCGCTCGGCCGCTCCAGCGCGCGGGCCGTCCCGGACATCCTCGGCCGGCTGTGCGCGCGGAGCGGAACCTGCCGGGGTGGCGAGGCGGTCGCCGACCTGCGAACGCTGGCCGCCCGGCTCCGGAAGGACCCGATCCGTTTCACGGCGCGCTTCGCCGGTCGGTCCCGGACCGTCGCCATGGACGAGCGGATGCTGGCCTTGCTGCACTACTACGTCGCCGGCAGTGGAGGCACCCCCGCCGCGTGGAGCGAGTTGCCCGCGGCGGTCGGTGAGGCGGCGCGCGGGAAGCCGGCCGCGCTCGTCGCCATGACCCGGCAGACCGTCGAGATGATGGGCACGTTGCCGCCCGAGGCGCGCTCTTCGCGGGCGCAGAGCGTCGCGGTCCTCTGCAACGACTATCCCGTGGTCTGGGACCGCCGATCGGCCGTACCGGCCCGGCGGGCCTCCTTCCAGCGCGCCCTGCGCCGCGCGGACGGGACGTTCGGTCCGTTCAGCACCCGCGGCTGGACCGCCGCCGTCGCGGACAGCGCCGACGCCTGCCTCCGCTGGCCGCGTGAGACGCCCCGGGCCCCGCGGTACGGCGCCGCGCCCGATCTTCCGGTGCTCGTGCTCTCCGGCGACCTCGACACGAACACGACGCTGGACCAGGGCCGGCGGGCCGCCGCCCAGTTCCCGGATGCGACCTTCGTCAAGGTGCCCAACGCGGGCCACGTGCCCACCGGGGAGAAGAGCGGATGCGTGGCCCGCCTCGCCGCGGATTTCATCCGTACCGGCGAGTTGCGCGGGACCGCCTGCCTGAGCCGGATCCCGGCGCTGCCGGTCCGCCCCGTCCGCTGATCCGCCGCCGGGTGTTTTCCGGTGCAGCACCACTGGGGAGGCGGGGGTCCACGGTCAAGTCGCATGAATGCTCCGGAGAAGGTGGAGATGGCGCACCCGGTGCGCCACATGGGTCGCGAGAGCGGTCGTGCCGATCCCGAGCAGGCGAGAGGTCGCTGCTGCCTTTTCACGCGCTGTGCGGCGGCGGGCGGCGTGACGGCGAGTTCGACAGCGCGCGGTCAGCGGGTGTAGGTCACCTCCGGGAAGCCGGGGGCCGGTCCCTCAAGGAGCGGGCTCCTCTTCCCACGCAGGTGCAGGTCGAAGAACGCCCGCGGGTAGGCCCGTTGGAAGGCCAGGGCACGTGCGGTGGGGATGGCGCCGACCGACTCCGCGACCTCCTCGGGCGCCAGCCCGATCAGCGGCGCGATCAGCGGGATGAGCTGGACATCGTCGCCGAAGGAGTTGTGCGCGGCGCCCTTGACGGTCAGGTGGAGCCGCCACCCGCGCAGGTTCGACCAGAACGTCCGCAGGGCCGGGTTCGTGGACATCCCGCCCTTGCCTGGCGTGTCCACCACCATGTACGGCCGGTCCAGCCCGGCCCCGGCGACGGGGCCGATCACCGCGCCGTCCAGGCCGAGCCCGGCCTTGATCCGCCGATCGGCGTACATGGCCGAGGAAGTGGACGCGCCGCCCAGAGAATGGCCGAACATCCCGATCCGCTTCAGGTCCAGCGCGCCCCGCAGTCCGCTGGGCAGGGGCCTGGCCTCGGCGTCGGGATTTCGGCCCGCGTTGAGCGCGGTCAGCTCGTTCAGGACGAAGCGGACGTCCTCGGCGCGCACCCGGGCGGCCTTGGCATAGTCGGTGATCTCGCCGCCGGGGTTCTTCGCGACCCTGCCGCCGGGGAACTCCACGACGGCGGCGTCGTAGGTGTGGTCGATGGTCACCACCAGGTAGCCGCGGCTGGCCAGCTCCTCGACCACGCCGGTGCCGTACGAGCGCGAGGCGTTGGCCCCGGGCGAGTACAGCACGACGGGAAGGCGGCCGAGGCGGCCGTCGAGCGGCGCGCCCTGGCGTCCGTGCGTCGTGCCCGGCAGCAGCCTTCCGGGCGGCACGCCGACGTCGCGGAAGTAGCGTTCGGCGGCGGACGCGGGCATCCAGGGGGCGAGCGGACGACGTTCCGACTTCCGCGCCGGGTACCACAGGCTGACCATCAGTTCCCGCTTGCGGACCGTCGGCACCCAGGGGTCCCGCCGGGAGCCGTCCACCAGGTGCAGCGCCACCGTGCCGATCCGATGCGGCCCCGTAGGGGCGGGCAGGACCAGTCTCACCGGGGACGCCGCCGGTCCGGCCGATCCCGCCGTCTTGGGCGGCGCGTCCGCGTGGGCGGCGCCCGCCGTGGTGGTCACGACGGCGGCCAGCACCGCCGTGACGCCGATCATGAGTCGTGATCTGTACATGCCGTCAACGCTCGTGCACGCGTGGCCGCCCGGCATCGAACGCGGGCACGAGCCTCGCGTCGGCCCAGGAGGGTACGCCCGGGCCGGTTCCGGCCGACGGGTCATCCTTCGGGAGGAACTTTCTTCCACCGGGTGACCTGCGCCCTTTACGGTCGAGGGGTGACCGATCGCGATTCGCGCCCCCTGCTCACGCACCGGTTGCGCCGCGTCCACTGGGTCGCCGTGGATGCGGTCGCCGCGCTGCTGCTCGCCGTCGCCTTCGGCTTCGCCGCGAGCGCCCGCACGGGCGCGCAGGTCCTGCCGCTGCCGGCGGTGGCCGTCGCCGCCCTGCCCGTCGCGGCCCGGCGGTCGTGGCCTGTGCCGATGCTCGCCATATCGCTGGTGGGGGCCGCGGCGGGGCTGCTCATGGGCGTGGAGGCGTTGTATGTCCCCGTCGCAGTCATCCTGTACGCCGTCGGGTCGCTGGAGCCGCGGCGGCGGGCGATCGCCTGCCTTGTCCCGTCCCTGGCCGGGGTCGCGGCGGCGATGGCACCGGCCGGGGGATCCGCGTGGCCGGGCGGTCTTTCAGAGATCGCGTTCGGCTGGCTGCTGATGGGCCTGGCGTGGACGGCCGGCCTGGCGGTCCGGGAGCAGCGGCTGCACGCCGTACGGGTGGCGGAGCAGTCGGCCATGCGGGCGGTGACGGGCGAGCGCCTGCGGATCGCCAGGGATCTGCACGACGTCATCGGGCAGAGCGTGAGCCTGATCACGCTCAAGGCCGGAGTCGCCGGCATGGTCGCCGAGGACCGACCGCGGGAGGCGCGCGAGGCGCTGCGGGTCATCGAGGCCACCGGCAGGGCGACGATGGCCGAGATACGGGCCGTGCTGGGCATGCTGCGCTCGGGGGCCACCGACTCCGTGCCCGGCGTGTCAGGGGTGGCGGAGACGGCGCCCGCGCCCGGGCTGCGGGACCTGCGTGCGCTCGCCGTCCGCGCGGGCGTCGAGATGGACCTGACCGTGAACCTGGACGTCGAGCCGTCCGAAGGGGTGGCCCTGGCCGCCTACCGCATCGTGCAGGAGGCGCTGACGAACGTGGTCAAGCACGCCGGCGCGGCCCGCTGCCGGGTGCGGATCACCTCGCCGGAGCCGGGCGTGATGGAGGTCGAGGTGGCCGACGAGGGGCCGGGCCTCCCCACCGCCGGTGGTGGGTACGGGCTGATCGGCATGCGCGAGAGGTGCCTGATGTACGGCGGGAGCCTCACCGTCGGGCCCCGCCCGGAAGGCGGTTTCCGAGTGCTGGCCCGCCTGCCCTGCGTACGTGGGGCGGCGTCGTGACCGGCCCGATCCGGGTGGTCGTCGCCGACGATCAGCCGCTGCTGCGGGCCACGCTCACCATGCTGGTCGGCACCGCCCCCGACATGGTCGCGGTCGGCGAGGCGGGCACCGGTGCGCAGGCGGTGGAGGCGGCCGTCCGGCTGCGGCCCGACGTCCTGGTGATGGACGTGCGCATGCCCGGCATGGACGGTCTGGAGGCCACCCGCCTCATCCGTGCCGACCCCGCGCTGGTCGCGGTCCGCATCGTCATCCTGACCACGTTCGACCTGGACGAGTACGTCTTCCGGGCGCTGCGCGCAGGGGCCGCCGGCTTTCTGCTCAAGGACATTCCGCCGGCCGATCTGCTCGCCGCGATCCGTGTCGTGGCCTCCGGCGAGGCATTGCTCGCCCCCACCGTCACCCGCCGCCTCATCGCCGAGTTCGCGCGCCGCGACGAGACCGACGCGTTGATCGCCCGCGAGCTGAGCCAGGTGACCGACAGGGAGCGGCAGGTCCTGGGCCTCATCGCCCGTGGCCTGACCAACCCGGAGATCGCCGACCGGCTGGGGGTCAGCGTCTCCACCGTCAAGACCCACGTCCGCCGCCTCCTCGCGAAGCTGTCCGTCCACGACCGCGCCCAGCTCGTCATCGTGGCCTACGAGACCGGCCTGGTCTCCCCGGCGCGACGGCCCGGCTGACCCACCCGCGCGGACGCGTCTCCGGAATCGGGTTCCCATGAATCCTGGGCTTTCTCGGCCTCGGGGCCGCCTGTTTCGGCCGGCCGTTCCGTACGGCCGGCGCGGCGCGACGAGCCGGCTGGTCTACGGCTGGTCTACGAGGTGAACTGCACGGTGTTGATCATGTGGTCGATCAGGCCGGGGTCGCACTTCGCGCAGAAGAACGTGATCAACACCGACGACTCTCCGGAGCCCTGCCGTACGACGTAGGCGGAGAAGTCGAGGCGGCCGCCCTGCCCGGGGTCGCCCACCACGCCGGACAGCTTGACGGCGGGGCGGCCTCCTACCGTGGCCGCCATCGGAGCGCCGGTGAAGGCGACGGTGCCCGGCAGCGCGGACGGCAGGCTCTGCTGGAGCTCCACAGGGGAGTCCGACGTGCTCAGCGCGTTGTTGACCTGGGCGAAGATCCCCGAGGCGCGCTCCGGCTGCCCGTTGATGACCGGGTTGACCTTGGACCAGTCGGTGTTCCCCGGGATGGCGAACAGGGCGTTGAACTCGTCGGTCGCGGGTGTGGCGATCATCCACTGGTCGCCGTTGGTCTTCGCGTCCCCCCAGGTCGAGGGGTAGGCGATCGTGAAGGGAGCCGCGACGGACCCGGGATAGGTGTTCCAGGTCGCCGCGGTGTCGCCGCCCCGGGTGAGGATCAGCACGGCCGCCACCACGACGGACACCAGTACGGCACAGCCGCCGATCAGCGGCCCGAGCGGCAGCCGCCGACGCCGCCCGGCCCCCCCGACGGTCGCCTCGGCGGACCCGGGAGGCTCGGGTGTCGGGGGCGAGGCGTGCCCGGAAGCCGGGGGGTACGAGGTGGGTCCGGGTGCCGCGCCGTACCCGGGTGGATTAGAGGTGGGACCGGGCGGCGCGCCGTATCCCGGGGGATACGAGGTGGCGGCGAGCGTCGGGGGATACGACGTGGGAGTGCCGGTCCCCGCCGGCCCCGCTCCCGTAACCGGCGCGGGACGCCCACCGGGAGGGAGAGGCGTCACCGGCGGGAGCGGGCCGCCGACGCCACCGGCACCGCCGCCGATCTCGTCGCCGTGCCCGCTGATCGCGTCGCGCAAAGCGGCGACGAACGCCTGGCAGGTCGGGTAGCGCTCGTTCGGCGATTTGGCCAGCGCCCGCGCCGTGACGTGGTTGACCGCGTGCGGCAGGTCCGGCCGGTACGGCGTGACCGGCGGCGGCTCATGTGAGACGTGCGCGTACAGCAGCGCCAGCTCGCTGTCCCGCTGGAACGGCGGCAGCCCGGTGAGCGCCTCGTACGCCACGCAGGCGAAGGCGTACAGGTCGCTGCGCCCGTCCACCGGCAGGCCGCGGATCTGCTCCGGGGCGACGTAGCGGGGCGTGCCCATGAAATGGCCGTGACTGGTCAGCCCCGCCTCCGCCGACGAGCTCTTGGTGAGTCCGAAGTCGGTGAGATAGACGTGGTCGCCGTCCGCCACCAGGATGTTGGCCGGCTTCACGTCGCGGTGCACCAGCCCGTCGGCGTGCGCCGCGTCCAGCGCCGACGCGATCTGCGCGAACAGCCGGTACGCCCGCGCCACCGGCAGCGGCCCGGCCGAAAGCAGGAGCCGGCGCAGGTCGCTGCCCTCGACGTACCGCATGGCGATGAACAGCAGCTCGTCCCGCTCGCCCGCCTCGTAGATCGGGATGATGTTCGGGTGGTCGATGCTCGCGACCATCCGGGACTCGCGGACGAACCGCTCGCGGAACCGATGGTCGTGGGTGAGCTGCGGGGCGAGGATCTTCAGCGCGACGGGGCGGCCGAGCCGCCGGTCGCGCGCGCGGTACACGGTCGCCATGCCGCCGCGTCCGACGACGGCCTCGATCGTGTAGTCGCCCAGCGTGCGGCCGACCAGCCCGGACGGCTCGCTCATCGCGGGTCCGCCGGATGCCCGCAGAAGCCGCAGAACCGGTGGCCCTGCCCGAGACGCATCCCGCACTGGGTGCAGAACTTGAGCTGCGCCTGCCCGCGTGGCGGCGATGGATCCGGCGCGGGCCGCGCGTCGAACGGCGGCGCGGCGGCTGCCGCCCCGGCTCCCTCGGAGGCGTCCCGCCGGGGGGAGACCGGCGCCTCGTACGGCGCGGCCTCGAACACCTGGGTCGCGGCGGGCGGCCAGGAGCCGACCTCCGCCCCCGCCTGCCCGGAAGCCACCCCGTTGGGGGCCGGATCGTGCGCGTCGTCGGCGGCGCTCCCGGCCTCCGCGCCGGATCGCCGCCGTCGGCGGCGGGCCAGGGCCGCCGCGGCTCCCGCCGCGATCACGATCACGACCGCCGCGCCGCCGCCCAGCCAGAGCAGCGACGAGGTCGCCGAGGACCGCTTCGCCGCGGCCACCGGCGAGGGCGCGACCCGGGCGCCCGCGTCCTCGGCGGTCCCCGCCTTGGCCCTGGCGACCTTGAGGTGGTCGAGCGCGACAGCCTGGTCCGGCCGCAGGTTGAGCACCTGGAGCAGCACCGGGACCGCCTCGGCGTACAGCTTGTTGTGGTAGGACGCCAGCGCGCTCTCGTACACGACGTCCACCGGGCCGCGGCGCGGCGTGACGCCGGCGGCGACCAGGGAGGTGCGGACCTCGTCCACCGGCGTGATCGTCAGCGGTGTGCCGGAGTCGCCGGCCAGCAGCCCGACGACCTCGCTCTTGTTGTCGTCGATCAGCGCGCCGCCGGTCGCGCCGTTCTTGAGCAGCTTCGCGAGCTTGTCGCGGTCCTCCTGCTTGAACGTGCGGGTGCCGGGCGGGTCCAGGTGGGCGGTGTCGGCCTTGGCGGGCTGCTTGGCCGACGGCCGGCCGGCGAACGAGATCACGTCGAGGGCGACGACGGACTGGCCGAGAGAGACGGCCAGCGGCACGGTGGGGAGGGTCTGCTTCTCGCCGCCCTTGGTGACCTTCAGTACGGCGGGGGCGGCGGGGGAGGTGCCGGTGGTGAGGATCTGGGCGGGCAGCCCGTCCGGCAGCGGGGGGTCGAGGTAGGGGAAGACGGTGACGTCGGTGGTGACCGTCGCGATGCAGGTCGAGTTCTGTCCCTGCGGGGGATAGCAGGCCTGTAATCGCCGGTTGAGGTCCGGGTCGTCGAGGGTGTGCCGGGAGAAGTCCGCCGGGATCTTGACCTTGAAGTATTCGGAGAAGACCCGGTTCGCGGCGTAGATCCGGGGGTCGCGGCTCGCCTGCACCACGCCGGTCGCGGTGACGACCACGCCGTCGGGGGTGACGGTGAACCCGCTGCCCTCGGCCAGGTCGGTGTCGTACTCGCGGACGACCTGCTGGATGACGCTGCGGTCGTCGAGCAGGGTGATCGACACGTGCGAGGCGGACTCGACCCGCACGACGCCGGGCGTGACCCGGTCGGTCGAGCCGCTGGGGTGGGGGTGGAACGGCAGCGAGAGCAGACCGAGGGCGCCCAGCCCCGCAATGAGGGAGTGCAGGGAGGGCATCGCAGCCTCCTACGACCTGGTGGGAACAGTCCAAGAGTCCCAGCGCGGAGAGTGATGTTCAAGAGCCCGAACGGTGACCGACATCCACTTGATACCGGCGCCGGCCCGCGCGCTCACTTGTCATCCGCTTGCCGTCTGATTGAAGTCCCGGTCGCGGCCGGTGTCCCTCTCCGGAGCCGCATATTAATGTGCGCGTCATGCCCTCCCTGATGCGCCACTTCCGATCTCTCCCTCTGGTGGACGCGCTGATCGGCGCCGCAGTGATCACTCTCGGCACGCTCGAGGCGATGACGGTCGCGACGTCCTACGGGTCGGCGCAGAACCCGCAGTTCTGGTGGGTGGCCCAGGCGGTCGTCACCGGCGTGCTGGTCCTCTACCGCCGCAGGTTCCCGGTGGCGGTCTTCATCCTGATGGTGCTCGCGCAGTACGCCTGGCACCGGCAGGGCAACGAGGGCTGTCCCGTGTGGCAGCTCGCCTCGCTGCTCATCGTCTTCCACACGATCGGCGCGAAACTGCCGCCGAAGCCGGGGGCGTCGTGGGCGATCGCGGGCATCCTCATCTTCGACTCGGGAGCGGTGGACCACCGGCAGCTGCCGCTCGACGAGATCATCTTCCTCACCGTCCTCTTCGGCTCCGCGTACCTGACCGGGCTGGCGCTGCGCGGCTATCAGGTGCGCGTGCAGCGGATGGCCGAGCGTGCGGCCCGCCTGGAGCTGGAGCGCGAGCGCCGGGCCACGGAGGCGGTCGCCGCCGAGCGCACCCGCATCGCCAGGGAGCTGCACGACGTGGTCGCCCACAGCGTGAGCATGATGGTCATGCAGGCCGGGGTGCTGCGCCGCGGCCTGGGCGGCGACAACGCGATCCTGTCCGGCATCGAGCAGGCCGGCCGGGAGGCCGTCGAGGAGCTGCGCATCATGCTCGGTGCGCTCCGGATGCCGCAGGACGAGGCGCTGCCCCAGCCGGGCCTGGACATGGTGGACAACCTCATCGCCACGCTCGGGTCGTCCGGCCTGCGGGTCCACCTCGCCGTCGAGGGCGAGCCGGTACGGCTCCCGCCCGGCCTCGACCTGTCCGCCTACCGGATCGTGCAGGAGGCGCTGACCAACGCGGTGAAGTACGCGGGCGACGCCGACGTGCGGATCACGATCGGCTATCGGGACGATGTCGTGGAGCTCCGGATCGTCGACAATGGCACGGCCGGCCCGTCCGCGGCCGGGCTGTCCACCGGCAACGGCCTCATCGGCATGCGCGAGCGGGCCGAGCTGTTCGGCGGCTCGATCGAGGCCGGGCCGCTGCCCGAGGGCGGCTTCCAGGTCCACGCCCGGCTTCCCCTTTCCCAAGGAGTCCCGATGAGCGAGCACGCGTGATGAGCGAGGCGTCCCCGATCCGCGTCGTCGTCGCCGACGACCAGGCCATGATCCGCGCGGGGCTGCGCATGGTCGTGGAGAGCGAGCCCGGCATGGAGGTCGTCGGCGAGGCCGCCGACGGCGTGGAGGCGGTCGCCGTGGCCCGGCGGTGCCGGCCGGACGTCGTCCTCATGGACATCTCGATGCCGCGCATGGACGGACTGACCGCGGCCAGGCACCTGCTCGACACACCGCACCCGCCGAAGATCGTCATACTGACGACGTTCGACACCGACGAGAACCTGTACGCCGCGCTGCGCGCCGGGACGAGCGGCTTCCTGCTGAAGGTGTCGCCGCCGGAGCAGCTCGTCGAGGCCATCAGGGTGGTGGCCGGCGGCGACGGGCTGCTCGACCCCGCGGTGACCACGCGCGTGATCGCGTCCTTCGCGGGACGGCACGAGCCGGTCCGCCCGCCGCAGCTCTCCGAGCTGACCCCGCGCGAGCTGGAGGTGCTCCGGATGCTCGCCCGCGGCCTCACCAACGCCGAGATCGCCGGGGAGCTCTTCGTCGGCGAGGCCACGGTCAAGACCCATGTGGCGCGGGTGCTCATGAAGCTGAACCTCCGCGACCGCGCTCAGGCGGTCGTCTTCGCGTACGAGTCGGGCGTGGTGACGCCGGGGGCGGCGGGGTAGTAGGCGGCCCACGCGTCGTCGCCCATCCGGAGCACCTTCAGGCCGAACGCGCCGAGGGCGACGACGGGCAGCGCCCAGAAGAGGACCGTGATCGGGCCGTACGGCACGGGGAACGAGACGATGTAGCCGACCGCCACCGTGGCCGGCACCCACCAGTGGACCGCCCCGGCCCGCCACACGGCGGTCAGCAGCAGGGGCAGCGCGGCGATCCCGATCATCCCCGGCAGCCTGAACCCGAAGGTGGAGTGGGGCAGGCCCATTATCTCGTCGAGGATGCGCTGCGCCTGCTCCGGCGTGTAGTGCTGCCCGAGCCACCACTCGACCGGGTCCGTCATCAGCAGTGACGAGAGGTTGATGTAGCCGAGGACGGTCACCACGCCGGCGATGTGGCCGAACGCCACGGCGCGGCGCCGGACGAAGTGCAGAACACCGACGGCCGCGACGGCCATCAGCAGCCAGCTCCAGTGGTAGAGCACGGACTGGAGCTGGGCGAGGGCCGGGTTGGCGCCGTAGCTGACCGCCTCCCGGTCGTCGCCCCACGTGCCGGGGTCGACGATCACGGCGACGAGCTGCAGCAGCGGGGCGGCGATCAGCAGCGTGCCGGTGGCGACGCGCCTGAATCTGGTCGTGTTTTTGAGCATGAGATTTTCCTCACAGCGGTGCCTTCCGATCGTTTTCCGATCGCGCCGGACACTAGGCGGCCCGCGTTCGGGCGCACGTCCGCCGCCGGGGTGATTCGCCGTCCATCGCTTGGGGGACTTGTGGCCGCAGGAGGGACTATGTGTATATTTTTCGGCAGATAGGTCCTGAATCGGGAGATATTTCATGACGACGTTCCCCTCGATCCTGTTCGACGAGGCACACAGCGAGGCATGGACCATCCGGCGCGACGTCGCTGAGGCCATGAATCCGGCGCATCCCGACGACAACAGTTACGCCAGGGCGGCGGGGGCGCTGCGCGAGCTGGGCCACACGGTCGCCGCCCACACCGAAGGACCGATCACGCCGTCATTGCTGAGCGCCCACGACGTCTTCGTCGTCGCGCACCCGTCGGCGGAGCTGTGGGAGCGGACCACCGGCCTGGGCAGCCCCGTCTTCCCGGTCGAGGAGCTGGACGCGATCGAGGCGTACGTCGCCGACGGCGGCGGGCTGATCGTGCTGGCCGAGTGCGAGCAGGAGAAGTACGGGAGCAACCTGACCGAGCTGCTGGCCCGCTTCGGCGTCGGCGTGGAGCACGTCACCGTCCAGGACCCGGCCAACTGCCACAACAAGGTCGCGACCTGGGTCCTCGGCGCTCCGCAGGCCGCCGTCGTGTCCGGCGCCGCGGCCGAGGGGGCGGGCGCCGCCCCCGCGCAGGACCTGCTCGCCGGCGTCCGCCAGGCCTGCTTCTACCGCTCCGGCACGCTCGTCCCGCCGGACGGCGCGACCGTGCTCTTCGCCACCTCGGACACCGCCGACCCCGCCCGCCGCCCCGTCGCCCTCGCCGTACGACACGGCCGGGGCCGGGTGGTCGTGCTCGCCGACTCCGACCTCTTCGGCGACGACTCGATCGGCGACTACGACCACGAGCGCCTCTGGGAGAACCTCGTCACCTGGGTCGCCCGCGACCCCGCCGACTCGGCCGGCGACCGCGCCTCCAACGCGAGCGGCGAGCAGGACGCCCAGGAGGAGGAGTACGTCCGGCTGTTCGCCGGGCTCAAGGCGGCCGCCGAGGAACTGCGCGGCCTCCAGGCCAAGGACGGCTCCGTGACCGGCGACCGCGACCGCGCCGTCGCGCTCGTCGGCGACATCGTCGACCACGTCGTACGGCTCGCGCCGCGCTTCCCGCACGACAGCGCGTACCTGGACGCGGTCGTCGCCGACTTCCGCAAGTGGGTGGCCGACGGGCTAGGCGTGCCCGACTTCCTCGACTCCCTCGACGCCTTCCACCCCGACACGCAGCGCGTGGACGGGCTGGAGCACCTCGTCGTCTTCCCGATGTACACCCAGAACGGCAACCTGAACCGCAACATCGAGGCCGTCTGGATCCGCACCGTCTGGCCGGAGTGGCTGGCCGAGCTGGAGCGCGGCGGCTACGACAACCCGATGTTCGTCCCGATCGCGTTCGTGGACTTCACCTCGGGCTACGACACCAACTCCGCCGTGCTGTTCCCCGAGACCGTCGCCGTGCGGCGGACGCCGCCCGCGTTCACCTGGGGCGGCATCTTCTGCGACCGCGAGGCCGCCCGGTTCCGCGTCGTCAGCGGCGCCGCGGCCACGACGCTGAAGCTGGCCCTGCCGCCGGACGCGGCCCGGCTGATCGCCTCGCAGCGGCTCGCCCAGGACACGTTCGTGATGTGGGACCTGATCCACGACCGGACGCACAGCCACGGCGACCTGCCGTTCGACCCCTTCATGATCAAGCAGCGGATGCCGTACTGGCTGTACTCCCTGGAGGAGCTGCGCTGCGACCTGACGGCGTTCGGCGAGGCGGTGAAGCTGGAGGCGGCCGGAGTGCCGCAGGCCAAGTACGTCCAGTACGCGATCCTGTTCGACCGGTTGTTCCGCTTCCCGATCACCGGTGACCGGGTGCGCAACTACGACGGGCTCGGCGGCCAGCTCCTCTTCGCCTACCTGCACCGGAACGACATCGTGCGCTGGACCGACAACCGGCTCACCGTCGACTGGGAGCGCATCGCCGACGGCATCGCCGACCTGCGCGGCGAGGTCGAGAAGCTCTACCGCGACGGCATCGACCGGTCCAAGCTCGCCCACTGGCTCGCCGCGCACCAGCTCGTGGCCGCCTACGTCGAGCCGCACCCGGCCTCGGTCTGGCACAAGGGCGTGGACGCGCTGCCGGTCGAGGGCTTCCCCAAGGCCGTCGTGGACGCCGTCCTGTCGGACGAGTTCCCCCTGAGCATGTTCTACGAGGCCCTGCGCCGTAAGCTCACCGATGTCGTCGAGTCCACCCGTGGGATCAGGGCGTGACCCCGTCCGTCCGCACGGGCCGTACGCGAGAGAGTGAGTGAGCGATGAGCAGAGTGATCCTGGTCGCCGGCGCGGCCGGACCCGCCGGGCAGGCCGTCGTCCGCCGGTTCGAGGAGCTCGGCGACACGGTGATCGGCCTCGACCGGACCGCAGCCGACGGCTGCCTCCCGATCGACCTGCTCGACGAGCAGGCCGTGCGCGACCTGGCCGGGCGGATCGGTGAGGAGCACGGCCGGGTGGACGGCATCGTCCACCTCGTCGGCGGGTGGCGCGGGTCCAAGGCCTTCGCCGACACCTCGCTCGCCGACTGGAACCTGCTGCACGACCTGCTGGTCCGCACGCTCCAGCACGTCTCGCTCGCGTTCGAGCCGCTGCTGCGGGCCAGCGACGACGGCCGGTTCGTGATCGTCTCGGCCAAGGCGGCGCAGGCGCCCACCCAGGGCAACGCGGCGTACGCGACGGCGAAGGCCGCCGCGGAGGCGTGGACCCTCGCGTTCGCCGACGCCCTGAAGGGCACGGCGTCCGCGGCGACGATCCTGGTGGTGATGGCCCTGGTCAACGACGCCATGCGGGCGGCCAGCCCGGAGCGGCCGTTCAAGGGGTGCACCGACGTCGCTACCCTGGCGAAGGCCGTCTCCGACCTGTGGGACCGCCGCCCCGAGGAGGTCAACGGGCAGCGGATCGACCTCACCGCGAGCTGAGCGGCGACGGCGACCCGGGGAACGGGCCGGGAGACCGGCCCGGGACCCGGGAGGACTATCACGACGAGAAACATGGAGAGCTTCCGTGACCACGGATGCCGTTCGGCGGCACGATCCCGAGATCAAGACGTTCGCGAGCGACAACTACGCGGGCGTGCATCCCGAGATCCTGGAGGCCGTCGCCCTCGCGAACGGAGGTCACCAGATCTCCTACGGCGACGACGTCTACACGGAGGCGACGCGGGAGATCTTCCGCGGGCACTTCGGCGACCGGGCCGAGGCGTGGCCGGTCTTCAACGGCACGGCGGCCAACGTCATCTCGCTGCGCTCGATGTGCGCCCCCTGGGAGGCCGTGGTGTGCGCGGAGAGCGCGCACATCAACACCGATGAGGGCGGCGCGCCCGAGGTGACCGGCGGGCTCAAGCTGCTCACGGTGCCGACCCCGGACGGCAAGCTCACGCCGGAGCTGATCGACCGGCAGGCGTGGGGCTTCGGCGACGTGCACCGGGCGCAGCCGCGGGTCGTCTCGATCTCCAACACCACCGAACTGGGCACGCTCTACACGCCCGCCGAGATCAAGGCGATCTGCGACCACGCCCACGAGCTGGGCATGACCGTCCACCTGGACGGCTCCCGCATCACGAACGCGGCGGCCGCCCTGGACGTGCCGCTGCGCGCGCTCACCACCGACGCCGGGGTGGACGTGCTCTCGTTCGGCGGCACCAAGATCGGCCTGCTGCTGGGGGAGGCGGTGGTCGTCCTCAACCCCGCGGCCGTGAGCGGCCTGCCGTACCTCCGGAAGACGAGCATGCAGCTCGCCTCCAAGATGCGGTTCGTCTCGGTCCAGTTCGAGGCGCTCCTCGCGGGCGACCTGTGGCTGCGCAACGCCCGCCAGGCGAACACGATGGCGGCCCGGCTGGCGAGCGCCGTGCGGGACATCCCCGGCGTCGAGGTGCCGCGGCCGGTCGAGGCGAACGCGGTGTTCGCGATCCTGCCCGCCGACGCGGCGGACCGGCTGCGCAAGCGCTACCGCTTCTACAACTGGAACGAACAGGTCGGCGGCGGCCGGGTCGAGGTCCGCTGGATGTGCGCCTTCGACACCACCGAGGCCGACGTGGACGCCTTCGCGGCCGCCCTCGCCGCCGAGATGCACGCCTGACCGTCAGGTCGTGTCCGACAGCTCCGGCCGGCGTACGCGGTGCCCGGTACGCCGGCCGGGCACCTGTCGTTCCGGAAGGGGAGCGGCGGTCAGAGCTTGTGGCCGGTCTCCTTCTCGAACGCGGTGAGCTGCTGTTCCAGCGCCTTCATCAGCTCGAAGACCTGAGCGGGAGGGATCCGGATCCGGCTGACGATCCGCGTCGGCACGCTGACGTACTGCGTGCCCGACTGCGGGTCGTCCGCGATGGCCGGTGGCCGGGTGATCACCGCGAAATCCAGGATGAACCCATCACGGGTGTGCCACACCGAGGCGAAGTTGGCGTACTGTCCCGCCTCGACCTCGGGTGAGATGGTCACCTCAAGGCGGCTTTCCGGCTCGTCAATCAATGTTCGCCTCTCCTCCGGACACTTCCCCTCATGTTGCCCTGGCGAGCGCGTTTCCGCGCACTATGACACGGCGCGCACTATGACACGGCGCACTGTGACGCGGCGCACTGTGACGCGGCGCACTGTGACGCGGCGCACTGTGACGCGGCGCGAATGCGGGGGCGCGTACCGGGCCGGCTCACGGGGTGAGGATCGACGGGAGCGGCTGCCCGCCGCGTGCCCGGAGGAAGTCCTTCATCAAGGCGATCTCGGCGGTCTGGCCGTCGACGATGTGCTGGGCCAGCTCGCGGACCTCCGTGCGGTCCGACAGCCGCAACAGGCCCTTGGCCATGTCCACGCCGCCCTCGTGATGACGGATCATCAACTGGAGGAAGAGGATCTCGGCGTCCCGCCCCTTGGCGGCGCGCAGCCGATCCATCTCCTCGGGTGTGGCCATCCCCGGCATCACGCCCTGCGTTCCGGTGGCCGCGCCCGTGCCCGGGCCGCCGTGGCCGTGACCGGACATCCACGCCATCGGTGGGAGGTCGGACGCCTGGTCGAGGCCCCACTGCTGCAGCCAGCCCATGAAGATCCCGCGCTGGGTGGACTGCGTCGTGATGATGTCGTACGCCAGGTTGCGGATCGGGCCGTCGGTGCTCACGTCGCGCACCGCGAACGCCATCTCGACCGCCTGCGCGTGATGGACGGCCATGTCCCGGGCGAACCCGGCCTCGGGAGAGGTGTCGCCGGGCGTCCCCGGCCGCGCCATGACCAGCAGGAGGAACGCGGCCGCCGCGACCGCGAGGGCGATCAGCCCGCCCAGGAGGGCGCCCCGGCGAGGAGGCGCCGCCACCTCGCCGGCGGGGGCGCCGACGGGCTCGGCTGAGGAGGGAACGGTCTCGGTGCTCATCGCCACACAGGCTACTTGTCGCCTGGCCGGAACGGGCCCGCACGCGAACGCCCTCTTTATCCGGGAACCCACTATTCTCCGATACGCAATGCGGGGAGTTTGGTGACCAGTCGCTGGAGGACCGATGAGTAAGGAAAAGGCGCAGGCGCGCCGCGAGCACCTCGCCCGCATGCGAGCGGAGCAGAAGCGTAAGGAACGGCGGGCCTCGCTGCTCATGTGGGGCGTCGGCGGCCTGGTCATCGTCGTGCTCGTCGGTCTCGTCGGGTTCTACATCGTCAACGACCAGTCGCAGAAGTCGCTGGACGACGTGAAGACCTTCGCCTACAAGGGGTCGGAGCACACCTGGGACAAGGTGGCGTACAAGGAGACGCCCCCGGCGGGCGGCCCGCACAACTACTACTGGCAGAACTGCGGCATCTACGACCAGCCGATCCACAACGAGCACGGGGTGCACTCGCTCGAACACGGCGCGGTCTGGATCACCTACCGCTCGGACCTGCCCAAGGCCGACGTGGACAAGCTGAAGACCCTCGCGTCGAGCGACTTCATGCTGCTCAGCCCGTACGAGGGGCTGAAGGCCGACGTCGTGGTCAGCTCGTGGAACCACCAGCTCGCCCTCAACGGCGCCGACGACCCCCGGCTCCCCGCGTACATCAAGAAGTACAAGCAGAACCCGACCTTCACGCCCGAGTTCGGCGCCGCCTGCGACCGGGGCGTCGGCACCACCGCGGGCCAGCAGCCGCTCCCGACCCCCGACCCCGAGCTCGACACGCACGCCGAGGTGTCGGCGGTGCCCACGCCGCAGCCCTCCACCGAGCCTTCCACCGGGTCCTCGACCGAGCCGAGCGCCGCGCCCAGCCCGTCCGCGTCCTGACCGGTTCCGCGCCGCGGCTTCCGCGTCAGGCGAGCACCTGCTCCAGGGGCACCGACTCCAGCCCGTGCGCCTCGGCCACGGGCCGGCTGGTCAGGTGCCCCTCGTGCGCGTTGAGCCCCATGGCCAGCGCGGGGTCGGCGAGCAGGGCCTCCCGCCAGCCGAGGTCGGCGATCGCCAGCGCGTACGGCACCGTCGCGTTGGTCAGGGCGAACGTCGAGGTGTGCGGCACCGCGCCCGGCATGTTCGCCACGCAGTAGAACACTGAGTCGTGCACCCGGTAGACGGGGTTCGCGTGCGTCGTCGGCCGCGAGTCCTCGAAGCAGCCGCCCTGGTCGATCGCGATGTCGACCAGGACGGAGCCGGTCTTCATCCGCGCCACCAGGTCGTTGGTGATCAGCGTGGGCGCCTTGGCCCCCGGCAGCAGCACCGCGCCGATGACCAGATCCGCGTCGAGCACCGCCCGCTCGATCTCGTACGCGTTGGACGCCACGGTCTGGCAGTGCCCCTGATAGATGATGTCGGCCTGGCGGAGCCGGTCGATGTTCACGTCCAGCAGCAGGACCTCGGCCTGCATCCCGAGCGCGATCGCGGCGGCGTTCATGCCGGTGACGCCCGCGCCGATCACCACCACCTTGGCCGCGTAGACGCCCGAGGCGCCGCCCATCAGCACCCCGCGCCCGCCGCCCTGGCGCATCAGGTGGTACGCGCCGACCTGGGGCGCGAGCCGTCCGGCGACCTCCGACATCGGCGCCAGCAGCGGCAGCGCCCCGATCTCCGTCTGGACGGTCTCGTAGGCGATGGCGGTGACGCCCGAGTTCAGGATCGCCCTGGTGCAGGGCTCCGACGCGGCGAGGTGCAGGTAGGTGAACACCACCTGCCCCTTCCGCATCCAGTGGTACTCCTGGGGGACCGGCTCCTTGACCTTGAGGACGAGTTCGGAGCGGGCCCAGATCTCCTCGGCCGACTCCACGATCCGCGCGCCCGCCACGGTGAAGTCGTCGTCCGTGATGGCCGACCCGATCCCGGCCCCCTTCTCGACCAACACCTCGTGGCCGTGCAGTACCAGCTCGTGGGCGCCGGCGGGGGTGAGGGCGACGCGATATTCCTGGCTCTTGATCTCGCGCGGGACTCCGACCTTCATCTCTTCACTGTCCGTTCGAGAGAGCGCGGACGGGAGGTCCCCAGATGCAACTAATTGCCTGTCATTCGTGACAAATTGTGATCGATGGCTGTCGAGGGGACATCGCTGATCTTCCGATTACCTCGACATGGCATAGCTCGATAGGCTCTGCGACGATGTCAGGGATCGAGGTCGGGATGCAGAACACGCCGGTTCCAGGTGGCCAGGGATCCGATCAGGGTGCGGAAAGGTCCGGAGCCGCCCCGGGTCCGGCAGGGCCCCCAGGTTCAGCGAGTGCACCGGGCCCGGCGACCACACCAGGTTTACCCGGTCTGGCAGGTTTGGCGGCAGGACCCGGTCCGGCAGGCGGACCCGGTCAGGCGGTTTCCTCAGCGGGCTCCTCCGGCCCCGCGGGCTCCGCGGCCGCTGTCCCGGGCCCCGCAGGTTCCGCGGCCGCGGCGGGAGCCCCCGATGCCACCTCTTCGGACCCCGCGTCCGGTCCCGCCGCGCCTCCGGGGCCGCCGCAGGCGACGCGCGGCACCACGATCGTCCTGGCGGTGGCGCTCGTCCTCGTCGTCGTCATGACCGGGGTGCTGGGCGCGGTCGCCGTGTTGATGACCCGCAACCCGGACTCTCCTCCGCTCTCCCGCACGCCGCTCCGCACCCTGCGGACGTCCATCCACTTCGCGCCGGTCACCGGCGTACGCGCCGCGCCCTGCACGGGAACCGACGCGGTGCCCGACGACGCGGGGACCACCTGCTACCAGCTCGATCCCGGGGTCACGGTCACCAGCGTCCAGAAGATCGAGCGGGTGACCGAGCAGAACGGCACCTTCTCCGTCCGGATCGTCCTGTCGCCCGCCACGCGGGAGCAGGTCGCCGACCTGACCCGGGAGACGGTGAAGCAGCAGCTCGCGATCGTCGTCGGAGACAAGGTCATCGCCGCGCCGCGGGTGGCACAGGAGATCACCCAGGACAGCCTCAGCATCGCGGGCTTCACCGAGCCCACCGCCGACGCCCTGATCGCCCGCCTCCTCGGCAGCGGCGCGGGTGACGGCGACACCGGGCCGACCACCGGCGACACCACGGGGACGACCGGCGACACGACCGACACGACGGGCGGCACCGGCGGCACGACGGGCGGCACGGGGGACACGACCGGCACCACCGGAGGCACAGGGGACACGACCGGCACCACAGGCGGGACCACCGGCGGCACGACCGACACGGGCACCACGGGCGGCACGACCGGGACCACGGGCGGTACGACGGGGACCACCGGAGGCACCACGGGCACGACAGGTGGCACGGGCGGCGCGACCGGGACCACGGGCGGCGCGACCGGTACGGGAGGTACCACCGGCGCCGCCACCACCGCGCAAAACCGCACCGGCCCGACCGAGCCCGGCCGCTTCGCGACCTGCAGGGAGGCCGTGGCCGCCGGCTACGGGCCGTACACCCGGGGCGTCCACAAGGAATACGACTGGTACGACGACGTCAACCACAACGGCGTCGCCTGCGACCGAGGCGACCTCTGACCCAGGCCGCGGACATGGCAGGCCAGGGGACCGACACGGCCTCGGTCAGTCGGTGGGGGCGAGGGCGATGTCCTCGGGGCGGATGGGGACGCGCGGCAGCGCGAGGCCCGTCGCCGCGCGTACGGCCGCCGCAACGGCGGGCGTGGAGGACAGCGTGGGCGGCTCCCCCGCGCCGCGCAGGCCGTAGGGGGCGTTGGGGTCCGGGTTCTCCAGGATCGACAGCCGCATCGGCGGCATGTCGAGGATGGTCGGGATCAGATAGTCGGTGAACGACGGGTTGAGCACCGTGCCGTCGCGCACCTGGATCTCCTCCATGAGGGCGAGGCCGAGGCCCTGCGCCGAACCGCCGTGGATCTGACCCTCCAGCGCGAGCGGGTTCAAGATCCGGCCGACGTCCTGGACGGCGGCGAGCTCGACGACCTTGACCAGCCCGAGCTCCACGTCCACGTCCACGACGGCCCGGTGGACGCACAGCGCGAGCTGGGTGTGCGAGTCGCCCTGGCCGGTCACCGGGTCCATGGGGAACGTCGGCCGGTGGCGGTACTCCCGCGTCTCCTCCACCGGGCCGTACCGGTCGAGCAGCTCCCCAAGCGAGAGTCCGGGGTCGGCGGCGGCGAGCGCCTCCAGGCGTCGCCGTACGGCCTCGCACGCCGTCTTGACCGCGCCTCCCGTGACGTAGGACTGGCGGGAGGCGGAGGAGGATCCGGCCGACCCGACGGAGGTGTCCGCCGGGGCCACGGTGACCCGGTCGATTCCCAGCTCGGTGCGGGCGATCTGGGCCTGGATCGCGAGGAGACCCTGCCCGACCTCGGCCGCCGCCGTGTGGACGAGCGCGTGCGGTTCGCCGCCGAGGAGCTCGACCCGGACCCGGGCCGTCGAGTAGTCGTCGAAGCCTTCGGAGAAGCAGATGTTCTTGATGCCGACGCCGTAGCCGACCCCGCGCCGTACGCTCTCGCCGCGCGTGGTCCGGCCGACGCCGCCCGGCAGTCGCCTCGGGTCGGGCTCCTCCCGCGTGAGGAACGCCCCGGACGCCCCGGAGGGAGCGGCCGGTCCGGTCCCATCCGCCCCGCTCATGCTCGCCGCGCTCGGCTCGCGTGGCGGGACTTCGCTCGGCCCGCTGGCCCGCGGCCCGCTTCCGCCCTCCCCGCTCAAACCGGACGGTAAGTACGCCGGGGGGTCGGGGAGGGGCATCGCCGCAAGCTCGCGGAGCATCGCGGCGAGCGGCGCCGGAGAGTCGATGACCTGCCCGGTCGCCAGCCGTGACCCCTGCGACACGGCGTTGCGCACGCGGATCTCGACCGGCGAGAGGCCGCACGCCACCGCGAGCCGGTCCATCTGCGACTCGTACGCATAGCACGCCTGGACGGCGCCGAACCCCCGCATGGCGCCGCACGGCGGGTTGTTGGTGTAAGTGCCGTAGGCATCGATCCACACGTTCTCCACCTCGTACGGCCCGACGCCGAGCGAGGCGGCGTTGCCGACGACGGCGGGCGAGGAGGAGCAGTAGGCGCCGCCGTCGAGCACGATCTCGGCCTTCACGTAGACGAGCCGCCCGTCGGCGGTCGCGCCGTGCTCGTAGCGCATCCACGCCGGGTGCCGGTGGACGTGCCCGAAGAACGACTCCTCCCGGCCGTACACGATCTTCACGGGGCGGCCCGTGCGCAGCGCCAGCATCGAGGCGTGGATCTGCATCGACAGGTCCTCGCGGGCGCCGAAGGCGCCGCCGACGCCGGCCAGCGTGAGCCGTACCTTGTCCTCGGGCAGGGCGAGGCAGGGCGCGATCTGGTCCCGGTCCACGTGCAGCCACTGGGTGGCGATGAAGAGGTCCACGCCTCCGTCGTCCGCCGGTACGGCGAGGCCGGCCTCGGGGCCGAGGAACGCCTGGTCCTGCATCCCGACCTCGTACTCGCCGGTGACGACGACCTCGGCCCCGGATCCGGCCGACCCGACCCGTACCGGCTGGTGCCTTACGACGTTGCCGCCGGGGTGGACGAGGGGACAGGCCGGGTCGAAGGCGGCGCGGCGGGCGTCGGTGACCGCCTCGCGGACCTCGTACTCGACGACGACGGCGGCGGCCGCCCTGCGAGCCGTCTCCGGATGGTCGGCCGCGGCGATCGCCACCGGCTCGCCCTGGTAGCGGACCTGGTCCACGGCGAGTACCGGCTGGTCGGCGTGCTCCAGGCCGTAGAACTTCGCGCCGGGCACGTCCTCGTGCGTCAGCACGGCGAAGACCCCCGGCAGGGCGAGGGCCGGTCCGACGTCGATCGAGCGGATCCAGGCCGACGGGTGCGGGCTGCGCAGCGTCGCGCCCCACAGCATCCCGTCGAGCCACAGGTCCGAGGCGTAGGCGAACTCGCCGGCCACCTTCAACGCGCCGTCGGGGCGCGGGGCGCTCGCGCCGACGCCCAGGCCGGTGCGGGTCTCGGTCTTCAATGCTCGCTCCCCACTTCCGCACGTCCGGGGCTCCGGGTCAGGAGGCCCACCGTCCGGCGTCCCGGCGCTCGGCCGGTTCCGCACGGCACGGCATCCGGCCGCGCCCAGTGGGGAACCGTCCTTGCTTCCCGCCCGCCGGGCGAGGTCGTACGCGCAGTACATCAGGCGCGGTCACCCGGGCCAACCCCCAGCGCGCGGGATGCCGAGTGGAGATCTCCCCAAATAGTGGGATCCGCATGCTTCTGCCGGATCTGCCGGCCGTAGAGGAGAGCCGGCTCACCCTCGCAGGGCGGTGACGCTGAGTGGCCGGAGCGTGGAGGAACTTGCTCGACAGGAGGGCCGCGGCGGCCGCGGCCCGCGGGCGGGCACGCCGGGCGGACGGCGGAGTCGCGCGGAGGCGGGACGTCACCGGCGACGAGACGTAGACGACCCAGAAGTGCCGGACGGCGTACGCGGGTCGTTCGGGAGCCGGTCGCTCGACCCGCCGGTGGGCTACGACCGGTGCCACCAGGGGGAGCTGCTACAACCGCTCTGCATTTCTTGGACCGCTCGTGGAACGCGTGCGCCGAGCGGGTGAACATTCACGCAGCCAGAGTGCGGTGTCGGATCCGCCGCATCGAGGAGCTCAGCGGACCCTCCTCGATGGCGGACCGGGTGGATCTGTTACCTCGCGTCGCGGGCGGGATGAGCCCGCTGGGGGACAGATGGGCTCGAAGCGGATGGGGTCAGGGATAGATAACGACTCAGCAGCACCAGTCGCTGAGCGTGTGCTTCGGGGCAGACGTCGCGGCGTTGGCAGTCGTAGCATTTGCCGCAACAACCACACTGGTTGAGAAGAGAACAGCCAAGACAGAGACGATGAGTCGGCGGCGCATGATCAGCTCCTGTCGGAAAATCGTCTGATTTACACCATTCTTGCAGGGGGAGCCCGTGACGAGTCAAGATCTAGTCGGTCAGCGCATCAAGGTGATCCGTCGTCAACGTGGTCTTTCTCAAGCGCAACTGGCACATCCGGAGCTTTCGGACAGCTACGTTTCGCTGATCGAGAGTGGAAAGCGGACGCCCACTCCGGCCGTTTTGGAACTGCTCGCTCAGAAGCTCGATTGCTCACTCACTTATCTGATCAATGGCGTGACCGCCGAGCAGATGGAGGAGTTGGAGCTCGGCCTGCGCTTCGCCCGGCTCGCCCTGGACAACGGCGAGGTCGAGGAGGCCCGGCGCCGCTTCGGCGAGCTGCTGGCGGACCGGAGCCTGGTCGGGCTCTCCCAGCTCCACCAGGACGCCGAGTTCGGCTACGCGCTCGCCGCCGAGGCGTGCGGCCACCTCGGCGAGGCCATCGCGATCCTGAACCGCCTGCTCGACACCGAGGCCGGGGCCATGCCGGAGGCCCGCCGGGTGGCGATCGCCGTCGCCCTGTGCCGGTGCTACCGCGAGAAGGGTGACCTCGGGCCGGCCGTCGAAGTGGGCGAGACGATGCTCAAGGACATGAACCGGACCAACTGGACCGACGATCTGATCGAGCTCGCCGCGACCCTGCTCGCCGCGTACGGCGTGCGCGGCGACCTGCTGCGCGCCAGCCAGTTCGCGAACGAGCTGCTCGCCGCCGCCGACCTGCTCGGCACGCCGCGCGCGACGGTCGCCACGAACTGGAACGCCGCCAGGATCGCCGAGCTGACCGGCCGGGGCGAGGAGTCGATCGCGCTGGCCGAGCGCGCCCTGGCCGTGCAGAGCGAGAACGGCGACTCGCGCAACCTCGCCCGGCTCCGCCTCGCGTACGCGATCCTGCTGCTCCGGGTCCGCCCGGACGACCTGGAGACGGCCCGTGACCTGATGGCGCGCACCCGCCGGGAGCTCGGCGAGTCGGCGGCGAGCAGGGCCGACATCGCCCGCTGCTCGGTCTTCCTGGCCCGCACCGAGCTGGCCCTGGGCCACCCGGAGGAGGCCGCCGAGCACGCCCACGCCGCCAAGGCCCTGATGGAGGAGCCGCACGGCGAGCTGCGGGCCGAGGCGCACCTCGTGCTCGGCCAGGCGTACGAGCAGCTCGGCAGGCGCGAGGAGGCGGCGGCCGAGCTGGCCGCGGCCGGCGAGTGGCTGGAGCGTTCCCCCAAGATCAGGATTGCCGCGCAGGGCTGGCTGGAGGCCGCCGAGGCGTTCCAGCGCATCGAGGACCGCTCCGCGAGCACCGTCGCCTACCAGCGCGCGCTCGCCTGCGTCGGCCTGTAGGTCGTGTCAGGGTGCGCCCGCCCGCGTCCTTCCGCGGGCGGGCCGCGTCGCGAGAGCGCCCCGGTTGAGCCGGACATGTGGGGCCGCCGAGACCCCTGCGGCGGCCTTCACATCGTGTTACGGAAGCGTCGCGCCTCCGTGCCTCACGCGGGGTAAGGACCGGACCCATGCGTCGGTAGCCTTGTTGCTGCCATGAGAAAATCCCCGCTTGCGGCCGTGGTCGCCTTCGTCGCGACCCTTCTGCTCGGTACGGCTCTCGCCATGCCCGCGCTGGCCCACACCTCGCTCAGGAGCAGCGACCCGAAGGAGAACGCCCGGGTCGACGAACTCACGAAGGTGAGCCTGACCTTCTCGGAACCGGTCCGCTACCCGGTCGTCCTGGTACGCGGCCAGGACGGCCGACGGTACGAGTCGGGCGGTCCGGCCGTCTCCGGCTCGGAGGTGACCCAGGCCGTGGCCGGCTCCCTGCCCGCCGGAAAGTACAGCGTCGCCTGGCGGGTCGTCTCCAGTGACGGTCACCCGATCGAGGGGGAGATCCCGTTCACGGTGACCGGCTCCGCCGCCGCGGCCGACCAGGACGCGACCGCCTCCGCGGCGCCCTCCACCCCGGCCGCCTCCGGTGTTCAGCCGACCCCTGAGCAGAGCGCCGCGCCGGCCACGGTCGCGGCGACGCCGGCGGCGGACGATCAGGCCGAAGCGGACGCGGGCAAGGGCGCCATCCCGGCCTGGGTGTGGATCGTGGTCTTCGGCATCGCGGGCATCGGCATCGGGATGGCCATCAGCATGCGGAAGAAGCCGTGAGCCGCACCGCGCGCCTGGCGGTCGCCGCCGTCTGCGCGGCGGCCGTCGCGCTGGTGGTCGCGATGGTGGCCGGAGGCGCGGCCAGCCCGCGCATCATCCCCGGGCTGCCCGACGAGGGCGTGTTCACCCGCTGGATGCTCCCGCTGTCCAAGCTCGCCATGGACGGCGCCGGCCTCGTCACGATCGGCCTGCTCGTGATGAGCGTCGCGTTCCTCCCAAGCGACAAGGGGGTGCTCGGCAAGCCCGCCCAGGAGTACGTCAAGGCCGCTTCGTGGTCGGCGCTGGTCTGGGCGGCCGCGGCCGCGTCGGCCCTCGTCTTCAACCTGTCCGACGCGCTCGGCATGCCGGTCGCGGACGTCCTCGGCGGCAACGAGCTGACCAGCTACGCCAGCCAGGTCCCGCAGGGCATCGCGCTCACGCTGGTCGTGCTCTTCGCGGTCGCCATCGCGCTGTTCGCGCGCGGCGCGATCACCGTCGGCGCGGCGGCGGGGCTGCTGCTCTTCGCCATGGCCACGCTGCTGCCGCCCGCGCTGACCGGCCACTCGTCCTCCTCGCCGAACCACAGCCTCGCCACCACATCGGTCGCCTTCCACGTGATCTTCCTGGCGTTGTGGGTGGGCGGCCTCGGCGTGCTGTGCGTGCACGCCTACCGCGGCGGCGACCGGCTCGACGTCGCCGCCGCGCGCTTCTCCCAGATGGCCCTCTGGTGCTTCATCGGCGTCGGTCTGTCCGGCGTCGCGAGCGTCCTCGCCCGGCTCGCGTCGGTCGAGGAGCTGTTCACCACGTCGTACGGCCTGCTGATCGTGGCCAAGACGGTGGCGTTCGTCGGGCTCGGCGTGATCGGCTGGTGGCACCGCGGCCGCACGGTCCCCGCGCTGGCAGCGGGGAAGTCCGGGGCGTTCCTGCGCCTCGCCCTCGGCGAGATCCTGCTGATGGCCGCGACGGTCGGCCTGGCCGTCGCCCTCGCGCGCACCGCCCCGCCGGAGATCAAGGGGCCGATCGACCGCGCCTACGAGCTGCTCGGCTACCTCGTGCCGCCGCCGATCTCGCTGGGCAACCTGGTGACGCTGTGGTGGTTCGACCTGTTCTTCGCGGTCGTCGCCGCCGCCCTCGCCGGCCTCTACGTGGCCGGTCTGGTACGGCTGGCCCGCCGGGGCGACTCCTGGCCGCGCGGCCGGACCGCCGCCTGGTTCATCGGCGTCATCATCCTCGTCATCGCCACCCAGAGCGGCGTCGCCAAGTACGCGCCGGTGCTGTTCAGCGTCCACATGGCCGAGCACATGGTGCTCGCCATGCTGGTGCCGATCCTGCTCGTGCTCGGCGCACCCGTCACGCTCGCGCTGCGCGCGCTCAAGCCCGCCGTACGGCGCGGCGACCGGGGCCCGCGCGAGTGGCTGACCGTTCTCCTGCACAGCCGCTACGTCAGGTTCATCGCGCACCCCGCGATCGCGACAGCGATCTTCATCGTGTCGACGTACGCCCTGTACTTCACCCCGCTGTTCGCGGCGGCGATGCAGGAGCACCTCGGGCACATCGCGATGACGGTCCACTTCCTGGTGAGCGGCTGCCTGTTCTTCTGGGTGATCATCGGAGTGGACCCGGGGCCGCACCGGCTGCCCCACGTCGGCCGGCTGCTGCTGCTGTTCATCACCATGCCGTTCCACGCGTTCTTCGGCATCGCGCTGATGAGCATGAGCACGCTCCTCGCCTCCGAGTGGTACGCCCAGCTCGGCCGCACCTGGGGCGCGTCGTCGGTGTCCGACCAGCAGACCGGAGGCGCGATCGCCTGGGCGTTCGGCGAGATCCCGACCCTGATCGTGGTCATCGCGCTGGCGCTGCAGTGGTGGCGGGCCGACGACCGGCAGGCTCGGCGCGCCGACCGCCGGGCCGAGGAGCGGGCCGCGAAGGTGGGCGGCACCGGTGACGCCGAACTGGACGCCTACAACGATTACCTCGCCAAGCTGAACAAGCGCGACACCGCCCAGTGAGCGGCTCCGGAGCCGCTCGCCGAAATGACGCGATGAGCCGCCCGGCGACGCCGCCCACGAGTACGGTGGAAGCGCGTGACCTGCCGGGCGGGCGGGCATAACCGCAGGTGACGCCCACCCCGGGAGCGGGGTGGGCCACGATCGGCGAACTGTTCGAAGCCCGTGCCGTCGGCGTCCGCGTCGCCCCGTCGGCCGGAAGGCGGCGCGACGATTGAGGAGGGGCGGGGTGGCGGAGGAACTGCGGATCCGGCCGAACGGCGATCTGGCCGCGGCCCTGCAGGGCTACCTCGCGGAGTGGTCCGAGCGCTGCGGCATCGCCGTCGAGATCTGGGCGCTGCCCGCCGCGCCGGTGTCGCGGCGGGTCGCGCAGGCCGTGTACGCCACTCTCGTCGAGGCCCTGTCCAACGTCGAACGGCACAGCCGCGCGCGGCAGGTGTCCGTCGCCGTCACCGCCGGGAAGGCGGGCCTGCGGATGACCGTGAGCGACGACGGAGCCGGGTTCGCCGTGGACGAGGTCGCGTCCGGCCCGGGGCGCGGGCTGGCCGCGATGCGGGCCCGGTTCGCCGAGGCCGGAGGCACATTGACGATCAACAGCGTCCCCGGTGGCGGGACGACCGTCACCGGGGTGATCCGCTCCCGCTGACGATCTCAGCGCGACACGGCGGGGGCGCTAGGGGAGCGTCAGGATCTCGTGGCCCGAGTCGGTGACCAGGATCGTGTGCTCGAACTGGGCCGTACGCTTGCGGTCCTTGGTCACGGCGGTCCAGTTGTCCGGCCAGATGTCGTAGTCGATCGTCCCCAGCGTGAGCATGGGCTCGATCGTGAACGTCATGCCGGGCACGAGCGTGACCGCGAGCGAGGGGTCGTCGTAGTGCGGGACGATCAGGCCGGAGTGGAACGACGTGCTGATGCCGTGGCCGGTGAAGTCGCGGACGACGCCGTAGCCGAACCGCTTCGCGTACGCCTCGATCACCCGGCCGACCACGTTGAGCTGGCGCCCGGGGGCGACCGCACGGATCGCCCGCATGGTGGCCTCGCGGGTGCGCTCGACCAGCAGCCGGGACTCCTCGTCCACCTCGCCGACGAGGAACGTCGCGTCGGTGTCCCCGTGGACGCCCCCGATGTACGCGGTGATGTCGACGTTGACGATGTCGCCGTCGTTCAGCGCCGTGTCGTCCGGGATGCCGTGGCAGATCACCTCGTTGATCGAGGTGCACAGCGACTTGGGATATCTGCGGTAGCCCAGGGTCGAGGGGTAGGCGCCGTGGTCGCAGAGGAACTCGTGGCCGATCCGGTCCAGCTCGTCGGTGGTGACGCCGGGCGCGACGTGCCGGCCGACCTCCTCGAGGGCCTGGGCGGCGATCCGGCCCGCGATCCGCATCTTCTCGATCGTCTCCGGGGTCTGGACGTCGGTGGTGCCCTTCTTCGGGGCGGCCTTCCCCACGTACTCCGGACGTTCGATGTGGGCGGGGACCTTACGCATGGGCGACACTCGCCCTGGCCGGAGGAGTGTTGTCATGCGGTCAAGTCTAGATGCGGTCTGGAGGGGGGAGGATTAGCCCCGTGAGTGGTCAATGGTGGTTCTGCCTGAAGCACATGCGTGTCGAGCCGGAGAAGGGCTGCCCCAACAAGGACCGGATGGGTCCGTACGCCACGGAGGCGGAGGCGGCCCGCGCGCTGCAGACCGCCTCGGAGCGGAACGAGACGTGGCAGGTCCAGGACGAGGAATGGGACGAGTAGTGCTTTGACCTGACATTGGGGGACATCTCCGCCGATGGCCTGTAAAGCTGGCCTGGGGCGGGAGGTGACTCATGACGGACCTCGGCGAGCCGGGAGCTCTGAGCGGCGTGGACGAACGCGCACGCCGCCTTTCCGGTCCGGAGCGCAGGGTCGCGGCGCTGCTGGCGGCCGAGGGACATCGTGTCGTCGCCGTGGCCCCCATT
This sequence comes from Microtetraspora fusca, assembly GCF_001570365.1. Taxonomy (GTDB): domain Bacteria; phylum Actinomycetota; class Actinomycetes; order Streptosporangiales; family Streptosporangiaceae; genus Microtetraspora; species Microtetraspora fusca. The sequence continues at coordinate 326,712 of NZ_BBYK01000040.1, read as the reverse complement.
GACGAGCGGCGCCCCGGCCCGTCTCGGGCCAGCCGTCCGGACGCCCTCGTGGACGGGCGGCCCACGGACTTCGTCGTGCTCGCCGAAGGCGACACCGGCGTCGCGGTCACGATGGCGCTGAGCCGCGCCGCCCGCCACGCGGACCGGGCCGTGATCGACGCCCGCGGCACCGGACTGGGCCGCGCCGCCGCAGAGGCGGGCGTCCGCTGGTTCACCGCCGTCCCGCACAGCAACGTGCTGCGCGGGTGGCGGGTCATCGGCGACGGCTACGACATCACCCACGAGAACGACCACGACGCGAGCGTGTAGGAGCCGCGGGCGGCCGACCACACCCGGCATCGCGGTGAGGTGGGTGCGCCTCAGTCGGAGACGTGCGGCCCGCTGACCCGGTCCACCAGACGGGCCAGGCGCTGACGCAGGCCGAGCCGCCGGATGTCGCCCGCCGCGCTGCTCACCAGGTGCTGGGCGCCGTCGAAGCTGAGCGGGCCGTCCAGGCGCGGGACGGCCAGCGCGTCGTGCGCCAGGGACTCCAGGGAGGGGTCGCCGCCGTCGAGGGCCAGGATCGTGGCCCCGGTCCGCCGCGCGTCGTCGACGCGTTCCAGCAGCGGCACGGGGGCCTGCTCCTCGGCGACCACGAAGAGCGTCTCGCCGCGCCGGGCGTCGCGCAGCCGGTTGAGCCCGACCCGCAGGTGGGCGGGCGCGTTCGCGGGCGGCGACCAGCGCAGCAGGGTCGGGGTGAGCTGGGAGAGCCCCGACAGCCGCGCCTCGTCCGACAGGTGGGCGGTCAGGTGCCAGGGTTCGTCGTCGGGCGTTCCCACCAGGAGCAGCCCTCCGGGGGACCGGGTCGCGCGCAGCGCCCGCCCCAGCTCTCGGGTGCGCTCCAGCCAGCCGGTCGAGGCGAGCACCTCGCGGAGGAGGCTCACCGAGTCAGCATCCATGCGCCCCATCGTGCCTTACATGTCCACGCGCGGTCCGGTGAATGTCGCTCTTGACACGCCGGGAAATTCCGCCCGTCATGTCGCTCTTCGCGGGGCCTGGAGCGCGCGGCCGGTACGGCGCACACCGCCCCGGGCGGCGGCGTGCCGAAGACGCCCTGGCATGATCTGCCTATGGCTGAGCTCAAAGACTTTCCGGACGTTTCCGGCCTCTCCATCGGCATCCTCGGCGGCACCGGCGACCAGGGCAAGGGCCTGGCGCGCAGGTTCGCCCTCGCGGGGCACACCGTCCTGATCGGCTCGCGCAGCGCCGAGCGCGCCCACACGGCCGCCGAGAGCATCGGCGTACGCGGCGCCGAGAACGCCGCGGTCGCCGCCGAGGCGGACATCGTGATCGTGGCCGTGCCGTGGGACGGGCACAAGGCCACCCTGGAGTCCCTGCGCACCGAGCTCGCCGGGAAGATCGTCGTCGACTGCGTGAACCCCCTCGGCTTCGACAAGCAGGGCGCGTACGCGTTGCCGGTCGAGGAGGGCAGCGCGGCCCAGCAGGCGGCGGCCGTCCTTCCGGACAGCCGGGTCGTCGCGGCGTTCCACCACGTGTCCGCGGTGCTGCTGCTCGACCCGGAGGTGGACGAGGTCAGCCTGGACGTCCTCGTGCTCGGCGACGACCGGGAGGCCACGGACATCGTCCAGGCGCTCGCGTCGCGCATCTCGGGGGTGCGGGGCATCTACGGTGGACGGCTGCGCAACGCGGGCCAGGTCGAGGCGCTGACCGCCAACCTGATCGCGATCAACCGCCGGTACAAGGCCCACGCCGGGTTCCGGGTCACCGACGTCTGACGCCGTCCGGGACGCGCCCGACGGCGGGGTGTCGGGCGTCGTTCACCGGACCTTCACCGGAGGGAAAGCGATGATCACTACCTTCGGGCGCTGGAGTCCCACGTCCGAAAGGCGGTCCCCGTGTTCCGTCCCCTCTCCGCCGGCCTGGCTGCCGCGGCCGCGTTCGCCCTGACCGCGCCCTGCGCCGCTTCGGCCGCCGCCGGTCCGAGCCCGGCCGGCTCCCACGGCGGGGCACCCGCCGTCGTCACCGACGTGACGCTGCCGGCCCCGGCGCTGAAGCTCGTCCAGCCGTCGATCACCGACGACCACGGCGTACGGCTGGGCGGCATGGGCAGCGGCCTGTTCCCCGGCGACCGGAACGGCGAGTTCTGGATGGTCACCGACCGGGGCCCGAACGGGCAGCCGACCGTGGACGGCGAGAAGCGCCGGACCTTCCCCGTGCCGGAGTTCAACCCGGCCATCGTGAAGGTCGCGGTGGAGCGCGGGAAGGCCGCGATCAAGCAGTACATCCCGATCACCGGGGCCTCCGGGGCCGGCGTGACCGGCCTGTCCAACCAGGCGGGCCACGACGAGACGCCCTACACCTGGGACGGCCGCACCGTCCTGTCGTACAACCCGGACGGGATCGACACCGAGGACCTGGTCCGCACCCGCGGCGGCGACTTCTGGCTGGTCGAGGAGTACGGCCCCTCGCTGCTGCGCGTCTCGTCCAAGGGACGCGTCCTCGAACGGCATGTGCCGCGCGGCCTCGGGCTCACCGGGACGAACTACCCCGTGAAGGAGACGCTCCCCGCGATCCTCGCCTCCCGGCAGCAGAACCGCGGCTTCGAGGGCCTGGCCCTCTCCTCCGACGAGCGGACCCTCTTCCTCGCCGTGCAGAGCCCGCTCGCCAACCCGGACAAGAAGGCCGCCAAGAAGTCGCGCGTGGGGCGCATCCTCACCTTCGACGTGCGTGCCGGCAAGGTCACCGGCGAGTACGCCTACCGGTTCGAGGACGTGGCGACCTTCGACCCGAAGGCGGGCGGCGACCAGAGCGAGATGAAGATCTCCGGCCTCGCCTACGTGGGACCGGGGCGGCTCCTCGTCGACGAGCGCACGGACAACGTCGCGCGGATCTACGAGATCGACCTGACCCGCGCCACGAACCTGCTCGGCGGCGCGTACGACGACGCGGCGACCACGCCGTCCCTGGAGGCGCTGACCGACCTGACCGGCATCACGCCCGTCGCCAAGTCGCTGGTGCTCGAACCGAACACGGTGGTTCCCGGCCTGCCCGGCAAGATCGAGGGCGTCGCCGTGCTGGACCGGCGAACGATCGCGCTGGCCAACGACAACGACTTCGGGCTCGGCGACTTCGACGCGGACGGCAGGCTGATCGACAGCGGCGTGCCGAACCGGCTGGTCGTGATCCGGCTGCCCAGGCCGCTGGGTCGGTGACCCCGGAGCCGCACCCGCGCTCAGGCTGTCGGCGGGAGCGGCTGCGGATCGCTTTGCACGGTTTTGTGGCGGCCCCCGGATCTGACATCCGGGGGCCGACCAGGTAATCCTTGTGGGCATGACCCTGCGCCCGGAGACGCGAGCCGTCCACCTGCCCCGACCCGAACTGAACGGCAGCACGCCGATCACGGTCCCCATCTACCAGACGTCGGGCTTCGCGTTCGACAGCCCGGCCGTCTTCGCTGACGGGATGGGGCGCCCGGACGGCGCCTTCGTCTACGGGCGGCTCTCCAACCCCACGGTGCGCGCGCTGGAGGAGGCCGTCACCGGGCTGGAGGGCGGCCAGGCGGCCGTGGCCACCGGCTCCGGAATGGGAGCCATCAACTCGGTGCTGCTCGCGCTGCTGAGCCCGGGCGACCACGTGATCGCCCAGCGCCCGCTGTACGGCGGCACCGCCCACATGCTGGCCGACCTGACCGCGCGGTTCGGCGTCGAGGTGACGTACGTCCGCGAGGCGGACCCGGCGGCGGTGCGCGAGGCCGCACGGCCGGAGACGAAGCTGCTCTATCTGGAGACGATCGCCAACCCGATGACCCAGGTCGCGGACCTGCCCGGGATGGCCTCCGCCGCGCGCGAGGCGGGGGTGCTGACCGTCGTGGACAACACGTTCGCCTCGCCCATCCTGTGCCGGCCGATCGAGCACGGTGCGGACGTGGTGGTGCACTCCACCACGAAGTACCTCTCCGGCCACACCGACGTCCTCGGCGGCGTCGCGGTCTTCGCCTCCGCCGAGCTGCACCGCAAGGTCTGGTCGTACGCGATCGAGCTGGGCGCCACGGCGGACCCGTTCGCCGCCTGGCTCACCCTGCGCGGCATCCAGACCCTGGCGCTGCGCATGGAGCGCCACTGCGCCAACACGCGCCTGCTGGCCACCCGCCTCGCCGAGCACCCCGCCGTGGCGGCCGTGCACTGGCCCGGCCTGCCGTCGCACCCGTCGTACGACGTGGCGGCCAAGCTGCTGACGGACTTCGGCGGCGTGTTCTCGTTCGACCTGCGCGGGGGCCGCGCGGCCGGCGAGGCGTTCATGAGTTCCGTACGGCTCGCGCTGCTCGCGCCCTCGCTCGGCGGCGTCGAGACGCTGATCCTGCACCCCGCGACGACGTCGCACCGGTCACTCGACGCGGCCGGGCTGGCCGCGGCGGGCATCGGCGAGGGGACGGTCCGGGTGTCCGTCGGCATCGAGCACCCGGAAGATCTGTGGGCCGACTTCGCGCAGGCGCTCGGCTGACGCCCCGGCGGACCGGTCCCGTGTGACGACGGGACCGGTCCGCCGCGGCGGTCAGTGGTAGCTGTGCTCGGGGGCGGGGAAGGCGCCGGAGACGACCTCGTCGGCGTATGTCCGGACGGCCCGGCCCATCTCGCCCGCGAGGTCGAAGTACTTCTTCACGAACTTCGCCGGGTGCGGGGTGAGGCCCATCAGGTCCTGCCAGACGAGGACCTGGGCGTCGGTGCCCCCGCCCGCCCCGATGCCGATGGTGGGGATGCTCAGCGACGCGGTCACCCGCTCCGCCAGCTCGGCCGGGACACACTCCAGCACGACGGCGAACGCGCCGGCGTGCTCAAGGGCCTTTGCGTCGGCCATCAGTTCGTCGCCCGACTGGCCCCGGCCCTGCACGCGGTACCCGCCGAGGACGTTCACCGACTGCGGGGTCAGGCCGATGTGCGCCATGACCGGCACGCCGGCCGACACGAGCATCTCGACCTGCGACAGCACGCGGCGGCCGCCCTCCAGCTTCACGGCGTGGGCCCCGGCCTCCTTCATGAACCGGGCCGCCGCCTCCAGCGCCTGCTGCGGCGACGCCTGGTAGGACGCGAACGGCAGGTCGGCGACCACCAGCGCGCGGCTGGAGCCGCGTACCACGGCGGCGGTGAGCGGAATGAGGTCGTCGACCGTGACCGGCAGGGTCGAGTCGTACCCGTAGACGACCATCGCGGCCGAGTCGCCGACGAGCAGGACGGGGATGCCCGCCTCGTCGAAGATCTTCGCCGTCATCGCGTCGTACGCGGTGACCATCGGCCACTTCTCGTGGCGTTCCTTCGCCGTCGCGAGATCGCGGACGGTCACCCTGCGCCCCGACGTGCCGCCGTAGAGAGCGGTGGATGCAGCGGAAACAGAGGACATGGCTACCTCCAGGTCTCGTGGCGCCCCTGTGGCGTCCCCGGACAGTCAGATCATCGCATGCGGCCCGCAAATAGAACACCCGAGGGGCTGACCGTAATCCGGTGGAAATCCTGTCGGTGCGGCACGGCACAATGCCATCCCGGAGGTACGCACCAAATGGCACTCGAACCTTATCGGAGGGTTCTCGCCCTGCCGGGAGTCCGCACGCTGCTGCTGGTCGGCATGCTCGCCAGGATCCCGATGACGGGCACGGGCATCACGCTCACCCTGCACGTGGTCAACGGGCTCGGCATGGGCTTCCTGCAAGCCGGGCTGGTCGGCACGGGCAACCTGATCGGAGCCGCGATCGGCTCGCCGCTCGCCGGGCGGTTCGTCGACCGGCGCGGACTGCGCCCCGTGCTCGCGGTGACCACAGCGGTCCAGCTCGTCTTCTGGTGCTCCGCTCCGCTGCTCCCGTATGAGGCGCTGATCCCCGGCGCGCTCGTCGCGGGGCTGTTCGCCCAGCCCGTCTTCGGCGCCCTCCGGCAGTGCCTGGGCGCGATGGTCCCCGCGGAGCGCCACCAGTCGGCGTTCGCGCTGGACTCCATGGCCGTCGAGGTGTCGTACATGGTGGGCCCGGCCCTGGCGGTCGCCCTCTCGACCGGGTTCGGCACCACCATGACGATGTACGCGGTCGGTGTCGGACTGGTCGGCACCGGTGTCGCCCTGTATGCGCTGAACCCGCCGACACAGTCCCCGGGCGAGGAGATCCCCGAGAGGGTGTCACGACGCAGGTGGCTCGGGCCCGGGCTGCTCACGCTGCTCGGCGTCGCGTCGTCGCTCACCTTCGTCCTGACCACCACCGAGCTGTCGGTCGTCGCCATGCTCAAGGCGGGGGCGGCCACCCAGTGGACCGGGCTGGTGCTCGGGCTCTGGTGCGGATACTCCCTCATCGGCGGGTTCGTGTACGGCGGGCTGCCCCGGGGGTTCTCGCCCCTGCTCCTCACCGGCGTCCTGTGCGTGTTCACCGTGCCGGTCGGCATCGTCGGCGGCGGCTGGTGGTGGCTGTGCCTGGCGCTGGTCCCGGCCGGCCTGCTGTGCGCGCCCGCGATGTCGGCCACCGTGGCGGCGATCAACGGGCGGGTGCCCGCGGGGGCGCGCGGCGAGGCGATGGGCCTGCACGGCACCGCGCTGCTGATCGGCGGCGCCTGCGCCGGTCCGGCGGCCGGGGCGGTGGTCGACACGCACGGCCCGGCCTGGGCGTTCGCGGCCGCGGGCTCCGTCGGGCTGGTGCTGGTCCTGATCGCCTTCCCGTTCTGGCGCGAGGCCCGGCGGCCGGCCGCCGAGCCGGTGTCCGCGTCGCTCTGACGCCCCGACCCGCCCGGAGTCGTTCCCGGGGCGTTCCGAGGTCGTTCGGGGAACGTTCCGGGAAGGTTGCGAGGCTGGCCGGGGTTGGCCACTGAGGAGGCGCGGGAGGCCGGCCTCACACGCGGTGGCCGCCCCACCCGTCGCCGCCTGCGAGCGTGACGTGGCCGGGCCGGACGGCAGGCGGCCTGGTCGTCCACATTATGAAACGCGACGGTTGCGTATCGAATCTCGCTCCGCTACGGTACCGTTCCGAAACTCATGCGTATCGAAACTTCACTGGGGGACTCTTTGGACGCGCATACCGGTCACCCACGCCGATGGCAGATCCTCGGCGTCATGGTGTTCAGCCTGCTGGCCGTGGTGCTCGACAACACCATCCTGAACGTCGCGATCAAGACGATCGCCGACCCGGTGCAGGGCCTGGGCGCCACCCAGAGCGAGCTGGAGTGGGCGATGAACTCCTACACGCTCGTCTTCGCGGGGCTGCTGTTCACCTTCGGCGTGCTGGGCGACAGGTACGGCCGCAAGAAGATGCTGCTGACCGGCATGGTCATCTTCGGTCTCTCGTCGCTGGTCAGCGCGTACGCGCAGGACCCGATGCAGCTCATCATGGCCCGCGCGCTGATGGGGCTCGGCGGCGCGGCCATCATGCCGGCCACGCTGGCGATCATCTCGAACGTCTTCCCGATCCACGAGCGGGGCAGGGCGATCGGCATCTGGGCGGGCGGCGTCGGCATCGCCGTCGCGATCGGCCCGATCACCGGCGGCCTGCTTCTTGAGCACTTCTGGTGGGGCTCGGTCTTCCTGGTCAACATCCCGATCGTGCTGATCGCCCTGGTGCTGATCGCGTCCCTGGTGCCCGACTCCAAGGACCCCGCCAAGACCGGCCTCGACCCGGTCGGTGTGCTGTTGTCGATCGTCGGCCTGGTGGCCCTGGTCTACGGCATCGTGCGGATCAGCGACCTCGGCACCTTCGCCGACGTCTCGGTCGTCGTCCCGTCGCTGCTCGGCCTCGCCATCCTCGGTGCGTTCTTCTGGTACGAGCGGCGCATCGACCACCCGGCCTTCGACGTGCGCCACTTCAGGAACGCCGCCTTCTCCACCGCGATCGCCAGCGTCGGCCTGGTCTTCTTCGCGGCGATGGGCGTGATGTTCTTCATGGCCTTCTACTGGCAGATCGTGCGGGGATACTCGCCGCTCCAGTCGGGCGCCCTGGTGCTGCCGTTCGCCGTGGCCCAGCTCATCTTCGCGCCGCGCAGCTCCAAGGTCGTCGAGAAGTACGGCGCCAAGGCGGTCGGCACGGTCGGCATGCTCGTGATCACCGCCTGCCTCGCGGCCTACGCCCTCGTCGGTGTGGACACGCCCATCTGGATGCTGCTGGTCCTCACGTTCATCCAGGGCACGGCGATGGCCCACATCATGCCTCCCGCGACCACCGCGATCATGAACGCCCTGCCCCGCGAGAAGGCCGGCGTGGGCTCCTCGATGAGCAACGTCGTGCGCCAGGTCGGCGGCACCCTCGGCATCGCCATCCTCGGCGCGGTGCTCTCCGCCGTGTACCGCGACGGCATGGAGGGCAAGGTGACCGGCGTCCCGCAGCAGCTCCACCACGTCGTGACCGAGTCGATCTCCGGCGCCGCCGGCGTCGCCGAGCGTCTCGGCCCGCAGGGGGCCGGGCTGATGAAGGCGGCCGGCGAGGCGTTCGTCAGCGGCATCCACTGGGCGGCCCTCGGCTCGGCCGCGGTCGCGCTGGTCGGCGCCCTCCTCATGGCGCGCTGGATGCCGGGACGGCCGGTTGCCGTGATCCCGGAGGAACCGACGGGGGTGGATCGCGAAGCGGCGGTAGTGTGAGCGCACGATGATGACGCGGCAGATGGCGGAAGGGGCGGCTCGGGCCGCGGGTCGCCCCCGCAGTGAGAAGGCGGAGAAGTCGATCATCGAGGCCACTCTTGAGATGATCGGCGAGGGCATCGCGGTGTCCGAGCTGTCCATCGAGGGCATCGCCTCCCGGGCGGGCGTCGGCAAGACGACGATCTACCGCCGCTGGTCCAACAAGGAGGATCTCGTCGTCGACGCCCTGGCGACGCTGAAACCACCCCTCCCGCCGCTGCGGGGGGACTCCGTCCGGGACGACCTGGTCGCCTATCTCACCGTCATAAAGGATGAGTCCCGGCACAGTCGCACGCGCTGCATCATGAACATCGCGATGAGCGACTCCGACCGGCACCCCCGCCTGGCCGCCCGCTTCGACGAGCTGGCCATCCAGCCGCGCCGCGCCGTCATGGCGGAGGTGCTGCGGCGCGGCATCGAGCGCGGGGAGCTGCGGCCCGACCTCGACGTCGAGATGGCGATGGCCATCCTGAGCGGCGCGATGCTGTGGCACACGAAGTGGTCGCACCGCTCCACCGATCTGCCCGACGACCTGGCCGAGCGGATCGTGGACGAGGCGCTGCGCGGCTTCCGGCCGCGCTGAACGCGGGACGCCGTCCGGGTTCCAGCCGCGCTGAACGCGGGACGCGGCCCTGCTTCCGCCCGGGTCGGAAGACGAGCACCGCCCGGCTTCCACCTCTCATGGAGGGGGAAGCCGGGCGGGCGCGTGTCAGTGGGTCGTCTCCCGCCACCGGTTCGTGATCGGCAGCCGCCGGTCGCGGCCGAAGTTCTTCGGCGTGATCTTCGGCCCCGGCGGGTACTGGCGCCGCTTGTACTCCGCGATGTCCACCAGCCGGATGATCCGGCTCACCAGCTCGCTGTCGTGCCCGGCCGCCACCAGCTCCGGGGCGCCCATGTCCTTCTCCACGTACTCGTCCAGCAGCCGGTCGAGCACGTCGTACGGCGGGAGCGAGTCGGTGTCGCGCTGGTCGGGCCGCAGCTCGGCGCTGGGCTCCTTGGTGATCGAGTTCTCCGGGATCGGCGGCTCGTCCGTGTGGAGCAGGAAGAAGTCGTCCGGGCCATGGGCGTTGCGCCACGTGGACAGCGCCCAGACCAGGGTCTTGGGCACGTCCTTGATGGGGGCGAACCCGCCCGCCGAGTCGCCGTAGAGGGTGGAGTAGCCCGTGGCCAGCTCGCTCTTGTTGCCGGTGGTCAGCACCAGGTGGCCGTGCTCGTTCGACAGGCTCATCAGCAGCATGCCGCGCACGCGGGCCTGGAGGTTCTCGGCCGCCAGGCCGTGCAGGTCGACCTCCTTCTCGAACGCGGTGACGATGTCGGCGATCGGGACGGTCCGTGCGGTGATGCCCTGCCGCCGCACCAGTTCCTCCGCGTCGCCGACCGAGTGCTCGGACGAGTAGCGCGAGGGCATCAGCACGACGTGCACCCGCTCCGGCCCGATGGCGTCGGACGCGATCGTCGTGGCGAGGGCGGAGTCGATGCCGCCGGACAGGCCGAGGATCACCGAGCGGAAGCCGTTCTTGGTGATGTAGTCGCGCACGCCGAGGACGAGCGCGTGGTAGATCTCGGCGAGGTCGTCCAGCCGCGGGGCCACGACGGGCGGCACGGGGGTGTACGGCTCGACCGGCCCGCCCGCGAGCTCCAGCCGTTCGACCGTGATGGTGGTGCCGTCCTGCGCGTCCACGGGGAACTCGCCGAACTCGCCGGTGCCGAGCGGCAGGTCGAGGTCGGTGACGAGCAGCTCCTCCTTGAACTGGGAGGCGCGGGCGATCAGGGCCCCGGAGGCGTCCACCACGATCGAGTCGCCGTCGAAGACGAGCTCGTCCTGTCCGCCGACCTGGTTGACGTAGGCGAGGGCGCAGCCCGCCTCCCGGGCCCGCCTTTCGACCAGCTCCAGCCGCACGTCGTCCTTCTCCACCTCGTACGGCGAGGCGTTGGGCACGACGAGCAGGCCGGCGCCGGCCTGGGCGACCGCGGAGACCGGCCCGCCGTCCTGCCAGAGGTCCTCGCAGACGGCGATGGCGACGTCCACGCCGCGCACCCGCACGATGGGCATCCGGTCGCCGCGCACGAAGTAGCGGTACTCGTCGAAGACGCCGTAGTTGGGCAGGTGGTGCTTGGCGCTGCGCGCCACCACGCGCCCGCCGTGCAGCACGGCCACGGCGTCGAGGGGCGCGCCCTTCGGCTGGCCGAGCCGGGGCTCGAGATCGGCCCGGTCGACGTAGCCGGTGACGACGGGAAGCTCGCCGAGCCCCTCGTCGGCGAGGCGGCGCGCCACGGCGTCGAGGGTCGCGATGGAGGCGTCCACGAACGAGGAGCGGAGCACCAGGTCCTCGACGGGATATCCGGTCAGGAACATCTCCGTGAAGACCACCAGGTGCGCGCCCTCCCGGGCGGCGCGGTGGGTCCACTCGACGAGCCGGTCCGCGTTCCCGGCGAGGTCGCCGACGACAGGGTTGGTCTGGGCCAGGGCGATACGCAGTTGTGCCACAGGCCCAGCGTAGAACCCGCCGTTATTTGTCGTCAAAACGACGATAAGTCATCGTTCGGGCGACCCCGGGCTGACCAGGCCGCTCTCGTACGCGAGGACCACGAGCTGCGCCCGGTCGAGCAGCTCCAGCCGTTTGAGCAGCGCGGCCACCTCCTCGGCCACCTCGCTTTCGGGCACGGCCAGGGTGACGGCTATCTGCCGGTTGGTGAATCCACGCGCCACCAGCTTGACCAGGTCGAGGTCGGAGTCCGACAGCCCGGCGGGGGCGGCCGGGTCGCGCCGCCCGGCGAAGGCCGCGATCAGGTGCGTGGTGACCGCCGGGTCGAGCAGGGCGTCGCCCGCGACCGCGGCCCGGATCGCCGCGATGAGCTGCTCCGGCGGAGAGGTCTTGAGCACGAAGCCGCTCACCCCCGCGCGCAGCGCGGCGTAGAGGTTCTCGTCGGTCCCGAAGGTCGTCATCATGATCACCTTCGGCGGGTCGCCGCCCGCGAGGATCCGCCGCGCCGCGGCCAGGCCGTCGAGCCGGGGCATCTGGATGTCCATCAGGATCACGTCCGGCCGCGCCGCCTGGACGAGGGCGATCGCCTGCTCGCCGTTCTCGGCCTCCCCGGCGAACTCCAGGCCGGGCTCCGAGTCCAGGACCACCTTCATGCCGGTGCGTACCAGCGCCTGGTCGTCGGCGACCAGGACGCGGATCGCGGCCGGCGGGGCGTACGACGCCGTCCCGGCCGCCGGCGTGTGCCGGGGCTCCGGAGCGTCCAGGTGCGGCGCCTGCGACAAGATGTCCTGCTCCAGCCGCTGCAGGGCGGGGCCCAGGTCCAGCCCCAGCTCGTCGCGGAGGGCCTCGCGCGCCCGCCTCAGGGCGCCGAGCGCGTCACCCTGCCGTCCCGCCCGGTACAGCGCCAGCGCGAGCAGCCGCCAGGCCTCCTCGCGCAGCGGGTACGCCGACGCATGGGCCTCCAGGTCGGGGACCAGCGCGCCGGCCCTGCCCAGCCGGATCGCCGCGTCACCCCGGCGTTCGACCGCGAGCAGGCGCAGCTCCTCCAGTCGCAGCCCCTCGGCCACCGCCCACGGCAGGTCGGAGAACTCGGCCAGCGCGGGTCCGCGCCACAGGCCGAGCGCGGTCTCCATCCGTTCCAGCGCGCGCGCCGGATCGTCGTCGTGGTCGCTCTTGACGAGATCCTCGAACCACCAGGAGTCGACCTGCTCCACCGTGGCGCGCAGCGCGTACCCCGGGGGAGCGGAGACCAGGATCCCGGCCTGCTCGCGGGGCGCGCGGTCCGGTTCGAGCGCGCGGCGCAGCCGCGACACGTATCCCTGGATGGTCGAGAGCGCCTGCGCGGGCGGCTCGCCCGGCCACAGCTCGTCGATGAGCACGCCGACGGGTACGGCCCGGCCGCCCGCGACGACCAGCCGGGCCAGCACGGCCTGCTGCCGCTGACCTCCCAGGTCGAGGACCTGGCCGTTGGACTCCGCCTGGAACGGTCCGAGAGCACGAAATTTCACCATCGCACCGGTAAGCGTAGGGCCATCCGGCGCGACTGAGCAGTGTCCGATCCGAGCTGTGTTGCCTGCCGTCCGTCCTCTCCCGCGGTCTTCCCTGCTCGGCGACCGGCGAGGTGCGGGCCGGGATGGTCAGGACGGCGGCAGGAGAGGGGGTCGGCGGCCGGGAGCGGCGTCGGGGGAGGCGCTCGTGCCGGAGCCGGCGGGAGAGTCCGGAGAGGGGCCGGCCGCTGAGCCCTCCGGCGCGGCGGGAAAGTCCGAGGAAGGGGCGGTCGGGATGGGCGCGGCGGTCAAGCCGTCCGGCACCGGTGGCTCGGCGGGGGAGGCGAGGGGGAACCGGGCCTCCACCGTGGTGCCCCCACCGGGAGCGGCGGCGATGACGCAGCTCCCGCCCAGCTCGGCGGCGCGTTCGCGCATCGACGACGTCCCGACACCGGCCCGCCGGTCCTCCGGCAGGCCGATGCCGTCGTCGGTGACGGTGACCCGCAGCTCGGTGTCCCGGGAGAGCGTCACCCTCACGCGCTCGGCCCGCGCGTGCCTGCGGACGTTGGTCAGCGCCTCCTGCACCACGCGGTACGCCGCCACCTCCACCGCGGCGGGCAGCCCCGACGTCTCGCCCTCGACGACGACCTCCGCGGCCGGCGGCGCCTCCTCCGCCAGGGCTCGTACTGCTCCCGCCAGGCCGAGGTCGTCGAGCGCCGGGGGCCGCAGGCCGTACACGAGCCGGCGGATGTCGCCGGTGACGGCGTCCATGCCGGCGCCCAGGTCGCGGAGCAGTTCGTCGGCCGTGGAGGGGGAGCGCCCGAGGCTGAGCCGCGCGACATTGACGGTCATCGCCATGGCGGACAGGGTCTGGCCGAGGCCGTCGTGCAGGTCGCGGCGCAGGCGGCGGCGCTCCTCCTCGCGGGCGGCGAGGATCCGCTCCCTGGACCTTTGCAGGTCCGAGGCCATGCGCACGGCGTGCGCCACGTCGGCGACGTGGGGCAGCAGCGTGGCGATGACCCGCTCGTCGTGGGCGGCGGCGAACCGCCGCTGCTCCGGCTCGCCGATCAGCAGGCGGCCCACCGGCTCGCCGTGCCAGACCAGGGCGATCTCCCTGGGCGAGCCGCCGACGTCCCCGCTCGCGACGTGGCCGGGCCGTCCGCCGGTCACCTCGACGGCGGCGCCGCCGACGGCCAGGCCGTCCCGCACGACCGCGACGACGGACGCGAGCGCGTCGGCGGGACCGGCCAGACGCACCTCCTGGGTGAGCCGGTCGGCGAGGACCGCGGGGTCGCCGACCGGGCCGTAGAGCATGCGGTCGATCGCGCGCTGGAGGGCGCGGCGCAGCGGCTGGAAGAACGCGCCGGAGAGCACCGCCGCCGCGACCCCGGCGACCTGGTGGTATCCCGACGCCAGCAGGCCGGCCAGCCCGCTCGCCGCGAAGTAGACGCCGCCGACCACGGCGAGCAGGCCCGCCGCCACGAAGGTCCTGCTGATGACCGTGTCGATGCCGTACAGCCGGTAGCGCAGCGCCGAGAAGAAGATCGCGAGGGGGATGACGGCCGTCCACACCGAGGCCGGCACCACCATGGACGCGCCCGGCAGATAGAGGCCCGGCAGATAGAAGACGACATATCCGGCGAAGGCAATGAGCGGCCAGGCGATCTGCCGCCGGGTGACCGGGTCGGCCCCGCGCAGCCGCAGCACCAGCGAGAGCAGTGCGGCGACCACGCACCCCGCTATGGCGTACGCCAGCGCCGAGACGACCTGGTCGTAGTACGGCGCCAGCGCCTCGATCGCCAGGGGGTTGGGGATGACGGCGGGCAGGCGGTAGCGCGCCGGGTCCGGAGTGGGGCGGGCGACGATCACGACGATCTCCGCGAGCGTCGCCACGACGCCGGCCACGACCACCGGCCGCCACCGGCGCGAGGGCAGCCGGCCGGTCGGCGAGTAGAGAGGCAGCACGATCGCGAGCAGCAGTCCCGCGACGGCCCAGCACGCCACATCCAGCCAGCGCAGCACCCCGGCGACATCGAGGTCGCCCCGCGAGGCGACGTGGAGGAGCACCATCCCGCTGATCTGGTTGCCCGCGCCGAGCAGTCCGCCGGCGCACATCAGCCAGGCGAGGATCAGCCGCGGGCGCTGCGCGACCAGGAAGGCGCCGACGGGCGCGAAGGTGAGGCCGACGCCGAGGTCCGGGGAGACCGGGAACTCGGGCTGCCAGTCAGGGGGGAGCCGGAGCTGGATCAGCAGGCCGAGTGCCGTCAGGGCGACCGACGCGACCGCCATGACGGCGGCGACCGTCCGGCCGCGTCGTTCGTTCATGGTGAACTCGGATTATGTCGCCAGGGCCGCCTCGGCGCCAGCCCGGCGGCGGATCGCCGGGGCGATGGCGAGCATCGCCGCGGCGGCCAGCGCTCCGAGCACGCCGCAGGTGATCCACAGCATCGGCGCGCCGGCCTCCAGCAGCCGGGTGCCGAGCAGCGGCGCGAGCAGTGAGGCGACCGACCAGGCGAGGCCGTTCAGGCCGGCGTAGCGGCCCCGTAGGTGGGGCGGGGCGAGTGCGGCGACGATCGCGCCGGGGATGCCGGCCAGGGCGATCTCGCCGAGCGTCCAGACGGCGATCGCGGCGCCGTGGCCGAGCGCCGACGACATCAGGGCGGTGAGCGCGAACCCTCCGCCCACGACGGTGAAGCCGAGAGCCATCAGGCGGCTCGGGTCGCGGTGGGCGAGCCATCCGTTCGTCAGCGGCTGGATGAGCACGATCAGCACGCCGTTCACCGCCATCGCGCTGCCGTACGCGCTGGTCGGGAGGCCCTGGACGGTCATCGCCAGCGGCAGCGTGGTGAACCCCTGGAGGTAGACGAACGCGTAAACGAGGTTGATCAGTGTGAACGCGACCATCAGCCGGTCACGCAGCACGTCGCCGAACCCGCCCTCGGAGACTTCGCTCTTGGCCGGGCGGGTCTCGGGGATCGCCCGCCACACCAGGACGCCGAAGGCGGCGCAGGTGATCGCGTCGATCCAGAACAGCGTGGTGAAGCCGGTTTTGGCCAGCCAGCCGCCGGCGATCATCGCGACGGAGAAGCCGAGGTTGAGCGCCCAGTAGATCAGGCCGTACGCGCGGGGCCGGTCCTCGGGGGAGACCAGGTCGGCCACCAGCGCCTGGGAGGCGGGGCGGTAGGCGTCGATCACGATCCCGAGCACGAACATCCCGGCGACGATGCCCGGGACGCTCGTCGTGTACCCGAGCGCGATGAACGCGACCGCCGTCATGATCATCGAGCCGGCCAGCGTCACCCGTCGCCCGAAGCGGTCGGCCATCCACCCTGCGACCGGCTGGGACGCCAGCGACCCCGCGCCGTAGACGGTGAGCACCAGGCCGGTCGTCGAGAGCGACATCCCGCGCGACTGGGTCAGGTAGACGCCGATGAACGGGTCCACCATGGTGCCGAGACGGTTGACGAGGGTGCCGCTGAAGAGGGCCCAGAAGGGGCGGGGGAGGCCGCCGATCCGCGACCGGAGGAAACCGGTCCTGACGATGGTCGTGCTTGTCACGGAGAAAGCCTCGGACAGGTGTTCGGTACGATGCGACTGTTTTAGCCGTCGCTAAAAGGTCCTGCGGCGAAAGGGTGGCCGGTGAGCATCGAGTGGTGGTTCGCCCCCGGTGACGTGGCCCGGCTGCGGTTCGCGTTCTCGCCGTTGTGGGAGCTGGTGTCGAGCCTGCGCGTGCTGCGGCAACCCGGCCGGCACTCCGTCCACCTGCCGTGGCTGCGCGCCGTACGGCCCCGGGTGGCCGGGCTCGACCTCTCCGAGCTGTACTCGCTCGTTCCGATGCGGGGCTACCTCCCCGACTTCCTGACGCCGCCGCCCGACACGACGCTCCCGGACTTCGCGGCCGAGTTGGAGCGGGTACGGCGCACGCGGCCCGCGACGGCGCTGGAGGAGCTGGCCCACGTGCGCTCCCCCGACCCGGAGGCGCTGCGCAGGTTCGCCGACGATCCGGAGGCCGGTATCCGCCGCGTGTCCGACACGCTGTGGCACCTCTGGACCGTCGCCATGGAGGAGTTCTGGCCGCGCGTCTACGGCGTGCTGGAGGCCGACGTCATGCGGCGTTCCCGCATCCTCGCGACCGGGGGAGTGCAGGAGGTGTTCGCCGACCTGCACGACTCCGTGACCTGGTACGGAGACCGGCTCGTCGCGGCCAAGGAGTGGAACCACTCCGGGCCGATCACGGGGGACGGCCTGCTGCTCGTGCCCAGCGCGTTCCACTGGCCCGAGGTCGCGATCATGTGCGAGCCGTACCAGCCGCTGCTGTGCTATCCGGCCTGGGGCGTCGGCACGCTGTGGACGACGGGACGGCCGTGCACCTCCGGCGGGCTCAGCGCGCTCATCGGCCGTACCAGGGCGGGCATCCTCACCGCACTGGAGGAGCCCGTCTCGACCTCCGCGCTGGCCCGCCGGATGGACCTCACTCCGGGGGCGGTGAGCCAGCACCTGACCGTGCTGTCCGGCGGCGGACTCGTCACCCGGCAGCGGATGGGCCGGGAGGTGCTCTACCGGCGCACCTCGATGGGGGACGCGCTGGTCAGCGGGGTGTGACGGGCGCCCGCGGCCCGGTCGCGCGGGACGTCTTCCCTCGTAATGCAGGTGAAACACGCAGAGGGCACACTGGTACGAGACCAGACGTGTAGTTCCCGAGAGGTACGCCGTGGACCGCCAGCAGGAATTCGTTCTCCGAACGCTCGAAGAGCGTGACATCCGGTTCATCCGGCTGTGGTTCACCGACGTGCTCGGCTTCCTCAAGTCGGTGGCCATAGCGCCCGCCGAGCTCGAAGGGGCCTTCGCCGAGGGCATCGGGTTCGACGGGTCGGCGATCGAGGGCTTCTCCCGCGTCTACGAGTCCGACATGCTGGCCAAGCCGGACCCGTCCACGTTCCAGATCCTGCCGTGGCGCAGTGAGTCGCCGGGCGCGGGCCGGATGTTCTGCGACATCCTCATGCCGG
This sequence comes from Microtetraspora fusca, assembly GCF_001570365.1. Taxonomy (GTDB): domain Bacteria; phylum Actinomycetota; class Actinomycetes; order Streptosporangiales; family Streptosporangiaceae; genus Microtetraspora; species Microtetraspora fusca. The sequence goes on along the minus strand of NZ_BBYK01000040.1, from coordinate 309,102 downwards.
ACGGCTCGCCGTCGCACGCGGACCCGCGCTGGGTGCTCAAGCGCACCCTGGCCAGGGCGGCGGAGATGGGGTTCACCTTCTACACCCACCCCGAGGTGGAGTTCTTCCTGCTGCGCGACCGGCCCGAGCGCGGGGAGCGGCCCAGCCCGATAGACGAGGGCGGCTACTTCGACCACACGCCGCACAGCGCGGGCCACGACTTCCGCCGTCAGGCGATCATGATGCTGGAGTCGATGGGCATCTCGGTGGAGTACAGCCACCACGAGGGCGCCCCCGGCCAGCAGGAGATCGACCTGCGCTACGCCGACGCGCTGACGACCGCCGACAACATCATGACCTTCCGGCTGGTGATGAAGGAGGTCGCTCTGGAGCAGGGCGTCTGGGCGTCCTTCATGCCCAAGCCGTTCACCGAGTACCCCGGCTCGGGCATGCACACCCACATGTCGCTCTTCGAGGGTGACCGGAACGCCTTCTACGAGCCGGGCGCCGACTACCAGCTCTCCAAGGTCGGCCGGTCGTTCATCGGCGGCCTGCTGCGGCACGCCGCCGAGATCACGGCGGTCTGCAACCAGTGGGTGAACTCGTACAAGCGGCTGTGGGGCGGCGCCGAGGCGATCGCCGGGCAGGGCGGCGAGGCCCCCGCCTACATCTGCTGGGGCCACAACAACCGCTCCGCGCTGGTCCGGGTCCCGATGTACAAGCCGCACAAGGGCGGCTCGACCCGCATCGAGTTCCGCTCGCTGGACTCCTCGTGCAACCCCTACCTCGCGTTCGCGGTGATCCTCGCCGCCGGTCTGAAGGGCATCGAGCAGGGGTACGAGATGCCGCCCGGCGCGGAGGACGACGTATGGGCGCTGACCAGCGGGGAGCGCCGGGCGCTCGGCATCCAGCCGCTGCCGCAGTCGCTCGACGAGGCGATAAGCGTGATGGAGCGCAGCGAGCTGGTCGCCGAGACGCTGGGCGAGCACGTCTTCGACTTCTTCCTGCGCAACAAGCGGACCGAGTGGCGCGAGTACCGCCGCCAGGTCACCGAGTTCGAGCTGGGTCGGTACCTCCCGATCCTGTGAGTGCAGGTCAGCGGCATGATCAGCACTCTTGCCACTTTCCACAAATGTTCGTGAGGTCCCAGATTCGGATGCTGCCGTCGCGGCCGCCGGAGACGGCGATCGGTTTGCCTTTGAGCATGGTCACCGCGACCCCGCTGACGGCACCGTCGTGGCCGGAGAAGGGAGGCAGGAGCGGTTTCATCGTCTGCGGGTCCCACACGATCACCGTGCCGTCGTCCTGCCCGGTCACCAGCACCGTCCGGGATCCGACGCGCGTGACGGCCATGGCGGTGGAGCGGATGCTCAGAGCCTTTCCATACGGTTCGCCCGTCATGGCGTCCCACAAGTGGATGCTGCCCCATCCGGGGGCGTATTTGCGCTGGAAGAAGACGATGGTCTTACCGTCGACCTGCCCGATCGCCAGGGATTCAGCCTGGCCTCCGCTAGTGATCGGCTTGCCGATCGGTTGGCCGGTGGCCTGGTCCCATAGCTCTATCTGATCGCCGGAGGCGGTGGCGATGATCCGGCTGCCAACCGCGACGGCGTCCACTCCCGTCGCGGTGACCTGGCGGGGATGGCTTCCCGCCGACAGATCCCAGAGTTCGGCTCTGCCGTCCCGCGTCGCGCTGGCCACGACGGAGCCATCCGCCGAGAGCGGGGCAGGTCCGTCGGCGTATGCGACGAAGATCCCTGTCTTGTCCACCCGCTTGCCCGTCGCCGCATCGCGGGCCACCAGCCCATGCTCAATATCCGCGTAGACGATGACCGGCTTGCCGTCTCGCGTGGCCGTGGTCATGGGCGCGTACTCGATACACAAGCAGGAGATGGGTGCACGGAACGGCTTGCGGGTGGCCAGATCCCACATGCGGATCGTGTCGTCGTCGCCGACGGCCACGGCTGTGGCCTTGCCCCGGACCTTGGTCACCGCGAGTGTTTCGACGCCCCCGCCGTAGCCGAAGAACGGCTTGCCGAGTTGTCTGCCCGTGCGCAGGTCCCAGATCGTCAACATCCCGTCGAGATCGCCGATGACCAGGATCGGCGTGGTGCCGTACTTGCCCACCGCCGCCACGTGATCCAAGAGATCGTCGCTGTCCCAGCCTTGGCCGATGACTTTGCCGGTTGCCAGGTCGGCGACCCGCAGGGTGCTGTCCCCACCCAAGATCGTGACCGTTTTCCCGTCGAGTTCGCTCAACTCCACGGGGGAGAACTCACCCTTGCGTTTCACCTCGGTGACAGCGCCAGTGGCCAGGTCCCAGCGTTCCATGCGGCCGTGGAAATCGCCGTCGGCACCGGTGACAACTGCGGCGCCACCCTGGATGGCGATGCTGCTGATGTACTCAATCGATGTCACCTTGACGGTGGCCAGAGCCTTGCCCGTCTTCAGGTCCCACGAACGGAGAACCTTATCCGCGTCCCCGGTGACGGCTATGGTCGTCCCGCCCAGTTGCCCGATCGCCCCGGCCCTGGGTTCGGCCTCATGCCCCTTCAGCGGGGCGCCGACCGCGGAGCCGGTGGTCAGGTTCCAGAGCTGGAGCTCGCCATACTCGCCTTCGGTCAGCGCGACATGCTGACCGTCGTGGGAGCCAACGGCCAGCAGATTGGTATGAAGGGTTTGGGTCATGATCGGTGGGGTCAACGGGCGGCGCGTGCCGAGGTCCCACGCGCGCAGGGTGTCACCGCTCACGACCGCGATGTCCTTGCCGTCCCAGCGGTGCAGCTCGACGTGGTACAAGTCGCCCTGACCAGCGGGGATGGGATCGCCGATGAGCTTGCGCGTGACGAGATCCCAGACGCGAAGCAGGCCGTCGCTGCCACCCGTGACGATCACCGGCTTGCCGTTCACCGAACCAACCGCGGGGAAGACTCTCCCGTTGCTGGGCCCGTACATGGCGGGCCCAAGCTGACGGCCGGGCATCGGCGCCGCATGCGCGGTGATCTCCGGGATCTCAGGGGACGATGGGGCGGGTGCGGTGCGAGGATCCGCGCTGCAGGCGCAGGTAAGGGTGAGCAACCCAAGCGCAATCGCAAGCGCCTTGAACGATGCCATCCGAACCCTCCCGCGATGGCATATCAACGCTTATAGCCATCTATTGGTTCATCTTCCCGTATAGCGACTAGATGATCAACGGAAGGGAAGGGCTGGTCTAGTCGGCGAATGTTGTGCCCAGAGGGTGTCGTGCCTTGTCGAGCTGCGTCGGCCTTAAATTTTAGTTGCTCCTCAAGTGAAATCCCAGTTTGCAGCGCGAATGACTTTAGCGCCTCCGCATTCTCCAGCACTGTCGTAATTTGATCTAGGGCCTGCTCCATGAGTGTTCCCGATGTCCCTGAGCGCCGTTTGAACTGCGGAAACTTCTTCGCATGATCGGGGACCGCACGTCACGAGCCCACCTCCCGCCGGCGGAAGGGGGCTCGCTTTGCCGTGATCGGTTATGCCTTCCGGGGGGACTACTCGGCTGTCGCCCTGTTTTTCTCGAGGCGATCCCGGAACCAATTCGCGTGCGCGTTGCTGCCCTGCTTGCCGGGAGACAGCTTGATGATCGCGTGGTCGTTCTGACCTCCACTGAGGTACGTCTCCGAGATGACGTATGGGGTTCCGTCGAGACGGAAGCGGACGCTTCCGTCGGAGTAGGCCAGGACGCGCACCTTCCGGCCGTCGGGGAGTTCGAGCCCTTCCGAGAATGTGATCTCGGGGGAATCGGGGTTCTTCGCCATAACAGACCCTCCTAGGTCATACAGGCTTGTTCCGAACTTCGACGCTACGCCGGACGGAGATCATTCGCTATCGGGTTGCGTTTCCGTGACGAAGGTTCCCGTCCTGCCCCGTCTCGGTTCGTCGCGAGGCGTCTGGGCCGTCTGTGGGCCGTCCAGAGTGGGCCAACGATGACAGACGACGACCGATCCTGACGGCTCGATGCCAGGTCGGCGCGGTCGTTGCGCAGCACTGCTCAAGTCGCCCGCTCGGAATATCACTTCCTGCGCAACAAGCGGACCGAGTGGCGCGAGTACCGCCGCCAGGTCACCGAGTTCGAGCTGGGGCGGTACCTCCCGATCCTGTGACCTCGTCTTGGAAGGTCTGTCCGGTCGACAGCCGTTCGATGAGGGTTCGTACGGCCGATTTCCCGCCGTTCGTCCCTGCCCAACGACTCACCTGACAGGCGGCTTCGGCGTACAGCTGGCGATCCGCTGATGCCGCACGCAGCCAGTCGTCGAGCGTGGCCGGGAGGGGCCGACGAGAGTCGGTCAGGCAGCGGTCGCCGGTCGGGGCGAGGTAGCGGGGGTCGTCGCTCACCAGGACGGCTCATCGCCACGGTCGTGGCCGCGGACACGGCGCTGCTGTGGTTGGACGGAACGCGGGGATGGACACTCGCCGCGTACGCCGTGGCGGTGGCGCTCACCATGGCGGCGATGAACCGCCTGCCGTTCGCGGCCTTCCTCGCGGCGCTGGTGCTGGCGGTGCTCACCGACGGTTCGCTGGCCCTGCTGGTCTGCACCGGCTTCCAGGCCGGGCATCGCATCTCCGCACGTAGAGATGTGGTGGTGACGGCATGCGCCCTCACCCCCGACGAGCTGATCCGCGCGGTCCGTGCCGCTCACGCCGGACAGGCGTACCTGTCACCGGCGGTGACCCGCCAGGTGCTCGACATGGCTGCGCCGGGCGACCACGAGCGTGGGCGCGACGCCGCCCGCCGACTGGCCGCCCTCACCGCGCGCGAAGCCGACATCCTCGCCTTGGTGGCGCAGGGCCTGTCCAACGCCCAGGTGGCTCGGCGCATCCACATGACCGAGGCCAGCGTCAAGACCTACGTCAGCCGCATCCTCGCCAAACTGAACTGCACCAACCGGGTGCAAGCGGCCCTGCTGCTGCGTGATGCGCCGAGCCCGCGCGAGTGTAGCGAGCGCAAATAGGCGCAGGTGCGCTGCGTCATCGTTACGTTACGTATGGCGAACGTGGCCAACATCCCGGTCTGTTTAACTTCTCTTAAGCGGAGAAGCGTAAAATCGGAGAGTTGGTTACGACTGATGCGGATGGGCCGTAATTGGGCGTGACGTTGGAGGGTGTTGCATGACGACGGCTGCCGGGCTGCAGACCGTTCTGACCGTCCCGGAGCGTTTCCGGGGGCCCGAGGGAACCGCCAACGGCGGCTGGATCTCGGGCACACTGGCCGGTTTCCTGACCGGCGCGAGTGACGGCTCGGCCGTCGAAGTCACCCTCCATAAACCCGTCCCGCTGGAGAAGGAGCTGGGGGTCGCCAACGTCGGCAACACCCTCGCCCTCGGCGACGACGATCGGCATCTCGCCGAGGCCATCCCGGTCGCCGAGACCCTGACCCCGCCCCCGTTCGTGTCGTTCACGGACGCGGCGCGGGCCGAGTCCGGGTTCGCGGGCCTGCGCGGGCACGCGATCGCCGGGTGCTTCGCCTGCGGCCTGCGCGAGCCGGGCGACGGCCTGCGCATCTTCCCCGGCCCGGTGCCGGAGGCGGGCGCGGTGGCGGCGGGCTGGCGGGTCCCGGTCAACGTGACCGACGAGGACGGCGTCGTCCCCGACTCGATCGTCTGGGCCGCGCTCGACTGCGTGACCTTCTGGGCGCACTTCGGCGGCCCCGGCGCGCCCGCCGAGCCGCAGCCGCAGCCCGGCCAGTCCGCGCTCCTCGGCCGGTTGACCGCGCAGGTCTTCCGCCGGGTCTACCCGCTCGGCCGCTACTCCGTGGTCGGCCGCGTCTCCGGCCGCGACGGCCGCAAGCTCTTCGGCGAGAGCGCCGTCTACGAGCTCGACGGCACCCTGGTCGCGGCCGCCAAGGCCACCTGGATCGTTCCGCGCGGCTGAGCCCGCGACGACGACCCACGTCCGGCGGCCCGTGGCCCCCGCGAGAGCGGGCGCGGCCACGGGCCGTCGCGCGTCGCGGAGCGGTCGATCTGGGGGGATCACCCGCTCCGGACGGCTCCCCTTCTCGAGGGGCTCAATCCCGCGCGCGACTCGTGGGGCTCCATCCAGTGTGCGACCGTTCGGCCGCGATCAGTCGGCGGTCAGCCGATCGACGACCGTGCGGACGCAGCGCTCGTCGAAGACGATCGTGTAGTGGTTGCAGTCCTCGACGACCTCGTCCCGCAGCTCGGGGAGCCGTGCCCGCCACTGCGCGGCCAGGTCGTCGGGCAGCATCCCGACCTCCTGGTTGAGCAGGCCGCGCGGCGCCCGCAGCAGGCTGAGCGGGGACTTGACGCTCTCCAGCGCCCGGCCGATCTCCTCGGCGCCGGTCAGCAGCCAGCGGCCGTCCTGCCGCACCGCGTCCTCCTGGGCCCGGGGGCGTACGGCGTCGGCCGGGCCGGTCGCGTCGTAGCGCACGTACTCCTCCACTACGGGGGACCAGTTCTCGGCGAACGCCGGGTGCGCCTGGAAGAAGCCGACGTAGTCGTCCACGCTGGGGTAGGTCTGGCTCAGCCGTGCGATGGCCGGGCCGAGCGTGGCCTCCAGCACCGCGTCCGGGTCGGCGCCCGGCGGCATCGGCAGCGGGAGCCCGCCGTCCACCAGGACGACCCTGGCGTACGCGCGCCGAGCGCCGTGCAGCGCAGCGACGTACGCGCCCATGGAGTGGCCGGTGAGGACGGACGTCTCGTCCGCGCCGACGTGGTCGGCGACGAGATCGAGGTCCTCGGCGTGCCGGGGCAGCCCGTACGGGCCGGGCACGTCGGCGCTGTGGCCGCGCCCGCGCAGGTCCACGGCGACCAGCGACCATCCCTCCGGGAGAGCCTCGCCCACCGCCCGCCAGGCCATGAGGGAGGCGGTGATGCCGTGGGCCGCGATGATCAGGCGCGGGCCCACGCCGAACGTCGCGATCCGCAGCCTGCCGCCCGGTACCGTGACCTCGTCGAGCCGCATCGATTCCTCCTGGAATTAACGATCTTTCCCGTGCTGTTGCCCGGCACTGTACGGCAGCGACGCCACAAAAGGTACGTCCAGTGACAGACGTGTAATTTCTTCCCCCTTATGCTCGTCGTCATGAGCGAGCGTGTCGTCGTGGTGGAGCATGAGGTCGGCGCGGGCCTGGGGTTCTTCGCGGGCTGGCTGGAGGACGCGGGGATCGAGTACGAGATCGTCCGGCCGCACATGGGAGAGGCGGTGCCCTCCGACCCCGGAGCCGGGCTCGTCGTGCTCGGCGGATCGCCCTCGGCGTGGGACGACGACGGCTGCGCCTGGCTGCCGGACGCCCGCGCGCTCATCGCCAAGGCGGTGGAGAGCGGCGTTCCGACGCTGGGCATCTGCCTGGGTGCCCAGCTCATGACCATCGCCTGCGGCGGCACCGTCGAGCGCGGCGGCGACGGCCTGGAGATCGGCCTCGGCTCGATCGAGCTGCTGCCCGAGGTGGCCGCCGACCGCCTGTTCGGCCCGGTCGCGGCGGTGGCGCCGGAGCCGCGGGCGGTGCAGTACCACTACGACGCGATGACCGAGCTGCCGCCCGGCGCGGTGCGCCTGGCGACCGGGTCGCGCTATCCCAATCAGGCGTACCGGCTCGGCGACTCGGCGTGGGCGGTGCAGTTCCACCCGGAGGCGAGCCCGGAGATCTTCGCGACGTGGACCGCCGCGGGCCAACTGCCCGATCACGATGTGGCGGAGCTGGACCGCGAGGTGAAGGAGGCGGAGGCGGGGCTCCGGGCCGCGTGGCGTCCCCTCGCGGAGGCGTTCGCCGCGGTGGTCCGCGACCACCACGACCGGAGCTGACGGCGGGGAACGCCGGGAGTCGTCCCGAGGTCCGTGCGCGCGAAGCGTGACGACACGATCACGCAGGGAAAGCGCCAGTGAGTGTCCACGAACCGTTGCCCGTACTCGGCGGGCGGGTGAGCGGGCCACCACGCTCGCCCGGCAACGCTCTTCGTCATGACTGGGTGAGGAGCCGGGTCTCCACTGCGCCGGTGACCGCGAGGTGGCGGCGGCGGCTCGGCATCATCATGGTCGGGTGGGAGACGCTCCAGGCCGCGCTGGCGCAGACCATCTCCTTGATGCGGGCGGCGGTCCGGCCCGTGATGACGGTGGAGGTGACCTGATCGTCGGGGGTCATGCGCTGGATGATTCCATCGCGGCGTCCGAGGCTGATCGCTACTCCTTGCAGTGCGATCGTGGTCTCGGGAACCTTGTGACCGGTCAAACGCGCGGCGATGACGTCGGCTGCCAGCCACGCCATCGGGTTCGCCGAGGCGCAGGACATCCGCAGCGGCTTGCCACCCGCTCCCTCGGCGAGCGCGGCGTCGCCGACGGCGTACACATCGGGGTGCGAGACCGATCGCATGCTGGCGTCGACGACGATCCGGCCGCTGTCGGACACCTCAAGGGTGGTGGCGGCCGCGATCGGGTGCACGGTGAAACCCGCGGTCCACACGGTCACCTGGGCCCGGATCTTTCCGCCTGCACCGGTGACCACGCCGTTCGCTTCGACGCGCGTGATGTCGGCATGGTCGTGGACCGTGATGCCGAGCCGGTCCAAGGCGCCGCGCAAGTGGCGCTGGGCCTTGTCGCTGAGCCAGCCGCCGACGCGGCCGCGGGCGGCGATCGCGACCTCAAGGTCCGGGCGGGCTTCGGCGATCTCGGTGGCCGCCTCGATGCCGGTCAGGCCGCCGCCCACGATCAGCACGGTCCCACCGGGCGTCACCTCGCTCAGGCGCGCCCGCAGCCGCAGAGCGGCCTGCTTGCCGGCCACGTTGTAGGCGTGCTCCGCGACACCGGGGACGCCGTGATCGGCGACGGCGCTGCCCAGGGCGTACACGAGGGTGTCATAGGCGAGGGTCTCACCGCCGAGATCGACGGTCTTGCCTTCCACATCGACAGCGGTGACCCGCGCGGTCCGGACCTGTACGCCGGTGCCCGCGTAGAGGTCGCGCAGCGGGCGAGGCCGCAGGTCCTGCCCGCTCGCGAGCTGGTGCATGCGCACCCGTTCGACGAACTCCGAGTCGCCGTTGACCAGTGTGATCTCGATGTCGTCGCGGTGCAGCCGCCTGGCGAGGCGACCGGCGGTGTTGGCTCCGGCGTATCCGGCTCCCAGGACGACGATGCGGTGCTTCATGGCTCGCTCCTATCTGGTTGCTTTCACCTCCTGAACCGGACGGGCGCGCGATCCCTGACAGCGAACCAGTGTGATCTGGTTCACCAATTCACCACCAGCGGGCGATGGGGTCCAGCGGCCGTCCACTGGCGCGCGATGCGCTGAAGTTTGTCCGGATTGACCTGGATGTGGATCGACGCCAGACCGCCGGGGGTCGCATCGAGGCAGAACACGCCGATGACCTGCTCGTCGACCTCGGCCAGCACGGCAGGACCGCCGTTGACCACGGCGGCGTAGAAGGCGGGACTGCCACCGACGAGGGCTCGCTTGGCATCGCTCGGCTGGAACAGAGCACGCAGGTACTTCGCGATGCCCATCGCTCCGACGACCGGGGTCCTGCGGGCGTGAACCTTGCCGCCGCCGTCGGCCATGCTGACCGCGTCGTCGGCGAGCAGCCGGATCAGCGGTGCGGTGTCGCCGCTGAGGGCCGCGGCGAGAAACTCCTCGACGATCTTCCGCGCGGCGGCCGCATCGATCTCCGTGCGGGATCGATCGACGGCCAGATGCTGCCTGGCACGCCGGTAGATCTGCTGGCAGTTCGACTCGGTGACGTCCAGGATCTCCGCGATCTCGCGGTGCGCGTACCCGAACGCCTCGCGCAGCACATACACCACGCGCTCATTGGGGGACAGCCGCTCCATCAGGGTGAGCATCGCCATGGAGACCGACTCACGCTGCTCGAAGGCGTCGGCGGGACCGAGCATCCGATCTCCGTCCAGCACCGGCTCAGGGAGCCACTGCCCCACGTAGGTCTCCCGCCTGGCCCGCGCCGAGGTGAGCCGGTTGAGGCAGAGATTGGTGAGCACCTTCGTCAGCCACGCTTCGGGCGTCTCGATCCGTTCCCGGTCCGCCGCATGCCAGCGCAGGTACGTATCCTGCACCGCGTCCTCCGCATCACCGGCCGATCCCAGCAGCCGGTAGGCGATCGCCTCCAAGCGGCCCCTAGAGCTCTCGAACAGATCGGCCTCGTGCATGCGGAGCGACATCGCCCCATGATCGGTCATTCGCGCAGGCCGCGTCCACCTCGCCCCACACGCCCTGGATCACCAGAAACGCGGTGATGGTGCACACGCCCGTGCACGCCCCTGCGGCGCGCCGCAGCGGATCTCCGCCAGGGAGCCTCTCCCCGTCGTGTGTACCGTTGCTGCGAAGGCCTGTCCACGATGGCCGATGTCATCGATGTCGAGGTGGAAGAAGGCACGGTGAACGCCGACTCCCGGATGCAGACCACGGCGGGGCGCCTGGCCAGGCTCGGATTCACCGACGGAGCCAGGGCCGAGCGGCTGCTGGACGAACTCGGCCCGGAGGCGGTCGGCGACGTCGGCCTGCTCGGCGACCTCCTCGCGACCGCCGACCCCGACCTCGCGCTCGCCTCGCTGGCCCGCCTGGTCGAACGCGACCCGAGTGTGCTCGCAGCGTTCCACGCGGATCCCGCCCTGGGCGCGCGGCTGCTGCGCGTCCTCGGCCTGAGCGCCGCGCTCGGCGACCACGTCGTACGGCATCCGGAGCACCTGCGGCTCCTGGAGCAGCGCGGGGCCGCCGGGGCCGAGGCACCCGCGACCGGTTCCGAGGCCGGGGCCGCCGGGGGCGCGCCACCCGCGACCGGTTCCGAAGCCGGGGCCGCCGGGCCGGCAAGGGCCGGTCGGCCGGCCGAGAGTGAGCTGCGCGAGGAGCTGACGGCCGAGGTCGCCGCGTTCCCGCAGGACCGCCGGGCCGCGCTGGACGCCCTCCGGGTGGCCTACCGGGGACGGCTGCTCCACCTCGCGGCCCGCGACCTGATGGGCGAGTCGCCCTTCGCCGACACCACCGCCGAGCTGGCCGACCTCGCCGCGGCCGCGCTCGACGCCGCCCTGGCGATCGCCCGCACCGAGGTGCCGGACGCGGACGACGTACGGCTCGCCGTCATCGGCATGGGCAAGTGCGGCGCCAGGGAGCTCAACTACATCTCCGACGTCGATGTCGTCTTCGTGGCCGAGCCGAAGGAGGGCGCCGACGAGACCAAGGCGCTGCAGGCAGGGACCCGGCTGGCCCAGGCGATGATGCGGGCCTGCTCCGAGAGCACTCCTGAGGGCGCGCTGTGGGAGGTCGACGCGGGGCTGCGCCCCGAGGGCAGGATGGGCCCGCTGGTCCGCACGCTCGACAGCCACCTCGCGTACTACCGGCGGTGGGCCAAGACCTGGGAGTTCCAGGCGCTGCTCAAGGCCAGGCCGGTGGCCGGTGACCTGGAGCTCGGCCAGGAGTACGTCGCCGCCGTCAACGAGCTGGTCTGGCAGGCCGCGGCCAGGGAGAACTTCGTCGAGGACGTGCAGGCGATGCGCCGCCGCGTGGAGGCCCAGGTCAGGGCCGGCGACGCCGACCGCCAGATCAAGCTCGGGCCGGGCGGGCTGCGCGACATCGAGTTCGCCGTCCAGCTCCTCCAGCTCGTCCACGGCCGCGGCGATCCGCTGCTGCGCCGCCGCGCCACGCTGTCCGCGCTCGCCGCCCTGTCCAGGGGCGGGTACGTCGGCCGGGACGACGCCAAGTCGCTCGCCGAGGCGTACACGTTCCTGCGCCGGGTCGAGCACCTGATCCAGCTCCACCGGCTGCGCCGTACGCACGTCGTGCCCTCGGAGGCCGCCGACCTCCGCAGGCTCGGGCGGGCGCTCGGCATGACGAGCGACCCCGTCGGCCAGTTCACCGCGACGTGGCGGCGGCACGCGCTGGAGGCGCGGCGGCTGCACGAGAAGCTGTTCTACCGGCCGCTGCTGCAGGCCGTCGCGCGGCTGCCCGAGACCGAGACCCGGCTGTCCGCGGCCGCCGCGACGGCCCGGCTGGAGGCGCTCGGATACACCGACGCCGAGGGCGCGCTGCGGCACATCGCCGCCCTCACCAGCGGGGTGTCCCGCCGCGCCGCGATCCAGCGCACGCTGCTGCCCGTCATGCTCGGCTGGTTCGCCGACGCGCCGGACCCTGACGCCGGGCTCCTCGGGTTCCGTCAGATCAGCGACAAGCTCGGGGCCACGCCGTGGTATCTGCGGCTGCTCCGGGACGAGACCGCCGTCGCCGAACGGCTCGCCCGGCTGCTCGGGACCAGCCGCTACGTCACCGGGTTGCTGCTGCACGCGCCGGAGGCCGTCGCGATCCTCGGCTCCGACGCCGCCCTCGCCGTACGGCCCGCCGCCGCGCTCGCGTCCGAGGCCGCCGCGGCGGTCGGCCGGCACGGTGGAGACGCCGAGACCGCCGTCGCCGCCGTCCGCGCGCTGCGCCGCCGCGAGCTGCTGCGTACGGCGTGCGCCGACCTGGCCGGGCTGATCGACATCGAGGGCGTGGGGCAGGCGCTCTCCGCGCTCAACGACGTGACCATCCAGGCCGCGCTCGACGCGGCGGTCAACAAGGTGAGCGCCGAGCGGCGCGAACCGATGCCGACCCGGATCGCCGTGATCGCGATGGGCCGGCTGGGCGGCCTGGAGAGCTCGTACGCGAGCGACGCCGACGTGATGTTCGTCCACGCCCCGCTGCCGGGCGCGGCCGACCGGGACGCCACCGACGCCGCCCACGCCGTCGCCGAGGAGCTGCGCCGGCTGCTCGCGCTTCAGGCTCCCGACCCGCCGCTGCTCGTGGACGCCGGGCTGCGGCCCGAGGGCAGGCAGGGGCCGCTGGTCCGCACGATCGCGTCCTACGAGGCGTACTACGCCCGCTGGTCGTCCCACTGGGAGGCGCAGGCCTTGCTGCGCGCCCGGTTCTGCGCGGGGGACGCCGAGCTCGGCGCCGGCTTCATCGCCATGATCGACCCGGTGCGCTACCCCGCCGACGGCATCCCGGCCGACGCCGTACGGGAGATCCGCAAGCTCAAGGCCCGCATGGAGGCCGAACGGCTGCCGCGCGGCGCCGATCCCGCCCTGCACACCAAGCTGGGCCGGGGCGGGCTCTCGGACGTGGAGTGGGTGGCGCAGCTCGTCCAGCTCCGCCACGCGGGAGCCGTACCGGCGCTGCGCACGACCCGGACGCTCGGCGCGCTGCGCGCCGCGGTCGACGAGGGCCTGCTGACGGCCGAGGACGAGGCCGTGCTCGACCAGGCGTGGCGGTTCGCCTCGCGGATCAGGGACGCCGTGATGCTGGTCAGGGGCCGGGCCGGGGACATGATCCCCACGGCGGTCAAGGAGCGGTCGCTGATCGCGCGGGCGCTCGGCTACCCGCCGGACGGCTCCGAGGACTTCATCGAGGACTACCGCCGCGTCACCCGCCGGGCCAGGACGGTCGTGGAGCGCGTCTTCTACGAGGACTGACTCGCCCACCCCCCGAGGCGGGTTTCCGGCGGAACGCCCCCGGCCGGATTGCGCCGGCTGATCGGTGCGGTCTCGGAGTGGATGTCCGCCTCGATGCCGCGAACCCATCCCGGTGAAGAGGGCTTCGAGTACGCGATCGACGTAGTCGTGGGTCAGGGGCTCCTGGATGATCAGGAGCCTGAAGTACAGGGGGCCGGACAGGACCGCCATGGCCAGGTTGAGATCGAAGCCGCGCGATATCTGTCCCTGCTCTTGGGCCGCCTTGAGACGGGCGATGGTCTTGTCCGTCTGCGGGCGGATGAAGCGTTCGGCGAGACCGGCGGCGACCGCGGGATCGTGCTGGGCCTCGCCCCACCAGGGCGCGGTAGAGCGGGCCCCATGGGGGATTGCCCAGCAGGTCGACCGCGCTGCTCGGCCTGCTGGTCGCAGGCGCCCGGCTCGTCGCGAACGCCCTGGTGGCCGTGCCCGCGATGGTGCTGCAGCTGGTCGCCCTCGCACTGCGCACCCGGCTGGGGCGATCGCCTCCGGCCTGCTCAACGGCGCCATCCGGGGAGGGCTCGGGCAGATCTGGGTCTTCCTGGTGGCCTTCGGCCAGACCGGTGTGCCGCCGGGGTCTGGTACCTGCCCTCCAGCTGGAGGCTGTTCGCGATGATCACTAGCGGCGCGCCGCCGCACGCGGCCGCGAAGTACGACGGCGACCACAGCTGCCCGTGCATGAACACCCGTTTGGTCCCGGTGAACTCCTTGCGAAGGTAGTGCCCCGAGACGCCCTTGAGCCGGTTGACCAGGGTCGAGATCGACAGTTTAGGCGGATAGTGCACCAGCGGGACGTAGTCGTCTTCGCCGTTGACTTCACGCAGCTCCGCCCCCATCTGCGCGCGCACCTCCCGCATGACCTGTTCGCATCGGGCGAGCATCCGCGTCTCGAGGACGTCGCGACCGTACGCATGGTAAAACCCTGACGTGAAACTGGTCATGCAGGTAAAGCTGCTCCCCGATGCCGCCACGCAGGCGGCGCTGCGGGAGACGCTCACCCTGTGCAACCGGGCCGCCAACCACGCCTCCCGCCGCGCATTCACCACGGGCGTGAAAGGAAAAACCTCCCTGCAACGGCTCGTCTACGGCGAGCTGAAAGCGATGGGCCTGTCGGCGCAACCGGCCATCCACGCCATCCGTAAAGTCGCCGGCGCGTACGCCACGCTGAACGGGAACTTGAAGGCGGGGAACTACGGCCCGCAGGGGTCCAAGCGGCGGGCAGCGGTCGAAAGCAGCCCGGTGCGGTTCCGCAAGGACGCCGCGCAGCCGTTCGACGACCGGTGTCTGTCCTGGCAGCTCGATGCCCGTACCGTGTCGATCTGGACGGTACGCGGCCGCTTGGGGCGTATCCCGTTCGCCTGCTCGCCCGCCCAGCTCGACATGCTGACCCGCTATCGCCGGGGTGAGTCCGATCTGGTGTTCCGGGGCGGGGCGTGGTATCTGTACGCGACCTGCGAGGCCCCCGTACCCGATGTCTACGACCCAGACGGGTTCCTGGGCGTGGACCTGGGTATCGCCAACATCGCCACCACCAGCGACGGCATACGGCACGCGGGCAGGCAGCTCAACCAGGTACGGCACCGCAACCGCCGCCTGCGCTCCCGACTGCAGGCCAAGGGCACCAAGTCGGCCAAACGCCTGCTGCGCAGACGCTCCGGCCGGGAAGCCCGTTTTGCGGCCGACACCAACCACCGCATCGCGAAAAGCATCGTGACCGAGGCTGAACGCACCTGTCGTGGGATCGCCCTGGAAGACCTGGGCGGCATCCGCGAGAGGGTACGGCTCCGCAAGCCCCAGCGGGTCACCTTGCATTCGTGGGCGTTCCACCAGCTCGGGACGTTCATCGCCTACAAGGCCCAGCGGCGCGGGGTGCCGGTGGTGTATGTGGACCCCGCCTACACCTCCAAGGGGTGTTCGGTCTGCGGCCACATCGATAAGAGGAACCGGCCCGACCAGGCCACCTTCGCCTGCACGTCGTGCGGCTTCGCTGAGCACGCCGACGTGAACGCAGCCCGCAACATCGCCGCGCGCGGTGTCGCGGGCTGGGCAGTGAGTCACGCTGCCCACGACGCGGCCTGAACTGTCGAATCCATCGATGGTGAGGAGCTGCAAGCTTGGCCTTCAGGGCCAAGAAGCTGACCAGTGCGATCGACGTCCCCCCGGTGAGCCCCGATCCGCTGGACGGGGCCGCGCGTAGATTCGCGGTGATCCCTTGATCTCGTACTACACCGACCTCGCCCTCGGCCTGGTGCTCGCCTTCCTGCTGCTGTCGTTGCTGGTCAGCGGTGTCAACGAGGGAATCGTCCGGCTGCTGGGCATCCGCAGCAAGTTCCTGTGGGCGTACCTGCGCGACACCCTCGACGGCGCGGAGGTCGCGGAGCGGGTCCCGGCCGCGCTGCGGGTCCTGACGCGGGTGCTCGACCGGTTGAAGGGCGTGGGGCGCTGGCTGTGCGCCCGGCTGGCCGACCTGCTCCCGCCACCCGGTGAGGGGCGGTCCCGGCTGCCCGCGACCGTGCTCGGCGTGTTCGCGAAGCTGCCGTTCGGGCGGGATCCGCGACCGGCGTTCACCGCGCGGCCCGCGCCCGTGGAGAGCCCGCCGCTCGCGGCCGCCCCCGGCACGGTCGCGGCCGAGGCGGTGGCGGCCGAGGCGGTGGCGGCCGAGGCGGTCGCCGACCCGGCGCACGGTCCGGGACTGGCCGACCCCGAGGAGGTCGCCGCGGCCACGGCGACGCTCGCCCTCCAGGGAGACGGCCCGGGCCGGCCGGAGGAGGGCGAGTCGCTGGCCGACCTCCTGCACGAGCGGCTGCAGGAGATCGACCACTCGGCGCGCGGCCGGACCAACATCGCGCAGATCCCCCCGGCCCGGTTCGCCGTAGCGCTGATGGAGATCGCCACCGACATGGGCGGCGTCGAGCGGCTGATGCGCGAGCTGGACACGCTCAGGAGCCCGCTCTACCGGCCGCTCAAGGCCGTGTGGGACCGCGCGTCCCACGACGTCGAGGCGTTCCGCAACGGGGTCGCGGACTGGTTCGACGGCGAGATGCAGCGGCTCACCATGCTGTACCGGAGGTACGTCCGCTGGGTGATCGCCGCGCTCAGCCTGCTCGTCACGGTGATCTTCGGCATGGACTCCCTGGAGTACGGCAAGTCGCTGCTGAACGACAGCGCCTACCGAAGCTCGGTCGCGGCGTTCGCCCAGTCGGGTGCGGAGGCGCTGGCTCCGCTGAGGGAGCGGTGCGCGTCCGGGGAGGACACCTACTCCTGCGTGACCGACGTGCTCAGCACCCCGGCGTTCGTGCAGATCTTCACGCACGCGCCGGTGACGGTCGAGATGAGCGCCGAGGCCGGGCCGTCCTGGTCGTGGCGGGGCGGCGACTGGTGGAGCCGGGTGGCGTCCCCGTCCCACTGGCCCGGCTTCCTGATCACCCTGTTCGCGCTGCTCTTCGGCGCCCCGTTCTGGTGGGACGTCTTCCGCCGGGTCACCGGCATCCGCTCGCGCGTCTCCACGCCGGACAAGTAGCCCCAGGGCACGCAGGCGCTACAGGCCGAGCAGGTCGGGCAGGTCGGCCACGCCGGGCAGCAGGTGGGTGTGCCGCTCCGCGCCCAGGCCGACGGCGTCCAGCTTTCCCGTCAGCACGCCGGCGACGAGGCGGGCCCCCGCGTTCGTCCCGGCCTGGAGGTCGCGTACGGTGTCGCCCGCCACGGCGACCCGCGCGACGTCCCACACGCCCGTCGCCTCCATCGCCCGGAAGATCATGTAGGGGGCGGGACGGCCGGTGGGCACGTCGTCCACGCAGATCGCCGCGTCGATCACCACGCCGTCCATGCCGTCCGCGGCGTCCACTGGGGCCGCGCCGGGCGCGACGCGCCAGCCGAGGGTGGCGAGCAGCGCGGTGGTGACCTCGCGGTCGAACCCGGTCGTCAGCGCGACCTTCACACCGGCCGCCCGGATGCGGCCCAGGGCCTCCGGCACGCCGGGCAGGGGCGCGGGCGGCCGGTCGCGGTACGCCTTGTCCAGCCGGGCGCGGAAGTCGGCGAAGGCGGCGTCCACCGTCGCCTCGTCCGGGTCCTGTCCGGTGCTCTCGGCGAGCAGGCGGGTGATCGCCTCGCGCTTGCTCGCGCCCATCCAGCGCTGGATGTCCGCCTCGGTGGGGCGGCCCCCGGCGGCGGTGACGGCCTCGGCCAGCGCCTCGTACACGGCGCCGTGCTCCTCCACGGTCGTGCCGGCCATGTCCAGGACCACGAGTTCGATCGTCAAGAGGGTTCCTCCTCAGCAGGTGCGGGCCGCGCGTCGTCAACCAGGCCGGGCCGCCAGGTGCGGCCGACAGAGGGGCGGGCCCGCTGGGCGTTCTCGATGGTGAAGGTGACGACGTCCGGCCGGTAACGGTCGTCGGAGTACTCGTACGGCTCGCCCGCCGCGCTGCCGGCCCTCCGGCGCTCGCGTAGCAGCGGCGCACCCGGCGGGACGTCGAGGAGCGAGGCGTCCGTCTCGTCGGCGGCGACCGCGTCGAAGACGTGCCGGGCGACGGAGAGATCGACCCCGCGCTCCGCGAGGTAGGCGTAGACCGACCCCGAGTCGGTGTCGAAGTCGAAGAGCAGGCGGCCCACCGGCTCGACGAAGGCGGTGCGCTCCACCATCGTCGGCCGGCCGTCCAGCAGCCGCAGCCGCAGCAGTTCGACGACCGGGTCGCCCTCGTCGATCGCCAGCGCGTCGGCCACCTCGGGCCGCGCGGGCCGTCGCGCGATCTCCACCGTGCGCTGGCCGGGCGTACGGCCGAGGCCGCGCGCCCACAGCGAGAACGACAGGAACGTCTCGAACGGCTGCGGCACCTGGCCCGTGCGCACGACCGGCGGTCGTCCGCGGCCGCCGCCGACGAGCCCCTCGGCGCGCAGCGCGCTCAGGGCCTGACGTACCGGGCCGCGCGAGACCGACCACTGCTCGCACAGTTGGGACTCCGATGGCAGCGCCGCGCCGACCGGGAGCTCACCGCCGGCGATGCGGCGCCTCAGGTCGTCGGCGATGCGTTCGTGAATAGCCTGCTCCACGGCAGTTGACTATACATCTCGACGTCGCCGACGCAAGCGGTTCCGACCTCTCGATAACCCCGTCTGACCTGCGAGGTTAATAGAAGGCGAACAAGGTGCGACAACTCGCTTCGACGTGTTGACGAGCGTCGGAGAGGTCGGCCACCTTACTTGTCATGACAAGTGCACCGCTGCTTGCGAGGCCGCGGGAACGCGCCGACGTCGTCATCGTCGGCGCGGGGATCGTCGGCCTCGCCCACGCCGTGGACGCCGTACGCCGTGGCCTGTCCGTCGTGGTCGTCGAACGGGACGAACACGCGGTCGGAGCCTCGGTGCGGAACTTCGGCCACGGATGCACCACGGCCCAGGACGGCCCGGCGCTCGAGTACGCCCTGGACGCCCGCGCCGCGTGGATCCGGCTGGCGAAGGAGGCCGGCTTCTGGCTGCGCGAGTGCGGCACCGTGGTGGTCGCCCGCGCCGACGACGAGCGCGCCGTGCTCGAGGAGTTCCGCGACCGGCGCGGCGACCAGGTGCGGCTGCTCGACCGCGCCGACGTCGCGGCCCGCGTGCCGGTCGGCGCGGACGCCGTCGGAGGGGCGTGGCTGCCGCTGGACATCCGGGTCGACCCCCGCGAGGCGGTCCACGCCCTCGCGTCCTGGCTGGCGACTCAGGGCGTGCGCTTCCTGTGGGGGACCGCGGCGTTGACGATCGAGCCGGGGCTGGTCCGCACCGCCCGGGGCGACGTGGCGGCCACCGCTGTCGTGCTGGCCGCCGGCCACGACCTGGACCGGCACTTCCCCGATCTCGCGGACGAGGCGAAGGTGGAGCGCTGCGGCCTGCAGATGCTGCGGGTGCGCTCGCCGTGGGCCCGCGCCCTCGATCCGGCCGTCTTCAGCGGTTTCTCGCTGCTGCGCTACCGGGGCTTCGGGAGCTGCCCGTCCCTGTCCGCCGTACGCGCGCGGTTGGAGGCCGAGCACCCCGACCTGGTCGCCGCCGGGCTGAACCTGATGCTCACCCAGCGGCCGGACGGGGACCTCACCCTCGGCGACACGCACGTGTACGGCCGCACGCTCGACCCGTTCAACGCCGAGGTCCTCGACGAGGCGGTGCTCGCCCAGGCGGCCCGGCTCCTCGGGACGGGGCCGTTGCGGGTGGTCGAGCGGTGGCGCGGCGTCTACGCCGCCTCGCCCGACAGTGACTTCCTCGTCGAGGCGCCCCTTCCCGGCGTGCGCGCGGTCGCGGTCACCTCCGGCGTCGGCATGACGACCGCGCTCGGACTCGCCCCGCGCGTCCTCGACGACCTGCTCGCCTAGACCCTCCCTGACCCCCTTCTCGATCCCCGCTTCGACCGGCCCGCCCGATCCGGGCCGGTCGCCCCCACCCCGTACTCGTTGAAAGCTGAAGGAGAATCGGATGCGCGCCAAGCGGCCCATCGCGTTCGTCGCGGCGGTCTCATCCCTCTGTTTCGCCCTCGCCGCCTGCGGCGGCACGGGCACGGACACGGCCACCGGAGCCGCCGGTTCCGCCTCGGCCACCTGTCCGGACGGCAAGATCCGGTTCGGCATCGAGCCGTACGAGGACCCGGCCAAGCTCAAGCCCGCGTACGAGGTCCTCGCCTCGGCGCTGCAGAAGAAGCTGAACTGCCCGGTCGAGCTCCAGGTCGTGGACGACTACTCGGCCGAGGTACTCGCCATGCGCAACGGGAAGCTCGACATCGCGCAGTTCGGCCCGCTCGGCTACGTCTTCGCCAGCCAGAAGGCCGGGGCGCAGGCCCTCGTCTCCTTCGCCGACGGCTCCGGCCGGCTGACCACGTACACCGCCGGGATCTGGGTGCCCAAGGACTCGCCGGTCACGTCCGTCGCGGACCTGAAGGGCCGCACGCTCGCCCTCGGCGGCACCGGATCGACCTCCGGCGACGCGCTGCCCCGTTACGCCCTGAAGAAGGCCGGCATCGCCGAGGCGGACGTGAAGATCAACTACGCCGGAGGGCACCCCGAGGCGCTGCTCGCGCTGACCAACGGCAAGGCGGACGCGGCCGAGATCAACAGCCAGCAGCTCGCCGTCGCGCAGGCCGCCGGCACGTTCGACCCCTCCGGCTACCGGAGGATCTGGACGTCCGACCCGATCCCGAACGACCCGATCACCGTGGCCGGCACGCTCGACCCGGCCTTCCGCACCGCCCTGAAGGACGCGCTGCTCGGCCTTGAGCCCGGCGACGTCGCCAAGGTCGGCGCCTTCCTGGACGTGGACCCGCCCGGCCCGCTCGCCGAGGTCACCCAGGACACCTACCGGCCGCTGTTCGAGCTGGCCACCGCGCTCGGCCTGACCGAGAAGGACGTATGAGCGTGTCGCCGGGACGTTCAGCGGGCGGCACCGCCGTCGCCGACAGATCGCCGTCCCCCGAGGCCGTGCCGTCGCTGTCCATCACCGGGCTGCGCAAATCCTTCCCGGGCCGTACCGTGTTGGCCGGGCTCGACCTGCGGATCCCCGCGCGCGGCCTGGTCGCGGTGCTCGGGGCGAACGGCTCGGGCAAGTCCACCGCCCTGCGCTGCGTGGTCGGGCTGGAGCAGCCCGACGGCGGGTCGATCCGGCTGCACGGCGAAGAGATCGTCGGGCTGTCCGGGCGGGAGCTCGCCCGGCGACGCAGCAGAGCCGCGATGATCTTCCAGAAGATCCACCTGGTCCAGCGCCGGACCGTGCTCGACAACGTCTGCGCCGGAGCGCTCGGGCGGCTGCCGCTGCGGCACTCGCTCGTTCCCGCGCTCTTTCCGCGCGAGCTGCGCGAGGAGGCGATGGAGTGCCTGCACCGCGTCGGCCTCGCCGACCGGGCGGGTGACACGGTGGGCCGGCTCTCCGGCGGCCAGCAGCAACGCGTCGCGGTCGCCCGCGCGCTGTGCCAGCGCGCCGACGTCGTGCTCGCGGACGAGCCCGTCGCCGCCCTCGACCCGGCCGCCGCCACGCAGGTCCTGGAGCTGCTGTCCGACCTGGCCCGCGGCCAGGGCCTCGCGGTCGCCGCCGTACTGCACCAGCCGGAGCTGGCGCGGCGCTACGCGGACCGGGTGGTGGGGCTCGCGCGCGGCCGGCTCGCGTTCGACACGGCGCCCGAGCACCTCTCGGAGCGCGATCTCGACGACCTCTACGCCGCCGGGGAGGGGGCGTCATGACCTGGGACACGCGCGGGCCCGCGGCCGGCGACCCGTTCACGCCGGACAGGGGGAGCGGCCTGGCCGCCGTCGCGGCGGGCAACCCGGGCGAACGGAGAGGAGCGGTGCCGGGCCCGCCGCCCCGGCGCCGCTCGCCCTCGGCGCTCGGAGCGGCCGTCGTCACCGTGCTCGTCGCGCTTCACGTCCTGGCCTGGCAGGGGACCGGCTTCTCGCCGGCCGACCTCGTACGGGGCTGGCGTGGGATGGCCGACTTCATCGGCGAGGCGATCCCTCCGGACCTGTCCTGGCCGGTGCTGGGGCCCGGGATCCAGGCGGCGCTCGTCACGCTCTACATCGGCCTGCTCGGGACGACGTTCTCGGTGCCGTTCGCGCTCGTCCTCGCCGTGCTCGGCGCCCGGACCACCGCGCCGAACCGGTGGATCTACCAGGCGGCCCGGTCGCTGCTGTCGTTCCTGCGGGCGGTGCCGGACGTCGTGTTCGCGCTGATCTTCGTGACCGCCGTCGGGCTGGGGCCGTTCGCCGGCGTCCTCGCGCTGATCTTCCACAACACCGGGGTGATGGGGAAGCTGTGGTCGGAGGCGATGGAGGAGATCGACCTCGGCCCCCGCGACGCGCTGCGCACCAACGGCGCGGGCGGCGTCCAGGTCGTGGCGCACGCGATCCTGCCCGCGGTCGTGCCGCAGTTCATCGGGCTGCTGCTCTACCGGTTCGACGTCAACGTGCGCTCGTCCCTGGTGCTCGGGCTCGTCGGCGCCGGAGGGATCGGCTTCCTGGTCAACCAGTCGATCAAGCTCTTCCGGTTCGACCAGATGGCCACGCACCTGCTGATCGTGCTCGTGCTCGTCATCGGCGTGGACCTGCTCTCCGCCGCCGTACGCCGCCGCATCACCGTCTGACGTCCGACGGCCTGTCGTCTCCCTGGCCTCGGGCTCCCTCTGACGGCGTTTCCCGCCCCCGTCTGTGGTCCGCGTGACCCTCCCGGGGAACGCACGGGGGCGGAGCCGGCGGCCCCGCCGTCCGGTCGGATGATTCGGGCCGGGGCTCAGTCGCCGGTGACGCCGTCGGCCATCTCCCTGAGGATGTCGATGTGCCCGTTGTGGCGGGCGGTCTCCTCGATCAGATGCATGATGATCCAGCGCAGCTCCACCTCTTTGCCGCTCCGGATCTTGCGCTTCGCGAGGGTGCCGAGATCGTGGGACGCCACCAGCTTCCGGTAGCGGTCGGACTGGGCCTCGTAGTCGGCCAGCAGCTCTGCCAGCGGGAAGTCGGGGCCGATCCGCATCTCCCGGTCGGGGTCCTCGTCCGTCCACGGTCCCTCGTCCTCCTCGCCGAGGAACACGACCTGCATCCAGGAGTACTCCACCCAGCGCAGATGGCTGACCAGGCCGGAGATCGTCATGAGCGGCGACCCGGGGAGGGGGGCCTTGCGGGCGTCCTCGTCCGAGAGCCCCTCACACTTCGCGTGGACGGTGGCACGCGCGTAGTCGAGGAAGGTCGTCAGCATGGTGCGCTCGTCGAAGGACGAGGGCATGTCGGTGCGTGTCATGGCTCGCATCCTTCAGGTGCCGCAACTGGTGTGTCCAACCGTTTTGGCCGGTCGCCCGGCCACGCTCCCGCCCCGGAACGGCGCGGCCGGTACGGTCTCCCGCCCGGCCGGATGAGGAGGCCGGGTCGGCCTCGGCGGTCACTTGGTGGTGGGATGGGTGGGCTGGTAAAGGCGCGTGGCGTACTCGGGTCCGTAGTAGCGCTCCAGCTCCTCCAGCGTCTCCTCCGTCTTCTGGACGCTCGCGACGATGCGCGCGTGCGACGGCAGCGCGTCGGGGTTCCACGTCTCCGGCTTCCACAGCTCGGAGCGCAGGAACGCCTTGGCGCAGTGGAAGAAGATCTGCTCGATCTCGACGACGAGGGCGAAGCTCGGCCGGTGCCCCTTGACGATCATCTGGTCGAAGAACGGCGCCTCGCGGACCAGCCGGGCCCGGCCGTTGATGCGGAGCGTCTCGTTCCGGCCCGGGACGAAATAGATGAGGCCGACGTGCGGGTTGGACAGCACGTTGCGGAAGCCGTCCGCCCTGCGGTTGCCGGGCCGTTCGGGGATCGCGATCGTGGTGTCGTCCAGGACGAGCGTGAACCCGGCGGGGTCGCCCTTCGGGGAGACGTCGCAGGCCCCGTCCGCGTCGGCCGTCGCGACCAGGCAGAACGGCGAGGTCGCCAGCCACTCCCGGTCGCGCTCGTGCAGCCGTACGCGCTCCTTGGCGATCGCCCTCGGCATCGGTTCCCCCAGCAACTCGCGGAGCTCGGCCTCCGAAGTGATCTCCACGAACTCCGCCGACTTGATGCTCTCGGGCATGGTCGCTCCCGTCGTCGCGCTGATGGACCGCCGTTGAGCATACTTGGCGATGTTCATCCCGTTCCGAGGAGCATGCGGCCGTGCGCTCTGGTCGCCTGCCGTACGGTCGGCCCGGATCGCGCGGGACTCGGCGGGGCCAGGGGCGTCATACTCGGCGGGGCAGCCGTCTGGAAGGGACCTGCTTACGCTGCCATTCGGGCGGCGGTGGCCGTTCGAAAGGGACCTGGGTACGCGGGCCCGGGCAACTCGACCGCATGCTCGATTGGTACGCGCCGCCTGATCGGCTCGCGCTGGTGGCCTCGGGTTCGAGCCCGGGTCAGGACGACCTGCGCCACCGTCTGAACCAGGAGCGCTCCCGTTTGGGGCGGGTTTCCGCCGGGGGCACGGGCGGCGTCTCGGCGGGCTGCCGCTCCCGCCATTCACGCACGACCCGTTCGACGTCGAAGGGTGCCAGATTGAGCGGCGGACCCGACATCGCCTTCCTGATCCCCTCGACGATCTTCTCGTTGATGTCGGCGACGATCTCCCGGACCTCGGCCTCCGACCTCGCCCCCTGCGCCTCGGCGAGGGCCTCCTCGGCCTCCTTCCGCAGGGCGAGCGTGCCGGGCAGCGGCATGGACAGGTTCTCCTCGCGGAGCTTCTGCTTGACCCACCACATTTCGTCGTACGGCTTGCCCCGGTCGGGAAGGGGTTTGCCCGCGCCGGGCAGGTTGTCGAACAGGCCGCGCTCGGTGGCCTCGCGTATCTGCCGATCGACCCAGGTCTCGAAGCTGACCCCGGGCGGTTTCCGCTCTGTCATGGATACGCCTCCCGTCGCAGGCGGTCATACGGAGCATAACCACGAGGGGGAACGGGGCTGCGTTCGTCATACCTGTGGCACGGGCGCCCCCGCCGCCCATCTCGCCAGGCACTGGTCCGGACGGCCGCCTCGTCACCGAGGTCTGGGATTTCAATGACGAAGCCCGCTCGTTCTACGAAGCCTCGGGCTTCCTGCCGATGAAGCGTTCGCTGGAGCAACCGCTATGAACGTGGACGGCCCCTGAGAGCCGCCCATCAGCGTTGACCCTACTCCTCCGCAGGATCTCGCGGCTGATCGCGTTCAGCGCGGAATTCATCCAGGAGGGCGAAGAACAGCTCCATCGCCGGCGTGCCGGTCTTCTCGGCCGCACGTTCGATTTCCACGGCCCAGCCCAAAGCGCTGGGATACGACATCTCCAGCCGCTTCCACAGCCACTCCGCGAAGGGCCCGTTGTTCCAGAAGTCGAACGGCTCATCGATTCCGTGGATTTGCAAAGCGGTCCCATAACCGGCCAGTGTGGAGTCCAAGTGCTGCAGAGAACCGCGTCGGATCCACATGCTTGGCCGGAGCCGAACCTCATCCAGGAACTCGTAGACATCGTGCAGCTCGCTCGGCATTCGGAACGCTCGCCTGCTTTTCTCCATTTCCGTCATGTCGGCACCCTATTTGAGGACCAAGGGGGCCAGGTTCACGATCGACCGGTCGGGAACATTCATGGCGTTATGAAGAGAGACAGAGCCTTTGGTTCGGCAGATCCCATTGCGAAAGCCCGTGGCAAGGTACAGGACCTTCCCCGAGCTTCCGATTTCACGACTTGGGGTGCTACCTCGCGTTTCTGCTGATCGCCTCCGACGTCAAGGTCGTCCAGGCTCGCCTCCGTCATGCAAGCGCCGCCCTCGACACGAGCGGCCACCTGTGGCCGGACTGCGACGAGTCGACGCAGGCCCCGATGGATGTGGCTGTCGTCGCCCGGACGGAATTGCGGCAGAGTCAGACGGAAACCGCGCGGTGACCACCCAGATCACCGCGCGGCCAGCGGTCAGCAGTCGTAGATCTGACCGCTGCCGCGGGCTGACCTGGGCAGGTGGATTGGCCCCCGCTCTCGACCAGCGGCTTCGCCTTCCGCTGGTTGTCGCTGTCTTGCAGCCGTTCGCGTCCTCGTGTGCCCTGGGTGTGCCCTGATCTCTCCATCACGAGCGATGCAGGAGAGGCCCGCCAGCCCATCTGCATCTCACTCTCCGGAAGACGGGTACCGACACGCCGCAAGGTCTTGGGCAAGGTCCTGCAAGGTGAGGTCGGGATTCAGCGCATAGACCACCGCCTGCGTCAGCGGACGAAGGGCATAGACATGCCGTACCGCATCGATGTCCAGGGGGACTCCGTAGTAGTCCTCGGCAAACCGCGTGAACGCCTCCGACGAGGAATCGACGAGCAGCCCGAAAAGGTGCGCGGAACCGTCCGGGTCGCTCTCGTCGTCCGGGTACTCGATCTCTCCTACCCGCCAGCGGCCGTCGCCGGACTCACGCCACAGGCAGGCAGTTACGACCGGCGTGCCGTCCTCGTCGCAGAACGCGGGCTCCTCCACACAGTGGCGGAAGGCGTCAGGGACCGAATCGAGCACCCCCGGCCACGGCCCGTCGTTCTCGTACGGGCTCATCACCGCCTCGTGATCGAAGCCGCGAATATACGCGCCTCCAGCCGAGAAGACGATGGAATATTCGTCCCCCGAGCCGTTCCGCATAGAGGCCATCTCTTCTCCCGGCCCCCAGCTCGTGTCGAAGGAGTGGTAGCGGCTCTCCCAATCCGGGCTCAGCACCGCTTCCAGTACCGCCAGAGAGCGGCACAGGTCGCGAAGCACCGGGACATCCGGCAATAGCCGGGCCACATCATGAGCAGTCATGAGTCCCATCCAATCGGACGCCAGTGACATCCTCCGGTTCGTCCTCTCGCAGGAACCCGGTGTGACAGTCACGGCAGCGGGACTGCCTGCTTGCAAACGGGAGCCAGTCACAGGGGAGAGGGCCCCTCGCCCCTGCTCAAGTGGTAGGTGCGGTGCGGTGCGGTGTGGTCGTGTGCGGCGACGTTGCTGTATCCGGCTGCTGTACAGAAGTCGCGTCCTCAAGCCTCGGCGTTCTGGGCAGCCATCTGTCGACGACACGTGAAAACTGACCCCCAGGCGACGACTGAAATCTGACCCCTTCTGCTGTCACCGTGGAGGGTGATCAAGGTGGAGGACTGGGCGGAGATCCGCCGCTTGCGCCGGGCCGAAGGGATGCCGATCAAGGCGATCGCTCGGCGGATGGGCATCTCGAAGAACACCGTGAAGCGTGCGTTGGCGGCCGAGGAACCGCCGAAGTACCGGCGGGCGAGCAAGGGATCGATCGTGGACGTGGTGGAGCCGCAGATCCGGCAACTGCTGCAGGACTTCCCCGACATGCCCGCGACCGTGATCGCCGAACGGATCGGCTGGACGAACTCGATCACGGTGCTCAAGGACCGGATCCGGACCCTGCGCCCGCAGTACAAGCCCACCGATCCGGCATCACGAACGACGTATCAGCCGGGCGAACTGGCCCAGTGCGATCTGTGGTTCCCGCCGGTCAAGGTGCCGGTGGGCGCCGGACAGGCGGCCAGCCTGCCGGTGCTGGTGATGGTCTGCGGGTACTCGCGGTGGCTGATGGCACGGATGCTGCCCTCACGAGCGGCCGGTGATCTGTTCGCCGGAATGTGGGCGCTGCTGCGCATGCTGGGCGCCGTGCCCAAGACACTGGTCTGGGACAACGAGAGCGCGATCGGGCAGTGGAGGGGCGGACGGCCGCAGCTGACCGGTGAGGCGAACGCGTTCCGCGGAACCCTGGGAGTGCGCATCCTGCAGTGCAAACCAGGCGACCCGGAGGCCAAAGGGCTGGTCGAGCGGGCCAACGGCTACCTGGAGACCTCGTTCCTGCCGGGCCGCTCGTTCACCGACCCGCATGACTTCAACGCGCAGCTGGATGGCTGGCTGGCGCATCGGGCCAACACCCGCCATCACCGGCGGATCGAGTGCAGGCCCGCGGACCGGATCGTCACCGACCTTGCCGCGATGGTGCCGCTGCCGCCGGTTGCGCCGGTGGTCGGCTGGCGCACCGCGACCCGGTTGGCCCGCGACCACTACGTGCGGGTCGCGTCCAATGACTACTCGGTGCACCCGTCGGTGGTCGGCCGGCTGGTCGAGGTGATGGCCGACCCGCAGCAGGTGACTGTCACCTGCGCGGGACAGGTAGTGGCCCGCCACGAGCGGTGCTGGGCCACCCACCAGACCGTCACCGACCCCGACCACGCCCAGGCCGCGGCCGCGATGCGACACTCACGCCTCCCGCTCGCCGTCTGCGCTCCGGCTGATGTCCAGGTCGAGCAGCGCCAGCTCGGCGATTACGACGCTGCGCTGGGTATCGAGGGGGTGGCGTGATGGCCACCCCCACCACCACGACCGCGGGTGCCGGCAGGAACGTTGCGGCCGAACTGGCCTACCTCACCCGGGTGCTGAAGGCCCCGTCGCTGCACGCGGCCGTCGAACGGCTCGGTGAGCGGGCCAGGGCCGAGTCCTGGACGCATGAGGAGTTCCTGGCCGCCTGCCTGCAGCGGGAGGTCGCCGCCCGCGAGTCTCACGGCGGTGAGGCCCGCATCCGCTCAGCCCGCTTCCCCGCGCGAAAGGCGCTGGAGGACTTCGACTTCGACCATCAGCGGTCCCTGAAACGGGAGGTCATCGCCCATCTGGGCACTCTCGACTTCGTCACCGCCAAAGAGAACGTCGTCTTCCTCGGCCCGCCCGGTACTGGCAAGACCCACCTGTCGATCGGCCTGGGCATCCGGGCCTGCCAGGCCGGGCACCGGGTCGCCTTCGCCACCGCCGCCGCGTGGGTCGCCCGCCTTGCCGACGCCCATGCCACTGGGCGGCTCCACGACGAGCTCACCAAGCTCGCCCGCACTCCCGTCCTCATCGTCGACGAGGTCGGCTACATCCCCTTCGAGCCCGAGGCCGCGAACTTGTTCTTTCAGCTGGTCTCCAGCCGATACGAACGCACCTCGCTGATCGTCACCTCCAACAAGCCGTTCGGCCGTTGGGGTGAGGTCTTCGGTGACGATGTCGTCGCTGCTGCGATGATCGACCGCCTCGTCCATCATGCCGAGGTCATCAGCTTGAAGGGAGACAGCTACCGGCTGAAGAACCGAGACCTCGGTCGTGTTCCCGCTGCCGAGACCAGAAACGACCATCAGTAACAAGCCGTGCAAACATCAACGTCAGGGGGTCAACTTTCAGACGTCGATAGGGGGTCCGTTTTCGAGCGTCGTTGACACCATCAAAGCTTCAAAAAAGGTGCCACCCATCGATTTCCCTGGTGCCGGACCCCACGGGCAGCTCTCCGCGCGCCGCTGCAATCTGAAGAAGGCGCCGCACCGTCTTAGGCTCGTAGAGGTTCAACCAGTCCCGTTCGGGGAGCACTACCACGGTGCCGGCCTCGAAGTAGGTGTTGGAAATGACCCTGTCCGGGCCGGGCCGGAAGACGATCGACAGGCGGGAACGTGAGCCCTCCCGCCAGAGCGACAGGGTTATACGGCAATTCTCATACCGGTCCCGGTCGAGCTTCTGGCGCACCGACCAGAGCCATATGGTGTCGCCATCGACGAGGCGACGCAGCCTGTGATCGTTCTTCATACATTCGTTCTACAGTAATGGTGCCGGCCCTTCGATCGGTGCTGCCTGTCTTGGAGGCGCTCACCGTCATCGCCGAACATGACCGTCGCGACGTGACGCGCGCCATGCGAGCCGAGCGCCGCGGAAGTGGAACCATCTGGTGAGCAGCGCATGCGGAAGGCCATCAATCGTGCCCTCGGTGGAGTGCCGGCCGATGGCCTTCCGCTGAACGCGAGTGCCCTGGATGTGCCCTGAGCTGGTGGCATGTGCCCATCTGCTCAGGTCAACGTCTTACGGGCTCACACGTCGTAGTAGAGCTCGAACTCTCGCCTGCCATCTTTCGACCTGCACCTATGGCGTCGATTAGTGCTCTGAACAGGCAATACGGCTCTCAACGTCTCCCACCGACTTCCGGCGTTTTGCGGTCTCGGACGGAACCAGAACGGAACTGAGGGCGTCAGCTACCCACAACGGGGCCCCTCGGGCAGGTGTAACCATGCCGGGTCGGTTGTCCGGGTCATTTCGTCCGCTCACCTCCGCTGGAAGTAAGTGGCCGCCGTTCTGGCCTGCGGTAGTCCTGAGGACCACCCTGATGGCCTGCAATGGCTGTCTCGGTGGTTCTCAGTGTTTCACGGATGATCTTGATGTCATGTGCCCTCGTTGTGCCCTCCCAGGTCGGGGGGACGAGCACGGCACGTCTCAGCCTGTAGGCCGGGTTCTTCTCGCGAGGGCGAGTTTGTGTTTCAGCAGCCGCAACGGCTTCGGACATTTTTCGCGTTGCGGTTGAACAGAGACGAAACAGGTCGTGTTTGCGGCCTGTGAGGTGTGAGAGGCTGACTCGTGATAGTAGATCCATAGTGGAGGGCCATGTCGAGCATTAAGATCCAACTGACATATGATTGGCATGGAAGTGCAGTAGGGATAGCCTCATGCTGAATGAACTATTGCCCGGCGTCCGAGAGGTGAGGACGCCGTTGGCTACGGGATATATTTGGATTTTCTTCATTTGGCTGATCTGGGGAAGAAGTCTGCCCGATGCTGTTACGGCTACAGGCTTACTCAAGGACCTTTACGGAGCAGTTCATGCGCTCAATCCTGTTGCTATCGGTATAGCGGCAAGTTTTATGGCTTACCTAGTCGGATGTTTATCAACCACCTTAAGTGATATTTCAGTCGATCGGCTGAATTCCTATACATCCCTTGAAGCTCGACTAAAAAGAGCCATGCGAAGGCGTCGCAACTCACAAGATCCGGATAGGCTCAATGGCAAAATAAGAGCCCTGTATCAAAAACGCGAAAAAAGCCCTGTCCAAAATCGACTTCGCGAAGCTTTGCATATTCGATTAGAGCCCCACCGTGAAGCTATCGCTAAACACGTCTATGAAAATACGAGTAGTTATCGAATTAGCAAGCTGCGTAGCAGATTTCGACACCCAAGCCGATCTCACTACTTGCGGAACTTGTCGGGTGATTTTGACGCAGACTTCGTCGAAGCCATAGAGCAATTGATCGTTGACGATTATGTCGAGGATCTTAATCGTGATTTGACTCTTGTTCCGGCTCGCCTTCTCGGCAACGATCCTGAATTGTATAGCGCCTATGATCGCCTACAGGCGGAAGCGCAATTTAGGATAGCCATATCCCTGCCAATTTCTTTCGTAATCACCGCTCTCGCAATCATCAATCACCCAATATGGCTCGCCCTATTAGTCTTACCAGTGGCCCTTTTTCTCACTGGCATGCAGCGCCGAAGTGAAAGTGCGGGGATCCTGGCAGAGGCTATTCTCGTTGGAAGGGTTGAATCGCCTGTCTTCGCTCGCTTTGAGAAGCTGACGCAAGAGAGTTTGCTGGACTTGGCGACAAACGATGACGGTAGTAATAGCGATGATGCTTACGTGCCATTTAAGGATTCACTGGGTTTTATGGTGGACTCTAGAGATTCTGATTGAATCAGTGTTGATAAGCGTGGCCGCTTGGAAATGGCTTCTAGGATCAGCTAACACGCCAGCTTGCAGCACCCTATGACCGTCCATCCCGTCTGCCGTCGACCCCACCGCGGAGCGGCAGCGGGCCGACGACGGAGGTGCAAGCCCGGCTTGACGTGTCCCTTCGCGTGGGCACCTTCCACGGCCATCGGATGCCAACGGTCACAGCCGGGCTTGCGGCGGCGGAGGCGGGCTGCTGGGCTTGCCTGGGGTCGATGGCTGGCGGGATGGCTCCCACATCAGCCACCCCACAACCCGCACATGCGTTCGAGGTCATCCCGGAGCCGGAGCGCCCCCCGCCGGAGGCACCACCCCGCGCCGCGCTGCACTGGCGGCTGTTCCAGCCCGGCCCTGCCGCCCTGTGAACAGACCGGTACTGTCGCCCGGCGGCCCGCTCCACTCGTCCGCGCCAGCCGTCCGGCGTTGCTCTTTCGCCGGCCGCCGGGAGCGCCAGCGGGAGGCGGCGGCGTGCCGTGACGGCGGCGCGTGCGGCCCGGTCAGGGCCGCCTTGAGCGTGCAATGCGGAAAGCCCGCAGCAAGGTGCAGGACCTTCCCGCGGGCTTTCGATTCCATGACTTGCGGCACTACCTCGCGTCGCTCCTGATCGCCTCGGGTGCGGACGTCAAGATCGTCCAGGCCCGACTACGGCGCGCGAGCGCCAAGACGACCCTCGATACCTACAGCCACTTGTGGCCCCACTCCGACGAGTCGACGCGGGCCGCCATCGATGCGGTTCTCGTTGCCCGAACGGAACTGCGGCAGAACCAGGCGGGAGCCGCGCGATGAACATGCAGGTCACCGCGCGGTAGCCCGTCAGCAGTCGTAGTAGAGCTCGAACTCGTGCGGGTGCGGGCGGAGGCGGATCGGGTCGATCTCGTTCTCCCGCTTGTACGAGATCCAGGTCTGGATCAGGTCGGGCGTGAAGACGCCGCCTTCGAGCAGGTAGTCGTGGTCGTCCTCAAGGGCGTCGAGCACCTCTTCCAGCGAGCCCGGCACCTGCGGGACCTGGCGGGCCTCCTCCGGAGGAAGCTCGTAGAGGTCCTTGTCGATCGGCTCCGGCGGCTCGATCTTGTTGCGGATGCCGTCGATGCCCGCCATCAACTGCGCCGCGAAGGCGAAGTACGGGTTGCAGGACGGGTCCGGTACGCGGAACTCCAGGCGCTTGGCCTTGGGGTTCGAGCCAGTGATCGGGATGCGCACGCAGGCCGACCGGTTGCGCTGCGAGTACACCAGGTTGACCGGGGCCTCGTAGCCCGGGACCAGGCGGTGGTAGGAGTTCACCGTCGGATTGGTGAACGCGAGCAGCGACGGGGCGTGCCTGAGGAGGCCGCCGATGTAGTAACGCGCGATGTCGGACAGGCCCGCGTAGCCGACCTCGTCGTAGAAGAGCGGCGCGCCGTCCTTCCACAGCGACTGGTGGCAGTGCATGCCGGAGCCGTTGTCACCGAAGAGCGGCTTGGGCATGAACGTGACGGTGTGCCCGTGCTGGAGCGCCGTGCTCTTGATGATGTACTTGTACAGCATCAGGTTGTCGGCGCTCTTGAGCAGCGTGCCGAACTTGAAGTCGATCTCGGCCTGGCCCGCGGTGCCCACCTCGTGGTGCTGCATCTCGGTCTCGATGCCCGCCTCGATGAGGTTGCGGACCATCTGCGAGCGCAGGTCGGTGAAGTGGTCCATCGGCGGGACGGGGAAGTAGCCGCCCTTGTAACGGGGCTTGTAGCCCAGATTCCCGCCCTCGGCGGCCTTGCCGGTGTTCCAGGCGCCCTCGACGGAGTCGATGAAGTAGTACCCGGCGTTCGCCTTGGTCTCGAACCGGACGTCGTCGAAGATGTAGAACTCTGCCTCCGGGCCGAAGTAGGCCGTATCGGCGATGCCCGTGCCCTTGAGGTACTCCTCGGCCTTGCGGGCGACGTTGCGCGGGTCGCGGCTGTAGGCCTCACCCGTCAGCGGGTCGTGCACGAAGAAGTTCATGTTCAGCGTCTTGTGGACGCGGAACGGGTCGAGCACGGCGGTGGACGGGTCGGGCAGCAGCAGCATGTCCGACTCGTGAATGGCCTGGAAACCGCGGATCGACGAGCCGTCGAACATGAGGCCGTCGCTGAATACATTTGGGCCGAAGTTCTCAACGGGAAAGGTGAAGTGGTGCGTCGTCCCCGGCAGGTCCGTGAACCTGACGTCGACGAACTGCACACCCTCGTCCCGGATGAACTTCAGGACGTCATCGGCAGAGTTGAACACTCTTGAACCTCCCAGGGGAATGGGCCAGCACCCCGAAAATATGTCCCGGCCGTTTCCACCCCATGTCTCGTTTGTTTCGCCCGTGTTAATGGGAACGTGCTCGGGCGGTAACCGCGAACCGGCGGCCGATCATGCGTACGCGCAGGTCAAAGCGGTGAACCTGTCTCGGTCGTCAACGCGTGGCGGGATCCGCTCGTGGCGCCGCCAGGTCGTGGCAGAGAGCGCCGCCGCGCGATGGGCGTCTCGTTCCCGACCGCTCGTACGC
This sequence comes from Microtetraspora fusca, assembly GCF_001570365.1. GTDB lineage: Bacteria > Actinomycetota > Actinomycetes > Streptosporangiales > Streptosporangiaceae > Microtetraspora > Microtetraspora fusca. The sequence continues at coordinate 275,167 of NZ_BBYK01000040.1, read as the reverse complement.
GCCGGACCGATTTCCATCATGGGGCCGGCGAGGTGCCGGGACGGCATTTCCTGTAAAGAAATTGCCCGTTCACCGAATATCTTTGCGATGCGCCCGGCATATCAAAACGGTCATGATGTGCCTGTGAAAATACGAGACCGCTGGGAGCTCAGGTGCGAAGGTGGTTTCAGGGGCGTGAGGATGGCACGACATCCGGCGCGGGCGAGGCGCCCCGGGTAGCGGCGTCGGTCGGCGGATCGGTGACCGGCGGGTCGGTCGCCTCCCTCGCCGGGCGCAGGATGGCGGGCGTGGGCGGGCGCGGTGTCGGTACCGGATCGGTGTCCCCGGCCAGCAGGTCCGGCCGGAGGCTGATGATCGCACCCGCAAGGGCGACCACTCCCAGGATGGCCAGCATCACCACCGGCGTACGGCGCCGCCCCGAGCGGGGGAGGCGCGCCGCCGCCGCCTCCATCCGCCTGATCTCGTCCTCGTCGAACTGCGCGACCAGCGCCTCGAAACGCGCGTCGATGTCGTCAGGGTCCGCCGAGCGCACAGTTCACTCCAATACTGAAATTTGCGGAAACGGTGGGATTAATCATGGTCGTCTTGACCTCCAAGCGGAAGACCGGTGACAGGCGCGGATACGCTGTGGAGTCATGAGCAAGCAGCAGCCCCGGTGGACCCAGACCTGGATGGGGGGAGTCCGGTCGGCCGGCTACGACCTTGGCTATCCGGGCGAGCGTCTCGGCCTTCCTGCCGAAGGCAGCGGTTCCGTCACCGGCTGGGGGCGCCGCCTCGGCGCCATCCTCGTCGACTGGCTGCTGTGCACCTGGGCCATCGCCGGAGGTATCTTCCGCGCCCAGGGCCAGGACGTCGGCTGGGTCGGCCTCGCCGTGTTCGCGGTGGTGAACGTCCTCCTCGTCGGCACCCTCGGCATGACGCTCGGCATGCGGCTGTTCGGCCTGCGCGTCGCCACGCTCGACGGCGGTCGGCCTCCCTTCGTGGCCGTGTTGATCCGGACCTTCCTGCTCTGCCTCGCCGTACCCGCGCTGATCTGGGACCGGGACCGCCGCGGCCTGCACGACCGGGCCTCCAACACGGTCGTCGTCCGCCTCTGAGTGGGTCCGCGGACGTCGGATTAAAAGATGAACCGGGTTTGCATCTGAACCCGGTTCATTTATTGTGCCGGTATGGCCGGTCTCAGAGAGGACAAGAAGCGGCGGACGCGGCAGGCGATCGCCGACGTGGCGATGCGGTTGTTCGCCGAGCGCGGGTTCGAGGCGGTCACGGTCAACGAGATCGCCGAGGCGGCGGGCGTCGTGAAGGTGACGCTGTTCAAGTACTTCCCGTCCAAGGAGTCCCTCGTCCTGCACGCGGTCGAGGAGAACCTCGCCGGAGTGGTGACCGCCCGTCCGCCTGGCCGATCTCCGCTGCGCGCCCTGCGTGAGCACCTGCTGGCCTTCGCCGCCGCGCCAGGTGTCGTCGGCGACGCGGACGAGCTGATCACCCGGATGAAGGTGATCGTGGACAGCCCCACGCTCACCGCAGCCGTCAACCGCCTGCAGTACGGCAGCCGACGTGCCCTGGCCCGCGCCCTGCTGCCCGGCGGGGGACCGCCCACGCCGTGCGAGGCCCGCGGCGGGACATCCCCGCGGAGCGACGCGGGCCAGGGGACGCCGGGACCTCGCCCGCGGCCCGCAGGCGTCCCCGGCGGCGACGCGGACGCGCTGGCGGCAGAACTGGCGGCCGCGCAGATCAGCGCCGCCGTCCTGACACTCCAGGAGACCTTCTTCCAGCGCGTCGCGGCCGGAATGCCGCCCGCCGAGGCCGGGCGGCTGCTGCGCGGCGACGTCGATCTCGCCTTCGACCTGCTGGAGAACGGGCTGGCCTGGCTCGGAGAGAGAGGAACGACATGAGAGCCGTGGGCGTCAACTACGACACCGGCTTCCTGCCCGGAGTCGCCTCCCGGCGGCACTTCGATCCCGAGGTCGTCCGCCGCGAGATGCGGGTCATCGCGGACGAGCTGCACTGCACCGCCGTACGCGTGTCCGGAGGGGATCCGGAGCGGCTCAGCGTGGCCGCCGAGCACGCCGCCGACGCGGGCCTGGAGGTCTGGTTCGCGCCGTTCCCCTGCGAGCTCACCACCGACGAGATGCGGCCCTTCTTCGCCGACTGCGCCGCCCGCGCCGAGCGGCTGCGTACGGCGGGCGCCGAGGTCGTCTACGTCATGGGATGCGAGATCAGCGGCTTCGCGCCCGGCTTCCTGCCGGGGGAGACGCTGTACGACCGACTGGCCGCCCTCGGGGCCTTCACCGAGGAGGACTGGATGTCGATCGGGCCGATGCTCGCCCGGCTGAACGCCTTCCTGGCCGAGGCAGCGGAGGGCGCCCGCGCGCGGTTCGGTGGCCGCGTGACCTACGCGTCGGCGCCCTGGGAGTTCATCGACTGGACGCCGTTCGACGTCGTCGCCGTCGACGCGTACCGGGCCGCCTACAACGCGGCGGGCTTCCCCGAGGAGATCCGCGGACATCTCCGGCACGGCAAGCCGGTCGCGGTCACCGAGTTCGGCACCTGCCCCTACAAGGGGGCCGGTGACCGAGGCGGCATGGCGTGGGCGATCGAGCAGGTGGACGACCTGGAGCCGGACGAGTCCGAGCAGGTGCGGTACTTCACCGAGCTGCTCGACGTCTTCGAGGCGGAGGGCGTGGACAGCGCGTTCTGGTTCACCTTCGCCGGTTATGAGCGGCGCGGCGACGCCGACCTCGGCTCGTACGGCGTGGTCAGCATGATCGACGAGGCGCGGTGGAGGCCGAGGGAGGTCTTCCACGCCATGGCGGCTAGATATTCAGACAGGTGAAGATCGCGGTGCCGGGGAAGTGGCGGCCGCGCAGCGGGCTCCAGCCGCCCCACACGCCCTCGTGGCCGTCCGGCCACTCCGGTTCCACCAATCCGGCCAGGACGAACCCCGACCCGGCGATGAGGCCCACCCAGTCGCCCAGCGTCCGGTGGTGCTCGACATAGGACGGCACATCGTCGTCGTCCAGCTCCACGTACGGCGAGCGGTCGAAGTAGGACCGGTCCGCCGTCAGCCCACGCGGGCCGGGATCGTCGGGGAACGCCCATCGGATCGGGTGGCTGACCGAGAACACGAACCGCCCGCCGGGACGGAGCACCCGGCGTACCTCGGCGAGCACGGCGCTCGCGTCCGCGACGAACGGCAGTGCCCCGAACGCCGAGCACGCCAGATCGAAGGAACCGTCCCGGAACGGCAGGACCTCCGCGTCCGCCTGAGCGACCGGCAGCGAGAGGCCGGTCGCCTCGTCGATGCGGCGGGAGTGCTGTAGCTGCTGATGCGACAGGTCCACGGCCGCGACGGTGGCGCCCTGCGTGAGCAGCCACCGGCCGCACTGCCCGGCGCCGCAGCCCACCTCAAGGACCCGGCGGCCGGACACGTCGCCGAGCAACCGGGCGTCCGCCTCGTCCAGGCCCTCCGGGCACCAGATGAACCCGTCGTCCCGCAGGAAGCCGCCGTGCTCGGCCTGGTACTCGTCCGCCGCGCCGTCCCACCAGCCCCGGTTGGCCCGGGAGGTCTCCGCCCGGGTGACCGGGCGCTTCACGACGCTCACCTCGAATCCCGGCGGCTCAGCGGGCCTTGGGGCCGCGCGGCATCCGGACGTTCTTCGGCATGGGCCCCTTGGGCATCGGCATCGCCGGGGTCAGCGCGCGCATCCGGTTGTTCACCTCGGAGACGACCGGCTTCCTGAGGTTGCGCGGCAGCTTCATCAGGTGGCGCTGCAGCTTGGCCAGCGGCACCTGTCCCTCGCCGTCGCCGCACTGGACGTCGTACACCGGGACGTCGATCGCGACCCGCTGCACCCGCTTCTTCTCTGCGACCAGCATCCGCTGCACGCGGCTGCCCGGCCCCTCTGAGACGAGAATCACACCCGGGTGGCCGACCACGCGGAACACGAGGTCCTGCTCGCGGTTGACCGCCACCGGCTTCTCCTCGACGTACCAGTTGCCGCGCATGCCCTGGAGGATCGCGTACGTCGCGCCGGGCTGGCCGTGGAGCATGCTGTACTGCGCGCTCTGCGCCAGCCGGCTGAACACGATCAGGCCCACCAGGATGGCGGCCAGCACGCCGAAGACGTACCAGGTCCAGCCGAAGAAGACACCGAGGACGACGAAGACGGCGAGGGTGCCCAGCGCCGACCCGTAGACGATCGGCATGCCCTTGGGGTTGGCCTGTTTAACGAACTGGGCGACCATCCGGATCTGCTTGAGCCGTCCCGGAGTCGCAGGGTCTTTCGCCATGCTCTGCAGGATACAAATCCCAGGGTGAATTAATGAAAACGAGACCCGCCCGCACGGCTCGTGGCGGAGCCGTAGGGGCGGGTCGTGACGGTGCGTCTAGAGCGTCTGCCGGGCCGCGATCGCCTGCTGGTAGAGGCGACCGGCACGGTAGGAGGAGCGGACGAGCGGCCCGGACATGACGCCGGCGAAGCCGATCTCCTCGGCTTCCTTCTGCAGCTCGACGAACTCCTCGGGCTTGACCCAGCGCTCCACGGGGTGGTGGCGAGGGCTCGGGCGGAGGTACTGGGTGATCGTCACCAGGTCGCAGCCCGCCTCGTGGAGGTCGCGCAGCGCCTGGGTGATCTCCTCGCGTTCCTCGCCCATGCCGAGGATGAGGTTGGACTTGGTGACCATCCCGGCCTCACGGGCCGTCGTGATCACTCCGAGGGAGCGCTCATAACGGAACGCGGGGCGGATCCGCTTGAAGATCCGCGGGACGGTCTCGATGTTGTGCGCGAACACCTCGGGCTTGGCGGAGAAGACCTCCTCGAGCTGCTCCTGGTTCCCGTTGAAGTCGGGCACCAGCAGCTCGACACCGCAGCCGGGGAGCAGCGCGTGGATCTGGCGGGCGGTCTCGGCGTACAGCCAGGCGCCGCCGTCGGGCAGGTCGTCACGGGCGACACCGGTGACGGTGGCGTAGCGCAGGCCCATCTGCTGGACCGACTCGGCCACACGGCGTGGCTCGTCCCGGTCGTACTCGGCGGGCTTGCCGGTGTCGATCTGGCAGAAATCGCAGCGCCGGGTGCACTGGTCGCCACCGATGAGGAACGTGGCCTCCCGGTCCTCCCAGCACTCATAGATGTTGGGACAGCCGGCCTCTTCACAGACCGTGTGCAGTCCCTCGCGCCGCACCAGCGATTTGAGCTCGGTGTACTCCGGCCCGGTCTTCAACCGGGTCCTGATCCACGGCGGCTTCTTCTCGATCGGGGTCTGGCTGTTGCGCACCTCCAGGCGGAGGAGCTTACGGCCATCAGGGGCAACGGACACGCTGTCCAGCTTATTACCAGACGTCGCATGTGCCGTCAGGCGAGGTCCTCCTCGTACATGTCGTACGGCTCGGTGCCGAGCGCCTCGGCGAGGCGCTTCTCGGCGAACGGCATGACCTCGTCCACCGTGATGCGGCGGCCGGTCTCGGCGGACAGGGAGGTGACGCCCGCGTCGCCTTCGACGATGCGGTTGTACCAGCTCAGGTCGTTGACGCAGTTGAGCGAGAACCCGTGCATGCTGACGCCGCTCGCGACCCTGATGCCGATCGCGGCGATCCTGCGGTCGGGCAGGCCGCTCGCGGCGTCTCCGGGGACCCACACCCCGCCCTGGCCCGCGATCCGCCGCGCGGCCACCCCGAAGTCCGCGCAGATCTGGATCAGCACGTCTTCGAGCAGCCGGACGTACCCGGCGACGTCGGCGATCCGCAGGATGGGGTAGCACACGAGCTGCCCGGGACCGTGCCAGGCGAGCTTCCCGCCACGGTCCACGTCGATGACGGGGGTGCCGTCGGCGGGCCGCTCGCGCGGAAGGGTGCGGCTGCCCGCCGTGTAGACCGGGGCGTGCTCCAGCATCAGGCACAGGTCGGAGAGCTCGTTCGCCGCCCGGCGCCGGTGTGCCCGGCGCTGGAGGCCCCACACCTGCTCGTACGGAACGTCGACGCCCAGCCGGACGACCGCGAGCCCGGTCATGCGGCGCTCCCGGCTTCCCGTCCGGCCGACCTCGGGATCATGCTCGCCTCGTTCACTCGTCCAGGGTAGAGGTGAGCAGTCGCGGCTCGATACGGAACTCCTTGACACCGCCTGCACCGTCCCTTTCGATCCGGTACGCGTAGCCGCCGGGGTCGACCGTCACGGCCTGGATGAACTCGGTGCCCACATAGTGCAGCCCGACGCCCTCGTCGGCGGCGTACCCGTCGGGCAGCTCGCCCGACGCCACCGACGCATGCAGCAGCTCTCTGCGCTGCGGGTCGGAGTTGTAGTGGACGCCGCACGAGTACGGCAGGAAGCCCAGCCCCTCGGCCCACGGCCGGAGTTTCGGCCCGAACGAATCGGTGTTGCCGCCGACGTGCCAGCACAGCGCTCCCGCGCTCTGGCCGGACAGGACGATCCCGGACCGCCACGCCTCGGCGAACGCCTCGTCCAGGCCGTGCAGGCGCCACAGCGCGGCAAGATTGGCCACGCTGCCGCCGCTCACGTAGATCGCGTCCTGTTCCAGGATCCACTCGCCAGGCTCGGCGACGTTCGGCATGGGGAACACCGTCAGGTGGCTGACCTCGACGTCCCACTCGCGGAACGCCCCGTACATCTTCAGCAGCCAGTCGGCGTCGTCCCCGGTCGCGGTGGCCAGGAGCCCCAGCTTGGGCCGGTCCTGGCCGGTCAGGTCCAGGACGTAACGCAGCAGCCCGGTCGGCTCGATGAAGCCGTACCGCTCGGTCTGCCGGAAAGATCCGCCACCGATGGCGACGATGTGCGACTGTCCCATACGGTTCATCGGACACTCCCAAAAACGGAAACAGGGAGTCACCAGAGTACGGCGGCCAGCGCCTCTTTGAGGGTGGGATGCGAGAACCGGTGGCCGGCGCCCAGCAGGCGGCGGGGGACGGCACGCTGCCCCTTCAGTAGACCCTCGTCCGCGAACTCGCCCAGCGCCAGGCGCAGCGCGAACGCGGGCGTGCCGAGCGGCATGACCGGCCGGCGCAGGGCACGCGCGATCGCCTTCGTGTACTCGGCGTTGGTGACCGGTTCTGGAGCGGTGAGGTTGACCGAACCGGAGACCTCGGGATGGGTAAGGAGGAACCGCACCGCGTCCAGCCAGTCGGGCAGCGAGATCCACGGGACGTACTGCCGGCCGCCGCCCAGGGCGGCGCCCGCGCCCACCTTGAAGAGCGGCAGGACCTTGGCCAGCGCGCCGCCGTGGCGGCTCAGCACCACGCCCGTGCGGAGCCGTACGAGCCGGATGCCCTCCTGCTCGGCCGGGGCCGCCGCCTCCTCCCAATCCCGCACCATGTCGGCGAGGAAGCCGTCTCCCGGCGGGGCGGACTCGTCCACCTCGTGTGACCCGGTGTCGCCGTAGTAGCCGACCGCCGAGCCGGACAGCAGCACCCGCGGCCTGTTCTTGAGCACGCCGAGCGCCTCGACGAGCGTGTGCGTGCCGACCACACGGCTGTCGACCAGCTCCCGCTTGTACGGCTCCGTCCACCTGCGGTCGGCGATGCCCGCTCCGGCGAGGTGGACGACCGCCTCCGCGCCCTCGAGGACGGAGGGGTCGAGCAGGTCGCGCTCCGGGTCCCAGAACGCCTCGTCCGCCGCCGTGGGGTCCCGCCGTACGAGCCGCAGGACCCGGGCGCCGTCCGCGCGCAGGGCCCGGACGAGGGCCGAGCCGAGGAAACCCGACGAGCCGGTCACAACGATCGTCATGACCTCCACGGTAGGCGGAGGCCCCGGAAACGGCGAAGGCCGCCCCGCGCGCACGCGGGACGGCCTCCTGCGCGGGTCGCGTCAGGCGAGCCCGAGCTGGTTCTCGAAGCGGCCCTCCTCCAGACGGCGCTTGACCGTCGTGAGGAAGCGGGCGGCGTCGGCGCCGTCGACCAGGCGGTGGTCGTAGGTCAGCGCGAGGTAGACCATCGAGCGGACCGCGATGACCTCGCCCTCGGGCGTGTCGAGCACGACCGGACGCTTGACGACCGCGCCGGTGCCCAGCATGCCGACCTGCGGCTGGTTGAGGATCGGCGTGTCGAACAGCGCGCCGCGGCTGCCGGTGTTGGTCAGCGTGAACGTGGCCCCGGTGATCTCGTCCGGCGTGACCTTGTTGGCGCGGGTGCGCTCGGCGAGGTCGGCCGTCTTACGGGCGAGGCCGGCCAGGTTGAGGTCACCGGCGTTCTTGATCGTCGCCGCGATCAGGCCGCGCTCGGTGTCGACCGCGATGCCCAGGTGCTCGACGTCGAAGTACGTGACCTCCATGGTCTCGTTGTTGATCGTCGCGTTGAGCTTGGGGTGCTGCTTGAGGGCCTCGATCGCCGCCATCTCGAAGAACGGCATGAACGACAGCTTGACGCCCTCGCGGCGGAAGAACTCGTCCTTGGCCCGCGCGCGCAGCCGCGCGATCTTGGTGACGTCGACCTCGACCACCGTGGTGAGCTGGGCCGCGGTCTGCAGCGACTCGACCAGGCGCTTGGACATCGTCTGCCGCAGGCGGGACATCTTCTCGGTGGTGCCACGCAGCGTGGTGTCCACCTGGACCTGCTCGGGCGCGGCGGCCGGGGCGGCGGGAGCCACCGCGGCGGGGGCCGCCGGAGCGGCCGGAGCGGCGGCCTGGGCCGCGGCCTGCTCGCGCTGGACGCGGGCGGCCTCGATGACGTCCTGCTTGCGGATGCGGCCGCCGACGCCGGTGCCGGTCAGCGCGTCGAGGTCCACGCCGTGCTCGGCGGCGAGCTTGCGGACCAGCGGCGTGACGTACGGGGTCTCGCCGGCCGGGGCGACCTCGGCCGCGGGGGCCACCGGAGCCACCGGAGCGGGCGCCGGAGCCGGAGCGGGCGCCGGAGCCGGAGCGGGCGCCGGGGCCGGGGCGGGCTGCGGGATCGAGGAGATCGGCGGAGCCGGAGCCGGAGCCGGGGCCGGAGCGGGCTCAGGCTCGGGCTCGGGAGCCGGTGCCGGGGCGGGCGCCTCGGCGGCGGGCGCCGGAGCCGCGGCGGCGGCGCTCTCGTCGATGACGGCGAGCTCGGCGCCGACCTCGACCGTCTCGTCCTCGGCGACGAGGATCTTGGTCAGGTAACCCGCGGACGGCGACGGGATCTCGGTGTCGACCTTGTCGGTCGACACCTCGAGCAGCGGCTCGTCGGCCTCGACGCGCTCGCCTTCCTTCTTCAGCCAACGGGTGACGGTGCCCTCGGTAACGCTCTCTCCGAGCTGGGGCATGGTTACGGAGACCGGCATGGTTCTCTTCTCTCGCGTTTCCTGTGAGGGCCTTAGTTGTGTACGTGAAGCGGCTTGCCCGCCAGGGCCAGCATCGCCTCACCGAGGGCCTCGGACTGGGTCGGGTGCGGGTGGATCAGCTGGGCGACGTCACCCGGCGTGGCCTCCCAGTTGTAGATCAGCTGGGCCTCGGCGACGAGCTCGCCGACGCGGCTGCCCACCATGTGCACGCCCAGGACCCGGCCGTCGCGCTCGGCGACGACCTTGACCTCGCCCTGGGTCTGCAGGATCTTGCTCTTGCCGTTTCCGGCGAGGTTGTAGCTCAGCTCCACCACGTCGTGGCCGCGCTCGCGCGCCACCGCGGTGCTGATGCCCACCGACGCCACCTCGGGCTCGGAGTAGGTGATGCGCGGCACGCCGTCGTAGTCGATCGCGACCGGGTTCAGCCCGGCGATGTGCTCCGCGACGAGGATGCCCTCGGCGAAACCGACGTGCGCGAGCTGGAGGGTCGGGATCAGGTCGCCCACCGCGTACACGCCGGGGACGCCGGTCTGGCAGTACTCGTCGACCTTGACGTAGCCGCGGTCGACGGTGACGCCCGCCTCCTCGAAGCCGAGCCCGGCGGAGACCGGGCCGCGCCCCACGGCGACGAGCATCAGCTCGGCGTCGAGGGTCTTGCCGTTCTCCAGGGTGACGACGACACCGGTGTCGGTGGTCTTGACGCTCTCGAACCGGACGCCCAGCTCGTACTTGATGCCGCGGCGGCGGAAGGCGCGCTCAAGGAGCTTGGAGTTCGACTCGTCCTCGAGGGGCAGGAGGTGGGGGAGCGCCTCGACGATGGTGACCTCGGCGCCGAACGACCGCCACACGCTGGCGAACTCGACGCCGATCACGCCGCCGCCCAGGATGACCACGGAGCTGGGGACGCGGTCGAGGACCAGGGCGTGGTCGCTGGAGATGACCTTGTCGCCGTCGATCTCCAGGCCGGGCAGCGACTTGGGCACGGAACCGGTGGCCAGGACGACGTTGCGGCCCTCGATGACCTGGTCGCCCACCACGACGCGGCCGGGACCGGCCAGCCGGCCCTCGCCCTCGACAACGGTGATCTTCTTGCTCTTGATGAGGCCGGCGAGCCCCTTGTAGAGCCCGCTGATCACCTTGTCCTTGTACGCGTGCACCCCAGGGACGTCGATGCCGTCGAGCCGCGCGCGGACGCCGAACGCCTCGCTCTCACGGGTCTGGTCCGCCAGCTCGGCCGCGTGCAGAAGGGCCTTGGTGGGGATGCAGCCGCGGTGCAGGCAGGTGCCGCCGACCTTGTCCTTCTCGATGAGGACGACGTTCATGCCGAGCTCGGCCGCCCGCAGGGCGCAGGCGTATCCGCCGCTGCCGCCGCCTAGGACGACGATGTCATAGGGGCCGCTGCCATCTGCCACAGGAATGCTCCTCGTTGGATTGCCACAGTTGATTGCCACGCCGCCGGGTGGACCGACAGCATCTTTTCACTTGTCCGTGTAGTTCGTGGGTCAGTCGGCGGCGCGCAGGGCGTAGCGCTCGGCCAGGGCGACCAGCGTGCGGGTGATCGCGCCGGTCCCGCCCTTCGGCGTGTAGCCGTACGGCTCCGCCTTGTTGAAGGCGGGGCCGGCCATGTCGATGTGCGCCCAGCGGACGCCGTCCGGGACGAACTCGCGCAGGAAGATGCCCGCCGCGAGCATTCCGCCCCACCGGTCGGGGTTGAGGTTGGCGATGTCGGCGACGGGCGAGTCGAGGCCCTTGCGCAGCTCGGCGGGGAGCGGCATGCCCCACGCGGCCTCGCCCTGACCGACGGCGACCTCGACGACCTCGTCGCGGAGCGCGTCGTCGTTCGTCATCACGCCGCTGGTGCGCCATCCGAGCGCGACGATCTGCGCGCCGGTGAGGGTGGCGACGTCGACGATCAGCTCGGGGTTGTCCTGTCCGGCGCGGGCGATGCCGTCGACCAGCACCAGCCGGCCCTCGGCGTCGGTGTTGAGCACCTCGACGGTCTTGCCGCTGAAGGTGTGCAGCACGTCGGAGGGGCGCATCGCGGTGCCGGACGGCATGTTCTCGGCGAGGCACAGGTAGCCGACGGCGTTGATCGGGAGGCCGAGCCTGGCGATGGTGATCAGCGCGCCCAGGACGGCGCCCGCGCCGCCCATGTCGGACTTCATCCAGTCCATCGAGTTGGCGGGCTTGAGCGACAGGCCACCGGAGTCGAAGGTGATGCCCTTGCCCACGAAGGCGACGGTGCGCGAGGCGTCCGGGTGCGTGTGGGCGAGACGGACCAGCCGGGGCGGGTTGACCGAGCCCTGGCCGACGCCGGTGATGCCGCCGTATCCGCCCTCCTTGAGCGCGGTCTCGTCGAGCACCTCGACGGTCAGGCCCGCCTTGGTGGCGACGTCCTCGGCGATGTCGGCGAACTTGGCCGGCCACAGGTCCGACGGCGGCATGTTGACGAGGTCGCGCACCAGGGCGACCGCGTCGGCGACGGTGGACGCCCGCTCGACGGCGGCGTCCGCGCCCTCGGCGCGGGACAGCACGGAGACGTCGGCCACCGGGTCCTTGCGCTCGCCCGTGCGATAGCGGCTGAAGTCGTAGGCGCCGAGCAGCGCGCCGAGCGCGACGGCTTCCGCCTGCTCGGCGGTTGAGGCGGGGAGGGCGAAGACGGCGGAGGCCGTGCCGGCGAGGGCGCGGGCGGCGGCGCCGGCCGCGCGCCGGAGCGACTCCAGGTCGTATCCGTCTTCGGGGCGGTCGCCGAGGCCGACGGCGAGGACGAGCGGCGCGGGAACGGCGCCGAGGCTGGGGATCTTGGCGATCTCCTCGGGTTTTCCGGTGAATCCGACCGCGCCGAGCGCCGTGGCGAGGGTCGCTCCCAGGGTCGTGTCGAAGTCGTCGGCGCCTGCGGCGACCTGTGGGCCGTCGGGCGAGGCATGGAAGCCGACTACGAGAGCACCGGTCTCGATGGAGACCGTGTCAGATGCGAGAACGCGCACTGTGGTCACGTGAGCCGATGCTAGCTCTGCTTTGAGCGTACGCATAAACGAGGGTTCGTCCTACCAATCATGTGACTGAATGGTGCTGATGACGACAGCACCATTCGCTGCGAAGTGGTGCTAATGTCGCTATCACCATGTTGCTGAAGCTCGATCTCAACGATCCGCGGCCGCTCCACGAGCAGGTCGCCGACGCCATCCGGCGGGCGATCGTCCAGGGCGACGTCGCGCCGGGGGACCGGCTGCCCCCGGCGCGCGATCTCGCCGACGCCCTGGGCGTCAACGCCAACACGGTTCTGCGGTCGCTGCGCGACCTGAGGGACGAGGGACTGCTGGAGTTCCGCCGCGGCCGGGGCGTCTCGGTCCTGCGCCGGCCCGACCCCCGCGAGGCGCTCAGGTCCCTGGCGCGCGACCTGCTCGACGAGGCCGGCCGGTACGGCTACGGCCCCCACGACGTCATCGAACTGATCAAGGAAGTGTCATGAACGACTCGTCCGCACGGGACGCGGTCTTCCGCAGCCGATTCCTCCTGGCGACCGGTGCGTGGGCCGTTCTCGTCGCCGCCGTGTTGGTCGCCGTGCCGCTCGGGTTCGAGAGCCGCCTGCCCGACCCGCTGGCCGCGCACTGGGGGCCGTCCGGAGAGCCCGACGGTTCGATGCCGTTCGCCGTGTTCGTCCTCACCGCCCTGCTGTGGGTCCTCGTCGCGGGCGCGGGCCTGGGCGCGACGGCGGCCGGACGCGTCGCGATGAGGCGGGCGGCGCGCCGGGGGCTCACCGCCGCACTCGGCTGGAGCGGCGTACTCCTGATCGGCCTGCAGGCCACCACCGTCGCAGCCAACCTGGACCGGCGGCGCTGGGAGGACGCGGCGTCGCTCGGCTGGCAGGCGGTCGTCGTGATCTTCGCGGCGTTCGCGGCCGGCGGGCTCGGCTGGCTCGCGGGCCGTCCAGGTCCCGACGAGCGGCCGGTCGCCGCCGGACCCGCTCCGGAGAGCCTCGTGCTCAACCAGGGGGAGCGGCCCGTGTGGGTCTCCGCCGCGGCCTCCCCGGTGGGCACGGGCGTGGCCCTCGCGCTGCTCGCCGCCGCCGTGTCGCTCGCCGTCTGCGCGCTCGTCGGCCTCCCGCCCCAGCTGTGGATCGGGGCGGCGCTGCTCGCGCTCGTCGGGCTGAGCGGTCTCTGGCTCACCTCGATCAGGGTGAAGGTGAGCCCCGAAGCCTTCACCGTGTCGTACGGCCCGCTGCGCTGGCCGACCAGGTCGGTGCCGATCGGCGGGCTCGACCGCGCCTGGACGGAGGAGCGCCACCCGGCCGACGTGGGCGGCTGGGGATACCGGGGGCTGCCCGGCCGGACCACGATCATGATCCGCGGTGGGGAGTGCCTCGTCGTCCGCTACACCTCCGGCGGAGAGCTCGGGATCAGCGTCGACGACGCCGCCCGGGGCGCCGCACTGATCAACGCCCTCGTCGCCGGGAAGAACTGAGGAGTCCGTCCGATGCGCCGTGTCAACGATCTCGCCGTGTTTCTCGCCGTCGCCTTCGGAGGCGCGTGGCTGGTGGCGCTGCCGCTGTGGCTGGGCGGATCCGGCCTCGCCACGCCGAGCTTGATGCCCGTCGCGGCCGCGATGATGTTCACCCCCTCCCTCGGCGTGCTCGCCGTGTGGCTGATCTGCCGTCGCGGGACGCCGTTCCGCGAGTGGGCCGGCCGTACCGGCCTGGGCTTGGGGCCGGCCCGCGGCCGGACCTTCGGGGTCCTCGCCGCGACCTGGGTCGGGACGCCGCTGGTCGTGCTGGTCACACTGGCCGTGAGCGCCCTGGTCGGCGCGGTCCGCCTCGACCTCGACGGGCTCAGCCTCTTCCGGGCCCAGTTGGAGGCGGCCGGTGGGGCGGCGCCGCTTCCCCCGGAGACGCTGGCCGTGGCCCAGCTCGTCTCCGCGGTCGTCGTCGCGCCGCTGCTGAACGCGATCCCGTCGCTCGGCGAGGAGTGGGGGTGGCGCGGGTACCTCCTGCCGCGGCTCCTCGGCGGAGCCGCCCTCGACGCCGCGCCGCGGCCGACCCGGATCGTGTGGCGCGCGATGCTCGTCTCCGGCGTGATCTGGGGGCTCTGGCACGCGCCGCTGACGCTGCTCGGGTACAACTACCCGAATCTCGGGCCCTGGGCCGCGCTGATGTTCGTGGGCGCCTGCGTCCTGCTCGGCGCGATCTTCGGCTGGCTGCGCCTGCGCACCGGCAGCGTGTGGCCCGCGGTGGTGGGACACGGCGCCTTCAACGCCTCGGCCGGACTGATCCTGCTCGTCGGCGACGTCGCCTACCCGCCCAACCTCGCGCTCGCGGGCGCCACCGGTGTCGTCGGCTGGGTTGTCCTCGCCGTCGTCGTGGCCGTCCTGGGTTCGCCGTACCGGTCGCGTGGGCGTGCCTCGGCGGACGCCGCGTCGCCGGTCTCCGGCTGACCCGGCGCGTACGGCGGCTCGCGTGCGGCTGTCGTGGGGCCTCAAAGGAGGAGGGCGCAGAGCAGGAGCGTCGTGGTGGTCGCGCACTCGACCAGCGCGCCGAGCACGTCCCCGGTGATCCCGCCGAGCCTGCGCACCGCCCGCCGCCGCAGCAGCGCCGCGGCGCCGAGCCCGGCCAGCACGGCCAGCGGGAACGTCACCGCCGCCCACGAGATCGACGACCGGAACGGCGTCTCCACCACTCGTACCCCTACCAGGGGAGTGACCACGTGATAGGGGGCGACGTCGCCCCCGGAGGAGTACGAGGGCGGCATCCCGGCCGGTGCGTGCACCTGGCCGGCGACCGATCTCGGCGCGTCGGTGAGGTGAGGCAGGAGCGCCGAGCCGAGGGCGGGCAGGAGGACGGCCGCGCAGACGAGCACGGCGGCCGTCACGGCGAGGGCGGGACCGCGCCGCACGGTGCCCGCGACGAAGGCGCCCAGGCCTCCGGGGCGCGCCGCCGGGACCCCGTCCCGGCACGACCAGGTGATCGCGAGCCGCCCCGCCGCGCAGGCCGCGATCAGCGCGGGCGGTCCGAGGCCCTCCAGCCGGGTCAGCGCGGCCACCTGGGCGAGCAGCGTGAACACGAGCGTGACCACGCCGAACGGCCCGATGTCGGAACGCTTCATGATGTCCAGCGCCTGATCGGCGGGCTTGCCGCTGCCCAGGCCGTCGGCCAGGTCCGCGAGGCCGTCGAGATGCAGGCACCGGGTGAGCCAGGCGAGCGTTCCGACCGCCAGCACCGAGGCGAGCAGCGCCGAGCCGCTCAGCCAGGTCGCCGCGCCCGACACCGCGGCGGCGGTCGCCCCGAGGAGCAGCCCGGCGAACGGCGCGAGGACCATCCCGCGCCCGGCGATCCGGCGGTTCACCTCGATGGCGCGTACGGGGAAGACGGTCAGCGTTCCCAGCGCGAACAGCCACGCCTCCGCGGTCGAGGCGGTCTCTCGCTCTGGCGTTCCCGGCACAAACCGTGATCGTAGCCGCAGGCCGGAGCCCGAAATATCCCGCCCGGCCCCTCGGCGTGGGTCGCGAGGCTTTGGCCGTTCGAGCGTGTTCGGGAAGCCGAGCCGTTCGGCCGCCCGGTCTTCAGGACTCCGGGCGCGGCTCAGATCGGGAGGGAGAGCACGCGGCCGGCCACGACCAGGGCGACGTCCTCGGACTCGCGGGCGAGGCGCTGGTTCAGGCTGCCGAGCGTGTCCCGGAAGAGGCGGCCGCTCGCGGTGGCCGGGATCACGCCGAGCCCCACTTCGTCGCTCACGGCCACCACCCGGGCCGCCGTCGTCCGCCACGCCTCGACCAGTTCGTCGCACCGCAGGGCCACCCGGTCGAGCGGCGACGGCTCCGCCCCGGCCCGGCCCGTCTTCTGCTCGGCCTCATCCGGTACGGCACTCTGTGCGTGCGTGTCGTCCTGCCCGTACCCCGGCCAGGCGCCGCATTCGTCGAAGACGGCGGCGATCCAGGTGCCGAGACCGTCGATGAGCAGGGTCCCCGAGGACGTACGGAGCAACTCGGCGAGGTCGGTCGTCTCCACCGTGCCCCAGTGCGCCGGTCGGCGGTCGCGATGCGCCTTCACGCGCGCGAGCCAGGAGGGATCGTCGCCGCCGGAGGGACCTGTCGCGACATACGTGACGTGAGGCTCCGCGGCGAGGCGCAGCTCGGCCTCCTCGGACTTGCCGGAACGGGCGCCGCCGAGCAGCAGCGTGCGCCGCGGCGCCGTACGGGCGGGGAGCGGCCGGTCCCGCGTGTCCACCACGGTGCCGTCGGACACGGCCTCCGCTCCCCAGAACGCGAGCCTGCGGGCCAGCTCTCCCTCCGAGGGGACCCGATGGTCGAGACCGACGGCGACGACGCGGGTCCGAGGCGTCACCAGACCACGCCGGCGCAGGTCGCCGAGACGCTCGGGACGGTCGAGCGGGTCGATGAGCACGACGTCGTACGGCCTCGACGGCTCCTCCCGTCGCTCCGGGCCGCTCCGCTGATCTCTGTCCGGCCGTTCGTCTCCTTGCCGGTCCCCACGGGTCTCCGGCGGCAGGGAGGCGGTCGCGGTCAGGTGAAACCCGGCGTAGAGCAGCCGCCCCCCGTCGGGGCCGGTCACCGCGAGGCCGTCCGGGGTGTGCGCCACCAGGTAGCCCTCCGGCCACGACCGCGGGCCTCCGGTGGAGTGGTCGGCCCGGACGCCGTCTCCGGCGCGTTCGGGTCGCTCGGGTATCCGGTGGTGCCGCGCGTCATCCGGGTGCCCGGGGCCATCGGGCGCGAGCCGTATCCGGCCGTCGATGACGATCGACAGCCGCCGGCGTACGGTGGTCACCCGCCCGCAGGAGGCGCAACGGCAGCCGGGGGAGGGCCACCCCTCGGGTCCGGCTGTGCCCTCCAGAATGATCCGCATCCCGTCCCTCCTGCTGCCTGATCCCGTCCGGCCTGCCTGATCCCGTCCGGCGCCGGGCGGTTCCGTATGCGGCCCGGGTTGTCGGGACGCCATCTTTTCGTGGCGTGTGTTTCCGTCCGATGCCGGGCCTTCCGAGCGCGGAATTCGATCGCGGGCTCGGGGCGTACTGGAAAGATCGACGCTTTTGGCGGTTGTATGGTCGGCGGGACCTGCTCGGAGTCGCGGACCGTCGGATCGCGGCCGGGCGGGGGTCGGCCGCACCGGAAAGGGAGCGTGAGTCATGACGTGGCGATGGCGGTACGAGGACGCGAACGGCGGCGAAGTGACCGGTCGGGAGCTGCCGACGGAGATCTTCACCAGCCAGGCCGACGCCGAGTCCTGGATCGGGGAGAACTGGCGCGAGCTGCTGGACTCGGGTGTCGAGCAGGTGTCCCTGCTCGATGACGACCGTGTCGAGTACAGCGCGATGTCGCTGCGCGCGGATTGACGCGCCGGGCACATCCAACGTGCCGTCCACATCCACGCGCCGTGCACATCCACGCGCCGGGCACGTCGACGTGCGGGCGACCGGGACGGGCGGATCGACGGGGCCTGTGTCGAACGCCGACCGCGCCGCCCGCCCATCGCGGCGGTGATCGATCGACGACCTCGTCCGCCCGTCGCTGAGGTGATCGGTCGGGGCGGCCCTCGGTGACGTCCACCGGTGGGCCGACCGGCTGAGCGCCGCACGGTGGCGGCTTGCGCGGCGATCCACGGGCTGGGACCGGCGCCGGGGTCCACCCATGTCGGGACGACGGGGATGGCCGGAGATCTGTAACGGATGGCGAGACGATGTCTCTATTGACGGAACCATCTGTGCCGGTCTAGCGTGGCGGAAAGTCGACCACCGCAGGAGAGCGCCATGATCCACGTAGCCGTACCCGGCTTCGCGGCGACCCTGTCCGGCTGGGAGGACCCGATGCGAGTGAGCCCGCCGCGGAAGGGCATGCGCCCCGGCACCGCCGCGGGAGATCCGCAGACTCCTTTCTGAGCTCTCCATCGAAGGCGAGCGGCGCCGCATCGAGCGGTCCCGCGGCGTCGTTTGCCGTCCTCGCCTGTTCGGACCTTCGCATCCCGGCTGTAACGGCCCTTCCGAGCTGTCACCGCCTTCTGAGACGCGACCCCCAAGTACTCGGAGTGCATCATCATGACCACAGAAGTCTCCCTGTCCCCGATCACCGGTCCTTCCGCATGGCGCGGTGACGAGCTGGCCGGCTCCACCGAATGGATCTACGTTCTCAGCGACGCCGAGCGCGAGGAGCTGGAGGTGGTCGGCCGCAAGTTCGTCGCCGCCGACCCCGACCTGCGGACCGTGGTCGCCGCGGACTACCCGCTGGACGCGGCGCGCGGTCTGATCGACGAGTGCGCGCGGCAGATGGACGCCGGGCGCGGCTTCGTGCTGGTGCGCGGCCTGCGCACGGAGGAGTACGGCGACGCCGTCGCCGGCGCGATCTTCTTCGTGATGGGCCTGCACCTCGGCACGCCGATGGAGCAGAACCAGCTCGGCGACGTGCTCGACCACGTCATCGCCACGTCCAACAAGACGCTGGACGACCCCGGCGCCCTGCCGTCCCGGGTCCGCGACCGGCTGCCGTTCCACTCCGACAGCTCGGACGTCGTGGCGCTCATGTGCCTGCGCGCCGCGAAGGAGGGCGGCGCCAGCAGCCTGGTGAGCGGCACGGCGATCTACAACGAGATCCTGCGCCGGCGGCCCGACCTCGCCCCGCTGCTGTTCGAGCCCTGGCACTGGGACTGGCGGGGCCAGGACCCGGACGCGCCCGCCGACACCTACGTGTCCCCGATCTGCAGCTACGTGAACGGCATCTTCAGCACGTACGCGGGCAGCTCGATGATCTTCTCGGCGCAGAAGTACGACGGCGTGCCGCCGCTGACCGACGCCCAGATCGAGCTGCTGCACCTCTACGACGAGATCAGCCAGGAGCAGGGGCTCGCGCTCGACATGGACTTCCAGCCGGGTGACGTGCAGTGGCTGCTGAACTACGCCGCCCTGCACTCGCGCACCGAGTACGTCGACTGGCCGGAGCCCGAGCGCCGCCGCCACCTGCTCCGCCTGTGGCTCAAGCGCGACGTGGGCCGTCCGCTGGTGGAGGGCTTCGGCAAGAACGTCGTCAAGGCGCGCGACGCCGAGGAGAAGAAGCCGGTGGAGGGCGGCGCCTTCCGCATCGCCAAGGCGGTCGTCCCGAACCAGGAGTGGGGCAACTGACCTCGGCACGGCACACGGCCTGACATCTGAACACGACGATGCCCTGGGGACTCGGTCCCCAGGGCATCGTCCGTTCGTGACACCGTCACGGCATGGGCAGGGAAACGCGTGGTTTCGCGGTCACGGCGCCGGGTCGGCGAGCTGGCGCCGCACCTCGCCGCTGTCCCAGTAGTCCGTACGGTGCGTGATCAGGCCGTGCGCGCCGACCTGCAAGCGGAACACACCGCGCACCGCGACCGGCTTGCCCCCCGCGGAGAGCAGCCGGAACGACATGCGGTAGGCGAGCGCCGCGCGGCAGTCCTCCACGATCAGGTCCTCGACCGCGTAGTGCAGGTCGGCGAAGTCGGCCAGGAAACCGGTGAGGTTGGCCCGGTAGCCGTCCCGCCCGGTGACGCTCCGGCCGAGCGGGGAGGTGTGCTCGTTGACGAAGTCCGGGCTCACGCAGGCCGCGATCGCGTCGGCGTCGTGCGCGTTGAGCGCGTCGACGTACCGCGCGACCGCGGCCCGGGTGAGCTCGGCGCTCAGGAGGGGTTCGCCCACAGCTTGCGCACCGTGTCGAACACCTGCTGGTTGTGCGAGATCTCGATGACGTTGCCGTCCGGGTCCTTCAGGGCGCAGATGTAGCCGACCGGGTCGGGCATGTCCCGGGGCTCCCAGTGCAGGGAGCCCAGCTCGCGCGCCCGCTCGGCGATGGCGTCCACGTCACCGCGCTCGGGCACCTCGATGCCGATGTGCGCGAACGGCGTGAGCAGGCCGAGCTGCCCGCCCTTGTCCTTGTTGAACGAGACCAGCACCAGCACCATCGGCGTCTCGACCTGCCGGTCGTTGGACAGCCAGGCGCTCTCGCCGTCGGCGTCCCGGAAGCGCTCCACGACGACCAGCGGCGTCAGCGAGGTGTAGAAGTCGATGGCCTTGTCGAGGTCGCCGGTCGGCAGCGCGACGTGCGTCCAGCGTGCCTGGGTCAGACCGCTCATGGTTCTCCTCCGATTTCGAGTGATCAATCAAGGGGTGGACATGTGGATCGGGTCAGGTCGAGCCCCGTACGAAGGGCTGCCCGAGGGACTTCGGCTCGCGGTTCCTGGTCGTGAAGACCAGCATCGCGACCAGCGCCAGCAGGTACGGCGCGACCACCAGGAGCTGCGAGTTCATGGTCAGACCCAGCGCCGGCAGCGCCAGGCGCATGGCGTCGGCGAGCCCGAACAGCACGCAGCCGAGCAGCGTGCGGCCCAGCCGCCACGCGCCGAAGATCACCGCCGCGATGACGATGTACCCCCGTCCGGCCGTCATGTTCTGGTTGAACGAGCCGACCTCGCCCACCGCCAGGTAGGCGCCGCCGAGCCCGGCCAGCGCGCCGCACCACAGCAGCGCCTGGCGGCGGCGCAGGTTGACGCGGATGCCGGTGACGTCGGCCGCCTGCGGCTGCTCGCCGACGGCCCGCAGTTCGAGGCCCCACCTGCTGCGCTCCACCAGCCACCAGGTCAGCGGGACGATGAGGAGCAGCAGGTAGACCGGCCAGCGTTCGACGAACAGCGGGTGGCCGATCAGGGGGATGTCCCGCAGCCAGGGGACGCTCACCTGCGTCACCTGGTGGGAGTCGAAGGAGCTGATCGTGATCAGGTAGCTGGTCAGGCCGAGCACGAGGGCGTTGAGCACCAGGCCGACCACGAACGTGTTGACCTCCAGGCGGTGGGCCAGGTTGCCGTGCACGAACCCGATCAGCAGGCCGATCAGCACGCCCGCCACCAGGCCCGTGGTCGCGCTGCCGGTCGCCGAGGCGGTGGCCACCGAGCCGAAGGCCGCGCCGAGCATCATCGCCTCAAGGGAGATGTTCATCGTCCCGGCCCGCTCGGCCAGGTACTCGCCGCACGCGGCGAACGCCAGCGGCACGGTGAGCCTGATCCCGCTGGACAGGATCGTCGAGATGTCGTCCGCTGCGCTCACGCGATGGCCTCCTCTGCGGCGGGCGCGGCCTCCCGGCGGGCTCCCGCCGGACGGCCTCCGGAACGGCGCCGCCTGGCCAGGGCGACGACCACGGGCGGCGCGACGAAGGCGAGCACCAGCAGCGCCTTGACCACGTCGACCAGGAACGACGGCACCCCGGTCGCGGCGAGGAAGCCGCCTCCGGAGCGCAGTACGCCGAACAGCAGCGCGACCGGCATGGCCGCCAGCGGCCGGTTCCGCGCGACCAGGGCGACCAGCAGACCGTCCCAGCCGATGTTCATGGCCATGCCCGGCTGGAGCCGGTTGACGCCGACGGGGCTGGCCAGCAGCACCGCCCCGGCCAGGCCGGCCAGCGCGCCGGAGATCGCCAGAGCCAGGCCGCCCAGCGCGTTGACGCGTACGCCCGCGTGCTTGGCGGCGAGGGGGTTGCGGCCGAGCATCGTCAGCCTGAAGCCCCAGGGGGTGCGTGTGATGGCCACCGCGGCGAGCACGGCGGCGGCCACGGCGAGGATCAGGCCGCCGTTGATCTGCAGGCCGGGATACTCGCCGAACGAGCCCAGCAGGCCGGAGGGCGGCAGCGGGTTCGACTGCGGGGAGACCGGCGCGTTGCCGACCCGCGACTCCTGCAGCAGCCACGGCATGTTCACCGCGTACGCGACGACCTGCTGGGCGACGAACGTCATCAGCATGGTGCTGACGACGACGTTGACCCCGCGCAGCCGGTGCATCAGCGAGCTGAGACCGGCCCACGCGCCCGCCGCCAGCGCGGCGGCCAGCAGCATGATCACGAGCAGCGCGGGTCCGTTGATCGCGAGGCGCAGGCCGACCCAGGCGGCGGCGAGCGCGCCGATGAGCACCTGCCCCTCCTGGCCGATGTTGAACGACCCGGAGCGGGCGCTGACGCACGCGCCGACCGCGACGAGCAGCAGCGGCGCGGTGTAGAGCAGCGTCGAGGTCCACGCCGTCCAGTCGGCCATGCTGCCCTCGAAGAGGGCCTGGACGGACGCCGACGGCGAGCCGCCGGTGAGCGTGATGAGGGCCGAGGAGAGGGCCAGCGCGGCCACCACGGCGACCGCGGTGGCCGCCGGGGTCTGCCAGCCGGACGGGCGCGGGGTCAGCAGACCGAGCAGGCGGCGGCCGGTCCCCGACGGGGCGCCGGGCGAGGAGGCGGTCACGCGGCCACCCCTCCCACCAGCATGCCGAGCCGTTCGGCGGTGGCCTCGGCGGCGGGCAGGACGCCGGTGATCCGGCCCGAGCAGATGACCGCGATGCGGGACGCCAGAGCCATGACCTCCTCCAGTTCGGTGGATATCAGCAGCACCGCCACGCCTTCTGACGCCGCGTCCCGGAGCCGCTGGTACATGTCCTCGATCGCGCCGACGTCGAGCCCGTGGGTGGGCTGTGCGGCGACGAGCACGGAGGGCCCGGCCGACAGCTCGCGGGCGAGGACGACGCGCTGCTGGTTGCCCCCGGAGAGGCTCCGTACCGGGGCGTCCAGGGACGGGGCGACGATGTTGAACTCGGCCGCCAGGCGGCGGGCGACGGCGTGCATCTTCCTGCGGCTGACGAAGCCGCGCCCGCTGACGTCGCCGATGGACTTCATCACCAGGTTCTCGGCGACGCTCATGTCCAGGACGACGCCGGAGCTGTGCCGGTCCTCGGGGATGATGCCGAGCCCGGCCCGGTGCAGCGCCCCCGGGCGCTCCAGCTCCACCGGCCGCCCGGTCAGCTCGACCGTGCCGGAGGAGGGGAGGACGAGGCCGGAGAGCAGGTCGCCGAGCGTGGACTGGCCGTTGCCCTCGACGCCGTACAGGCCGACGATCTCGCCGGGGGCGACGTCCAGGCTCAGCTCGGACAGGACGGTCACGCCGTCGATCACGACCGTCAGGTCGCGCAGCCGCAGGGCCGGCGCGATCCCGGATCCGGCGCCGGCCGCGGGTTCCGCCGTGGTTTCCGCCGGAGTCACGGCTTCCGCTTCGGCTCCTGACGGGGATTCCGCCGTGGTTTGCGCCGGGGGGTCCCCGGACGGCGCGGCGCCGTCCACCGGGAGCATCCCGAGCGCCGCCCCCTCCGCGCGCAGCGACACGTCCCGGCCGACCATCCAGCGGGCCAGCTCCGGCGGCGTGGTGTCGCCGGTCGGGCTGTGGAAGACCACCTTCCCCTTGCGCAGCACCGTCACGCGGTCGGTGGCCGCGGTGATCTCCGCCAGCTTGTGGCTGATCAGGATCACCGCGCGGTTCTCGGCGCGTACGACGTGGCGCAGGACGGTGAACAGCTCCGCCGACTCCGCCTGGGTCAGCACCGAGGTGGGCTCGTCGAGGATGAGCACGGACGGGTCCCGGCGCAGGCACTTGATCAGCTCGACCCGCTGCCGCTCACCGGCGGAGAGCCGCTCGACGCGGGCCGTCGGGTCGATCGGCAGGCCGTACCTGCGGGACACCTCCTCCACCTGGCGGCACGCCGCGGCGCGGTCGATCCGCCCGGTGTCGCCGAGGATGACGTTCTCCCAGACGGTCAGCGCGTCGATCAGGCTGAAGTGCTGGTGCACCATGCCGATGCCCAGCGCCACGGCGTCCTGCGGATCGCGTACGGCCACGGGCGTGTCGCCGCGCATGATCGTCCCGGAGTCCCGCTGAACCAGCCCGAGGAGGATCTTCATCAGCGTCGACTTGCCCGCGCCGTTCTCTCCGAGCAGCCCGTGGATCTCGCCGTGGTTGACGTCGAGATCCACGTTGTCGGAGGCGACGACCGGGCCGTAGCGCTTGCTGACGCCCCGCAGCCGCAGAGCGGGTGTCGATGGCGGGGTCAGCTCCCTCGCCCGCTCGTCAACTGTCGTCATGTCAGGATCCGAGCCTCTTGACCTCGGCCGCCGGGTCGAACTTCTTGGCGCCGACGTCCGCCATGAACGCGTCGAGCTTCTTCTTGATCTCCGGCTTGTCGCCGCACAGCTTCACCGTCGGGTACGGGTCGACGCCGAGCTGCCAGACCTTCTTGACGCCCATCTGCAGCTTGCCCTCGGCGAAGCTCTCCAGCGCGGAGGCGAAGTAGTCGCCGGGGCTGAACATCACCGAGACGTCGAACTTCGGCTTGGTGGAGGCGCACTGGTCGGTGCCCGGCGTCAGGGTGTACACCCCGGCCGAGTTGGCCAGCTCGGTGGCGGCGTTCGTGGCGCCCCCGAGGTAGGGGTACACCACCTTGACGCCCTGGCTGATCTGCGCCTGCATCGCCTCCTTGGCCTTCGCCGAGTCGTTGAGGTCGCCGGTGAAGGTGGTCACCACGGTCGCGTCGGGCACCACCAGGCGGATGCCCGCGCGGTACGCCCGGACAGCGGACTGGGTGAAGTCCACCTCGGGGCCGGTGATGAACCCGGCCTTCTTGTCGCCGCGCTCCTCGAGCAGCAGCCCGGCGGCGTACCCGGCGGCCAGCAGGCTCTGGTTCGCGTCGTCCACCGAGAGCATGATCTTGGGGGTCTGCGGGATGTTGTCGGAGGACGGCACGTACCACGCGGTGTTGCCGCAGACCGGCTCCTCGGAGGCGGGGATCGCGTCCCGCAGCTCCGAGGCGCCCAGCGCGATCATGTCCACCTTCTGCTGGCAGAGCGCACGCGCGGCGTTGAGCGCGTCGCTGGTGTTGACGCTGCCACGCTTGATCAGCGTCCAGCCCTGGGACGTGGCGAACTTCTCCGCCGTGTCCACGAAGCTCTGGTAGTAGCCGCCGTCGTTGATGTCGCCGGGGCTGAGCACCCCGATGACGACCTTGCCGTCGCCGTTGACGTCCGGCTGGCCGGTCTGGGAGCCGCCGCCGGCCGTGCTGTCGCCGGCCGCGGCCGGAGCCTTGACCGCGGTCGCGTCGTTGCTCGCGCATCCGGTCAGGGCGATCGCGCCGAAACAGGCGATCATCGCACCGGCGGCAGTGCCCGCGCGGTAGTTTCCGGCCATAACGATCCTCTCGATCTTCTGGGGGCTCGATCTTCTGGAGTTCGCGGTGGGTTGTCGGGTGGTGGGTCCCGGCCGAAGCGGGGGACAGTGGGGATCCGCGGGCCGGGACGGGGGGTCAGGAGGGTCTTCGGGCGTACGAGTCGGCCGGGACCACCGGCCAGCGGTGCGGAACGTCGAGGCCGGCCCGGCGCAGCAGCGCGGCCGAGCGATCGGTGGCCTCCCGGCGCAGCGCGTCCGCGTCGAGCATGGTGAGCCGGCGGTCGCGTACGACGACCCTGCCGTCCACCAGCACGTCGCGGACCGTGTGGGTGGGTGCGCCCCACACCAGGTGCGTGGCCAGGTCGCCCCGGGGCGTCCAGGACAGGTCCCGGGTGTCCATGATCACCAGGTCGGCGGCCTTGCCCACCTCGACGGAGCCGACGAGCCCGCCGAGGCCGGCCGCCCGCGCGCCGTCGATGGTCGCCAGGGCGAAGACCTGGTCGGCGCGCAGGACGGGCGTCTCGTCCCGGTCGCGTTCGAGCGCCGCGAGCAGCCGCGCCGTGGCCAGCACGTCGGGCACGTCGCCCGCGTTGTGCGAGTCGCCGCCGAGGGCGACCCTGCCGCCCCGGCGGACCAGCTCGGCGTGCCGCCCGGCCCGGCCGTACCCCTGCCCGAGCCGCAGGTACGCCCCGGGACACGAGGCCACCGCCGTGCCCGACTCGACGACGGCGTCGATCTCCGCGTCGTCCAGCCAGACGGCGTGGCCGAGCAGCAGCCGGGGGCCGAGCACGCCGAGCCGCCGGAAGTGCAGCACGGGCGAGGTGCCCGCCCGCTCCGCGTACGCGCGGGTGTCGGCGGCGCTGGGGGAGATGTGCCAGGTCAGGCCCACGTCGAGCCGCTCGGCCAGCTCGGCGGCGCCGGTGAACAGCTCGTCACTGGCGAGGTCGTGCCCGACGAGGGTGACCCAGCCGGTGACGGTGCCGCCCTGGGACAGCGCGCGTACGGTCTCCTCCTGGAGGGCCAGGGTCTCGGCCGCGGGCAGGGAGTGGGCGACGCCCGGAACGTCCCAGCCCCACCGGCCGACCCGGGCGCGGATCCCGGCCGAGGCGAGACCGGCCGCCACCCGCAGCGGGTGGGCGACGGTGCCCGGATCGAGGAGCGTGGTGACGCCGCGCAGCAGCGACTCGGCCGCCGTCAGCGCCGCCGCCAGCTCGTCGTCGTCGCCGCTGACCTGGTCGTGCAGCGGAACGATCCAGTCGAAGATCGCCTCCTGGGAGGAGATGTCGTCCGGGATCATGCTCCGCACGAGGGGGTCGGCGGTGGTGTGCTGGTGCGCGTTGACCATGCCGGGGATCACCACGCACTCGCGGGCGTCCAGCTCCGGGCTGCCGGGGAAGCGGGCCCGCAGCTCGCCGGGAGCGCCGATCGCGGCGATCCGCCCGCCCGCGACGGCGATCGCGGCACCGGTGACCACCTCGCGTCCGGGCGCCATCGTGACCACGTCGCCGCCCACGACCAGCAGGTCCGCGGGCGCCGCGGGCGCGTCGGCCGGCGTCGTCATGGCCGCACCAGGACCCGGCCGACCAGCGCCCGGGAGTTGTCGAGGCCGAAGCTGGCGTGCAGGTCCTCCAGCCCGCACTCGGCGGCGGTGACGGTGCGCAGGCCGCCGGAGAAGTACGCCTGGAGCATGAGGCCGAAGTCGTTCGCGGTGTAGGCGCCCGAGCCGAGCAGCCGCAGGCCGCGGTGGTAGACGCTCGCCAGCGAGAGCGACACCTCGTCCCCGGTGGTGTTGCCGAACATCACCATCCGCCCGCCGACCCGCAGGCAGTCGAGCGAGCGCTGCCAGGTGGCGGCGCCCACGTGGTCGAGGACCACGTCCGCGCCGTGCCCGCCGGTGAAGTCGCGTACCGGCTCGGCGATCGGGGCGTCGCCGCGCAGCAGCAGGTCCGCTCCGAGCCCGGCGGCCACGGCGAGTTTCTCGTCGGTGCTGGCCACCGCGACGACGCGGGCTCCGGCCCGCTTGGCGAGCTGGATGGCGGCGATGCTGACCGAGCTGGCCGCCGCCTGGACGACCACGCAGTCGCCCGCGCCGACCTCGCCCACGCGGTACGTCGCCTGCCAGGCGGTGCTCCACGGGGTGGGCAGCGCGGCGGCCTCGTCGAGGGTGACGTGCTCGGGCACCGGGTGGGCCAGGTCGGCCGGGACGGCCACGAACTCGGCGTACCCTCCCGGCGTGTTGCCGCCGATGACCCGCAGCGCGGCGCAGTGTCCCCGATCCCCGGCGGCGCAGTAGGAGCAGGAGCCGCAGCCGACGGTGGGGTCGATCACCACCCGGTCGCCGACGGAGCGGGACGTGACGGCCGCGCCGGTCGCCACCACCCGCCCGGCGATGTCCATGCCGGCGATGTGCGGCAGGCTGAAGCCCGGGAGCATCCCCGGACCGCGCCGCTGCAGCAGGTCCAGGCGGTTGAGCGCGCAGGCGGCCACCTCGACCACCACGTCGCGCGGGCCGGGCTCGGGGTCCGGGACCCGCTGGACGGCCACCGCCTCGGGGCCTCCGAAGGCCGTCTGGACCAGTGCTCGCACGCTTACCCTCCGAGGTTCGCGAATGTTGATGCCATCTCGCATTGTGATTCGGTGGCTCGCAATGCGACGTACTCTGCTACCGCTCCGGTAGCGTGTCAATGCCTCCGCGGCATCTCGGGCCGCGCGTCATGCGCTTGTTATCCGGCGCCTCCCGGCCCGGATACACGCATGTCGGAGCGGGTCCGCGCGGATTACACAGTGACGCGGTCCCGGCCCCTCGTCAGCGGTCGAGCAGGCGGATCGCGACCCCCTTCTCCTGCGTGTACTCCCGCATGGCGCCGTGGCCGCCGCCCCGGCTGAAGCCGCTGTCCTTCTGCATGTTGAAGGGGAAGCCGATGACCCCGGCGTCGGCGAACTGGTTCACCGACACCTGGCCCGAGCGCACCTCGCCCGCCAGCCGCAGCGCGCGCGACACGTCGTTCGTCCAGACGCACGCCAGCAGGCCGAAGTCGGTGTCGTTCATCATCTCGACGGCCTGCGCGGTGCCCGAGAACGCCTGGACGGCGAGCACGGGGCCGAAGACCTCCTCCCGGTACAGCCGGGAGCCCGGATCGACGTCGTCGAAGACGGTGGGCTCGACGAACCAGCCGTCCGGCCGCCCTCCGGCCCGCTCTCCGGCCCACTCTCTGGCAGGGCCGCCGCCGGTCACCAGGCGGGCCCCCTCACGCGGCGCCTCCTCCAGGAACCCGAGCACACGGCGGTACTGCGCCTCGCTGATCAGCGGGCCCATGTCCAGTTCCGCGTCCCAGGGGCCGAGCCGTACGGCCCGCATGGCGGCGGCGATCCGCTCGACGACCTCGTCCTTGACGGACGCCTCGACCAGCAGCCGGGACCCGGCGTAGCAGTTCTGCCCGGCGTTCTCGGTGATGGAGCCGACGATCGCGGGGATCGCCACGTCCATGTCCGCGTCCGCGAAGAGCACGTTGGGCGACTTGCCGCCCAGCTCCAGCTTGACCGGCACCAGGTTCTCCGCGGCGGCGCGCATGATGGCGCGGCCGGTGGCGGTCGAGCCGACGAAGCTGATGTGGTTCACGCCGGGGTGCGAGGTGAGCGCGGCCCCGGCCTCGGCCCCCTCGCCGGTCAGGACGTTCAGCACGCCCGGGGGGAACCCGGCTCGCCGGGCCAGCTCGGCCAGGGCGAGCGGCGCGAGCGGCGCCACCTCGGACGGCTTGAGCACCACGGTGTTGCCCGCCGCCAGCGCCGGCGCCACGTTGGCCGCCGTGAGCACGGAGGGAACGTTCCACGGGATCACCACGGCGCACACGCCGTACGGCTCCTGCACGGTGTAACCGAGGTAGCCGGGGGAGCGGGTGGGCAGGGTGACCCCGGTGAGCTTGTCGGCCGCGCCGGCGAAGTAGTCGACGATGCCCTGCGCGATGTAGACGTTCATCCGGCCGCCGGACAGCGGCTTGCCGACGTCGCGGGCCTCGTGGGCGGCCAGTTCCTCGACGTGCCGCCCGATGAGCTCGGCCCAGCGGCGCAGCAGCGCGCCGCGCTCGGACGGCGAGGTGGCGGCCCAGCCGGGGAACGCCCGGCGGGCGGCGGCCACGGCGTCGTCGACGTCCGCGCGTCCGGCGCGGGCCACCGCCTGGATCGTCTGTCCGGTCGCGGGATCCGTGACGGGAAGCTCGCCCTTGTCGCGGGCGGGTGCCCACTCGCCGTCGATCAGCTGCTGGGCGGGAGGGATCAGGAGTTCGGCCATGCAGGGAATCCTTGACCCCCAATATTCTGCATGTCAAGATGCCATCTCGTTTTATGAAAACGCTCAGAGGAGGCTCCGTGCGCATCACCGCAGCGGTTCTGGAGACGGCGGGGGGCCCGTTCACCCTTCGTGACGTGGATCTCGGCGAGCCCCGCCCCGACGAGGTGCTCGTACGGCTCAGCGGCACCGGCGTCTGCGGCACCGACCTGGAATTCGCCACCTTCTTCCCCACCCCGGCCGTACTCGGCCACGAGGGGGCGGGCGTGGTCGAGCGGGTGGGCGCGCAGGTCACCTCCGTGGCCCCGGGAGACCACGTGGCGATGAGCTTCACCTCCTGCGGGCGCTGCCCGACCTGCCGGACCGGCTCGCCCGCGTACTGTCACGCCTTCGACGCGGTCAACTTCAGCGGCCGGCGCCCCGACGGCTCCTCCGCGCTGTCCCTCGACGGCGCCGAGATCAACGGGCACTTCCTCGGCCAGTCGTCCTTCGCGACGCACGCCGTGGTGCCGGAGCGCGCGGTCGTCCCCGTCGGCGACGCGGTCGACCTGACCGTCGCCGGCCCGTTCGGCTGCGGCTTCCAGACGGGGGCGGGCGGCGTGTTCAACGTGCTGCGCCCCGAGGCGGGCTCGTCCATCGCGGTCTTCGGCGCGGGCGCGGTCGGCGTCGCCGCGATCATCGCGGCCGCCGTGAGCGGCTGCGGCGTCGTCGCCGCGGTCGACGTGAACGCGGCCAAGCTGGAGGCGGCCCGCTCCTACGGCGCGACGCACGCCGTGAACTCGGCCGCGACGAATGCCGCCGCCGCGCTCCGCGAGATCGCGCCGCACGGCTTCGACCACGTCATCGACACCACCGGACGGCAGGACGTCCTGCGCACGGCGGTCGAGGCGCTCGGGCCGCTCGGCCGGTGCGGCGTGATCGGCGTCGGACCGAGCCCCGAGATGAGCTTCGACTGGCGCAGCGTGCTCAACGGCCGGACCATCACCGGGATCATCGCCGGGAGCAGCGTCCCGCAGGTCTTCCTGCCGAAGCTGCTCGACCTGCACGCCGCGGGCCGCTTCCCGGTGGACCGGATGATGACGGCGTTCCCCTTCGAGAAGATCAACGAGGCCGTCGCCGCCGTACGGGCGGGCGAGGTCGCCAAGGCCGTCCTGACGTTCTGACGTCCCGGCCGCCCCTCCCGGAGTCCGGACGGCACTCACGAGCCGTTGTCGCGTCAATCGAGACATTGTCTCGCGTTGTGAGCGCCGTTAGACTCTCGGGACCGCAGACACCCAGTGGCGCGGCTGGGAAACACCGCGCGTCGTCCATGTATGTGGGGCCTGTGCATCATGACCCGACAGGTTGACTTCGACCACCACTCCGCCCTCTGCACGGAGGATCCGGTCGCCTACTACGCGTCCTTCCGTGAAGCGTGCCCGGTCGGCCGTACGGCGGCCCACGGCGGCTACGTCTTCACGACCCGCTACGCCGACGTGGTCCGCGTGGCCCGCGACGACGGGGCCTTCTCCTCCTCGCGGGCCGCCGCCGGCCCGGACCGCGTCGCGATCGTGATCCCGAGCGGGCCCGGCCTCGAGCAGTACCCGATCGAGCTGGACCCGCCGGATTCCACGCGGTACCGCGACCTCATCAACCCGCTGCTCACCCCCGACGCCGTCGAGCGGCTCCGGCCGATGATCGCCCGGCACGCGACCCGGATCGTGGACGAGTTCGTCGAGCTGGGCTCGGCCGACTTCGTCCGCGACCTGACCAACCCGCTGCCCGCCGCGGTCACCCTCGACTGGCTCGGCTTCCCCGAGGAGGACTGGGCCCCGCTGGCCGGTCCCATCCACGACATCTTCGCCGCGCCCGCCGACAGCGAGCGGGCCCGCCGCGGCGCCGAGGGCCTCGCCCACATGGAGCGCCGCATCCGCGAGCTGGTACGGCTCCGCCGCGAGGAGCCGGCCGACGACGGAGTGAGCCGCCTCGTCACGCAACGCCGCCCGGACGGAGAGCCGTTCGGCGAGGACGAGCTCGTCTCCGTGATCGGCCTCCTCATCGCCGGAGGCGTGGACACCACCACGTCGCTGACCGGTTCCGTCCTCGTGCACCTGAGCCGGAACCCCGACCAGCGCCGCCGGCTCATCGAGTCGCCCGACCTGCTGGAGACGGCCACCGAGGAGTTCCTCCGCGCGTTCGCGCCCTCCCAGTCGATGGCGCGTACGGCCCTGGCCGACACCGAGATCGGCGGCTGCCCGGTGCGCGCGGGCGAGCGGGTGCTGATCCCGTGGGTGGCGGCCAACCACGACCCGGCCGTCTTTTCCGACCCGGAGGAGATCCGGCTGGACCGGGACGCCACCCGCCACCTCAGCTTCGGCATCGGCACGCACCGCTGCGCCGGCGCGCACCTGGCCCGCGCCATGTTCCGGGAGATGATCACCCAGGTCCTCACCCGGTTGCCCGACTTCACGGTCCTGGAGGAGGGCCTGGTCGCCTATCCCACCCGGGGCAACCAGTCCGGCTGGGACGCCATCCCCGCCGTCTTCACGCCCGGCGCCCGCCTGGGCACGCCGGCCTCCGGGGTCGCTCCGGCGGCCTTCCAGCAGGCGACGCCGTTCGACGTCGTCGTCACGGCGGCGGAGACCGTCGCCGACGGAGTGCTGTCGCTGACGCTGGCCGCGCCGGACGGCGCGGAGCTGCCCGCGTGGGCGCCCGGCGCGCACCTGGAGTTCCGCCTTCCCTCGGGCCGCATCCGGCAGTACTCCCTCTGCGGCGACCCGGACGACCGCGCCACCTACCGCGTGGCCGTCCTCCGGGAGGACGCCGGGCGCGGCGGCTCGGCCGAGCTGCACGACCTGGCCGGGGAGGGCGTGACCCTCACGGTGAAGGGGCCGCGCAACCACTTCCCGCTCGTGCCCGCCGAGGACTACCTGTTCCTCGCCGGGGGCATCGGCGTCACCCCGATCCTCGCCATGGTCCGGGCCATCGCCCGCGACGGGGCCGCCCTGCGCGCCGTCTACGGCGGCAGGTCCCGCTCGTCCATGGCGTTCCGGGACGAGCTGGTGGAGCACGCGGGAGAGCGGGTCACGCTGCTGCCGCAGGACGAGTGCGGGCTGCCCGACCTCGACGCGATCCTCTCCTCGGCCGGGCCGGGCACCGCGATCTACTGCTGCGGTCCCGCCGGGATGATCGAGGCGGTCGAGCGCGACTGCGCCCGCCGCGGCCTCGCCGACCGGCTGCACATCGAGCGGTTCGCAGCCGGCGACGACCTGGAGGCGGCGTTCGATCCGGCCGACAACATCGCGTTCGACGTCCATCTCGCGCGCTCCGGCCACACGGTGCGGGTCAGGGAGGACCAGCGCCTCATTGAGGCGGTGCGCGAGGCCGTTCCCGGCCTCTCCTACGACTGCGAGAAGGGGTACTGCGGGGCCTGCGAGACGCGGGTCCTCGCCGGGACCCCGGAGCACCGGGACTCGCTGCTCACGCCCGAGGAGCGGGAGTCCGGCCGGACCATGATGATCTGCGTCGGCCGCGCGACGTCGCCGAAGCTCGTGCTGGATCTGTGACGACCGGAGATCAGACGATCTCTCCGGGCCGGCGGCCCGCCGTCGTGTAGCCGCAGAGCTTCTCCCCGCCGAAGTACGGGGAGAAGCTCGGCTCGATCCGGTTTGTCACCGTCGGTGTCGGAGACGCCGACGGTGACACCGTTCAGGTAGCCGAGGCTCAGGTAACTGAGGCTCAGGTGGCCGAGCCGACGCTCATGCCGTGCCGTCCGGGAGGTGGCTCTCCCTCCCGAGTTCCGCGGTGATCTCGGCGGTGACGCGCTTGAGCGCCTCGGCGGCGGGGGAGCCGCTGCCCGGCGGCACCGAGTCCGTGGTCGCCACGACGGCCATCGTGGCGATCGGGATCCGGTCCCGGAAGACCGGGGCGGCGATGGTGCGCACGCCGTTCACCGACGGTGTGTTGGCCGAGATCTTCTCCTCGCGGATCCGCTCCAGCTCCCGCCGCAGCTCCGTGGACGCCGCCAGCTCCTTCGCCAGCCCCGGCACCTCGCCCTCCGGCAGGAACGCGCAGAAGACCCGGCCCTGCGCCGACTCCGTGCGCGACAGCCGGGTCCCGGTGCGCACGCTGACCCGGATGACGCGGTCGGTGTTGTCGTCCACCCGCACCACCACCGCGCTGTCGCCGTCCCAGACGCTCAGCACCACGGTCTCGTCGATCTCGCGTACCAGCCGCTGCATGTACGGCCCGGCGATGCCGATGACCGGCATCCCGGCCCGCGCGGCGGCCGACAGCGTCAGGATCTGCGGGCCCAGCGAGTACAGCGCCTCGCGCTCGTCGTAGCGCAGCAGGTTGCTCTCGCGCAGCGCCTTCGTGTACCGGTGCGCGGTCGCCTTGCTGGTGCCCAGGCTGGCGGTCAGCTCGTTGAGACTGAGCTGCGGACGGCTGACCGTGAACGCGCTGAGGATCATGGCCGCGCGCTGGACGGTCTGGATCGCCGGAGCCGCCCGCTCGGCCCCTGCGCCGGGAGCGGCAGGCGTGGTCTCGTCACCCATGTGGCTTCCTTTGTGTCGGGGTGGTGGCCCGGGGACACGCTCGTTCCATTTTCCGAGACATCGTCTTGGTTTGGAGATGCTTCCACGGGATGGAACGGAGCTGTCCGGCGACGACGATCTTCTCAGGAGTGAGACGTTTCGATGACTGATTCGCCGTAAACGACATGCCGCACGACGATGTCGCTATAAATCCGGGCGAATCGCAGCAAAGTGTCCAACTCGATGACATCTCTCCGAGGGTCTGCCGGATCGGCGCGTACGGCGGGGCCGACCCGCACGGTGGGGACGCCGTGGCCGCGCAGCACCACGCCGTCGGTCGAGCCCTTCCAGCCCGAGATGGGCGGGGGCGCGGCCCCGTGCTCGCGGGCCCACGCGGCGGCGGCGTGCCGTACGACGGACGCGTCCTGCGGCGTCGCGCCCGAGGGGTGGGCCGTCCGGGCCGCCACGGACAGCGCGCAGCCCTCCAGCGGGCCGCCGCGCAGGCCGGTCTCCAGCGCGGCCCGGATGTCGTCGGCGATCCGCGCGACGTCGTCCCCGGGCACGGTGACCAGGTAGAGGTGCAGCTCGACGACGCCGGGCAGCAGATCCGGCTTGGCCGCCAGGCCGCCGCGTACCGCGCCGATCCCGGCCTCGGCCGCGATCTGGCCGCCGACCCCGGCGCGGG
Organism: Microtetraspora fusca; assembly: GCF_001570365.1. Taxonomy (GTDB): domain Bacteria; phylum Actinomycetota; class Actinomycetes; order Streptosporangiales; family Streptosporangiaceae; genus Microtetraspora; species Microtetraspora fusca. The sequence goes on along the minus strand of NZ_BBYK01000040.1, from coordinate 240,456 downwards.
CGGCGACGTGCCGTTCCCGCCACCGCTCCAGGACGCCGATCACCTCGCCGAGGTGCGCGATCAGCCCGCCGGCCGGCGGCGCGGCGTCCCTGGCCAGCACGGGACGGTACGCGGTGCCCAGCCGCACCCGGACGAAGGCCGCCCCCGGCTCCTCGTACAGGATTCCGGGCGGGCCGCACTTGGCCACGACGGCGGCGTCCGGGCGCGGGCCGGAGCGGAGGTACTCCTCGACGCCGACCGGCGCGGCCGACTCCGGGGTCGCCGCGAACGGGGAGGCGTGCGTGCCGCCGCCGGCCAGCAGCAGCGTGAGCCGGTGGGGGACGCCCGCGTCCCGCAGTGCCGCCACGGCGGCCGCGTACCCGGCGAGCGCGGCCGCGGCGGGGGCCCGCGCCACGCCGAGGCCGAACCCCGTGAGCGTGCCCGACTCGTGGTCCACGCTCAGCGGGGCCGGGGGAGCGTCGACCCCCGTCGTCCACCGGTCCCGCTCCGGGTCGCCGGGCAGGGACGTGTCCAGGTGGGAGTAGACGAGCAGTTCCCGGCCGCCTGGGGGGTGGCCGGCATCTCCCTGGGCGGATGTGGCCACGAGATTGGCGCCCGCGGCCCCGATCGCGTCGCGACGCCACGAGATTCGGGGCCACCGCGTCCGCGCCCACTCCATGAGCCGGTCGGCGGCGGCGCGCTCGCCTCCACGCGGGCTCGGGCCGGCGGCGAGCAGCCGCACCGCCTCGACGATCCGCTCGCCGTCGATCGCGCCGTGCGCGGCGCTCCGCAGGCCTTCCAAGGGGTCGGTCGTCACGGGCTCTCCAGAGTTCCGCTCGGGCTCCGCGATGGGGCGGGCGGCCCGCATCGCACTGATGGTAACTCAATCCAAGATGGCATCTCGCATCTTGACAACGTTCTCGGCCGGAACCTACTGTTCCCTCACGTCGGTGGAGAGGCCGATTCCGCAGGCCAACCGGATTCCCACGGCTCCCGCCGCTCCCGGCCCGCCCTTCTGCCGGCGGGCCTTCGGCCAACGGCTCGCGCGTCCCCCCGTTCCCGCGCGGGCGCCCATCCCAGGAGGACTGATGGCCTACGTCGTGACCGACGCGTGCGTGGACGTGCAGGACCAATCGTGCGTCGAGGAGTGCCCGGTCGACTGCATCTACGAGGGAGACCGGATGATGTACATCCATCCGGACGAGTGCGTGGACTGCGGCCGATGCGAACCGGTCTGCCCGGTGACGTCGATCTACCACCACGAGGACCTGCCGCCGAACCTGGCCGGATTCGCCCAGATCAACACCGAGTTCTTCGCCGACCTCGGCTCCCCCGGGGGTGCGCGCAAAGTCGGCCGGACGGGGGCCGATCACCCCGCCGTCTCCGGGGACCCGTCGTGACCGCCTCCGACGCGTACGGCATCGGCGAGCCGGGAGAGAGCGGCGGGCCACGCCCGGTTCACGAGGTGGACCTGGTCATCGTCGGCGCCGGCCCCGCCGGGCTGTACGGCGCCTACTACGCCGGGTTTCGCGGCATGTCCGTCGCCGTGATCGACTCCCTGCCGGAGCCCGGCGGCCAGGTGGCCGCGCTGTACCCCGAGAAGGACATCTTCGACATCGCCGGATATCCGGCCGTGAAGGGACAGGCGCTGGTCGACGCCCTGGTCGCCCAGGCGAGCCAGGCGGAGCCGCTCTACCTGCTGGGGGAGAGCGCCCTGGAACTGCGGCACGACGCCGACGCGGTCGAGGTCGTCACCGACGCGGGCACCCGGGTGCGGGCCAAGGCGCTGCTGCTCACCGGCGGCATCGGCACCTTCACCCCCAGGGAACTGCCCGTGGGCAGCGAGTACCTCGGGCGCGGCCTGCGCTACTTCGTCCGGAAGCTGGACGAGCTGGCCGGCCAGGACGTGGTGGTGGTCGGCGGCGGCGACTCGGCCGTGGACTGGGCGCTCGCCCTGGAGCCGATCGCCCGGTCGCTCACGCTGGTCCACCGCCGGGACGCCTTCCGCGCCCACGAGCACAGCGTCACCCGGCTGCGCGCGTCGTCCGTACGGGTGCTCACGCCGTTCGAGGTGGCCGACATCACCGGCGGCGACGGGATCGGCGAGGTGACCGTCGAGCGGGTCCGGGGCGGCGAGCGGATCACCCTGCCCGCGCAGACCGTCGTGGCCGCGCTCGGCTTCATCGCCGACCTCGGCCCGGTCCAGAAGTGGGGCCTCGACCTGCGCAAGCGGCACGTCCTGGTCGACCGGTCCATGCGGACCAACCTGGAGCGGGTCTTCGCCGCCGGCGACATCAGCGACTACGACGGGAAGGTCCGGCTGATCTCCGTCGGGTTCGGAGAGGCCGCCGCGGCGGTCAATAACCTGGCGCCGCTCATCAACCCGGCGTTCAGCACGGTTCCGGGGCATTCGTCGGATGCGGTGTGAATGTCGCGTTGATTCCGAGGTTGAACGTCAAGTCGCATGCGTTCCGGCGCGTCCCTGGATAGAGTCCCATCCGACGTAAGGGGTACTCGACGGAGGAGACGGGATGCCGGGGCCAGGGCGGCGCGACGACGCGAACCAGTCCGGTGCGTCGCCCGAAGCGAACGACGAGGCCCCCGCGATCCAGACCGTACGGCGCGCGGCGCTGATCCTGAGCGCGTTCACCGTCGAACGCCCCCGGCTCAGCCTGAGCGAGATCACCGCCCGCCTCGGCACCAGCAAGCCCACCGCGCACCGCTACACGCGGGCGCTGCGGGCGGCCAACCTGCTCCGGTACGACGCCCAGCAGGCGACCTACACGCTGGGGCCCGAGATCCTCGCCCTGGAGGCGGCCGCCCGCGCCGGGCTGCCCATCGCCGCCGCGGCCGGGCCGTACCTCGACCTGCTGGTCCGAGAGACCAACCAGACCGCCGTGCTCAGCGTCTGGAACGGCGAGAGCCCGGTCGTCGTGCGCTGCGTGGACAACACCGACGGCGACATCCGGCTCAGCGTGCGCACCGGCTCCACCCTCGACCTGCTCCGCTCGGCACAGGGCCGCGTCTTCTGCGCGTACCTGCCGGTGGGGGAGGTTCCCGGGCTGGCGCGCAAACTCCGTACCACGCCCGAGCTGCGCGATCTGATCGACGAGGTGCGGCGCACCGGCGTCGCGGTCAACTCGCCCGCCGACCACGGCGTGCGGGTGATCGCCGCGCCGATCTTCGAGGGCGACCAGATCGTCGCCTCGATGGCGGTGGTGAGCACGGTGGCCGCCCTGGCCGGAGAGACCGAGCACCAGGTGACGGAGGCGCTGCGCGCCCTCTCGCACCGCCTGTCCGCCGAACTGGGCGGCACCGCCTCCACGCCTGCCTGACCCCGGGCCTGCACCGCCTTCACGCTCTCCTGGTCCACCTGCCTGCACCGGCTCCACACCCGCTTGGCCTGCCGGTCGGCACCGCCTCCACCGCCGCTGGTTACGGCGCTGCGCTGCGGCGGGTGGCTGTTCCGGCGCGCCGTCGCTGTCACGCCCTCTGTCCTGCCCATGGCGATCGCCGTCGGCGTGCTTCCCGTCCACCCCGTGCGTGGTTCCGCCGCTCCGCTTCTGCTGTGTGACGTAATGCGAGATATTGTTTCGCATATTGACATGGGTGGAATCTTCCTCTTACGTTCGTGCGTATCCCTCCAACCCCCCTCCCGGTCGCCCACGCCCGTACCGCCGAACGGCTCCGCTTTCCGACGGCGGTGGGCGTGGGCGGCGACGGGAACCAAGGAGCCTGCATGCGAACCGGACGCGTGGGCGCCCTCGTGGCCCTGATCACCGTCCCCCTCACCCCGGCGTACGGCCGGTCCACGGCGGCGGCCCGATGACCGCGCTCAACCTGGTGGCCACCCCCGGCGGGCTGGCCCGCGTCGAGGACCAGGAGGTCGTCCTCCTCGACCTGCCGTACGGCGACGTCGCCGAACTCCTCGCCCTGGGCGAGGGCTTCGCGCCCGCCCGGCGGGCGCGGGAGCTGCGCCGCCTTCCGCTGGCCGACCTCGAAGGAGAGCTCCTGGCGCCGCTGGCCCGCACGCGGGCGATCTGGGGCGTCGGACTGAACTACCACTCCAAGGCCGAGCTGACCGGGCGGCCGGTGCCGGATGAGCCGATCCTCTTCCTGCGCGCCCTGTCCGCCGTGTCGGCGCCGGGCGCGGAGGTCGAGCTGCCGCAGGACCGGTCCAGCCAGATCGACTACGAGGCCGAGGTCGCCTTCGTCGTCGGCCGCCGCATGTCCCGCGTACGGCCCGAGCAGGTGTGGGAGCACCTCGCCGCCGTCACCGCCGCGAACGACATGACCGCCCGCGACGTCATGGTGGCCACCGGCACGCCGTCCCTGGCCAAGAGCTTCCCCGGCTTCGGCGCGCTCGGCGCCTCGGTGCTCGACCTGTCCGCGGTGCCCGACCCCGAGGACATCGCCGTCCGCGGGACCGTCAACGGTGTCGTCCACCAGGACTCCAGCACGGCCGAGCTGATCTTCCCGGTGCCTGACCTGGTCTCGCGGATCTCGCACTTCGCCGTGCTGGAGCCCGGAGACGTGGTGCTGACCGGCACCCCGGCGGGCACGGGTCAGGACCGCCGGGTCTTCCTCGGCGCGGGCGACGAGGTGGAGATCACCGTGCCGGGGGTGCTGCCCCTGCGCACCCGATACCGGGCGCTTCCCGGCCACTCCTGACCTCGCCCGCTTCCCGACGCCCCGTCGGGGTCACTCGCCTTTTCCGCATCCGCCGCGCGGCACCGTGCCGCGCCGGCTCCCCCGTCCACAGGCCGGGGTCTCCACGCTCAAGGAGATTCGATGACCGAGACAGATGTTTCCTACGATCTCGTCCTGACGAACGGCACCGTCTTCGACACCGAGGCGGGGACGTCCGCGGTGGCCGACGTGGCGATCTCGGGCGACCGGGTCGCGCGGATCGCGCCGTCCCTCGACCAGGACGCCAAGGACCGGGCGCGGGAGGTCGTGGACTGCTCCGGCCGCTGGGTGCTCCCCGGCCTGGTGGAGGGCCACACCCACATCTTCGAGAACGTGTCGAAGGTGGGGGCGCCGCCGGACGAGGCCCACCTGCGCAGGGGAGTGGTCGCCGCCGCCGACGCGGGCACGGTCGGCGCGTCCACGTTCGCCGCCTTCGACGCGTACGTGGTCGGCCGGGCCGAGATGCGGCTGGTGAACTTCCTCAACGTGTCGGTGCTCGGCCTGATCGACTTCCGGTTCGGAGAGCTGCTGAACCCCGCGACGCTGGTCCCGGAGGACGCGCTGGCCGTGGCCAGGGAGAACCCGGGTGTGGTGCGCGGCTTCAAGATCCGGCTGTCGGAGGACGTCGTCGGCCCGGCCTGGCGGTCCCTGCTGAAGACGTCGCTCGAACTCGCCGACGAGGCGGGCCTGCCCCTCATGGTCCACATCGGTGAGACCGAGGAGCCGCTGCCCGACGTGCTGCCGATGCTCCGCGCCGGTGACATCGTCGCCCACTGCTACACCGGCAAGCCGCACGGCATCCTCGACGACGGCAAGGTCATCCCCGCCGTGCAGGAGGCCAGGGCGCGCGGCGTGCTGTTCGACAGCGCGCACGGCAAGAGCAACCTCAGCTTCGAGGTCGCCCGGCGGGCCATCGCCGAAGGCTTCCTCCCGGACCTGCTCACCTCCGACACCAGCGGACGCAACTGGCGCGGACCGGTGTTCGACCTGGTCACCAGCGCGGCCAAGCTGCTCGCGCTCGGCATGCCGATGGACGAGATCGCGCCGCGCATGACGATCGCCCCCGCCCGCGTCCTCGGCCTCGACACCGAGGGGTACGGAACCCTCGTCGAAGGGGGCCCCGCCCACGTCACGGTGCTCGCTGAGACCGACGAGACGGTGCTGCCCGACGCGGCGGGCAACTCGATCGTCGCGCCCCGGCTCGAGCCCGCCCTCATCCTGCACAAGGGCCGCAAGGTCGAGCCGACCCCGTGGCGCGGCCTGGCGGCGGAGCCGGCCGGATCCCGGTGACCTGGGCCACCCCGGTGACGGACGCCCGGCGGCGGCTGCGGGCCGCGCTCGCCGCCGGGCGCCGGATCACCGGCACCTTCGTCAAGCTGCCGACGATCGACTGCGTGGACCTGGCCCGCCAGGCCGGGTTCGACTTCGTCGTGGTGGACGGCGAGCACTCCGCCCTCACCGACGAGACCGTCCTCGCGTTGGTACGGCACGCCGCGGCCACGGGGCTGCCCGCCCTGGTCCGGGTGCCCTCGGTGGACCCGGCGTGGATCAATCGCGTGCTGGAGAGCGGCGCGGCCGGAGTCCAGCTCTCGATGCTGACCCGCGCCGCCGAGACGTCCGCCCTGGTCGCGGCCACGCGGTACGCGCCGTACGGCGAGCGCAGCGTCAGCCTGGCGCATCCGGCGGCGGGCTTCGGCGCGGCCGACCTGGCCGCGTACCTGGCCGCCGAGGAGCGTGACCGGCCGCTGCTCGTCGGGCAGATCGAGACCGCGACGACCCGCGACCCGCTCGTGGAGCTCGTCCGCGGCCTCGACGTCGCCTTCGTCGGCACCACCGACCTCGCGGTCGGCCTCGGCCTCGCCGGGGCCGCCGACCAGACGGCGCTCGCGGCGCGGGTCGCCGAGATCGCCGCGGCCGCCCGCGCGGCGGGCACGGCCTTCGGCGGCTGGGTGGCCCGCCCGGAGGCCGCGCTGATCGGCGCGGCCGGGCTCGACTCCGCCGCGTACATCATCGCCGGGTCCGACCTGCAGTTCCTCGGATCCGCGCTGCGCGCCACCGCGGCCGTCGCGCGCGACCTGCCCGGCCCGGAACCGGCAGCCCCGTGAAGGACGCCGAGAAAGGAACGACCATGTTCAACCAGCACCTGTACGGCGTCGCGGTGAACTGGGACGACATTCCCGCGACCGAGATCCGCCCGGGCGTGCGGCGCAAGGTGTACTCCACCGACGAGGTCATGCTCGCCTGGCACGAGCTGGCCGTCGGGATGACCCTCAACCCGCACCGCCACGACGACTTCGACCAGCTCGTGCTCATCCACCAGGGGCGCTGCACGTACTACGTGGACGGCGTGGGCCACGACCTCGGGCCGGGCTCGATGCTGCTGGTGCCCAAGGGGGCCGAGCACTACATCGAGCCCGTCGAGGGGCCGTGCGTCAACGTGGACGTCTTCGCGCCGCCGCGCGCGGACTTCCGCGACGCCGTCTGGCTCCCGGAAGGCCCCTGACCGGCACCCCCGGTAAGTGACCGGCCGCCCACGCCGACCGCATGTGACCGGCCGGCGGGGGCGGCCCGCCCGTGGCGCCGTCCCGGCGGCTGTGGCGTGCTTCTTGACGCCACGTACGCTCGTCCTCGGCCGCTGGGATGAACGCGCCAGGGCGCGGTGGGCGCGAGCGTGCCCGTGCGTCGCGTCCGTTCCCCGGGTCCTGCGCTCTCGCGCCGTGGCGGACGTGTCCGGGCTGCGGCCTTTGCGGGGTGGATTTCCCCTGGACCGGGATGAGCCGGACCCTCTTGACATTCCACGAGGCTCCGGGCCAGCATCACATTGCGAGACGGTATCTCGAATTCTCGCTCAAATCGCAAGAAGGGCCAGACCGCGGCGATGACGCAGTTGACACATACGGACCCCGGTGGAACGCCCAACCGCTCCCTCGTCCACGAGGACTGGGACGCGTTGACGTTCAAGGTGCACAGGTCGGCCTACCGGTCGCCCGCCCTGTTCCAGAAGGAGATGTCCCGCATCTGGGGACACACCTGGCTGTATCTGGGGCACGAGACCGAGATCCCGAACCCGGGCGACTTCAAGTCCCGGACGCTCGGCGGCCGACCGCTCATCTTCTGCCGCGACTCCTCCGGCAAGATCCAGGTGTTCTTCAACGCCTGCACGCACCGCGGCACCGTCCTGTGCCGGCACAGCGAGGGCAACACCAAGTTCTTCCAGTGCTTCTACCACGCCTGGGCGTTCAGCAACTCCGGAGAGCTGGCCGCGCTGCCCGGCGACGAGGCGTACGCCGACGTTCCCGGCTTCAAGGAGCGGCACCGGCTGCGCTCCGTCCCGCGCGTGGACAGCCACGAGGGCTTCGTCTTCATCGCGTTCGACCCCGACGTGCCGGACCTGCTGACCCACCTCGGCGAGGCCGCGCACTACATGTCGCTCACCGCCAAGATCGGCCCGCAGGGCATGCAGACCGTGCCCGGCGTCCAGCTCTACTCGGTCAAGGGCAACTGGAAGCTCGCCGTCGAGAACGCCATGGACGGCTACCACTTCGCCCCCACCCACAACACCTTCGTGGGCTATCTGCGCGAGACCGGGTTCGCGGTCACCGACGACGACCAGTACGCCTACGACCTCGGCGACGGCCACGGGCTGCTCATCCTGACCGGGCACAACGGCCGCATCGGCATGGTGTGGGAGCCGCGCTTCGGCGAGGGGGAGAAGGAGCGCACGGCCGCCAAGCGGCAGGAGATGGAGGAGCGCCTCGGCAAGGAGCTCGCCGCCGAGGTCGCCGACGCCAGCCGGATCCTGTTCGTGTTCCCCAACCTGCTGCTGTTCGACCTGGAGGCGCTGACCATCCGGCAGATCGAGCCGGTCGAGGCGGGCCGTACGGACGTGCGGGCCTGGCAGTTCGTCGAGACCGGCGAGCCGGACGAGGTCCGGGCGCTGCGCATCAAGACGATGGTCAGCTTCGTCGGCCCCGGAGGGCTCGCGACCCCGGACGACATCGAGGCGTACGAGGCGGTGCAGCGCGGCATCGAGGCCACCGCGGACTCGGCCGACCCCGCCTACGACTGGAGCGACATGTCGCGCGGCATGGCGAACGAGAAGCAGGGCAACCAGGGTCGCTCCATCGACGAGGGCGCGATGCGCAGCTTCTGGCGGCAGTGGTCGCGTCGCGTCGAGGGCGACGGAACCCCGGGTGCCTGAGCGGCCGGGACGGGTGGAGAGCATGGATCAGCGTAAGGAGAGCACCATGGGCCGCCGCACGGTGACCAGGGCGGAAGCCGAGGACTTCCTCTACCGGGAGGCGATGCTGCTCGACGAGTGGCGCCTGGACGAGTGGCTGGCCCTCTTCGAAGAGGACGGCCGGATGGAGGTCACCACCACCGACTGGAACGGGTGGGACAGTTCCTCGGCCGGCGCCTTCATGTGCGACGACTACGGCCTGCTCAAGGCCAGGGTGAAGCGGCTGAAGAGCCGCAAGGCGCACGCCGAGAACCCGCACTCCCGCACCCACCGGATGATCTCCAACGTGATCATCCTGGAGCAGGGGGACGAGACGGTCTGGGTCGCCGCCAACTTCATCATCCACCGCTATCGCGACAACCAGGAGTTCTCGTACGTCGGCCGGTACGAGCACGTCCTGCTGGTCGACGACGACGGGCTCAGGTTCCGGCTCCGCAGGTCGATCCCGACCGCGGAGACGATGGCCCCGGGCGCCCGGCTGAGCTTCATCCTCTGAGGCGGCGTCCATGATCAGGCACACGCTGGTGTTCCGGTTCCGCGACGACGTCCCGGAGGAGACCGTCGCCGCCGTCCTCGCGGAGCTGGACACCTTCCCGGGGAAATACCCCACGATGCGCAACTGGGCCAGCGGTCGCAACATCAGCACCCGCGACACCACGATGACGCACGGGTTCGTCGTCGAGTTCGACACCGAGCAGGATCTCCTGGACTACCTCGGCAGCGACTCCCACGAGGAGTTCGTCCGCGAGCGCTGGCGCCCGGTGATCGACCGGCAGGCGATCGTCACCTTCGCGTACTGACGTGCGCGCCCCCACGACCACGACCGATGAGGAACTGACATGACGACCGACGGCGCCCGCCGCAGGGGGCCCCACAGCATGGAGTACGCGCGGATCCTGGTCCCGGACATGGCCGAGACCATCGAGTTCCTGCGCTACCACGTCGGCCTCCAGCTGGAGCGGCACACGGACGAGTACGCCTACCTGCGCGCCGACATCGAGCACCACTGCATCGAGCTGATCAGCGACCCGAGCCTTGCGGCGTCGCACACCGTCGCGGTCGGCTTCAGCGTCGAGTCCGCCGAGGTGCTCGCCGACCTGCGCGACCGCGTCACCGCCGCCGGCCTGGATGTGCTGGCGCTCCAGGACCGGATGAAGGGCCTGTGCCAGGACGGCTTCGCCGTACGCGACCCGAACGGCCTGGTCATCGAGCTGTTCACCGAGTTCCAGGAGTACGCCGAGCCGCCCACGGTCGAGCTGCGCCCGCTCAAGCTGGTGCACCCCTTCCTCGCCACGGACAAGTACGACGAGTGCCTGGAGTTCTACACCAAGGTCCTCGGCTTCCAGGTCTCGGACTACGTCGGCGACATCTCGGCGTTCCTCCGCTCGGAGGACCGGTTCCACCACAGCCTCGCGCTGCAGCGGAACAAGGAGTACTTCGTCGCGCACCTGTGCTTCATGATGAAGAGCTTCGACCACGTCATGCGCGGGCGGGCGCGGGCGCTGTACAAGAAGGTGCCGATCGCCTCCGACCTGGTCAACCACTCCGCGTCCACGTCGATCGCGTTCTACATGTTCGAGCCCAAGCACGGGCCGCGGTACGAGCTGTGCGACGGCCACCGGGTCTTCACGCCCGAGGAGCACGAGACGCACCGGGCCCGCCGCATGGTCGCCGACCCGCGCAACATCGACGTGTGGCGCGCCGCCGACAACGACTGGGACCGCTTCTGACCCGGCGCCGGGCCGCCCGCCCGCCAGGCACGGCGCCGGGCTCTGACGGGGCGGCGCGGATCCCCCACCGGCAGGGATCCGCGCCGCGCCTCCGTCCGGCGCGCGGCTGACTACGGCCGGCTCGCCGGGCTCACCGTCTTGGCCGGGTCGCGCTCGACCACCGGGCCGAGGATCTCGTCGATCTTGCGCATGGTGTCGGCGTCGAGCTTGACCCCGGCCGCCTTCACGTTGTCGCGGACCTGCTCGGGACGGCTCGCCCCCACGATCGCCGACGACACGTTGGGGTTCTGCAGCACCCAGGCCACGGCGAGCTGGGCCATGGTGAGCCCGTGGTCGGCCGCGACCGGCTTCAGCTCCTGCACGCGGCGCAGCACCTCGTCGGCCATGAGGTCGTCGATGAACCGCGACCCGGTGGCGTCCGTGGCCCGCGAGCCGGCGGGCGGCGGCTGCCCGGGCAGGTACTTGCCGGTCAGCACGCCCTGCGCGATGGGCGACCACACGATCTGCCCGATCCCCTCGCGCTCGCTCAGCGGCACGACCTCGGCCTCGATTACCCGCCACAGCATGGAGTACTGCGGCTGGTTCGAGACGATGCGGTCGAAGCCCATCGATTCGGCGATCTTCAACGCCTGGGAGATCTGGTCGGCGCTCCACTCGCTGACGCCGACGTAGAGCACCTTGCCCTGCCGTACGAGGTCGTCGAAGGCCCGGAGGGTCTCCTCCAGCGGCGTCTCGACGTCGAACCGGTGCGCCTGGTAGAGGTCGACATAGTCCGTGCCGAGCCGCCGCAGCGAACCGTTGATCGACTCCATGATGTGCTTGCGGGACAGGCCGCGGTCGTTGTGGCCGGGCCCGGTCGGCCAGTAGACCTTCGTGAAGATCTCAAGTGACTCACGGCGCACGCCCTTCAGTGCCCGGCCGAGCACCTCCTCGGCCCTCGTGCCCGCGTAGACGTCCGCGGTGTCGAAGGTCGTGATGCCCTCGTCCAGGGCCGCGCGCACGCAGGCGTGCGCGGCGTCCTCCTCAACCTGGGAACCGTGCGTGATCCAGTTGCCGTAGCTGATCTCACTGACCATGAGACCGCTCCGGCCGAGATGGCGGAATTCCATGAACGGAACACTAGAACACCCGGTCGATCAGGAGGTGTGCTGGTGTGCCAGGCGCATCGTCGCGATCCCCGGCGGGAAGACGATGATCGGCCGCATCATCCCCATGTCCTGGTGTTCCAGCAGGTGGCAGTGGTAGGCGTACCGCCCGGTGCCGCCCACGAACCTGCCGGCGATCTCCACGACCTCCGCGTCGCCGAGCCGGACCACGTCCTTCCAGCCCTTCTCGCCCTCCTCGACCACGCCCGTCTCCTTGAACGCGAGGGGACGGGTGGTGCCGCAGAGCTTCATGTCGAACCCGCCGACGTCGTAGACGTCCCGCGACAGGATCTGGAAGCGCATCAGGTGGATGTGCATCGGGTGCAGCGCCGTGGCGACGTTGATGAACGTCCACTGCTCGCACTTGCCCAGCTCGCTGTAGAAGTTCACGGTGTCGTCGGGGTTGCGGGAGATCCGGTTGAAGGTCCGCAGCCTGCCGTCCGGCCCCCGCAACTGCACCACGCCGTCCGAGGGGACCTTCACCGACGCCGCGTCCACCTCCTCCATCTCCCACATCTCCGCGTGCCGTCCGCCGAGCACCTTCGTGGCGACGATCCGGTGGTAGCGGTCCGCGGGCAGCGCGCCGTACGTCAGGCGGGTGAACGAGGACGAGAGCACCGCGGGAGGGGTGAACCGGTCGGCTCCGCTCCCGGCCGCGACCCGGAACTGCATCATCTCCGGGTACGGCAGGCCGGCCGTGGGCACCCCCGGAGCCGACTCCCGCGAGATGGGCGGGGCGGGCGGGTTGTCGTCCAGCAC
>NZ_BBYK01000040.1:0-227680 GCF_001570365.1 Microtetraspora fusca | reverse complement strand
TCACCAGCCGCAGCCGCCGCCCGCCGCATCGTGAGAAGTCGACCAGGATGTCCGCGCGCTCCCCGGGCGACAGGATGAGCGGCGAGTCGACGGTCACGGGCGCGGGGAGGAGCCCGGCGTCCGTCCCGATCTGCCGCACCGCTCCCTTCACCGGCCGCCCGGTCTTCTCATCGATGATCATCATGTGGTACGTGCGAGTATTGCAGGCGTTGAGTATCCGGAACCGGTACCAGGCGGGCTCCACGTCCAGATGCGGCCAGATCGTGCCGTTGACCAGCGTGTACGGCCCGCGGAACCCGGCCGTGATGTACGGCGGCGCGGCGTCGGCGTAGGTCACCTTGTGCAGCAGGCGGCCGGTGAGCCGTCCTTCCGCGTCCACCTCGAAGTTGCGGTCGGTGATCACCAGTGGGATCTCGCGGTCGCCGCCCGGCAGCCCGAGCCGGTCCTCCTCTTTGTCCCTGATCAGGTACATGCCGATCAGCCCGGCGAAGAGCGTCCACGTCGAGACGTGCATCGAGTGATCGTGGTACCACAGGGTGGACGCCGGCTGGTCGTTGAGGTACTCCACGATCTGCGTCTCGCCGGGGAACTGCCCGTTCTCCGACCATCCGTCCTGGCCCGCCCCCGTGACGGCGCCGTGCAGGTGCACGACCAGCCACGGCGGGATCTCGGCCACGTCCTTGCGTGGCGTGCCCCCGCTGAGCCCCGGCACGACGTACGGGTTGGGCTCCACCCCCACCGGCGCGTAGACCTCCACCGCGGTGACCGGCACCCGATCGTCGTCGATGGCGTTCCGCCAGGCCACCTCCAGCCGCTGCCCGCGCCGCACCTCGATGGTCGGGCCGGGGAAGTGCCCGCCGTAGGTCCACAGGCGGGTCGGCGGGAGCTGCGAGTGCAGCCGCCGGTCCACCGAACGCAGGTCGATCGTCAGCCGCGGCCCCTTCGGGCGGATGACCGGCGGGACGCGGAGCGCGTCCACGAACGGCGTCAGCGCGACGGTGATCCCGCGGCCGTGGGGGACGTCCGCCGCGTCGGCGGGGCCGCGGCCGGTCGGGGAGGAGCCGGACTGCTGCGGGTCGCGCGCCTGATCCGCGCCGGGAAGGCCGTCCATGTGGCCTGCGCTCTGGTGCGGGTCGTCTCCCGATCCGGGCCTCCCCGGCGCCGCCTGGCGGACCACCGCCACCACCCTGTCGGTGCCCGCGCCCGCCGCGACCGCCGCGAGCCCCGCGGCCACGGCCCAGAATCCCCGCCTGCTGGTCCTCATCCCCGCCCCGTCTTCGCGATCCTCTCGCCGCCCCCCAGCGACCCGTGCGGCTCTTTCCCGGGGACCGTCCCCGGCGCGACGCCGGTCGCCATAGTGCCATGAAGGGCCCGTACGGCCCGGGAAGCCGCGCAGGAGCCGGGATCGGGGCGGCCGCCGTCGCGCGGGAACGGATCAGACCTGGGACGGATTGGCGGTAGTGTGCCCCGGTGCGGCGGTTGATCCCTTCTCGTCTGGTACGGCTCGCTCTCGCGGCCGCGGTGGCCGCGACCATCGTCGGGGCCGTGTTCCTCCTGCTCCGGCGCCGCGCGGACCGTACCTCCGGCGGCGCGCCCGGCCGTGTCTCCGTCCGTGCGGCGGACGGCGCCTCCGGCGGCGCGTTACGTCCCGACCGGGGCGGCCCGGTCCCGCGGAAAGAGGGCGAACCCGGCACCGGCTCCGGCACGGCCGAGGTCGCGCCCTTCCCTCCCGAGCCGATCCTGGGACGGCCGACGCCCGAGGAGCTCCGGCTTTTCCTCGGCCGCTCACGCGCGACCGAACGGCTCGAGGCGTTCGCCCAGGCGGACGGGCCGCTCGCGGACGTGCGCAGACTTGACGAGCGAACCCGCCGGCGGCTGCATCGCGTGTCGGCCGCCGCACTGGCCGTCTGCCTGCTCGCGCTGGGGGCCCGCTACGTCGAGGCCACGACCTTCCACGAAGGCATGCTGACCTCGACGGACGCGCGATTCCTGGACAGTGCCCCCTGCCTCGCGGACGGCTGTCCCGCGCCCCCCGGCTGCGAGGCCGCCTGCCAGGACGGCGGCGACGGCGCTGTGACATCCACCACGGGGGAGTCGGAGCCCGAGGTCGCGGGTCCGACACCCGTGCCGGACCCGGCGTGCACGCCCACCGTGGGCAGGCCCATGGTCCGGCCGGTGCGGCCCCGCGTGACCCGCGCCGTGAACCGGCAGTGGCGGCGCATCGAGAGGTGGCTCAAGGCCAACGCGCCCAAGACGTTCCGCACGCTGCGTCCGCCCGCGAGGGCGGGGACGATCGCCGTCGCCGAGGCCCAGATGGGCATGTGGTTCCCCGACGACCTGCGCGCCTCGCTCCTGCGCCACAACGGCTCCCGCCTCATGCCGGGGACCGGGGGCCTGCAGCTCTACAGGTACGGGATGTACGGCGTGAAGGAGATCCGCGACACCTGGCGGTACCTGTGCCGGGAGGATGGGGTCGACTACACCGACGATCCACGCGGCGAGTGGTGGAGCGGGCGGATGATCCCCGTCGGCGACGACCAGAACGGCGAGTACCTGATGATCGACTCCATGCGAAGGGACGTCGCGGGCTCGTTCGCCGAGAACGGGGGAACCTTCGCGAGCGGGCCGGACTGGACCTCGTACTACGCGTTGCTCAAGACCGTCGCCGACGCGCTGGTCTCGGGACAGCCGATCAGGGGCTGGCTCGCCCCCCAGGTGACGGACGGGGCGCTCGGATGGGTCGACGTGGACGACCTGGACACGGGCAGCTCGAAGGCGCCCGACGCGTGACAGCCCGTACGACGCCGTAGGAGGCGGGGGAAGGACGGGAGCGGCGTACGGCCACCGCGTCGCGGTGGCCGTACCGGGATCAGTTCGACGGCGGGGTGACCGGCTTGCCGCCGGGCAGCACCATCGGCTTGGGGAAGCGCAGGCGGCGGATCTGCGAGGAGCGCATCGCGGCGTAGAAGGCGATGCCCTTGAGGTTCTCGCCGGGGAACTTCAGCGCGGCGGCCCGCTTCACCCGGTTCGCGACGTACAGCGAGTTGCCGATGACCGCGATCATCACGATCGGCAGGGCCAGGGTGTAGACCGTCAGAACCACCGTGCGGACCTGCAACGGGAACGGGATCATCGACAGCAGCATGATGACCAGCACCGCGGGCAGGAAGTACTGACCGGGAAGACGCCGCGAATCGACCCAGTCCCGGGCGAACCTGCGCACGGGACCCTTGTCACGGGGGAGGAGGTACTTCTCCTCGCCACGGAGCATGCCCTCACGCTGGCGGGCCCGCTGCGCCCGGTCCCGGTCCCGCTGCAGGCGGTAGGCTTCCTTGCGGTTCGCCGGTGCGGTGACGGGCGAGCGGCGGCGCCCCTGCGCCTCGCTCCGCTTGGGGGTGGGACGGCCCTTGCCCTGAGTCTGCTGAGGCTTAGGATCTTGGACGGAGATGGGGGTCTCATCCGTGGCGGCCTGGTTACGACGTCCGAACACGTCGCCCAGCCTACCGGGAGTGCAACTTAGTGACGCCCTCACGCGTTATGCGTAGGGTGAACCCAGGCGGCTTGGCCGCTTTTGGGCGACTGAATACGGCTGGGGCTACCCACGCAACCTTGAGAAGGGGACGGCCGACGCGCATGAGCGTGATGAAAAGACTTTCCATGATCTTCAAGTCGAAGGCCAACAAGGCACTGGACAAGATGGAGGATCCGCGGGAGACCCTGGACTACTCCTACCAGCGCCAGCTTGAGCTGCTGCAGAAGGTGCGCCGGGGCGTGGCCGACGTCGCCACCAGCCGCAAGCGGGTCGAACTGCAGATCAACCAGCTCGAGGCCCAGGCCAAGAAACTGGAGGACCAGGGCAGGCAGGCGCTGAGCGTCGGGCGGGAGGACCTGGCGCGTGAGGCGCTGACCCGCCGCAACGGCCTCAACACCCAGATCGCCGACCTCCGGATCCAGTACGGCAACCTGCAGGGCGAGGAGGAGAAGCTCACCCTCGCCAGCCAGCGGCTCCAGTCCAAGGTGGACGCCTTCCGCACCAAGAAGGAGACCATCAAGGCCACCTACACCGCGGCCGAGGCGCAGACCCGGATCAACGAGGCGTTCTCCGGCATCTCCGAGGAGATGGGCGACGTCGGCCTCGCGATCCAGCGTGCCGAGGACAAGACGGCGCAGATGCAGGCGCGCGCCGGCGCGATCGACGAGCTGCTCGCCAGCGGCGCGCTCGACGACTTCACCGGTCAGCGTGACGACATCCAGGCCGAGCTCGACCGCATGGGCGGCGGCACGGACGTCGAGCTGGAGATCGCCAGGATGAAGGCGGAGCTGGGGCAGGGCCCGGCTCCCAAGAGCGCCATCGAGGCCGGCCAGCCCGGCCAGGCGACCCAGCAGGCGCCGCAGACCCAGCAGGTTCGGCAGCCGGGGGAGGGCCTGTGATCGTCAGAATCATGGGTGAGGGCCAGATCCAGATCGCGGACGCCGATCTCGACGTTCTGAACGCCCTGGACAGCGAGCTTGAGGCCGCCATCGAGGCAGAGGACGAGGCGGTCTTCCGGGTCAAGCTGCACGCGCTTCTGGACAAGGTCCGCCAGGTGGGCAAGTCCCTGCCCGACGACTCGCTCGAGCCGTCCGAGCTGATCCTGCCGCCCGCCGACGCCTCGATGGAGGAAGTGCGGGACATGCTCGGCGACACAGGGCTCATTCCGGGCTGATGTCCCGGACCAGGTTCGCCCCTGATCGTGGTCTGACCACCCGGATGGTCACGACCATGTTCCTGCTCGGCCTGCTCTACGTCGCGTTCGTGGCCATCCTGATCGCGGTCGGAGTGCGCGCCGTCGTGGTGCTGGTGATCGCCGGAGGCTTCCTGCTGGTGCAGTACTTCCTGTCCGACAAGATCGCGTTGTTCGCGATGCACGGACGGGAGGTCTCCCCTCAGGAAGCCCCTGAGCTGCACGGCATCATCGACCGGCTGAGCGCGATGGCGAACATGCCCAAACCCAGGGTGGCGATCGCGGACTCGGACGTGCCGAACGCGTTCGCCACCGGGCGCAACCAGAAGAACGCGGTCGTCTGCGTGACGACCGGCATCCTGCGCAGGCTCGACGCGCGGGAGCTGGAAGGCGTCCTCGCCCACGAGATGTCCCACGTCGCGCACCGTGACGTGGCGGTCATGACGATCGCCTCGTTCCTCGGGGTGGTGGCCGGGTTGATGACCCGGTTCGCGCTCTACAGCGGCCTCGCGGGAGGCCGCAGGGACAACAACAACGGCCCGCCCGTCGGGCTGATCATCCTGCTGGTGTCCGGCATCGTCTACGCCGTGAGCTTCCTGCTGACGCGGGCCCTGTCCCGCTACCGCGAGCTGGCCGCCGACCGCGCGGGCGCCCTGCTGACGCAGCAGCCGTCCGCCCTGGCGAGCGCGCTCACGAAGGTGAGCGGCGAGATCGCGCGGATTCCGACGCAGGATCTGCGCGAGGCGCAGCCGTTCAACGCGTTCTACTTCGCGCCCGCCCTCTCCGGACAGAGCATCGCGTCCCTGTTCTCCACCCACCCGTCGCTGGAGCGCCGCCTGGCGCAGCTCTCCACCATCTCGGCCGAGCTGGGGCGCTGATGGGCTGGTTCGACGCGCTTCTCGGCAGGTCGAAACCGGCCAGGCCGGACCTCGACGCGCTGTTCGCGCTGCCGTCGGCGGCGGTGACCCTGCAGGCGGCCACCGGGTTCACCCCCGCCGGCGTCGGGTCGGTGTGCTTCCGCGCCGCGGAGGGCGGCGCCTTCGTCCAGCTCGAACAGGACATCCAGGCTCTGCTCGGTACAGGCACCGAGCTGGCGCCCGACTCGTACGGCTACACCTGGCTGGTGGTCCGCCGCCCCGCCGAGGATGTGGCGTCGCTGGTCACCGACCTGCACGCGGTCAACTCGACGCTGGAGGCGAACGGCTTCGGGCCGTCCCTGCTGTGCTCGCTGGTGACCTTCGCCGACCCGCGCGGCCGGCGGCTCGCCATCGTCTACCTGTACAAGCAGGGCACCTTCTACCCCTTCGCGCCCATCGGCGGCACCCAGCGGGACAACGCGCTCGAACTGCAGATGCGCGGGGTGCTCGCGGGCGAGCTCAAGATCGAACCCGACCTCGCCCGCTGGTTCCCGGTCTGGGGCGCCCCCGGCCTGTGAGCCGGTCGCGCGGCACCCCTGATCTGTGAGTCGACCATGTGGCGCCCCCCGCCTGGGCGGGGGGCGCCACGCGGGCATCGGCGGCTACGGAAGCGCCAGCATGCGGTCGAGCGCGACCTTGGCCCAGTGGGTGGTGTCGGGATCGACGGTGATCTGGTTGACCACCTCGCCGTCGGCGAGCGACTCCAGCGCCCACACCAGGTGCGGCAGGTCGATCCGGTTCATCGTGGAGCAGTAGCAGACGGTCCGGTCGAGGAAGGTCACGTCCTTGTCCGGGAACATCCCCGCGAGCCGCTTGACCAGGTTCAGCTCGGTGCCGATCGCCCACGACGAGCCGGCCGGGGCCTCCTGGAGCTTGCGGATGATGTACTCCGTGGAGCCGACGAAGTCGGCCTTGGTCACGACCTCGTGCCGGCACTCCGGGTGGACCAGCACGTTCACGCCAGGGATGCGGGCGCGCACGTCGTCGACGCATTCGGCGGTGAACCGGCCGTGGACCGAGCAGTGGCCCTTCCACAGGATCATCCGGGCGTTCTCGAGCTGCTCCCGGGTGAGGCCCCCGTTCGGGCGGTGCGGGTTGTAGACGACGCAGTCGTCCAGGGACATGCCCAGCTCCAGCACGGCGGTGTTGCGGCCAAGGTGCTGGTCCGGGAGGAACAGGACCTTCTCGCCCTGCTCGAAGGCCCACTCCAGCGCCCGCCGCGCGTTGGACGAGGTGCAGACGGCCCCTCCGTGCCGCCCGCAGAAGGCCTTGATGTCGGCGCTGGAGTTCATGTACGTGATCGGGACCACGCGGTCGGCCAGCCCCGCGTCCTCCAGGGCGTCCCAGCACTCCTCGACCTGGTCGAAGGTCGCCATGTCGGCCATCGAGCAGCCCGCCGCCATGTCGGGCAGGACGACCTTCTGGGCGTCGGAGGTGAGGATGTCGGCCGACTCGGCCATGAAGTGGACGCCGCAGAAGACGATGTACTCGGCCTCGGGACGGGCGGCGGCCTCGCGGGCGAGCTTGAAGGAGTCGCCGGTCACGTCCGCGAACTGGATGACCTCGTCGCGCTGGTAGTGGTGGCCGAGCACGAAGAGCCTGTCGCCGAGCCGTTCCTTGGCCTTGCGGGCGCGCTCGACCAGTGCGGGATCGGAGGCGAGAGGCAGCTCACCCGGACAGTCCACGCCGCGTTCGCTGTGCGGGTCGGCGTCCTGGCCGAGGATGAAGAGCGGGATCCCGGTCTCGGTGGTCGTCACGACCACACCCCCTTCGGGGACTTATCGTCGAACTGACGACTAATAATTACACATCCTTCGTTCGTTTCATGCCAGGGGGCCCAGGCTCCGCGCGGGCTTGTCACGACCCCGCCCGCGATCACAGGCCCGGTGCCCGCGGAGGGGACCCGGCCGGGAATGTGTGGCGCCGAACCGGTGTTGGTAGCGTCTATCTGGGGAGAGCTCAGGGGTGTGGCCTTCGACAAAGGCGGAATCATCTCTTTGGGCCCACCCTGAGACGTCAGAATCCATCGACCGCTCCCGGAGGGCGGTTGACGCAGACGCGGGAGTCAGCACATGACGGTTGAGAGCAGCGAGGCCACCCAGCAGGGTCTGATCCTGACTGACGCGGCCGCCGCCAAGGTCAAGAGCCTGCTGGAGCAGCAGGGCGAGGAAGGACTGCAGCTGCGCGTCGCCGTGCAGCCGGGCGGCTGTTCCGGCCTTCGCTACCAGCTCTTCTTCGACGACCGCTCCATGGACGGCGACGTCGTGTCGGACTTCGGCGGTGTCAGCGTCGTGACCGACCGGATGAGCGCGCCGTACCTGATCGGCGCCACGATCGACTTCGTGGACACGATCGAGAAGCAGGGCTTCACGATCGACAACCCCAACGCCACGGGCTCCTGCGCCTGCGGCGACTCGTTCAACTAGCGGCCCCCGCGGCCCCGGAGCATCCCCTCGGGCCGCGCACCGCGACACGGACGCCCCGTACGGCCCCCTGCCGTGCGGGGCGTCGGCGTGTACCGGCATCGGTTGAGATCGCGCCTGGACTCCGGTCGCGTATTCTTGCGGGGTTTGTCGGAACGTTCATCGAGGCGTCTGTGAAGGCATATGAAGATCCTCGAAACGTTCGTCCAGATGCTGACAACGAGGAGACTGACCCCGTGCGCATCGCCGTCACCGGCTCCATCGCGACCGACCACCTGATGACCTTCCCCGGCCGTTTCGGGGACCAGCTCATCGCCGAACAGCTCGACCGGGTATCCCTGTCCTTCCTGGTCGACGAACTGCAGATCCGTCGCGGGGGGTGCGCGGCGAACATCTCGTTCGGCATGGGATGCCTGGGACAGCGCCCCATCCTCGTCGGCGCCGTGGGAACGGACTTCACGGACTACCGGTCGTGGCTGGAGCGCCACGGCGTCGACTGCGAGTCGGTCTACGTCTCCGAGCTGCACCACACGGCGCGCTTCCTCTGCACCACGGACGAGGAGCACAACCAGATCGCCTCGTTCTACACGGGGGCGATGGCCGAGGCCAGGGAGATCGAGCTGGGCCCGATCATCGACCGCGTCGGCGGTCTCGACCTGGTCCTGATCAGCCCCAACGACCCCGACGCCATGCTGCGGCACACGGACGAGGCGCGTGGCCGGGGCATCCCCTTCGCGGCCGACCCCTCCCAGCAGCTCGCCCGGATGCCCGGTGAGGACATCCGCCAGCTCGTCGACGGCGCGGCCTACCTGTTCGGGAACGACTACGAAAAGGGCCTCATCGAGCAGAAGACCGGCTGGTCGGACGAGGAGATCCTGCAGCGGGTCGGCGTGCGCGTCACCACGCTCGGGCCGAAGGGCGCGCGGATCGACCGCGCCGGCGAGCCGAGCGTGAGCGTCCCCCCGGCTCCCGAACTGGGCAAGGCCGACCCGACCGGCGTCGGCGACGCCTTCCGGGCCGGCTTCCTCTCGGCCCTCTCCTGGGGCCTGTCACTCGAGCGCTGCGCGCAGGTCGGCAACCTCACCGCGACGCACGTCCTGGAGCAGGTCGGCTGCCAGGAGTACGAGCTGAGCCAGCGCGCCTTCCTGGAGCGCTTCGGCGCCGTCTACGGCCAGGACGCGGCGGGCGAGGTCGCCACCCACGTGAAGTGCCACTACGCGTAGCGCGGAAGGTCGTTACAGACGCGGCGTGCTTTCCGCGTAGATCCTGCTGACCGCCTCGGCGAGCTTGCTCTCGGACAGGTGGGCGGCCAGGTCGGCCTCGCTGATAACCCCGACCAGTCGGTGGTTCTCCAGCACGGGCAGCCGCCGGATCTGGTGCTCCTCCATGGTCTGGAGCGCCTGGTCCAGATCCGCGTCGGCGTCGATCCACACGGGCGTGCCCTGCGCGAGATCCCTCGCCTTCACCTCGGCGCAGTCCTTACCGGCCGCGACACACTTGATGATGATGTCGCGGTCGGTGATGATCCCCTTGAGCCGGTCGTCCTCGCCGCACACAGGCAGCGAGCCGACGCTGAGATCGCGCATCATCCGCGCGGCGGTGAGCAGGCTCTCGTTCTCTCCGATGCACTGCACGCCGAAGTGCATGACGTTGCGTGCGGTGGTCATGGAATCCCCCGAGACTTCTCGATGTGCGTTTCCGGGGACCCCCTACCCAGGAGACGGGCGGTCAGTAGTTGCGCCGCACCTGGATGGCCCAGCCGCCCTGGGGGATCTCGGCGCTGCCCACGTGCGCGTGGGACTTCAGCCGGCACCATGCGGGGATGTCGGTGTACGCGGCCGGGTCGTCGGCCAGGACCTCGACCACCGCGCCCATCGGCACCTGGTTGATCTGGTCGGCCAGCATGATGATCGGGATGGGACACTTGCGCCCGAGCGCGTCGATCGTCAGGGCGGCGGGCTCACGCGTCCCGGCCTGCGTCTCGGCCACCGCCTCCGCCCTCGGCTCCCCGGTCTCGCCTCCGGCCCCCGAACGCTTCCGCCACATCAGCGCACTCCCAAACTCGCTCGGATGCGTCGCACGATGTCCGGTAGTGCGGCGAGGAACCGGTCGACGTCGCCCTCGGACACGCTTCGGGGCAGCGATACCCGGACGTTCCCGTGCGTAAGCACGCCCATCGCCTCCAGCACGTGCGATGGACGAAGCGTACTCGCCGTGCAGGAACTCCCGGACGAGACGGCGAACCCGGCCCGGTCCAGCTCGGTCAGCAGCGCCTCGCCCTCCACGTAAAGACACGAAAAGGTGACGATGTGCGGCAGCCGCAGGACGGGGTCGCCGACCACCTCCACGTCGGGCACCAGGCGCGGAACCTCGGTCCTGACCCGATCGACCAGGGCCGACAGCCGCGCGTTCTCCGTCGCGGCCTCCTCGGCCGTCGCGCGCAGCGCCGCCGCGGCGGCCACGATCGCCGGGACGTTCTCGAACCCCGGCACGCGGCGCCGTTCCCGCTCGTCCTGCGGGTACGGCGAGCGCCAGCGGGTCCCCTTGCGCACCGCCAGGACCCCGACTCCCGCCGGGCCGCCCCACTTGTGCGCGCTCGCGGTCAGCACGGACCAGCCGCGGGGGAGCGGGAGCCGTCCCGCCGACTGCGCGGCGTCGACCAGCAGCGGCACCCCCGCCTCCTGACAGGCCGCGGCGGCCTCCTCGACGGGCTGGAGGGTCCCCACCTCGTGGTTGGCCGTCTGCAGGCAGGCCAGCGCCGTTCCCGGCGCGGACACCGCCCGCGCGAACACCTCCGCGTCCACCCGGCCGGTACGGCTCACGCCGACCACGTCGACCGTGCCGCCCCCGCGCTCGTGCTCCTCGGCGGCGTGCAGGACACTGGAGTGCTCGACCGCGCCGGTCACCAGGCGATCGCCGACGCGCCTGCGCCCGTTCAGCGTGCCGAGGACGCCGAGATGGACCGCCTGGGTGCCCGACGAGGTGAACACGACCTCGTCCGGGCGGGCGCCGAGCACCTCGGCGACGTCGGCCCGCGCCTGCTCAAGCAGCATCTGCGCACGTCGCGCGGCGCCGTACAGGCGGGCCGGGTCGGCCCAGCCGGCGTCGAGGGCGGACAGCAGGGCGTCCCGCGCCGCGGGGTGAAGGGGTTCGGTCGAGGCAGCGTCCAGATAGACCACAGTTAGGACATTAACGGGGGCTGCTCAGAGGGGCGGTGCCGGTCCGCGCTAATGTGTCCCCCAGCGTGAACTCAATCAAGTAAAGGGGGGACAGGTCCGAGACGGCCCTGGTCCCTTTTGAACGTGCAAATTGGAAGATCCGCCCAGGAGAGGGACTCTTGGGCTTCACCTGTGGGGTAGGCAATCCGTGAGTCCGACCCGCCGTACGACACGGCGACCGTTGGCCCGCCGCCGGTTGCCACGCGTCGCCGCTCTGGCGGTGCTCGTGGCTGCCGCGACGGCGTGTAGCGCCCAGACGACTGAGCAGTGGTCCCGTGGCGGTATGCCCGAAGGCGCTACAGAGCAGTCGCACCTTGTTCAGTCGCTCTGGAACGGGGCCTGGATCGCGGCACTGGCCACCGGCATCGTCGTGTGGGGCCTGATCCTGTGGGCGTGCGCGTTCCATCGCAAGAAGAAGAACTCGTCGAACGAGCTGCCGCCTCAGGTGCGGTACAACCTGCCGATCGAGATCCTCTACACCGTGGTGCCGATCATCATGGTCTCGGTCTTCTTCTACTTCACCGCCCGTGACGAGACCGAGATCATGAAGGTGACCGGCACCGCTCCGGTCAAGGTCAAGGTCGACGGCTACCAGTGGAGCTGGCGCTTCACCACCGAGTACCAGGGCAAGACCGTCAAGGTCGACGGCGTGCCGGTCGACCTCGCCAAGCAGAACGTGGACAACCCCGAGGGCCCGCAGCTCGTGCTGCCGACGGGCGCCGAGGTCGAGTTCGACCTCCACTCGCCCGACGTCATCCACTCGTTCTGGGTGCCGGCCTTCCTGTTCAAGCAGGACGTGTTCCCCGGCCAGGTCCACAACAAGTTCCAGATCAAGACGCTGACCCGCACCGGCGTCTTCATCGGGCGGTGCGCCGAGCTGTGCGGCGTCGACCACAGCAAGATGCTGTTCTCCGTCAAGCTCGTGCCGCAGTCGGAGTTCGACCAGTACATCCAGAGCCAGGCGGGGAGTGCACAGTGACCGCCATCCACCAACCCTCCGCCATCGCGGCCCGGCCGTACACCAAGGGCTCGGTCGTGGCCAAGTGGCTTACCTCCACTGACCACAAGGTGATCGGGCACCTGTACCTGATCACGTCGTTCGTGTTCTTCCTGATCGGCGGCGTCATGGCGCTGGTCATGCGCGCCGAGCTGGCCCAGCCGGGTCTGCAGTTCGTGACGAACGAGCAGTTCAACCAGCTCTTCACGATGCACGGCACGATCATGCTGCTGATGTTCGCGACGCCGCTCTTCGCGGGCTTCGCGAACGAGCTGATGCCGCTGCAGATCGGCGCGCCGGACGTGGCCTTCCCCCGGCTGAACATGGTGAGCTACTGGCTCTACCTGTTCGGCAGCACCATCGCGGTGGCCGGCTTCATCACCCCGGGTGGCGCGGCCGCCTTCGGATGGACGGCGTACGCGCCGCTGTCCAACGCGGTGACCTCGCCGGGCCTCGGCGGCGACATGTGGATCATGGGTCTGGCGCTGTCCGGACTCGGCACGATCCTCGGCGCGGTGAACTTCATCACCACCATCATCACGATGCGCGCGCCCGGCATGACGATGTTCCGGATGCCGATGTTCACCTGGAACATCCTGCTCACCAGCATCCTGGTGCTGCTGGCCTTCCCGGTCCTCGCCGCCGCCCTGCTGGCCCTGGAGGCCGACCGCAAGCTCGGCGCCCACATCTTCGACTCCGCCACCGGCGGCGCGATCCTGTGGCAGCACCTGTTCTGGTTCTTCGGCCACCCCGAGGTCTACATCATCGCGCTGCCGTTCTTCGGCATCATCACCGAGGTCATCCCGGTGTTCAGCCGCAAGCCGATCTTCGGTTACATCGGCCTGGTGGGCGCGACGATCGCGATCGCGGGTCTGTCGATCACGGTGTGGGCCCACCACATGTTCGTGACCGGCCAGGTGCTCCTGCCGTTCTTCTCGTTCATGACGTTCCTCATCGCGGTACCGACCGGTGTGAAGTTCTTCAACTGGATCGGCACGATGTGGCGTGGCCATCTGACATTCGAGTCGCCGATGCTGTTCGCGGTCGGCTTCCTGGTGACCTTCCTCTTCGGTGGTCTCACCGGCGTCATCCTGGCCTCGCCGCCGCTCGACTTCCACATCAGCGACACCTACTTCGTCGTGGCCCACTTCCACTACGTGATCTTCGGCACCGTGGTGTTCGCGATGTTCTCGGGCTTCTACTTCTGGTGGCCCAAGTTCACGGGGCGGATGCTGAACGACCGGCTGGGCAAGGTCCACTTCTGGCTCACGTTCTTCGGCTTCCACCTGACCTTCCTGGTGCAGCACTGGCTGGGCGTCATCGGCTTCCCGCGGCGCTACGCCGACTATTCGCCGGTGGACGGCTTCACCGACCTGAACATCATCTCGTCGGTGGGCGCGTTCCTCCTCGGCGCCTCGCTGCTGCCGTTCATGTACAACGTGTGGATCACGTGGAAGAAGGCGCCGAAGGTCACCGTGGACGACCCGTGGGGCTACGGCGGCTCGCTCGAATGGGCGACCTCCTGCCCGCCGCCGCGGCACAACTTCACGTCGCTGCCGCGCATCCGGTCTGAGCGTCCCGCGTTCGACGTCAAGTACCCGCACCTTTCCGCGAAGCCTGCACTGGAGGAAAGTCGATGAAGGTCCAGGGATGGGTGTTCGTGCTCTGCGGCCTCTTCTTCGCCGCAGTGACCGTCGTCTACTGGTTCTGGTCCAAGGAGCCGACCGGGACCGCGGTGCTGGCCATCTCCGTCGGCCTCGCCCTCATGATCGGCTACTACCTGCTCTTCACGGCTCGCCGCGTCGGTGAGCAGCCGGAGGACAGCAAGGAGGCCGAGATCAGCGACGGTGCCGGTGAGCTGGGCTTCTTCAGCCCGCACAGCTGGTGGCCGCTGTTCGTCTGCCTCTCCGCGGCGCTGACGTTCTTCGGCTTCGCCGTCGGGATGTGGCTCTTCCTGATCGGTGTCTTCGCCACCATCATGAGCATGATCGGTTTCGTGTTCCAGTACTACCGGGGCAACTTCTCGCACTGACCCGGAGGAGCGCGTCTCCTGTCGACCCCGTCGCGGCCGGCCAACGATCACGTTGGCCGGCCGCGACGCTTTTCTTTGCCAGGTGCCATCCCTGATCTGAGCGCGGACCCAACGTAATCGGGTACTAACCCCATGCAAGTGGTACGTGGCGGGGGGAGGCCGACGTGCGAGCTGGTGCTGGGCTGCTTGCCATACTCATGGCGACCGGATGTTCCGCCGCCGCGGCGGATCGCGAGAAGGAGGCCGCCGTGGTGCCCACGGCGGCGGTGGGCATCACGCCGGAGAACGGCGCTCAGGGCCTGGCGCCCGAACTGCCCATCATGATCGCGGCCGCCGGGGGGACGCTGAAGAGCGTCACGGCCGAGGCGAAGGGCAAGCCCGTGGCCGGGATGTTCAGCGCCGACCGGACGAGGTGGCGGAGCGCCCGGCCGATGACACCGGGCACCGACTACACCGTCACCGCCGTGGCGGTCAACGCGGCGGGCAAGACCACCGAGACCAGGAGCGTCTTCTCGACGCAGAAGGCGGCCAAGACGTTCGACGTCCAGACCATCCTCCCCAACAAGGAGACCACCGGTCTGACCGTGGGCGTCGGCATGCCCATCATGATCACTTTCGACCACGACGTCACCGACCGAGTCTCGCTGGAGAAGAACCTGGAGGTCTACGCGTCCAAGCCGATCCAGGGCGCGTGGCACTGGTTCGACAACCGCCGGGTGACGTTCCGTCCCAAGGAGTACTGGCCGGCCCACACGAAGGTCCGGCTGGTCGCCCGGCTCGCCGGCGTCCGCGGCGGCGACGGCATGTACGGCACCAAGGACTACGTCCGCGACTTCACCATCGGCCGCTCCCAGATCAGCCACGCCGACACCGGAACGCACTACATGAAGGTGGTGCGCGACGGGAAGGTCATCCGGAACATGCCCATCAGCGCCGGCATGGGCGGCCAGATGAAGTACTTCACGACCTCGGGCATCCATCTCGCCATGGACCGCGAGCTCGTCACCGTCATGACCTCGCCCGGCATCGGCCCCGGCAGCCCCGGCTACTACCAGACCACCGTCTACGACACCGTACGGATCTCTGACACCGGCGAGTACGTGCACGGCGCCCCGTGGTCGGTGGGGGACCAGGGCAACTCCAACGTGAGCCACGGCTGCGTCAACGTCAGCCCCGCGAACGCGAAGTGGTTCAGGACCAACACGCTGATCGGCGACCCCATCGTCATCTCCGGATCGCCGCGGCCGCTCGACCCGACGAACGGCTGGGGCCACTGGCAGGAGTCCTGGAAGCAGTGGCTCAAGTGGAGCCGGCTCCGCGGTGCCAGCACCGAGCCGCTCTGACGGCCTCTGAACGCCGCGACGACGGCCCGCGTCCCCTTTTCCCGGGGCGCGGGCCGTCCGCCGTCTGCGGCCGAATGAGGGCCGGGCAGCTCGTTCGGGGGAGAGGCGCCTCCGCGGTGGTGCGTGCGGGTCACGGGCGGGGCCGTTCAAGGAGGGCCAGGGGCGCCGTCCTGGGCGGCCCTGGCACTCGTCGGAGGGGGCAGGGAGTCGTGCGGCCCACAAGGGGGCCGCAGAAAACGAAACGGCCCGGGTGGGAATCCCCACCCGGGCCGCTCACGTGCGGTTCACCCGGACTCAGTGAACTTCCTTGCGCTCCCCGGCGCCGACGGCGACGTGCTCCTCGCCGTGCTCCTCCTCAAGGGGGACACGGTCGGTGCCGTACGCCTTGCTCATCTTGGCGCGGAGCCGGCCGATCAGCGAGCGGGCGCCCTTGGGCGGGATCCCCTCACGGTCGGCTGCGCTCTCGATGACGGGGATCTCCTTCTTGCCGCGCATGTGCGCCAGGATGTCGTCCGCCGGCGGCGTGTGGACCTCGATGTACTCGCCGTTCGGCATCCGCTTGATGACACCGGACTCGACACCGTGGGACACGATCTCGGCGTCCTTGCGCTGGAGGCCGAGGCAGATCCGGTAGGTGACGAAGTAGGCGATCGCCGGGCCGAGGAAGACGGCCACCCGGCCGAACATCGTCGTCTCGTAGAGACCGATGTGGAAGTTGGCCGAGATCTCGTCGTTGGCGCCCAGCAGCCACAGAACGCCGTAGAACGTCATCGCGGAGATGCCGATCGAGGTGCGGTGCGGGTTGTTGCGCGGCCGGTCGGCGACGTGGTGCTCGCGCCGGTCGCCGGTCACCCACTGCTCCAGGAACGGATACAGCGCCAGGCCGGTCATGATGAGCCCCAGCGGCACCAGCGCCGGAATCAGCACGCTCAGCGGGACCGTGCCTCCGGACGTGCCGAAGAGGTTGATCTCCCACGCGGGCATCAGGCGCAGGGATCCTTCGAGGAAGCCCATGTACCAGTCGGGCTGCGAACCCGCCGAGATGTCCGCCGGTGTGTACGGCCCGAACAGCCAGATCGGGTTGATCTGGGCGAACGTGCCCAGCAGCGCCAGCACGCCGAACGTGAACAGGAAGTACGCGCCCGCCTTGGCCATGAAGGCCGGGTAGAACGGCGCGCCCACCACGTTCTTCTCGGTGCGGCCCTTGCCCGGCATCTGCGTGTGCTTCTGCACCCACATGAGGATCATGTGAGCGGTGATCAGCGCCAGCAGGATGCCCGGGATGAGCAGGATGTGCAGCGTGAAGAACCGGGAGATGATGTCCTCGCCGGGGTACTCGCCCCCGAACAGGAAGAACTGGATGTACGTGCCGATCAGCGGGATCGACAGGATGACACCCTGGGTGATGCGCAGACCGGCGCCGGACAGCAGGTCGTCCGGCAGCGAGTAGCCCGTCAGACCCTCGAACAGGGCGAGGCTCAGCAGCAGGATGCCGATCAGCCAGTTCAGCTCGCGCGGCTTGCGGTACGCCCCGGTGAAGAACACGCGGAGCATGTGCACCACCATGCCGGCGACGAACAGCAGGGCCGCCCAGTGGTGGATCTGCCGGATGAGCAGACCGCCGCGGACGTCGAACGAGATGTGCAGCGCCGAGGCGTACGCCTCGGACATCATGACGCCCTTGAGCGGCTCGTACGCCCCGTTGTACACGACCTCGCCCATGGTGGGCTTGAACCAGAAGGTCAGGAACGTACCGGTCAGCAGCAGGATGACGAACGAGTAGAGCGCGATCTCACCCAGCAGGAACGACCAGTGGTCGGGGAACATCTTCCGCAGATTGCGCTTGAGGAAGCTGCCCGCCCCGAGCCGGTCGTCGAGGAAGGTCGAAACGCCGGCGATTGCCTTCGGAGGAGTGTCCATTACGCCTTCTCCGCCTTCTCCCTGGCTTCCCGCTCCGCGTCCCCGCGCTCCCAGAAGCTGGGACCGACGGGCACGTTGAAGTCGGCCTTGGCGATGAGGTAGCCCTCTCCGTCGATCCCGATCGGAAGCTGCGGCAGCGGCCGCGCGGCGGGACCGAAGACGACCTTGGCGCCGTCGGAGGCGTCGAAGGTCGACTGGTGACACGGGCAGAGGATGTGGTGCGTCGTCTGCTCGTACAGCGCCGCGGGGCAGCCCACGTGGGTGCAGATCTTCGAGTAGGCGACGATGCCGTCGTGCGTCCAGTTCAGGTTCGTGCCGGACTTGAGCTCCTCCGGACGGAACTTGAGCAGGATCAGCGTGGCCTTGGCCAGGGCGTTGAGGTCGTGCTCGTAACCCTCGGGCACCACGGAGAGGATGCCGCCGGGCGAGTTGAAGTCGGCGGCGCGGATCGGCTGGCCGGTGCCCTCGGTGATGAGGCGGCGCGGCTTGCCGTTCTTGGTGGCCTCGCCCCAGACCGTGTGCCGGAGCTTGGTGCCCGGCAGCGGGCCGAGGTCCTTCAGCAGGACGAGCGGAGCCAGGCCGAGCGGCGCCGCCGCCAGCAGCAGCGTGCGGCGGAGCAGCTTGTGCTTGACGAAACCGCTCTCCTCGGCGCCCGCGAGGAACGTCTCCTTGACGTACTCACGGGTGTCGGAGTCGGACGCCATCAGGTGACGCTCCTGGATCATGCTGTACTTCGGCATGATCTTGCGCACCCACGTCGTGATGCCGGCCGCCAGCGCGAGCAGCGCCAGCGTCAGCGTGCCGCCGAGCGCGAAGTTGGACGCCGAGGTCTTCTCGAGCGTCCCCACCTGGAAGATGACGTACGAGGCGATGAAGCCGGCACCCGCGAGGAAGGCGATCGCGAACAGAAGCGCGACCGCCTTTTCCGCCTTACGGGCACTGACCGGATCCTGGTACTGCACCCCGGGCAGGGCCTCGGGCTTGTGGGCGGGCTCTTCCTTGAGGACGGCCTCGCTCGGAGGGGGCGTGCCGATGACGCGCTTGGGCACGCGATCCTCGGGCTGGTCGATGGTGTTGTCTGTCATTAGTGCGCCTGTCGCTTCTTCGCGGTGATCCAGATGGCGGCGAGAACCAGCAGGCTGATGCCGACGACCCAGGCCACCAGGCCCTCGGTCACCGGACCGATCCTGCCGAGGCCGGAGCCGCCCGGGTCTACCTGGCCGCGGACGCTCGTGATGTAGGCGATCATGTCCCGCTTCTGGGCGGGAGTGATCGTCGAGTCATTGAAGACGGGCATCGCCTGCGGACCGGTGGCCATCGCCTCGTAGATCTGCGTCGGCGACGCCTCGTTCAGGGACGGGGCGTACTTGCCGTAGGTCAGCGCGCCGCCCGCGCCGACGAAGTTGTGGCACTGGATGCAGTTCGCACGGAACAGCTCGCCACCCTTCGCCGGGTCGCCCTTGGCCGGGTCCACCTGCTCGGCCGACGGCCGGGTCGGGCCGCCGCCCAGCGACTGCACGTATGCCGCCAGCTGGTCGATGGCCTCGGGGGTCACCCACTCGTCAAGGGGCTTGCGCGGAGCCTGGGCCCCCGGGTCGGCCGCAGGCATGCGCCCGCTGCTCACCTGGAAGTCCACGGCCGCCGCGCCCACGCCCACGAGGGTGGGGCCGGACTTGGTGCCCTCGGCGTTCAGTCCGTGGCAGCTGGCGCAGTGAGCGACGAAGAGGTCCTTGCCCTTCGCCACGTCATCGGCCTTGCCGGACGCGACCGCCGCGTCCGCGGTGCTGCCGTTCGGCGCGGCGAGCGCGTATCCCCCGCCGAGGAGGCCCAGCGCGAGCGCCACAACGGCAAAACGCGCGAGGGGATGCCGCCGTCGCGCGGTGATGGATTTCACCGATCTCCCCGTTCCGATCATTTGATGATGTAGATGGTCGCGAAAAGGCCGATCCAGACCACGTCGACGAAGTGCCAGTAGTAGGACACGACGATCGCGCTGGTGGCCTGCTCATGGGTGAAGCGCTTCGCGGCGTACGTGCGTCCCAGAATGAACAGGAACGCGATCAGTCCACCCGTCACGTGCAGACCGTGGAA
Organism: Microtetraspora fusca; assembly: GCF_001570365.1. Classification (GTDB taxonomy): domain Bacteria; phylum Actinomycetota; class Actinomycetes; order Streptosporangiales; family Streptosporangiaceae; genus Microtetraspora; species Microtetraspora fusca. The sequence continues at coordinate 208,015 of NZ_BBYK01000040.1, read as the reverse complement.
GCCTGTGGTCAGGTAGAACACGGAGCCGTAGGCGCTGGAGGCGAGGGTCAAGCCCTCCTCCACCAGGGTGCGGTACTCGTTCAGCTGGCCCGCGACGAAGATCGCGCCCAAGATGAAGCTGAAGATGTACCAGAACCTGAGCTTCTTGACCTGGCCCTTTTCCGCGGCCCATACACCGAACTGGCACGTCACGCTGGAGAGGATCAGGATGATCGTGTTCGCCGTGGCGTACGGAATGTCGAGATGGGCGTCCGGCCAGGGTTTGCCCTGGCCGAGGCTGACCGACCGGATGGTGAAGTACATCGCGAACAGCGCCGCGAAGAACATGAGCTCAGAGGACAGCCACACGATGGTCCCGACCTGAACCAGGTTCGGCCGGCGGGACCCGTAGGGCGTCGTCGTCGTTGTAATTGCGGATGCTGTCGCCACGGGCAGCATTATTGCGGCTCCCCTGGTCGGGTCGCCGCACGGCCCCCCGTTAGAGGCCCCTTTGCTCGGTTTAGAACCGGAGAATCCTGGCAAGAACCCTGGGCTACGCGTATGGCGAGGGCGCCGGTACCATCACGATGACCATACCCAGCGATTCGACAGTGAGCGTGACATGAGGGTTCTCGTCTACAGCGACGACGCAGGCACCCGTGAGAAGGTGCGGCTTGCCATCGGACGGCGTCCCGCAGCGGACGTGCCCCTCGTCGAGATCGTCGAGTGCGCCACCCAGCCGGCCGTGCTCAAGTATCTCGACTCCGGCGAGATCGACGTCGCGATCCTCGACGGCGAGGCCGCCCCGGCCGGGGGCATGGGGGTCAGCAGGCAGGCCAAGGACGAGGTGCACAACTGCCCGCCGATCCTGCTCATCATCGCGCGCAAGGACGACCGCTGGCTCGCCAACTGGTCCCGCGCCGACGCCGTCGTCGCCCAGCCCCTCGACCCCATGGCGGTCGCCGAGGCCGTGGCCGACCTCATGCGGCGCCGGCTGAGCCTGACCGGATCGAATCTCCCCGCCCAGCCCGTCTCGTAACGGAGCCTCTCCCTATGGACTCGCGTACCACCTGGCCGTCCCTGCTGAACGCCCTGCTCGCCGGCGAGCACCTGACCGCCGACGAGACGGCGTGGGCCATGGGCGAGATCATGTCCGGTGACGCCACCCCCGCCCAGATCGGGGCGTTCGCGGTCGCGCTGCGGGCGAAGGGGGAGACCGTCGCCGAGGCGGCCGGCCTCGCCAGGACCATGCTGGAGCGTGCGGTCCCGCTGTCCATCGAGGGGCCCGTCGTCGACATCGTCGGCACCGGGGGCGACCGGGCGCACACCGTCAACGTGTCCACGATGTCGGCCATCGTCGCCGCGGCCGCGGGCGCCCGGGTCGTCAAGCACGGCAACCGGGCCGCGACCTCCCTGTGTGGCGCGGCCGACGTCCTGGAGCACCTCGGTGTCGTCCTCGACCTGTCGCCGGAGGCCACCGCCCGGCTCGCCGCCGAGGCCGGGATCGCGTTCTGCTTCGCGCCCGTCTACCACCCGGGCTTCCGGTTCGCCGGGCCGCCGCGTCGCGAGATCGGCATCCCCACCGTCTTCAACTTCCTCGGCCCGCTCACCAACCCGGCGCGGCCCACCGCCCAGGCGATCGGCGTCTTCGACGCCCGCATGCTCCCCGTGGTCGCGGGCGTCTTCGCCGAGCGCGGCGTGTCCGCGCTGGTCTTCCGGGGCGAGGACGGGCTGGACGAGCTCTCCACCGCCGGGCCCTCGCGCGTCTACGTCGTCCGCGACGGCGCCGCCACCGAGACCATGTTCGACCCGGCGGACATCGGAGTGCCGCGTTCCCAGCCGGACGACCTGCGCGGCGGCGACGTCGCGTTCAACGCCGCGGCCGTCCACGACACGCTCGCGGGCAAGACCGGTCCGGTGCGCGACGCGGTGCTGCTGAACGCCGCCGCCGCCCTGGTCGCCTTCGACGGGTCCGGCGACGACCTGGTCGCCGATCTCGGCGCCGCCTACGCCCGCGCCGCCGAGGCGGTCGACACCGGAAAGGCGGCCGCCACCCTCGAGCGCTGGGTCGAGGTCAGCCGCTCTCTCGCCTCCTGATCCGCGCGGGCCGGGATCCGTCCCGCGAGGGACTCCCGGTCCGCCTCGGAGGTGACGCGTGCCGCGGGGCGTGAGCCGTACCGTGCGCGCATGACGCGCCTTCTGCTCGCCCGCCTCGCTCGGCTCGCCCGCGGGTGGCCGCCCGCCCTCTCCGGTGTCCGGCGGGGGCTCGCCTCCGTGCCGGCGTGGCCGCGCGGGACGTGGGGGAGCGATCTCGCGCGCCTCCGGGAACGGCTGCGCATCGCCGCCGAACTGCACGACGTCGTCGCGCACGACCTGAGCGTGATGACCGTGGGCGTCGGCGCCGGGCGGGTGCTCATGGACAAGGATCCCGTGCGCGCCGTCCATACCCTCCGCGAGGCGGAGGAGTCGGGCCGCCGGGCGCTGTCCGACCTGCAACGCGTGATGGCGCTGCTGCGCGTGGAGGAGGTCTCGCGCGTCCCTCAGCCCCGGCTCACCGAGTTACCGGCCCTGCTGGACGCGTTCACCGCCGCGGGTCTGGCCGTCACTTTCACCGAGGAGGGCCTGCGGCGGTCCTGGTCCGCGCTGGAGCTGTCGGTGTACCGGATCGTCGAGGAGGCGCTCGGCGCCGCGCTGCGCCCCGGCGCGGCCCGCTCGGCCGCGGTCACGCTGCGCTGGACCCGGAGCCTGCTCGACCTGACCGTACGGGACGACGGCGCGCCGAGGGAGCGGCCGCGCGGCGCGTGGGAACGGGCGTCGCTGTTCGGCGGCTCGGTGTCGGCGCGCGTCGTGCCCGGCGGCTTCGAGACCCGGGTCCGCCTGCTGTGCGGTCAGTCCGCCTCGTTGAGGCCGATCGAGAAGGCCGCGTCGAGGTCGTGGCGGGAGTAGGTGCGGAAGGCGATGTGCGTCTCGGTCTGCTGCACCCCGGGCACCTTGTTGATCCGGCCGGGCACGATCTCGGCGATCTGCTCGTACCGCCCCACGCGGATCATGGCGAGCAGGTCGTACTCGCCGGTGATCGAGTAGACCTCGCTGACCCCGTCGAGCTCGGCGACCGTCTGCGCGACCTCGGGAATCCGGTCGACATCAGCCTTGATGTGCACGATCGCGGTGACCATTCGCGTTCTCCTGTGTCAGTCGGGGTTCGTCGCGTACGGCCCGCGCCCCGGCGGCGCGGGGGCGGGATCGATGGTTCATCGTAGGGGCTTGCCCTCACGCGGCTGGTGCCCGGGGAGCCCCTGGTAGGCGCGTTCCATCCGGGCCCGCAGCCGGCCCGCGCCGTACGCGGGGAGGCTCCACGTGCCGTCGACCCGGACCAGCCGCACACCGGGGGACTCCAGCCAGCGCAGCACGCACTCGGTCTCCTCCGCGCTGGCCGCCGGGATGGGGCCGGGACCCGGCGCGACGGTCTCGGCCGTGGCGACCAGGGCGTCGACGTAGGGCACCGGGTGGGCGCCGCGCGGCATCACCCCCGCCGCGGCGAGCCGCCCGTGCCGTACCACGTGGATGTCCCACCCGCCGTCGAACGCCGGGGCGGCCGCCACCATCTGCGGGATCGCGGTGAGCGCGCGCAGCCGCTGCATGCGGGCGGCCGTGCGGACGTAGGCGGCGAGCCGGTCGCGGTCGACGGCCGCCTCCTCGTACCGCTGCTCCGCCGACAGGCGGCGCATCCTCGCCTCGATCGCGGAGACGACCACCTCGGGGTCGCGGTCCATCGCGTGCCGCGCGCACTCCACGTGCCGCGAGTACTCCTCCTCGCTCTCACGGCCCTCGCAGGGCGCGCCGCACCGGCCGAGCTCGGCCAGGGTGCAGGCGGCGCGGCGGACGCGGGGAGAGAGCCGCTGCGTGCACTGCCGCAGCGGGATCGCCTCGTGCAGGGCGGCCCGCGCCTCGTCGGCGATCCGGCTGCTGGAGAACGGCCCGAGATAGGTGCCGCGGTCGTCCTTGAGGTCGCGGACGACGCTGAGCCGGGGGAACGGCTCGTCGGTCAGCTTGAGCCAGACCACGCGCTCAGGGAACCGGGACCGCTTGTTGTAACGCGGCTTCGCCGCCCCGATCATGCGCAGCTCGCGGACCTCCGCCTCCAGCGCGGTCGCGCACACGATCGAACGGACGCTCTCGGCGATTCCGACCATCTCGCGGACCCGCGGCCGGGTCTCGCTCGCCGTGAAGTAGCTCCGGACCCGGTTGCGCAGGTTGGAGCTCTTGCCGATGTAGAGCGCCTCGCCCTTGGCGTCCTCGAAGACGTACACGCCCGGGGCACTGGGCACCGACTGGGCCAGATGCCGCTTGCGCCGCTGCTCCGGGGTCGGGGCGCGGACGAAGGAGCGCAGGTCCTCCAAGGTGTGCACGCCGTACGAGCCGACCCGGCCGATCAGGCCGTGCAGCACGTCGACCGTCGCCCTGGCGTCGGCGAGCGCCCGGTGGCACGGCTCGGTGCCGCTGCGGAACAGCCGGGCGAGGGTGGCCAGCTTGCAGTTGGGCGTCTCGTCCCGGGTGAGGACCCGCCGCGCCAGGTCCGCGGTGTCGACCACGGGGTTGGCCGGCGGCGGGTAGCCCCCGGCGGCGCACGCGGCCCTGAGGAACCCCATGTCGAAGGGCGCGTTGTGCGCGACCAGCGTGGCGCCGGCGGCGAACTCCAGGAACGCGGGCAGCACCTCGGGCATCTTCGGCGCGGCCATGACCATGGCGTCGGTGATGCCGGTGAGAACGGAGATGAACGGCGGGATCGGGCCGCCGGGATCGACCAGCGTGGCGAACTCGCCAAGGATCTCGCCGGCGCGCACCTTGACCGCGCCGATCTCGGTGATGGCGTGCTCGGCCGCCGCGCCGCCGGTGGTCTCCAGGTCGAAGACCACGAACGTCACGTCCCGCAGGGGAGTGCCGAGCTCGTCCAGAGTGCCCTGTACCGCTTCCACGCGCCTGACCTTAAAGACGGGCACCGACATTCCCCACGGCAGGGCTACGCCCGAGGGTTCCACTCCCGCCGCAGCATGGCGTAGATCACCTCGTCGCTCCACTCGCCCTTGAAGATCTCGTTCTCCACCAGGTGGGCCTCGCGGCGCATGCCGAGACGCTCCATCACGCGGGCGGAGGCGGTGTTGCGGCTGTCGCAGCGGCCGTAGACGCGGTGGAGGTCCAGATCGGCGAAGGCGAGCCGGAGCAGCTCCCGGGACGCCTCCGTGGCGAACCCGCGCCCGTGGTAGGCGGGGTGGAAGACGAAGCCGATCTCGCCCTGCCGGTGCTCGCGGCTGCGCCAGAACAGGGAGAGGTCGCCGATCAACGTTCCCGTCTCGCGCAGCTCGACGGCCATGTTGAGAGTGTCGTTGTCGTCGCTCAGGACGGCGTACCCGATCTTCTTCTCCAGTGCGGCCCCGGTCTCGTCGCGTGTACGGGCGTCCCAGTAGAGGTAGCGGGCGACGTCGGGGCGCGAGTGGAAGGAGTACAGCTCGTCGAGGTCGTCCATCGTGAACGGCCGGAGGAACAGCCGGGGGGTTTCGAGGGGGTAGGACGGGTTCAGCACCGGATCATCCTATTGGCGGCCCGGCCACTCGCCGCGCGTCCCGGTCCAGTCTCGCCGCGACGCTCCTGAGGTCCTCGGCCAACAGGTGCAGCATGCCGCGCCAGCCGTACAGCTCGCGGTCGAAGCGCTCGGCGGCGGGACCGGTCCACCCGGGGGACCGGCGCAGCGCGGCCACCGGATCCAGCAGGTCGTCGAACCAGGGCGCGGCCCTGCGCATCGCGTCGCTCTCGAACGTCACACGCCAAGCCTGACAGAAGCGGGAACAGTGCGTGACCGATGCCCTACGATCCGCAACGTGACCAAGCTGTGGTTGGCCGACGCGCCGTCCCTGCGCGCGCTCGCCGCCCGCCTGGACGACGTGTCGGGCCGCCTTGCCCCGAGGGCGGGCGGCGCCCTGTCGCCGGTGTTCGGCGCCGACCAGATTGCGCGGCATCCGGATCTGGCGCACTACGCCGAACGGCTGTGTGCACTGCGGCGCTGGTGCGAGGAGGCCGCGGCGGACCTGCGGCGCAGGGCCGCGATCGCCGAGCAGGCCGACGCGCTGGCCCTCGACCCGGTGGAACCGCCCGCCGTGCGGAGCGCGCTGGTCTCCGTCGCGTCCGGCACGGCCGACGCCGCGCTGTCCGAACTCAGGCTCCTTGTCGAAGGCCGGGACCCCGGGCCCGGGCGTGACGAGGCGGTGGCCGCGTTCTTCGCCGCCCTCGCGTCGGACACCGCGCTCGCGGTCGCTCTCGCCGACGCCGCCCTGGTCGGCCCGCTCGGTGGCGTGCCGTACGAGCTGCGGTACGCGGCGAACCGGCTGCTCATCCGGCAGGCCCGCGCGGAGGCGGCGGCCCTGTGGCTGACCGACAGGGTCGCCCTGTTCTCCCGGCTGCTTCAGCCCCGCGAGGTGTCGGCCATGCGGGATGGGCGGGTCGTCTCGGTGCGGGTGCCCCGGCAGTTCCTGTTGTTCGACCCGAACGGTCAGGGCCGGGTGGCCGAGGTGTTCGGCGACCTCGCCTCCGCGACGTCCGTCGCCGTCACCGTGCCCGGCACGGGGAACAACCTCGGGACCTACACCGACGGACCGGGCACGAACGCGCTGGCCCTGCACGACTTCGCCGAGCGCTTCTCCGGGGGAAGTGCGGCCACGATCGCCTGGATGGGGTGCGACCTGCCGCAGACCCTGCCGCAGGCGGCGTGGACGTCCTACGCCGAGGCCGGAGGGCCGCTGCTCCGCGACTTCGTGACCGGACTGCGTCTCGGCGACGACGTCCGCACCACCCTGGTCGGCCACTCGTACGGCAGCACGGTGACCGGCCACGCCGTGACCGCCGGGCTGCGTCCCGGCAACCTCGTCGCCGTGGCGAGCCCGGGGTGGGGCGTGTACTCGGCCGCGGCTCTGCGCGCTCCCGGCACCCACCTGTACGCCTTGCGCCACCCCCACGACGTGATCGGCATCGCGCCCGTGGTGTCGCTGCTGTCGAAGGCGGGGCTGCTCGGCCTGCTGGCCACCCCCTGGACGGGCCACGGGCAGGATCCCGTCCTCCTCGACGGCGTCACCCGCCTGGCGACCGGCACGGACCGCGATCTCGTGCAACTCGGCCTCGACATCGACGCCCACGGCGACTACTTCACGACCTCAGGTCGCGCTGCCACAGCCACCATCAACATCGCCCATGCGATCGTGGGGGACGTACGCCCTCTCACTTTTGCCGAGGCAAGGGAAGAGCCTTGATCAAGCGGGTCGTGTCCGCGTTCTTGTTCGCGGTCTTGAGTGTCGGAACCGGAGCCTGCCAGGTGAATGCTTCACATGTCCCCAGCGCCCAGCTATCGCGTGCGATCAACGAGCTCACGGCTGCCTTGACCCAGACGATTGAAATAGCGGCAGAGGGGGCGGCTCCATATGCGAAACAGAGAACGCCATGGCCGTGCGAGACGGTCGGAACCAGGGCGTTTTCCATTGGATATGACATAAAAGTCAAGGATCCGCGAGCCGGTCTGAAGAAGGCGCTGGCTCATTGGACCGACCGTGGACTGGGAGTCGGGCTTGATAGCTCGGACCGTGAGCAGCATCCGGAAATAGTGCTCGAAGCGCCTCTGTTCGAGCTCTCGGTTCATGCTTTTCCGGAGCGCGGAGAGTTATGGATTCGCGGCAACACGGTGTGCTTGGCGGGGGAGGTGCCGGAGGACTGGCGGGACGTCCGGTAAGGAGGGTGTCCTTCGGCGTGAGGGGAGCGTAGTCGCGGGTCGGCGGGTCCGTCCTGAGTCCTTATCGCAACCAAGCGGTTGGCTGAAGTCCGTTAACCTCGCAGTTCGTGCATCGTACGGGAGCGCCCCGCGATGCCGCGAGAAGGCGTCAGGCGGCGGACGCGCGGGCCGGGTTGATGCCCCGACCTGGCCATGGGCATGGCGGCCGTACCCTTTAAAAAGGACAAGGATGAGGAGCAAGCGGATGAGTTCAGCCGGAGAGGGCCTGTCTCGTCCGCTGCCGGAGCAGGTGCGCTTACACGTTGTGGAGCTCGCGGCTCAGGTGCTGGGGTCCATGCCGGCGGCCGCGATCCCGCCTCAGTTGCGCGGCATCGCCAAATTCGACCCGCGCAAGCGCGCCCGCCTCGGCGGCGCGCCGATCGCCGCCCTGCTCGAGTCGGACAAGGAGTTCCGCGAGACGGTCGCGGAGACGCTCAGGTCCGCCTGGCCGGACCTGGCGACGGGCCTCGCCGAAGGCGTGGTCCCGGCTGCGGCCGATCCTGTGCTCGTCGCCGCCGCGGCGTACCTGATCCGCCCTGAGGCCTGGCCGGATCTCGTCGAGCGTGCCCGCGAGGATCTCGAGCAGACCACGTCGGCCGAGGCGGAGCGGGACCAGGTCGAGGCGCGGCTCCGCGAGCAGCTCGCCGCCCAGCGTACGGCCGCCAAGGAGGAGGCCGAGCGCCTGCGCGAGCAGATCAGGGCGGCCCGCGGGGAGAACGCCGACCTCCGGCGCAAGCTGCACGACGCGCGTGAGCGGGCCAAGGCGGCCGATCAGCGCGCGGCCGAGCTGGAGGCCGAGACGGCCGAGGCCAGGGCCAGGGTGGCGAACGCCAGCGGCGCGGCCGAGACGGAGATCCGCAGGCTGAAGGAGCGCCTCGCGGACGCGGAGCGCCAGCTTGAGGCGAGCCGCCGCGCGGCCCGGGAGGGACGCAGCGTGGAGGACGCCCGCATCCGCGTGCTCATGGACGCGTTGCAGGACGCCGCCGCCGGGCTGCGCAAGGAGCTGGCCCTGCCCACGATGATCAGCAAGCCGGCCGACTACGTGTCCGCCGTGGTCCCGGGCGCGCCGAGCGTGCGCGCGGTGCCCGCCAGGGCGCTCGCCGACGACGATCCCCAGTTGTTCGACCAGTTGTTGGCCATCCCCAACCTGCACGTCATCATCGACGGCTACAACGTCACCAAGACGGGCTATCCGACGCTCACGCTGGCCGACCAGCGGGCCCGGCTCCTCACCGGGCTTGGCGGCCTCGCCGTACAGGCCAGGGTTGAGGTGACCTGCGTCTTCGACGGCGCGGAGCTCAACGGGCCGGTGCAGGTCTCGGCTCCGCGCGGGGTCCGGGTGATGTTCAGCGCCCCGGGTCAGATCGCCGACGACCTCATCCGCCAACTCGTCAAGGCGGAGCCCGCCGGACGCGCAATCGCGGTGGTCTCCTCCGACCGCGAGGTGGCCGATTCCGTACGCCGGATGGGGGCGCGGCCGGTGCCGTCGCTGCTGTTGCTCCGGCGTCTCGGCCGCGCCTGATCACTGAGGGTTCCACGCCGGTCGCCACAGGTGATGATCAGCCCGAATACCTGCGAATAGGTTGAATCGTCATGATCGCCTGAGTAAAGTCGCGCCCCAGATTTGTCTATACGAAGGGGACGTCAGTGCGAGGGCGTGTACCCGTGGCCGTCGGCTTGGCAGCTGTGGCGCTGCTCTTGCCTGTAACTGGCGCCCAGGCCGACCCCAAGCCCACGGTCGCGCAGGCCAAGGCCAAGCTGAAGAAGCTGAACGAGCAGGCCGACAAGGTCGTGGACCAGTACAACGCGGCCAACGAGAAGTGGAAGAAGGCCAAGAAGCAGTACGCCGAGATCAACGCCGGCTACGCCAAGAAGGCCGAGAGGGCCGACGAGCTGCGCGAGAACCTGGTGACGGTCGCCGCCAGCGCGTACCAGACCGGAGATGTCGTCTCCATGGGGCTGTTCTACAGCCCGAACCCTGACTCGATGCTCAGCGGTCTCGCCGCGCTCGACCAGCTTTCGCAGGGACGGGCCCGGCAGCTCGGCGAGTACCAGAGCGCCATCGCCGATCTCAAGAAGCAGCGGGATCAGAAGAAGAGCGTCTACGACGAGGCCACCAAGGTCAAAGCCGACCTCCTCAAGGAGAAGAAGCAGGCCGACGAGCTGGTCAAGGAGCAGACCGAGCTGCTGCGCCGCCTCGGGGCGTTCAACCCGGGCAACACCAACAGCCCCGGCGCCGTCTATTCCGGGTCCGCCTCGGGTAACGCGCTCGCCGCGCTTCAGTTCGCCTACCGGCAGATCGGCAAGCCGTACCGGTACGGCTCGACCGGGCCGGGCTCGTGGGACTGCTCGGGACTCGTCCAGGCCGCTTGGTCGGCCGGCGGGGTGTCGCTGCCACGGACGAGCTATGAGCAGTGGGCGTGGGGGGCGAGCCGCAGGGTCCCGCTCAACGCGCTGGAGGCCGGCGACCTGCTCTGGCACGCCGGGTACGGTCACGTGGGCATCTACGCCGGAGACGGCAAGGTCGTCCACGCTCCGCAGACGGGTGACGTGGTGAAGGTCGTCACGCTGGCCCAGTACAACCCGATCGGGGCGGTTCGTCCCTGATCCGTGCCGCTGGGTGGCGGCCCTCTCGACCTCGCGGGACACCGGCTGACCGGTGTCCCGCTTCGCGTATACGGCCCTGCTCCGGCTCCCTCTCCTGCGTCCTGCTCGCCCCGGAGTGGCCCTGTCTTGTGCCAGGCCGCACGCGGCCTGCCCAGGCCGTCCGTCCCCGCCCTTGCGCGGGTGTGACGGCGTGCCGGGCGGCTCGTATGGCGCCGGACTCCGTGCGCGGCCCCGCCGCGCACGCGTGGCCGAGCACTGTGGGTGTGCGGCTCGTGCGCCCGAGGTCGGATAAGCGCCGGTGCGACTGTTTCGGCGGACGGGTGTTCCATCGCCTCGCGATCCGCTCCGTCGCGAGCCCGCTGTCGGACGGCTCATGCCGGCGTTGGAGCCGTCCCCATTCACCGAAGCGAGGCGATGGGATATAGATCCACCGCGAGGTAGGTCGGCCCGCACAGGGAGATTATGACTTCTGATCTTTAGCACGAAATGTGAGAACTCTCACAAGAAGTGGATCAGAATGCCAACGCCGACGATCTCCATGGCGGAAAGACGAACACCCGAATCGATCTCACAATCAGAGTGATCGATGTGGCTGATGTGGCCGATTTGCGACATGATGTGGCAAATGTGAGCAGCGTCACATTGGCTGTCCGGAACTATCGACTATCCAGGGGTTTTCGCTTTGCCGGATCGTTTATTCGATCTTTATTTCTTTGGCAGCCCTTTGCCGACTTGTGGCACGAATCGGTAACTTCTGGCCCGCGGTGAGCGGCCACGCCACCGCCGCGAACACCGGTCCGAGGCCGCGTTCGCGCAGCATCCGTCGCCGTCACCCGCTTCGCGACCCCCCGAGGTGAGGCGACATGCCGAGTCCGTGCAGTCAGGAGGCACGGAGCCGGGGACCCATCGACCTTCTCCGAAGGTCCGGGGTGAATCGGCGCGCTTCGCGCCGTAGGGCGACTTCCCCGCCCGAACCCGTCAGCTAACCCGGTAGGCGCAAGCGGAAGACCCTAGGAGCGATCCTGTCCAGCACCCCTGCACGTCTGTCCCGCCTTGCCCGCGTCACCCTGGGCGGCGCCGCGATCGGCGTCTCCTTCGGGGCCGTAGGGGCCGTCGGGGCCTCCCCCGCCTCGGCCGACCCCGTGACGGACGGCCTCACCGTGGAAAAGATCACGACCACGAGTGTGACGGCCTCGACGGAAGCCGACGCGTCGGCCACCGTAGCGACCGCCACCGCCACCAAGACCTCCAGTCGCCAGTCCAAGGCGGTCCGCCAGCGGCAGCTGGCCCGCAAGGCCGTCGAGACGGCCAAGAAGCAGCTCGGCGACCCGTACCGATGGGGCGCCACCGGACCCGGCGCGTTCGACTGCTCGGGTCTCGTCCAGTACGCCTGGCGGAAGGCCGGCGTGGACATCCCGCGCACCACCTATTCGCAGCTCAGCGGAGTGAAGAAGAAGGTCTCCTGGAGCAAGCTCAAGCCCGGTGATCTCATCTTCACGAGCGGTGGCGGCCACGTCGGCATGTACGTCGGAAAGGGCAAGATGATCCACTCGCCGCACACCGGCGCGGTGGTCCGCATCGACAAGCTCGACGCCTACCGCAAGAGCAGTTTCGTCGGAGCGGTCCGCCCCGGCGTCTGAGAACACAGAAGCGCCCCGCCAACGGGCGATGAGCGTCCGGCGACGACAGCCGTCCCCCGGGCTTTCGGAACCGACGCTCTCGACGCGCTCCCAGGAGCGTCCCTCGCCCATCGGCCGGGTACGTCCGGCACAGAAGACCCCATCCCGGGCGCGTCCGGGACGCCCCCCGGCCGGGTTGGGGTCCTACCGGACACGCCTCGCGGCCCCGTCCCTCGTCCGGAGGGGCGGGGCCGCGGCATGTCCGCCCGCCCGTACGATTTCCGCATGCGCGCTCTGGCCCGCCTCTCGGCGGCCGTGCTGGTCGCGGCGTCGGTGGCCGGCCTGGCCGCCGACGCCCCACCCGACCGGGCCCTCGCCACGGCGCGGGCGGTCATGGGGGAGCACCCCGAGATATGGATCGGCGCCTCGATCATTAGGGGGAAGCACGCCGTCGTCGTCACCGGGCATGCGGCGTCCACGCCGCCGTCCCTCTCCGCCCCCGGAGCCCCTGCCGGAGCCGGGCTCGCCGACGTGGCCGACTCCGCCCGCCGTACGGTCGCCCGGGTGTGGGGGCCGGTGGACGCGGTGATCCTCGCCCCGGCGACCGACGAGCAGGCGGAGGTGCTCGCGTCGCCCTCCGGGGTGACGGGCCTGGCCGCCCTGGCCGACGTCGATCACGTGATCCTGGCGCCGTCCGGGTTCGGCCGGCTCTCCCCGACCGGCCGCCGGGTCGTGCTGGCCCACGAGCTGACCCACGTCGCCACCGGTGCCGCGATCTCCGGCGACATGCCGGCCTGGCTGGTGGAGGGCTTCGCCGACTACGTCGGCTATCTCGGCAGCGACCTCACGGCGCGGGCGGTCGCGGCGGAGCTCGCCGCCGAGGTCCGCTCCGGAACGCTGCCCGCGGAGCTGCCCGGCCGCGAGGCGTTCCGGCCCGGCGCGTCACGGCTCCCGCAGGCGTACGAGGAGGCGTGGCTGGCCTGCCGGTACGTCGCCGACCGGTACGGGGAGCGCACCCTGGTGGCCCTCTATCGGGCAGCGCGTCGCCACGGCATCGCCACGGCGCTGGTAGAAACGTTAGGCACCGACCTGGCGGAGCTGACCGCGGACTGGCGAGGATATCTGCGACACGAACTCGCCTGATCGGGCCCGCCCGCACGGGGACGGCCGCGGACTGCGAAGGGGTGATGGGGGATGTCACGGAGCGACGTCGCCGGACACGTCGGCCGCTCCGGAGCCGGACGCGATTCCGGCACCCGGGCGGCGGCGATCGCGCTGCTGACTCTGGGGGTGGCCCTGCTGGGGGTCGTCGCGGTCACGACCCCGTGGCAGCCTCTCGGCCCCGAGGCTCCGGACGTGCACGCCGAGCCCGCGCTGGATTTCACCCGCGCCCAGCTCGACCGCGCCGACGCCTTCGACGCGGCGACGTCGGCTCCCGGCTACCTGTCGCTCGCGCTGACCCTGGTCTTCGGGGGAGTGCTCGTCCTCACCCCGGTCGGCGCCCGGCTGATCGGGCGGGTCAGGGGCCCCTGGTGGATCAAGGCGATCATCGGCCTGCTCGGTGTCTATGTCGTCTCGCTCGCGCTCAGATGGCCGCTCGGCATGTGGATGGAGGGCCTGCTGCGGGACTACGGCCTGTCCACGCAGACCTGGGGCTCCTGGACCGCCGACCGGCTGAAGAACTTCGCCGTCCAGATCGTGCTCTCCGGCATCGCCGTGCTGGTGATCGTCGCACTCGCCCGCAAGTGGCCGCGCACCTGGTGGATCCCCGCCTCCGTGGGCGCGTTCGCGCTGACCGTCGTGGTGTCCTTCGCCTACCCGATCGTGGTCGAGCCGATGTTCAACAGCTTCACGCCGCTGCCCGCCGGACAGCTGCGCACCGACCTGCTCGCCATGGCCCAGAGGGACGGTGTCCCGGTCAAGGACGTGCTGGTCGCCGACGCCTCCCGCCGCACCACCGCGCTCAACGCGTACGTCTCCGGGTTCGGGGCCACCCGCCGCATCGTCGTCTACGACACGCTGGTCACCCAGCCGAAGCAGGAGGTCGAGCTGGTCGTCGCGCACGAGCTGGGCCACGCCAAGAACGACGACGTCCTGTACGGCACGCTGGTGGGCGCCCTCGGCGCGGCGGCGGGCACCTGCCTGCTGTTCCTCGTGTTCCAGGCGCTGCGCCGCCGCGCGGGCGTCTCCTCGGCGGGCGACCCCCGGGCCGTCGCGCTGCTCGTCGGGCTCATCTCCCTCGGCACCGTGCTGTCCGGGCCGGCGCAGAACGTGGTGAGCCGGCAGATCGAGGCCCGCGCGGACGCGCACGCGCTCGACCTCACCCGCGACCCGGCCACGTTCATCGCCATGCAGAAGAGCCTGGCGCTGCGCAACATCTCGGACCTGTCGCCGAGCGCCCTGGACTACATGCTCTACGCCTCGCACCCCTCGACCGCCGAGCGCATCGCGATGGCGCGGTCCTGGGCGCGCCGGGGCGGCGTGCCCCGGCCGTGACGCGGTGACCGTGGAGAGCGGCGGATCCGGAGGATGGGCCGTGGACAGGACCCTGTTCGTCACGAACGACTTCCCGCCGAGACCCGGGGGCATCCAGGCGTTCGTCCACGGGCTCGCCTCTCACCTCGACCCGGCGTCGGTCGTGGTCTACGCCCCGCGCTGGAAGGGGTGCGAGGCGTTCGACGCGCGGCAGCCGTACGAGGTGGTGCGGCACCCGACCTCGCTCATGCTGCCGGGGCCAACGGTGGCGCGCCGGGCCGCCGAGCTGGCGCGGGACTGCCGCACTGTCGTCTTCGGCGCCGCGGCCCCGCTCGGCCTGCTCGCCCCCGCCCTGCGCGAGGCCGGAGCCCGGCGCGTGGTCATGCTGACGCACGGCCACGAGGCGTCCTGGGCCCGGCTGCCGATCGCCCGCGACCTCCTGCGCCGCATCGGCGAGGGCGCGGACCTGGTCACCTACCTCGGCGAGTACACGCGCGGCCACCTCGCGCAGCACATCTCCGACGCCAAGCTTGTACGGCTCGCGCCGGGCGTGGACACCACGACCTTCCACCCGGGCGCCGGGGGAGCGCGGGTCAGGATGTCGCTGGGGCTCGGTGAGCGGCCCGTGGTCGTGTGCGTCTCACGGCTGGTGCCGCGCAAGGGCCAGGACACGCTGGTCCGCGCCTGGCCGCTGGTCCGCGCCCGGATCCCGGACGCGGTGCTGCTGCTGGTCGGGGGCGGCCCCTCGCGCGGCGCGCTGCGGCGGATGGCGGAGGGGAGCGGGCTCACGGACTCCGTCGTGTTCACCGGCTCCGTGCCCTGGGCCGACCTGCCGTCGTACTACGACGCCGGCGACGTCTTCGCCATGCCGTGCCGTACCCGCCTGGGCGGGCTGGACGTCGAGGGGCTCGGCATCGTCTATCTGGAGGCGTCGGCGACCGGCCTGCCGGTCGTCGCGGGCGCGTCCGGCGGCGCCCCCGACGCCGTACGGCACGGCGAGACCGGCCTGGTGGTCGACGGGACGTCGCATGAGGAGGTGGCGGCCGCGCTCGTCGAGTTGCTGGACGATCCCGCGCGTGCCCGCGCCATGGGGGAGCGTGGCCGGGCGTGGATCGAGGAGGAGTGGCGCTGTGACCTCGTGGCCGCCCGGTTCGCCGGGCTGCTCGCGCCCGGCCGGGCGGAGGAGGCCCGGCGGACCTCGCCACGGGACCGGGCGGTCCCGGGGGCCGGGGAAGCGCAGTCGTAGCGGCCGCCGAGAGAGCTCACGCTCCCCGGCCTGACCTGTAGGCCGGAGTGGCGGGTAGCGATCGGTACCCGGTGGCCGGAACGTCCATCGTGCCGTCCGCGGCCCGGACAGCACACATACGCGAGAAGACACCGGGCCGGCCCTGACGGACCGGCCCGGGACGTCGTCACCGCGAGGTGGAGTTACGCGTACAGGTCGTCGATCTGCTTGGCGAAGTCGCGCGCCACGACGTGACGCTTGATCGACTGCTTCGGCGTGACGTGACCGGAGTCCTCGCTCAGCTCGATGTCGAGGATGGCGAACTTCTTGATCTGCTCGGCCCTGGAGACGGACAGGTTGGCGGTGTCCACGGCCTGCTGCACCTCGGCCACGACGGCCGGGTCGGAGCAGAGCTCGGCCATGGAGGCGCCGGTGCGCCCGTTGGCCTCCTTCCACTGCTCCATGGCCTCGGGGTCGAGCGTGACGAGCGCGGCGACGAACGGCCGGTCGTCGCCGACCACCATCACCTGGCTGACCAGCCGGTGCGCCCGGATGCTGTCCTCCAGCGGGCCGGGGGCGACGTTCTTGCCGGCCGCGGTGACGAGGATCTCCTTCTTCCTGCCGGTGATCCGCAGGTAGCCGTCCTTGTCGAGCTCGCCGACGTCGCCGGTGTGGAACCAGCCCTGCGGGTCGATGGCCTCCTTGGTGGCCCGCTCGTTGTTCCAGTAGCCGCCGAAGACGTGGCGCCCCTTGACCAGGATCTCGCCGTCGTCGGCGATGCCGATGGTGACACCGGGGAACGGCTTGCCGACCGTGCCGACCTTGTTGGCGCCCGGGATGTTCACGGTCGAGGGGGCGCTCGTCTCGGTGAGGCCCCAGCCCTCGAACACCTCGATGCCGACGCCGCGGAAGAAGTGGCCCAGTCGCTCGCCGAGGGCGGAGCCGCCGGAGACGGCCGCGCTCAGCGCGCCGCCGGTCGCCGCCCGCAGCCTGCCGTACACGAGCTTGTCGAAGAGGCCGTGCTTGAGGCGGAGGCCGAGGGAGGCGCCGCCGGAGCTCTCCGCCTTGCTCCACTCGATCCCGACCTTCACGGCGGTGTGGAAGATCTTGCCCTTGCCCTCGGTGGTGGCCTTGAGCTCCGCGGCGTTGTAGACCTTCTCGAAGACACGGGGCACCCCGAGCAGGAAGGTCGGCTTGAACGTCTGCAGGTCCGGCGCGACGTTCTTCATGTTGGCCGTGTGCCCGATCACGGTGGACGTCTCGATGAGGACGATCTGGATGATCCTCGCGAAGCTGTGCGCGAGCGGCAGGAACAGCAGCGCGGCCCGGTCCTGAACGTCGAACAGCAGCTCCAGGGGGCCGTGCGCCACGTTCCGCGCGGTGAACAGCAGGTTGTCGTGGCTGAGCATGCAGCCCTTGGGCCGGCCGGTGGTGCCGGAGGTGTAGATGATCGTGGCGAGGTCGTGGCCGCCCCGCGCCGCCCGCCGCTCGGCCAGCGTGTCATTGGAGACGTCGGCGCCGAGCCGGATCAGCTCCTCCAGCCCGTCGTTCTCGATGCGCCAGAGCGCGGCCAGGTCGGGCACGGCCTCCTTGACCGTCTGCTCGTGCGACTCCAGCTCGACGACGACGCGTTTGGCCTCGCTGTCGGAGATGATCCACTTCACCTGCTCGGCGGAGGACGTCTCGTAGATCGGCACCCCGACCCCGCCCGCGGCCCAGATGGCGTAGTCGACGACCGTCCACTCGTACCGCGTACGGGACATGAGCGCCACCCGGTCTCCGGGCTCGACGCCGGCGGCGATCAGCCCTTTGGCGACGCCCGCGACCGTGTCGCGGAACTCGCGCGCGGTCACCGGGACCCAGGTGTCGCCCTCCTTGCGGCGGATCACCACGGCGTCCGGTTCGTCGACGCCGCGCTGGAACACCGTGTCTGTGCAATTCGCGGACAACGGGACGTCCACCAGCACGGGAACGCTGTACTCGCGCACGGTCACTCCTTCGGACGCGCTCCTGACTTCTTCTCGGCCGAGGCTGGAGCGGGGATCGGCTTCACCGGACGCTACCGTGCGAAGTTACGCGTGGGTAGATCCGTCACAGAGGCGTTATCTGCGCATTCGCACGCTATCAGGGCGGTCATCGGGGTTCGTCGCACCGGACGTTCCGTGGAGGAGACCGGACCCGCCCCTTACCTGTCGGCGCTCCGGAGGTTCGAACGCGCGATCGGGACGGGCGCCCGGGCCGGTCCGGGCACCGGTACTACCATGTCCGCCATGAGGGTGCATGTCGTCAGCGACGTCCACGGCCGGGCCGACGCCCTGGCACGGGCGGGCGACGGCGCCGACGCCCTCGTGTGTCTGGGCGACCTCATCCTCTTCGTCGACTACGCCGACCACTCGCGCGGGATCTTCGCCGACCTGTTCGGACGGGAGAAGGCCTCCGAGTTCATCGGGCTGCGCACCGCCGGCCGGTTCGACGAGGCGCGGGCCATGTCGGCCGCGCTGTGGGCCGCGCTCGGCGGCGACCCCCGCGACCACATCGAGGCCGCGGTCCGCCGCCAGTACGCCGAGATCTTCGAGGCGATGCCGACGCCCGCCTACATGACGTACGGGAACGTGGACGTCCCACGGCTGTGGCGGGAGTTCGTCCGCCCGGGCCACGTCGTCCTCGACGGCGCCACCGCCGAGATCGGCGGGCTCAGGTTCGGCTTCGTGGGCGGCGGGCTGCGCACCCCTTACCGCACGCCGTACGAGATCGACGACGAGGAGTACGCGCGCAAGGTCGAGGCGCTGGGCGAGGTGGACGTGCTGTGCTGCCACATCCCGCCCGCGATCCCCGAGCTGCTCTACGACGTCGTCGCCCGCCGGCTGGAACGCGGCAGCGAGGCCACCCTGGAGGCGATCAGGAGGACGCAGCCCAGATACGCGCTGTTCGGGCACGTCCACCAGCCCCTGGTGAGCAGGACCCGGGTGGGGCGCACCGAGTGCGTCAACGTCGGTCATTTCCGCGGGCGCGGCACGCCTTTCGCCCTGGAATGGTGAAGTACGGTTAGCCCATGGCTGATCGAACCACGTCGAGCATCACGATCGACGCCGACCCGTCGTCCGTCATGACTGTGATCGCCGACTTTCCCGCCTATCCCGAGTGGGCCGGCCAGGTGAGGTCCGCGAGCGTCCTGGAGACCGGCGAGCAGGGCCGGGCGGCACGCGTCCGGTTCGTCCTCGACGCCGGAGTGATCAGCGACGAATACGTCCTCGGCTACGAGTGGACGGACGACGACGCCGTGATCTGGCACATCGTCGAGCCAGGCAAGATGGTCTCCGGCCTGGACGGCAGCTACCGCCTCACCGAGACCTCCGGCGGCACCGAGGTGACGTACGAGCTGGCCGTGGACCTCAAGGTGCCGATGATCGGAATGATCAAGCGCAAGGCCGAGAAGGTCATCGTCGACACGGCCCTCAAGGGGCTCAAGAAGCGCGTCGAAGGCCGATGAGGGTCCTCCTCTTCACGGGGAAGGGCGGCGTCGGCAAGACCACCGCGGCGGCGGCGACCGCGACCCTCGCCGCGGAGCGCGGACTGAAGACGCTGGTCGTCTCCACGGACACCGCCCACTCCCTCGCCGACGCGCTCGCCGTGCCCGGCTCCGGCGAGCCGGTCCAGGCGGCGCCGGGGCTCTACCTCCAGCAGGTCGACACGCAGAAGGCGCTCGAACGCCACTGGGGCGAGCTGCGGGCGTACGCCAGGAACGTGCTCCAGGAGCTGGGCCTGGACGAGATCACCTCTGAGGAGATCACGGTCCTGCCTGGCGCCGAGGAGATCATCGCGCTGCTCGAACTGCGCGAGCAGGCCCGCACCGGCCGCTGGGACGTCGTCGTGGTCGACTGCGCGCCCACCGCCGAGACGCTGCGGCTGCTCGCCCTCCCCGAGGCCCTCGACTGGCACGTCAACCGGCTGCTGCCGGGCCTGCGGCGGGTGCTGCGCGCGGTCTCGCCGGTGGTCAGGCACGTCGCCAAGGTGAGCGCCCCCGAGGGCGCCGTCATCTCCGCGGGAGAGCGGCTGCACCGCGGCCTGATGGAGGTCCGCGAGCTGCTGACCGGCGACAACGCCTCGGTCCGCCTCGTGCTCACCCCCGAGGCCGTGGTCGTCGCCGAGGCCCGGCGCACCCTGACCTCGCTCAGCCTGTACGGCTACCGCGTGGACGGGGTCGTCGCCAACCGCGTCTTCCCGGCCGACGACGCCGACGACTGGCGGCGCGGCTGGGTGGAGGCGCAGGCCAGGCACCTCGCGGAGATCCACGAGTCGTTCGCGCCCCTGCCGGTCCACACCGTCCCTTATCTCCCGGCCGAGCCGGTGGGCCCGCGCGCCCTGGCGGAGGTCGCCGCCGCGCTGTACGGCACGGCCGACCCGTTCGCCCCTCCGAGCGCGGAGCCGCCGATGCGCGTCGACGCCGACGAGCTGGTCCTCGCCCTCCCTCTGGCCGACAAGGAGGCCGTGGATCTGGCCCGCAAGGGAGAGGACCTGATCGTCACGGCGGGCTCCTACCGGCGGGTGATCGCCCTGCCCGCGGCCCTGGCCCGGAGGGGGATCGCCGGTGCGGTGCTCCGCGACGGGCACCTCCGGGTACGGTTCGAGACAGGAGGGGCGAAATGACGGAAAGCAACACGAACAACGGGTCCAACGGAACCCAGGACACCAACGGCTCCCCGCGTCAGGACCCGCTCGGGTCGATCGCGGATGAGGCGATGAAGCTCTTCGACGCCCTGCAGCGGCGGGTCGGCCGCGAGCTGGGCAAGGGCTTCGTGAAGGGCGGCGTGAGCGGGCTCGGCGGCGCGCTGGGCGGTGGCCTCGGCGGGGCGTTCGGCGGTGGCCGTACCGACGACGTGTGGGGAGAGGCGGTCGCCGCCCACGACCACGACGAGTACATCTGCCGGGCCTGCCCGGTCTGCCGGGTGATCGCCGCGGGCAAGGAGTCCGGCGGCGACGTCACCGATCACCTGATCGCGGCGGGCGGCGAGCTGGTCGCCGCGCTGCGCCAGGCGGTGGACGCCCTGCAACAGCGGGCGACCCCGCCCAAGCGGCCGGAAGAGCCGCACGTAGAACACATCGACCTGGGCTGACAGAGGTTTCGAGCACATGGCCTTGACCATCGGCGTGGACATCGGCGGCACGAAGATCGCTTCGGGTGTCGTCACGGAGGACGGGCAGGTCCTCGACCGCGCCCTGCGGCCGACGCCGGCCGACAGTCCCGAGCTGGTGGCCGACGCCATCGCGGACGCGGTGGCCGAGCTGGCCCGGCGCCACGCCGTGGAGGCCGTCGGGCTGGGAGCCGCCGGGTTCGTGGACGAGACCCGGTCGGTCGTCCGGTTCGCCCCCAACCTGGCCTGGCGGGAGGAGCCGCTGCGCAAGAAGGTCGCCGAGCTGGTCGGCCTTCCCGTCGTGGTGGAGAACGACGCGAACGCCACCGCCTGGGGCGAGTATCGCTTCGGCGCGGGCCGGGGCGAGAGCCACGTCGTGTGCGTCGCCCTCGGCACCGGCATCGGCGGCGGCGTCGTCCTCGGCGGCGAGCTCTACCGGGGCCGCTGGGGCATGGGGGGCGAGCTCGGCCACATGCAGGTGGTGCCGGAGGGCCTGCCCTGCGGATGCGGCAACCACGGCTGCTGGGAGCAGTACGCCAGCGGGAACGCGCTCGTGCGGCGGGCGCGGGTCAACGCCGCCGCCGACCCGTCCTCCGCGGTCCGCCTGCTTGAGCTGGCCGGCTCCCCGGACGCCATCGTCGGACAGCACGTCACCGACGCCGCCAGGGACGGGGACGCCGCCGCGCTCGCCGCGTTCGAGTTCCTCGCCGGCTGGCTGGCCCAGGGCCTGGCCGACCTGGCCGCGGTCCTCGACCCCGGCTGCTTCATCATCGGCGGCGGCGTCTCCGGCGCGGCGGACCTGTTCCTCGACCAGGTCCGCGCCGACTACGCCGCCCGCCTCACCGGGCGCGGGCACCGCCCGCTCGCCGGCATCCGCGCCGCCGAGCTGGGACCGGCCGCCGGCATGGTGGGCGCCGCCGACCTCGCCCGGGTCCGCTGACACCGCCGGTGCGAAACCGCACCGGGCACGCGACGTACGGACGGGAGTCGGGAGCGACCGCTGTCAGGCATCAGGATCGCCACCTACAACGTGCGGGCGGGGCGTGACGACCGCCGGGCGCTCGTGCGGGTCGTCAACGCCATGCGGCCCGACGTGCTGTGCGTCCAGGAGGCCCCGCGACTCCCCGGCAGGCGGCGCCGCCTCGCCCGGGAGACCGGCCTGACGATCGCGGCGGGCGGCCGCGTCTCCGGATCGCGCCTGGCCGGTACGGCGGTGCTCACCGGCCCCGCCGTGCGGGTGCTGTACGCCGCGGAGCACCGGCTGCGCTGGTTCCCCGCGCTGGAGCCGCGCGTCGTCGTCTTCGCGGTCGTCGAGAAGGGCGGCCTGCGGCTCGCGGTGTGCTGCTTCCACCTCGATCTGCACCCCGGGGCGCGGCTCCGGCACGCCGCCGAGATCGTGCCGATCGTGGAGCGCCTCGCCCGGATCTTCGGGGCGCGCGCCGTCCTGTGCGGGGACGTCAACGAGGAGCCCGGCGGGCCCACCTGGCGCTACCTCGCCCGGCGCTTCGCGGACTGCTACGGGGAGTCGCCGAAGGGGGAGGGCGGGACCTTCACCGCCAGGCGGCCGGCGAAGCGGATCGACGGGATCTTCGCCGCCCCCGGCCTCGCCGTGGCGTGCTGCGGAGCCGCGGACGCCGACCCCGCCGACCTTGTGATCGCCAGCGACCACCGCCCCGTGGTCGCGGATCTGTACGGAGACACACTCGGCGGCGCGGCGACCGAATCTGCCGAGAAATCGGTCTAATACATCACATTCAGGACCGGAATGGTGACCTCGCGCACACAGGTCACTCCCGTCACCGTACGATTTGTTCATGACCCGCCGCCACAGACGGCGCGCGGCACCGCTTGGTGTGCTCCTCGCCGGTCTCGTGGCCGGTTCCCTTTTGTGCGCCACCTCGGTGGCGCCCGCCTACGCCGAACCCGGAAGCCCGGAGTCGGGCAAGCAGGCCGCGCGCAGCCGGACGTCCTCCGCCAAGCTCCAGGCGGACGGCTCCCTCTCCGACGTCGCCGGACTCTCCGAGAAGGACGTCTGGGCGGTCGGCCAGCAGGACGTCTGGGACTTCTGGCAGAACCAGGGCGTCATCACGCACTGGAACGGCAGCTCCTGGACGGAGGTGGACGTCCGCAACGACACCACGGGCGCCGGGCACCTGCGCTCCGTCGCCGCCGCCTCCAAGAACGATGTGTGGGCGGTCGGGGACGGCCACGACGGCCTGCCGTACGTCGCCAGGGGAAACCGCGACGGGTTCGACCGGCTCGCCGTGCCGCAACTGCGCGGCGGCGACTGGATCGGCGCGGTGGCCGCGACGACCGGCAGAGTGGTGCTGGTCGGCAGCCGGGACGGCCGGACGTTCGTCGCCGACGCGGCCGCTCCCTCCTGGACCGGCTGGGCGACCGTGCAGGGGCCGATCGGCGCCCTGTACGGCGTCGGCCTCACCGGCAAGTCGGAGGGCTGGGCGGTCGGCGACTCAGGCTCCCGGCCGGTGATCCTCCGGCTCACCACGACCGGCTGGAAGGTGTCCCGCGTCCCGGCGGTGAAGGGCGGCTTCCTGCGCGACATCTACGTCCAGAGCCGAAAGCGCGCGGTCGCGGTCGGCGGGGTCTACCAGCGCTCCGGAAAGATCAGGCCACTCGTGCTGTCCTGGGACGGCGAGAGCTGGACCAGGGAGAAGCTGCCCGTCGCCCAGGCCGAGCTGTACGGCGTGACCGGCGACGGTGACGGCGCGTTCTGGGTGTCGGGCTACGATCCCGCGCGGCCCGGGACGGCCTTCCTGCTCACCTACACCGGCTCGAAGTGGAAGGTCGTGCACGGCGACTCGGTGCCCGACCGTACGGTCCGCCTGCAGGCGGTGACCAGGGTCGGCGCGACCACCATGGCGGTCGGGCACACGCTCGACGCGAACGACCGCTACCACGACGTGATCGAGACGTTCGGCACCTCGGCCAAATAGGGTCAGATGACGGCGCCGTCGTCCCAGCCGGAGTCGGCGGGCGGTCCGTCGCCCATCCGCACGACGAGGGCCACGAACCCGCCGATGAACGCCGCCACGGCGGTGAAGACGATCCAGCCGTCCATCGGCCAGCTCAGCAGGGCAGCGAGCAGCAGGTACGCGGGGCCGCCGAAGAGGGCCGCCCACGCCAGCTTGGTGACGCCGTCCGCCTTGGGCAGCGGGGGAGGAGCCGGAGGGATGTAGTGGTCCTCGTCGTCGCCCGGCTCCTGGACGGCCGCCTGGACGGGCTCGGTGTCCTCCTCTTTCTCCTCCGCGGGGGGCTCGTCCGGGACGTTCTCCCGGTCAGGCCATGGTTGACCGGCCGAGGTGTCCTCGGCCTTCTCATTGAAGGAGGCGACGATCTGACGCCAGACCTCGTCCTCGTCACTCTGCGGCGTCACTTCGATCCCGGGTCAGGAGTCCTTCGTCAAGGGTACCGAGGCATGCGTGCGGATGAAGTCGAGGCTCCCCGCGAAGATCGTGGGAGCATCGTTGTCCAACGTGGCGACATGGTAGCTGTCCGGTAGTTCTCTGATTTCCAGATTGTTCCCCATTCGTTCCCGAAGGAACTCCACGCTCGCCGGTTTCACCACATGGTCCTGAGGGCTCCGGTACACCAGCACCGGCTGGGTGATCCGGTCCAGGTCGCGCTGGACGAGCTTCCAGAACTGCGGCAGTGTGGCGGCGGCCCGGACCGGCGTCCGCGCGTAGCCGAGCTCCACCGCGCCCTCCTTCTTGATGTCGCCCGCCACGCCGGGAGCCGACCGCAGGAACCACTTCAGCACCGGAGCCAGCCGCAGCATCGGCACGTCGCGCACCACGGACGGATTGACCACGACCACCCCGCGTACGGACTCGCCGTGCACCTCCGCGAGCCGGAGCGCCATGCACCCGCCCATCGACAGGCCCATCACGAACACCTCGGCGCACGCGCCGCGCAAATCGGCGAACGACTTGTCCAGCTCGGCGTACCAGTCCTCCCAGCGGGTCCGGTTCATTTCCTGCCAGGTCGTGCCGTGGCCGGGCAGCCGGGGAAGGGAGACCGTCAGCCCGGCCTCCGCGAGATACTCGCCCCACGGACGCAGCGCCTGAGGGGATCCGGTGAACCCGTGGCACAGCAGGACGCCGATCTCGCCCCCGTCATGCTGGTACGGCTCGGCGCCGGGAAGCAGCGGCATGAGAGAACCTCCGTGTCGGGTGCTCCTCCAGATTCGCCCGATAGTCGCACGTTGGCCATGGTTAGTGCGAGCACCTTAAGACATGGGAAGATGACTTGCACATCCGATCGAAGGAGCGCCCACGGTGTTGTATTGGGTGGTGAAGTACACCATCTGGCCATTGCTCCGGCTCATTTTCCGGCCCTGGGCACAGGGGATGGAGAACGTGCCGGCCGAAGGTCCGGTCATCCTGGCGGGCAACCACCTGTCGTTCGCCGACCACTTCTTCGGAGCGGGGTTCCTGCCGCGCAAGGTCATCTCCCTCGGTAAAGCCGAGTACTTCACCGGTCGCGGCATCAAGGGCATGGTCAGCCGCGCGTTCTTCTCGGGTGTCGGAACCGTGCCGATCGACCGCTCCGGGGGCAAGGCCAGCGAGGCGGCGCTCCGTACCGGTCTGCGCATCCTCAAGGACAACCAGGTCCTCGGCATCTACCCGGAGGGGACGCGCTCTCCCGACGGCCGGCTGTACAAGGGCAAGACCGGTGTCGCCCGGCTCGCCCTGGAGTCCCGCGCTCCGGTCATCCCGTGGGCGATGGTCAACACGTTCGAGATGATGCCGCCCGGGCACCCCATCCCCAAGTTCGGCATCCGTCCCGGTGTCAGGTACGGCAAGCCGCTCGACTTCTCCCGCTACTACGGGATGGAAGGCGACCGCCTCGTGCTCCGCGCCGTCACCGACGAGATCATGTACGCGTTGATGGAGCTGTCCGGCCAGGAGTACGTGGACAAGTACGCCGCCAGCGCCAAGGTCGAGATGGTCCGCGCCGCCCGGGCGGCCGCGTCGAAGTCCTGACCGCCCGTTCCACGGCACGAGCGGTCACGGATCGAGGGTCTCGTCGCGGGGTGCCCGACTTCTGATGGTCACTTGCTGAGCCCTGGTGAGGCCGTCCCTGGGCTCAGATCCGGGTGCGGATCTGGCGGATGTGCTCGGGCGTGGTGCGGCAGCAGCCGCCGACATACGCCGCGCCCAGGGCGTGCCACCGGGCGGCGGCCTCGCCGTACTCCACGGGATCGGTGAGGCCGAGCCAGCGGCGGCCGGCCGCGTCCCATGTCTCGCCCGAGTTGGGATAGACCACGACGGGCTTGCCCTTGAGCCGGCCGATCAGGCCCGGGATGTGGCGCGGGGCCGTGCAGTTCACGCCGACCGCGATGACCTGGGGCAGCTCGGCGAACAGTGCGGCGCACTCGCGCAGCGGGGTGCCGTCACTGATGTGCTCGTCGTCGCGGCACGAGAAGCTGACCCAGGCGCGCACCGACGGCAGTTCACCCAGCAGCGTGGCCAATGCCCGCGCTTCCGCCAGCGACGGGATGGTCTCGCACGCCAGCAGGTCCGCTCCGGCGTTCGCAAGGATCTCCAGGCGGTCCCGGTGCCATGCGGTCAGCTCCGCCTCGTCGAGGTCGTAGTCGCCGGTGTACTCGGAGCCGTCGGCAAGATAGGCGCCGTACGGCCCGACGCTCGCGGCTACGAGCCCATGCCCGGCAGTGTCCCGAGCCTGTACGGCCAGCTCGACCGACAGGCGGATGAGATCCGCCGCCTCGCGCGAGGTCAGGCCGCGCCGTACGAAGCCGGGGATGCTGGCCTGGTAGCTCGCCGTCGTCGCGACGTCCGCGCCGGCCGCGTAGTAGTCGAGATGAACCTGCCGGATCATGCCGGGATCTTCGATCAGCAGCTTGGCCGACCAGAGGTCGTCGGAAAGGTCGCAGCCCAGGGCCTCAAGGTGGGTGGCGAGGCCGCCATCGAGGATCAATGTGGAACTCACCGAACAACCCTATGCGTTTGCGGCATATGGGGCTTAAACGGCTCATCCTCCGTGTGCTGCGCCGCCGGTCTCCCGTCCCCGCAGGGGGACGCGATGACCGGCCCGACACGGGCGGAGTGCGGGAACCTCGGCGTCCCGCGCCTCGCCCACCGTCCGACGTCATCCGTCTGAACGAACCTCACTGATCCGCCCGCACGAGCGCCCTCGGCCGAGTCCGGCGACCCCGGCCGTCCCCGTGGGATGGGCCGTCGGACGCGGCCTGCCCCCGCCTGCGACCAGGCGGGGGCTCAGCGGTCGTCGGCGCCCCTGGCCGTGCCCACGGGGCGCCGTAGCGGCCGCCCCGCGCGCGGTGGAAGTCTGCGGCGGCGTGCCCATCCCTCGGTCGGCCCGGCCCACTGCTTCGCGAGTGTGGTGGCCAGATCACGCGGAGGCTGCCCTCATGTCACGACGCCGCGCCGGCTACGAGCGGAAACTCTTACACCACTCCCGTGAACGCAACCTTGGCCAGGGCGTGCGTTCACGGAAGCCCGGTGTGCCCGACCGAGGTTCATTGGCGCTTCCAGAAGGGGCGGCGTTCGGAGCGGGGTGGCTCTTCGGTGGGCGGCTCCGCTGAGGTGCCCGCCTCTTCGGCATCCGCCGCCGTAGGTGACTGCGCCGGCGGGAGCGGTGGCGCGGCGGAGGTGTCCTCGGCGGAGGTGTCCTCGGCGGAGCCGAGGGAAAGCCGGGTGAGGAGTTCGACCGCTCGCCGCCACAGATCGGCGAGGTCGACGTCGGCCCGTTCGGCCTGATCGAGCGCCTCTCCCAACGCGGACAGCTCCGCATAGCCGCCGATCAGGTGATCGAGCACCCGCAGGCGGCTGGCGAGATCCGCGAGGTAGCGACGGCGGACCGGCTCGGGGGACGACTCCACGGCGTGGAGCCGCCGCAGTTCCTCGGCCAACTGCGGCCGGATGCCGTCGAGGCTCGTCGTCGGAGCGACCTCGCCACCTGGAGACCACCCCTGCCCGCCGGTGAACCCTCGGCCGGGCCGAGGCGGTCGCGACGGCGCAGGTGTCGTCCGCCTCGGGATCGGCCCGGAGCCCGGTACGGCGGGCGGCGGGGGGCCCGATGGCGGTGCGGCACCCGGCGGCGGCGCTGGTGACGGGGCCACTGGCGGCGGGAACGGGCCCGGAGCGGGTGCCGCGCTCCCCGCGGTCGAGGGCGGGCTGATGCCGGTGTCCATCCAGGCGATGGGCGCGTCGGCGGGGCGGCCAGGCGCGGGCGCGCTCTCGGCGGAGAAGGCCATCGTGGTCATGGCGGCCGCCATGACCGGCTGAGGCGGCTCCCAGCCGCTGGGCAGCTCGACCGGCTGGATCACGTGGTGCTCCGGCCTGCCGTCGGCGGCCACGTGGGTGTCCACCGCGACGAACGCCGTGAACCGGCAGAGCACACCGAAACGCAGCGACGTCGCGACGATCTCGTGTTCCAGTGATCGGTCGCCGACCGCGTACCGATCTTCGAGATCGCGCACGTGGCCCCGCGCCCACACGGCCCGGGCGGCGCCACTCGCGGCATCGCCTCTCACGGTCACCGCCGGCACGCGGGCGTTCCACGGCCGGCCGCCGGAGGT
The DNA here is from genome assembly GCF_001570365.1 of Microtetraspora fusca. Lineage (GTDB taxonomy): Bacteria > Actinomycetota > Actinomycetes > Streptosporangiales > Streptosporangiaceae > Microtetraspora > Microtetraspora fusca. The sequence goes on along the minus strand of NZ_BBYK01000040.1, from coordinate 179,589 downwards.
CAGTCCGTGGACGGTCAGCGCCTTCTCGCCAGCGGCACCGGCCGCGTCCGCGGAGGTGGCCGGCCCACGCTCCAGGTCAGGTGGGGAGATCCGCGCCGGCTCGCCGGTGGCCGTACCGACGCGATAGCGGCCGGAGACCGTCAGCGGAACGCCGGGGTAGAGCGATCCGGCGTGCGTGACGGTGCCCGGGACGATGTCGAACCCGTCCGCCCGGAGAGAGACACCGGTGACCAGTGGAGAGCCGATGCGGCGATGGATGTGCTCCATCGCCTCGTCGAGGCGGTCTTCCGACTCGACCAGTTCGCACCGCCCCGAGCCGAGCATGGCCAGCCTGCCGAGGAAGCCGGCGTTGACGGCGCGGTCGATCCCGACGGCGTGCACCCGGACGCCGCTCAGCCGTGCCCCGGTGCGTTCCAGGATCTGATCCTCGTTGCCGACCTGCCCGTCGGTGACCAGCACAAGCACGCGATCGCGCCCGGCGGCGGGCGTCGAGCCGAGGGGCGGCGAGGAATGCGGTTCGTACGAGACCGGGCGCGCCGGCCCCTGGCCGGGGAAGTGGCCAGGGGAATGGCTGAGCGCCTGCTCACCGGACGTCGGATGAGGAGGGGGCGACAGCTCTGCCGACGGCGGGGGAGTCGACGGGGCGAGCAGCCGCAGCGCCTCCTCCATCGGGGCGAGGATCTCGGTGCCGCCTCGCGCTTCCAGCCGGGACAGGTGCTCGATCGCGCGATAGCGGTTGCGATCCGTGGCCGGAGTGAGCCCATCGGGGAAAGCACGCTCGATGGCCGTGTCGAACGCGAGCACGGCGAACCTGTCGCGGGATGTGAGCGTGTCGACGATGCGCGCCGCGGCTCGCCGGGCGGCGACCATCTTCCACCCGGCCATGCTGCCCGATCGGTCGAGCAGGAGGACGACGTCCCGGGGAGCGGTTTCGCCCGGCTTTTCAGCGGGTGGAACGACCGTCAGCGTGAACGTGCCCTCCGCCGAAGGCGGGGTGCCCTCGTGCTCGACGGCGGGTCCGGAGCCGCGTGACCCGGCCTCGGCCGGCGTACCGGGCTCGGGGCGTGGGGCAGGGTCGGGGACAAGCGCCAGCGAGGTGGACGGCGCGAAGCCGAGACGCAGGATGAAGTCGCTGTCCAGGCGCTCGCCCGGCGTCAGCCGGAGGGTGTCGCCCTCCTGGATGACCTCGTGGAGGCTGGAACGGATCTCCTCGAGCCCCAGACCGGCGGGATCGATCGTCGTCACCAGCGAAAGCCGTACCGGATTGGGGAAGCCGGGCAGGAGCACCGGCGGGGTGATCCGCGAGGCGTCGGGCACCGCGTCGGTGTCCGGTGCGGTGCCGTCGCCGACCTGGCCGCCGTCCAGCGGCGTGCCCGGAATGTAGCGCGGCGCCACCACGAGCGGGAAGCGGAACTCGGCCGCGCCGTCTTCGAAGGGGAGCGGCTGGCTGAGGGTGAGATGTATCTGCACCCGCTCGCCGGCCAGGATGTTGCCGACCCGGATGGTGAAGACGTCGGGACGGTCCTCCTCGGCCATCGCCGCGCGGCGGCCTTCGGCGAGCGCGCGGTCGTAGTCGGCTCTGGCCTGTCCGCGCTCCTTCAAAACGCCGTCGATCACCCGATCGTCGGCGGTCATCCGGAAGGCCGTCACCGCGGCGCGGGGCGGCAGCGGGAAGACGTACGTCGCCTCCAAGGTGACGTCGAAGGGGTTGCGGAACCCCTGCGCCATCTCGACGCCGGCCAGGAGGCCCGCGACCCGGGCGGTGATGTCGACGCTCTCCAGCGGAAGGTTGCCTCTGGCGGTCTCCAGGGCGCCCAGCCCGGCGTCCGGTACGGGATGACACCGCTCGGGCGGCAGGGGGGTGATGATCGGGACAGACATCGGTCAGCTCCCTTCCATGGCGGACTCAGGCCGGGCGGCCAGTCCTCTGGCGACGAGGTCGGCGATGAGGGGCGCGGCGGCCTCGCGGAGTGCCGCCAGGTCGCGTTCGGTGGGCGGGCGCGTCGCCTGGTGCAGCATGACCGTCACGCCGGGAGCCAGTCGTACGCCGTAGACGAGGTCGGCGGGGAGGGGTTGGAGGGCGTCGCGCGCATGGCCGTCCTCCAAGTCGGCCGCGGAAGCGCGAGTGAGGTCGGCGGCCCACCGGGCGTCCATCGTGTCGAACGGTCTCGACGAGGCGGGTACGGGGGAGGGCGAGCCCGGTGCTCCGGCGGTGACGGCTGTCATGTCGTCTCGGGCCGTCCCGGCGTCAACCGGCGCCGCGTCGCCCGCGGCGGTTCTCTCGGCTACGGCGGCCACGCCGTCGCGCCACGCCGGGTCGCTCCCCGCCGTATGAAGTGGAGCCGGAGCGGGGGAGGAGCGCGTCCAGAAGCGGTCGGGACCCGGCTGTCGGCCCGTGTCGGTCGGCGGTGGTGTGCGGACGTCGGGCGCGCCACCCGGCTGAGCGGGGGCGACGCCGCCCGGCGGGCCCGCCGAAGCGTCGATCGCGGGCGGGGCGCCGGCCAACCCGGAGACGCGTTCCAGCATCTCGTCGGTCGCGCCGGCGAGCTCGGTCTGGATCTCCGCGATCGACAGGCCCTCGGCCTGGCGGCGTTTGATCGCGACAAGTTGGAGCAGATGACGTCGGCCGTAGAGGGCGACCCTGCCACGGCGGGCCAGTGGGGGATCGAGCAGACCGATCGTGGCGTACCACCGGATCAGCCGCGCGTTCGGAACGTCGCGGACCCGCCCGTTGGGGCGTGGCCCGGCGCCGAGCAGCGCCGCCGCGCGCTCGGCCAGCTCTCCGATGGTCCACGTGCCGTCCATGCCGCCATGATGACACTGTCATCGTGACACTGTCAACGTTTAGCTCGCGTGGAAGGGGTATGGCAGCTAGTCCGTTGGTAATGACGAACGACTCCATCGAGGGGGAGGTACCTTCATGACCTCGATAAGCAGTCCGCTCTCGCCCGACAACAAGAAGATCGCCACGGATTGCCTACAGGGCGCGCTGATCGATCTGATCGACCTGTCCCTGGAGGGCAAGCAGGCCCACTGGAACGTCATCGGGCGCCACTTCCGTTCGATCCATCTGCAGCTCGACGACGTCGTGGACTTCGCTCGCGAGAGCGCGGACCTCGTCGCCGAGCGTGCGGTCGCGCTGGGAGCGAACCCCGACGGCCGGCCCGGCACCGTTGCGCGCGACAGCCACGTGACGAGGGTCGACAGCGGCTACATCGAGGACGGCAAGGTCATCGCGATCTTCACCGACGTTCTCGAGTCGATCACCCGCCGCATGCGGGAGCGCATCGACGCGACTGAGAAGGCCGACCCCGTCACGCAGGACCTTCTCATCGGGATCACCCGTGACCTCGAGAAGCACCATTGGATGATGCAGGCTCAGCGCTGATCGTCCGCGGCTGTGCCGGTGCCCCCGAGCATTCGCAGGGGGCGCGGCGAAGGCCGTGGCCGATCCGCCGCGCCGCTCAGAGGCGCGGGTGTCACGCGTCAGAGGAGCCTGCGGGCGAGACCGGCGACGGACGGCCGGCTCGCCAGCAACTCGCGAAGGGCGTCCCATTCCGGGGCGCCCTCGTGCGTTTCCGGCGCGCTCGGGTCGCTCACCTCACACATGGAAGCGCCGGGGCCGCCGCGCCGCACCGGCCGGACCCGCGGCCCGCCCGCGCCGGACCGGTCGGCCTCCCGCGGCTCCTTCCCCTGCCGCCCGCCGACGCCTCGCGGAGCGGCGGGCACCGGTCCGAGCCGGGCGAGGGCCTCCGCCCACGCGTCGACGCTCCCTGTGGACGCCGCCTTCTCCAGCACCTCCAGGACCGTCTCGCCGGAGCCGCACTCCTTCGCCAGCGCGGACAGCAGATGCGGCCAGCGGACGGCCAGGGCCGCGACCTTCGCCACCGCGGCGTCGTCGGCGCGTTCCGCGCCGGCCAGGCTCTGCCGGTACGTCACGAACGAGTAGAACCTGAAGACGTTCACATAGCGCTTGAGCTGGCGCGGATTGGCGGAGGAGAGGACGGGAAGCGCCGCCTCGATCGCCCGGTAGGCGTTCTCGTCCGTGTAGAGATCGTCATACACCCGGTCGGCGGCGAGCCGCGTCTCCGGCCACAGGTCCGGTACGGCGTCGCCGCCCGACGGCCTTCCTGGTTCGCCTACCGGCGGATCGGCGACGGCCGACACGTCCCGCGCCTCCAGAAGAGCCGCGGTGTCCGGCATCGCGGCCACGGCCTCCTGCGCCTCGCGCGCCGCGGCGTCCAGCGTGTCGGCGGTCGGCGCGGCGGCCCGGATCGTCGCTTCGAGGATTTCGACGAGTCGCGGGTTCAGGGGACGCCTTCCGGGGGAGAGCCCGCGGTCGGACGCGCTCCCGCTTGTTCCGGAAGCGGCGTGGACGTCGGATCCGAGGGTCCGGCCCCCGAGATCGCCGGATCGTCCTGCCGGAACCGGACGCTCATCCGCTTCCCAACGCGCATCCGCTCCCCAAGCGGCCTGTGCCTGGTCGCGGCCCCGTGCGGCACGCGCTCGGTGGCGGCTCCCGCGCCCGTAGTCGCCCGGCTCCTCCGCGGCCCCCGTCCCCGGCGCGGCGCCGTCCTCCGCCCGCGGCCCCCGGTCCATACCGTCAGAAGGCGGACGCGGCCGCTCCCGGCAACGGTCGACTCCCAGTAGCGCGCCGACATATCCGGGCAGGCGATGGGCGTCCTCCAACACCGGAAGGCTGAGCGGAAGCTGGACGATCTTCTCCAGGAAGCGCCATCCGAGCCCCGAACGCAGGTCCGCCGGCATGGCTTCCGCGAGATCCTGGTAGGCGACCTCCACGTGGGCCGCCACCACGTCCGGCTCCATGGCCAGGACGAAGACGCAGTTCGGGAACTCCCCGGCGAGGAAGAGGTTGATCGCCTCGATCACCTGGGCGACGGTCCCGGAGCCGCATCGGTCCAGGTCGTCGACGAAGACCACGAGAGGGCGCTCTTCCGTGGCCACCAACCGCAGCACCCGGCGCATGTCGGTCTGGACGAGGTGCAGGAACCCCGTCTTCGCGCCGTATCCCGGGTCGACGACGAGGTCGCCCGCCAGTCCGGGAGCCGGGCCGAGCAGGTCCGGCGGCCGGATCAGCCTGCCGAACGCCGTGTCCGCCGACTCGGTCAGGAACCGGGCGAGCCGTACGGCGCCGCCGGCGAGCACGCCCACCGAGCCGCACGCGCCGAGGGCCGCCGCGGCGGCGCGCAGGGCGGGGCCGAGCGCCGGCACCAGGGCCGCGGCGGCGAGCGAGGCGCAGGTGAGCACGATCGTGGCGGCCAGCCCGAGCGCGACGGGCGTGAGCCGGGTGATCGCCATCCGGTAGGCCCGCCGCCGCACGGCCTCGCGATCGATCCTGGCGAGGTTGAGCTCCAGCCAGAAGCGTTCGCGTTCGCCGCGGGGCAACCGGCCGGTGACCTGCGTGATGATCTCGTGCGCGAGACCCGCCCATACCTGCTCGCCGTTCTGGTACATCCACGGGTTGAACCACACCGTCGGGCGCCAGTCGGAGGCGCGCAGGGCCGGCCGTTCCGGTGCGGAGAGGCGGGGATCCTCGCGGGACCGGTCGCCGCGCCTCCTGGCGTACGAGAGCACCTCGGCGATGGTCACCCGGGACGCCCCCCGCGCCTTCCGGCGCAGGGCGGCACGGCGCCCCCGCCCCGCCTTCCGCGGCGGCGAGCCGGGACGGGCCAGGTGGATCTCCGCCGGATGCCCGTCCGCCGTGCCCGGGTCGAGCAGGTCCTGGATCATCCGCATCAGCGACGTCTTGCCGGTGCCCCAGGGGCCCTTGACGCCGATCGTCAGCGGCGGCAGCGTCTCGGGATGGCGGACGAACGCCGCGACCGCCTCCGCGTAGATCCGGTGCCCGAGCTGGTCGTCCGTCGTCCAGCGGTCGGGCGTGAGCCTCGCCCGGGGCCGTACAGCGCGGCGCGCGGCCCGCCATCGACGCAGCACGGCGCAGGCACGGGCGTGCTCGTCCCGGGTCAGCCGCGCCCGACCGACCTCTCGTACGGCGGGGTGGGCCGGGAACCCCGAGGCGTCCACGAGCTCCCACGGCGTGCCGAGCTCCGCGAGCGCCCGAGCCGCGTCGCCCGCGCTCTCGGCCGGTCCCGTGCCGGCCGGATCGCCGTGGTCGCGGTCCGCGAGCAGCAGGGCCGCGAGGTCGGAGGTCAGCGGCTCGCCGTCCTCGAGCAGCGCGGCCAGCCGCAGCAGGTCCTGGGCGACCGGGCCGAGGTACACGTCGTAGACCCGGGCGACGATCTCCTCGGCGGTCGAGGGGACGGAGCTCTCCCCGCGCCTCCGGAGCTCGTCGACCGCCCCGCTCAGCCCGTCGGGCACGGCTCCGGCCGCCGCGCTCCCGGCCCCTCCGGTCCGCGCGAGCGGGACGGAGGGGGCGTCGCCGTACACGCTCAGCAGGGGGCGCAGCGAGCTGCCGGCAGAGGCGGTGACGGCGTATCGGTGCAGGTCGGCGATGGTGACCACGCCGTCGCCGTCGGCGTCGGCCGCTCCGGTGAGGAGCCCGTCGGCGATCACGCCGGTGAGCGAGAGGCCGCGGCGCGGCGGGCGCTCGCCCATCGCCAGGCCGGTCGTCAGCGCCGCCGCCACGATGGGCGGATCTCCGCGTACGGGGAGAACGCTGACATCGTGCCGCGAACCGGCACTGTCGTCGGGGTCGCTGTCCACCACCCAGCCGAAGTCCACGATCATCACGATCGCCTCCGCCGCGCAGTCGCCCGCGCGGCGTGCGAAGCCGCTGATCAGGGCGGCGAAGTCGCGCGGGGTCCAGCCCCGCCCCGTCGGCCACCGGATGACGAGCAGGTCCCCCGGCTCCGCCGCGTCGAGGAAGCGTCCCAGGTGGTGATGGTCCCCGGAACCTTCGCCGGGTACGGACTCCACGACGTACCCGTTGGTCGCCAGGGCGTTGACGAGCCTCCGGGCGGGCCGGGCGGAGGCGGCGTCCCGGACCGCGTCGGCGCCGGCGTCTGGATCTTCGGGATCGAGGAACACCAGCGCCTTACGCGCGTGCACCGGCCCGATCGCCCGCTCGGCCGCCGGGCGGGCGCCTGGAGCCGGGACGTCTACCGTGCCGTGCCTCATGAATCGATCACCGTGGTCGCTGGAGGGCTGGTGGGGGCCTCAATGTAGACCCGGGCGTGTCGGAGATGATCGCGACGGGCGGCGCCGATTACGCACTTCTCGCGCAAAGTTTGCGCGGACGAAGCGTGGGGATCCCCCGGGCGTTCACAACTTTTTGATCGGCTGTCCGGACCGACCGTGCGTAGCGCGCCAACGAGACGCAGCGGACACGGCCCGGAGGCGGGCGGCGGAAACGGGTCCGGAACCCGACCGGGCCGCGTGCCACGAGCAGGCCAAGGAGACGATCATGTCGCGTCATACGTCCGTACGGCCGGAGGCGATACCCGTGCTGACCGGCCCCCTGTGGTCGTCCGGCTTCGCAGAGGCGTCCTTCCGGAGGGGAAGTGGCGGCCCCATGCTTCCCGGGAGCCGGTACGGGGACCTGGAGACGCCGGACGGCGACACGATCGCCCTCGCGCGCGGGTACACCGGCAGGGTCGTCGGCCGCTCCGGTCAACGGGTGGGCGGGTTGACCTGGCACGCCGAACCCGGCGCGGGAGCCTGCTTCCCCGACGGCGACGGATGGATCTACGTCTCCAACTCGGACGTCCCGCTGCTCGGCGGCGTGTCGGCGATCCGGTTCGGCCCGGACGGGGCCGTCAGAAGCGCGTATCGCATCCTGTCCGGGACCGACCGGAACCGCACCGGCGAGGCCACCCCCTGGGACACCTGGCTGTCGTGCGAGGAGACCGGCCGCGGCCGGATCTTCGAGTGCGATCCGTACGGCGAACACGCGGCCATGCCGCGCCTCGCGATGGGCCTGTTCCGGCACGTGGGCGCGGCGTTCGATCCGTCCAGGACGGCCGTGTACCTGACCGAGGGCGAGCCGGACGGCTGCTTCTACCGGTTCCGCCCCGAGGAGTGGGGCGACCTGACGACCGGCGTCCTGGAGGTGATGGTGGGCGGGCCGGGGCCCGGCCCAATCACCTGGCGGCGGGTCCCCAACCCGGCCGGCCTGTTCGAGCCGACCCGCGAGCAGGTCGAGGGGGCCAAGCGGTTCGCCGGGAGCGGCGACTGCCACTACTCCGGCGGCCTCTGCCACTTCGCCACGGCGGGCGACGGCCGTGTCTGGGCGTACGACGCGGAGAACGAGCAGATCACGGTCCTCGCCGGCCCGGAGCGGCGGAGTGCCGTGGGCGGGGTGACGGCGGGGCACGTCCGTGCTCTCGTCATCGCCGAGTACGGCGACGGCACGGAGATGGCGATCCTCGGGGAGGACGGCACCTACACGCCGTTCCTGTGGATCCCCGGGCACGGCGGTTCGGAGGTCGCCGGCCCGGCCTTCTCACCCGACGGCGCCAGGCTGTACTTCTCGGCATCGCACGGCGGCGGCGCGTCCGCCGCGAGTCTCACCTACGAGGTCACCGGCCCCTTCCACCGCTGATCGCGTCCCACCGAGAAAAGGGCGTCAGGACGCCCAGTCACGCGCGCGGTCGACGGCCTTCTTCCAGAGCGCGTAGGCGGCGCCGTCGTCCGGGCCGGGTTCGAAGCGGCGGTCGAGCCGCCAGGTCTCGCGCAGTTCCTCCTGCGAGGACCAGACGCCCGCGCCGAGTCCGGCGAGGAACGCCGCGCCCAGGGCCGTCGTCTCCTGCACGACCGGGCGCTCGACCGGGGTGCCGATCTGGTCCGCCTGCAGCTGCATCAGCAGGTCGTTCGCGCTGGCCCCGCCGTCGGCCTTCAACACGGGCACGGGGAGGTCCATCGTCTCCACGATGTCGCGCACCTCGAAGGCAATCGCCTCCAAGGTCGCGCGCACGAGGTGCGCCCGCCTGGTGCCGCGCGTGATGCCGAGGATCGTGCCCCGCGCATCCGGATCCCAGTACGGTGCGCCGAGGCCGGTCAGGGCGGGGACGAAGACCACGCCGCCCGAGTCGGGAACCGTCCGGGCGACGGCTTCGGTCTCCGCGGCGCTCTGGATCACGCCCAGGCCGTCGCGCAGCCACTGGACGGCGGCGCCGGTGACGAAAACCGCCCCTTCGAGCGCGTACGTCATGGCGCCGGAGGGCGCCTGCCAGGCCACCGTGGTGAGCAGCCCGGCCGCCGAGCGGACGATCTCGTCCCCGGTGTTGACCAGGATGAAGGAGCCGGTGCCGTACGTGCATTTCACGTCGCCGGGCGAGAAACAGGTCTGGCCGAACAGCGCGGCCTGCTGGTCACCCGCGACGCCGCTGATCGGCAGGTCCAACCCGAGGAACGCCTCCGGGGACGTGCGGCCGATCTCCCCGTAGTTGGGGACGAGCTCCGGCAGTGCCTCCTCCGGCACCCCGAACAGGTCGCACAGCTCCGGCGACCAGGCGCCGCGCGTGATGTCGTACAGCAGGGTCCTGGACGCGTTGGACGGGTCGGTGACGTGCCGCTCGCCGTTCGTGAGCCGCGCGATCAGGTACGAGTCAACGGTCCCGATCGCGAGGTTGCCCGTGTTCCACGCCCTCGGGTCGTTCTCGGCGAGCCAGGCCAGCTTGGTGCCCGTGAAGTAGGGATCGAGTCGCAGGCCCGTCAGCTCCGCCACCCGCGGCTCGTGCTCGCGGAGCCTCTCGCAGACGTCCGACGAGCGGCGGTCCTGCCACACGATCGCCCGGCGTGGGGCGGCGAGTGTGGTCCGGTCCCACAGCACCGCGGTCTCCCGCTGGTTGGTGATGCCGACGCACCGTGGCGGCGTCGCGGCCCCGTCGAGCGCCGTACGGCAGGCGGCGAGCGTCGCCTGCCAGATCTCCTCGGGGACGTGCTCGACCCAGCCGGGGCGGGGGAAGTGCTGCGCGAACTCCTCGTATCCCCGTGACTCGATCCGGCCGTCCTCGGACACCACCAGGGCGGTGACACCGGTCGTTCCCGCGTCGATCGCCAGGACGCTCACCGCGCCTCCTTTACCGGCACGTTGGCTAGTGTGGCTGTTGGGCGGATCGTAACCCGTGCCGCGCGGCCGGCGCGTGTACGCGGATGCCCGAGTGGGCCCCGGTCTCACCGGCGGCGGGACGCCGATCCGACCCGAGCCGAGGTGCCGGGGGAGGCTGATAGAGGAGCGGCGCGCGGCCGGTCGCCGGAATCCCGGCGCGGCGCGGACCCGCTCGTTAGGCTTGATCACCGAACCGCACGTTTGGTCTAGACCATTCCTGCCGCCTCGGGCAGAATGCCTTGCGTTGACGTGCTGGAGAGCCGGCATGGGTCTGGCCGTGAATCCATATGGAGGAACCCGTCATGCGTATCGGAGTGCTGACCGGAGGCGGCGACTGCCCCGGCCTGAACGCCGTGATCCGCGCGGTCGTCCGCAAGGGCATCGGAGTCTACGGATACGAGTTCGTCGGCTTCCGTGACGGCTGGCGCGGCCCGCTGGAGGGCGAGACCATGGAGCTGGGCATTCCGGCCGTGCGCGGCATCCTGCCGCGCGGCGGCACGATTCTCGGCTCCTCCCGTACGAACCCCATCAAGATCGAGGGCGGCGTCGAGCGGATCAAGGACAACCTGGCCGCGGCGGGCGTCGACGCCCTGATCGCCATCGGCGGCGAGGACACCCTCGGGGTCGCCAAGCAGCTCTACGACCGGGGCGTGCGGGTCGTCGGCGTGCCCAAGACGATCGACAACGACCTCAACGCGACCGACTACACGTTCGGCTTCGACACCGCGGTGAACATCGCGATGGAGGCCATCGACCGCCTCCACACCACGGCCGAGTCCCACCACCGCGCCCTCATCTGCGAGGTCATGGGCCGCCACGCCGGCTGGATCGCCCTGCACGCCGGCATGGCCGCGGGCGCGAACGTCATCCTGATCCCGGAGAAGCCGTTCGACATCGACCGCGTCTGCGCCTACGTGGAGTCCCGCTTCAAGACCCGCTACTCGCCGATAATCGTCGTCGCCGAGGGCGCCCACCCGATCGAGGGCCAGATGGCGCTGCAGGCCGGCGAGCTCGACGCGTTCGGGCACGTACGCCTCGGCGGCATCGGCGAGGTCCTCGCCCAGGAGATCGAGAAGCGCACCGGCAAGGAGGCCCGCACCACGGTCCTCGGCCACATCCAGCGCGGCGGTACGCCGACCGCGTACGACCGGGTCCTGGCCACCCGCTTCGGGCTCGGGGCCATCGACGCCGTCCACGAGGGCGACTACGGCAAGATGATCGCCCTGAGCGGAACCGATATCGTGCGGGTCGGTCTCGACGCGGCGACCGCGGAGCTCAAGACCGTTCCGGCCTCGCGCTACGAGGAGGCCGAGGTCTTCTTCGGCTGATCGGGCCGACGGCCCAGGCGAGCGGCAACGCGTCGTCGGTCTCAGGAGCCGACCGGTCCTGGTGAGAGGTGACCGGTCTGGGAAGAAGGGCCGCCCCGGGGTTCCGGGGCGGCCCTTCGCCTGTCCGGGCGCCGGCACGCACGCCCCTCCAGGCTCGCGTCCCCACGCCCACATCGTCCGGGGGTACGCCTCCGATCGCGACGTCTTGGGGCAGACGGCCCTCGCCGTCCTCACTCACGTCGGCGGTGTTGGTGGTGTTGCGGCTCGCGGGGGAGGGGCGAGGCCGATCCGGCCCGCCGCTCGGCCAGCCACTCCAGCAACTCCGCCTCCGCGCGCAGTTCGCGCTCGGAGGGGGCGAGGATGGCCGACAGCAGCATCACCAGGGTGAACATGCTGATGGTGACCAGCAGCGGGACCAGGAAATCGATGGCCGAGGCGCCGGGGACCATCTCCGGATCGGGGTCGAGCCGCACGCTCATCGCGAACATGCCGGTGTAGTGCATCCCACTGACGGCCACCCCCATGATCAGCGCGGCCCCGGCGGTCGGGAGCGCGCCCCGCACCCGTGTCGTGAACCACAGCGCGACCGTCGCCGCCACGACGGCGATCAGCACGGAGGCGGCGACGACGGCGAAGTCGTAGTGGACGTGCCCCGGCATGTTCATCGCGGCCATGCCGACGTAGTGCATGCAGGCGACGCCGCCTCCAGTGAGCAGCCCGCCCGCGAGCAGTGGTCCCGACCGCGTGCCGCCGTACGCGACGAGGAACAGGCCGGCGCCCACCACGGCCACCGCGATGAGGGCCGAGGCGGCGGTGAGCGGGATGTCATAGCGGATCGGGACGTTCCCGACCGCGAACCCCATCATCGCGATGAAGTGCATGACCCAGATCCCGGTGCCGCCGATCGACACGGCGCCACCGACCAGCCAGCGCACCCGGGCGCCGCCGACCGCGAAACGGGCGCGCGCGGTCAGCATCAGCCCGAGCATCGATCCGATGCTGGACATCACGTACGCGAGCACCGGCGTGAGCAGCCCGTACGCGAAGTGGTTTATGTGTGCCATGAATTCACCTTCGGTAATTCGAGACACCGGGAGTATGGCAATGGGGCCGCATTTACAAAGCTATAGGGGGATATTTAGGGGGGTGGAGAGGGAGAATTTTTGTCCCGAGAGAGAGGGGGTTCCTCATGTGTGGATAAACGTGCACTCCGAGTGAGGTTCGGTTCACGTTTCTCGTGCAGTGATCGCGAAATCCGACTCCGGCTCGTATGGAAAGCCCGAATTTCCCTCACGTTCGATCGTTCCCTGTCCGCGTCGACCGGTCGGGTCGCGGCTGGTAGGAACGATGATTCGGTGGATCCAGCCTTCGAATACCGACGGGAAACCCGCTCTCGCCTCGACCGAATTCCGGGTGCGGGGTCCGCTCCGAGCGCAGGACGCCGGTCGGCCGATGAATCCTGAGCCGCCTAAGTGGCCTCCGGCGTGCGAATTCTTGTTTGATCGGACGATCCGCGCCTGCGCGGGGCGAAATGCGCGACGGGCTGCCCGAAAAGCTTCTTGGGGTGGTGGCCGCCATGCGCTCACCGGCGCCGGCACCGTAGTCCCCGATCTCCCCCTCCCGGAAAGGGACGTGGGTACGGCGGAGGCGGGGGTTGTGGAGGGGCCGTACGTGCCGGGGCGGGCACCGGGGACCGTGCCCGTGGGGGGTCGTCTCGCCGGGGGCGGACGAGGGGCGCGCGCGGACTAAAGTAGCGGGATCGCGGCGTTGTCCCTTGCCGGGCCGGTTTCCGGTTCGCCGCAGCCGCCCGTACCCGCCACACTTGCGGTAGCCGTACTGTCTCGAACCGCTTCGCCGGAGGTAACACGATGTCCGTGACGGCCATGTCGGCCCTGGGTGAGCCCTGCGTGCTGCTCAAGCTGGGCGAGGTCGTCCTCAAGGGCAGGAACCGCGAGCTCTTCGAGAGCCGGCTGCGCTCCAACATCAAGGCCGCGCTCAAGGAGTTCACGGTCGACATCCGGCAGCGGCACGGCGTGATCGCGCTGTTCCTGCCGAAGGGCACGTCGGTGGACGTCGCCGAGGCGGTCGCGCAGCGCGTGTCCGAGGTGCCCGGTCTGGTGCGGGTCAACCTCGCCTGGCGCGTCGCCAAGACTCCCGAGGCCGTGACCGAGGCGGCCATCGAGCTGATCAAGGACAGGGACGAGGTCGCGCGCAAGGCGTCCTTCGCCGTCCGCTCGCGACGCAGGGACAAGCGCTTCCCGCTGCGCTCCAACGAGCTGGACCGCCTCGTCGGCGGCACCATCAACGACACGTACGGCCTGCCGGTCGACCTGAGCAAGCCCGAGCTGACCGTCTTCATCGAGGTGGACAGGGACGAGGTCTTCGTCTTCACCGACGGCCTGCCGGGCCAGGGAGGGCTGCCGGTCGGCTCCAGCGGGCGGGCGCTGGTCCTGATGTCCGGCGGCATCGACTCGCCGGTCGCCGCCTACCGGATGATGCGGCGCGGTCTCCGGGTGGATTTCCTGCATTTCTCCGGCATCCCGTTCACCACGTCCGAGTCCATCTACAAGGCGTACGCGCTGGTCCGCCGGCTCGACCGGTTCCAGGGGAAGTCGCGCCTGTGGGTGGTGCCGTTCGGCAAGGCCCAGCAGTCGATCAGGGCGTCCGGCCAGGACCGGCTCGCCGTGATCGCGCAGCGGCGCCTGATGCTGAAGACGGCGGAGGAGGTCGCCCACCGCATCCGCGCGGAGGCGCTGGTCACCGGAGACTCTCTCGGGCAGGTCTCGTCCCAGACGCTGGCCAACATCACCGCCCAGGACCACGCGGTCGCGATGCCCATCCTGCGGCCGCTGATCGGGCTGGACAAGACCGAGATCATGGCCGAGGCGCGCCGGATCGGCACGCTGGAGATCTCCGAGCTGCCGGACGAGGACTGCTGCACGCTCCTCGCTCCGCGTACGGCCGAGACCCGGGCCAAGATCGAGGACCTCAAGCAGATCGAGAAGCGGCTCGACGCCGAGGAGCTCGCCGTCCAGCTCGCCGACTCCCTGCAGGAGTACAAGCTCGAAGGCGTCTGACCGGGCCGGTGCGGTGGCCCGGTCACCCGGTCAGAAGGACGGCTCCCGATAGGCGTAGATGTCGTCGAGGTCGTACAGCGCGATCTCGTCGGGGGCCTCCCTCGCCGCCTGGCGCAGGTGCTCCGAGAAGCCGTGCATGGAGAAGATCGCCAGCACGGCGTTCTCCGCCTTGTGGTCCTTGGACAGCAGCGCCCGGATGTGGCGAAGGCGCTCCAGGTCCTTCAGGCCGCGCGGACGCTCGGTCGCCTTGGTCTCGCCGATGACGGTGATCGTCGAGCCCTTGGGGCGGCCACTGGTGTTGAACGCGAGACCGACGTAGTCCACCTCGTGGGTGGTCCGGCTGGCCGGGTCGGGCACCAGTGCCCAGCCGTCCGAGCCGAGGTCGGTCCGGTTGTACAGCAGCCGGAACGCGCTCCGGGTCGCGATCTGCTCGAACGCCGGGCCGAGCACCTGGGAGCGGAAGCTCTGCTGGGCACCGCGCCAGGCGTCCTCCGGAGTCAGATTCCCTTCGGCCAGTAGGGACATACGCGGGCCGACCACGGCGTGGTGGAAGCGGACGATCGGGTCGTTCAGCCGGAACAGGTAGTCGCGGGGCCGCAGGAGGTCGCGCCACTCGTCGACGTACCGCATGGCCACCAGCCGGGCGACGATCCCGTCGGTCTCATCCCTGGAACGGCCGATGGCCCCGCCGATCTTCGTCAGGGTGGTGTTGCCCTCGGAGATCGCCTTCATCGCCTGCCGGTAGATGTCCTTGTCCGTGATGCGCGGGTCCTCGCGGAGCAGGCGATCGATCTCGTCCTCGGTGAAGAAGTCCGGCCGAGGTCGGAGCAGTGCGTCGGCGAGCCAGGCGTCCAGCTCCTCCATCGTCTGCGGAACCGGGAGCCCCGTCAGTTGCAGGAGCGGATTCCGGTAACCCGGAGCGCCGCCGAGCGCCGCGAAGAGGGTGAACGCCACCCGGCGGTCCTCGATCCCCCAGAACCGCGCCATGTCGACATGGTCGAAAGGGTCCATGGTCAGCTTGAAGGTGAGGCGGCCGAAGAGCGGCCGGGAGCCGTGACCGAGCTCGTGGATCACCGACATCGCCGAGCCGCAGAGCAGCATGCGCCCCTCGATGAGCCGGTCGTAGTAGCCGATCCAGAGGCCCGGCTTGCCGGGCTCGCCGCGCCGGAACGAGCTGGTGTCGTAGACCGCCTTCACGATCGACTGCAGGTCCGGGGTGTCCCGCAGCAGATAGGGGAACTCGTCGATCACGACGGGGGGTATCCGGTTTCCCTCGCTCCTGCTGAACGTCGCGTCCATCGCGATCTGGAGCAGCCGGTCCCACGTGTCGGGCGCGTCGAGAGTCAGGGCCGACAGTTCGGCGGTCCGGGACGGGTCGTAGGTGATCAGCTCCTTACGGAACCGCTGCTGGACTTGTACGAGCGTCTCCTCGAGGCGCGCCTCGAAGTAGAACCCGCCGGTCGCGTTGGTGAACCGCTTGAGAAGGTAGGACTTCCCGGTACGGCGACGGCCGGCCAGTGCGGCCACCCCCGAGCCCGGGGTTCCGATGGGAGAAGGCCGCGCGAACCGCTCCAGGATCTCCCAGTCCTCGTCGCGGTCAACGATGTCGTCAGGTTTGGGCAACATGCGGGCAGCGTATTTTCCCGGCTCGGGCGTCCGCTGGAATTCCAGGAAAGCCTTCCGACCTGCGGTTATATGCGGATTTCGCGACTAATGTGCCCCACCGGTCGGTACGGCTCGCCGCTCGTGGCGCAAGCCGTACCCGGTCGTCTGCGTCCGGACGGCCGGACAGCCGGAAGGTCAGGGGCGCGAGACCACGCGGTGGCGGGCCGCGCCCCGAGGCGAGCCGGAGATCACGCGGGCACCGGGACCGCGTGCGTGGCGTCGGTGAGCGTACGGCCCAGCAGCGGGGGGAACTGGCGCATCACCCGCGCGAGCTCGCGCAGGTCGCCGTTGACCAGGGCCTGGGGGCCGTCGCAGAGCGCCTGCTCGGGGTGGGGATGGACGTCGATGATCACGCCGTCGGCGCCGACCGCGACGGCCGCGCGGGTGAGCGGCAGGACGAGGTCGCGGCGGCCGCCCGAGTGGGACGGGTCGATGATCACAGGGAGGTGGGAGAGCCGCTGCGCGACGGGGACCGCGGAGACGTCCAGGGTGTTGCGGGTGGCGGTCTCGAACGTGCGGATGCCGCGCTCGCACAGCACGATGTCGAGGTTGCCGCGCTGGGCGATGTACTCGGCCGACATCAGCCACTCTTCGATCGTGCCGCTCATGCCGCGCTTGAGCATGACCGGCTTGCCCGCCTTGCCGACCGCCTGGAGCAGCGCGAAGTTCTGCGTGTTACGGGTGCCGATCTGCAGCATGTCCGCGTAGGACGCGACCAGCTCGACGTCGTGGGCGTCCACCACCTCGGTGACGATCGGCAGGCCGGTCTTCTCGCGTACGTCGGCGAGGATCCGCAGGCCCTCCTCGCCCAGCCCCTGGAAGGCGTACGGCGAGGTGCGCGGCTTGAAGGCGCCGCCGCGCAGCAGGGTCGCGCCCGCGGCCTTGGCCATCTCGGCCGCCTCCAGGGTCTGCCGCGGGGTCTCGACGGCGCACGGGCCCGCGATCAGCGTCACGGTGTCCGGGCCGATCGGCACCCCGCCCACCCTGACGGTCGACCGCTCGGGATGGTTCTCCCGGCTGACCAGCTTGTACGGCACGGACACGCGCATGACGTCCGCGACGCCGGACTTGCCGCGCAGGTTCAGCGCCGCGAACCGTTCGACGTCGCCGACCAGCCCGATGATCGTCCGGCTCACGCCGCGGCTGACGAACGCCTCGCCGCCGGCCGTGGCGACGAGCCCGACGATCGACTCGATGTCGTCCGGGGTCGCCTCGGATCCCATGACGATGACCATGGTCACTCCTAGTGGGTGCTGTCGTTTTCCTCGCAAAACGCGAAAGGCCCCGGGTCCGTGTGGACCCGGGGCCTTTTCGTTCGCCTTGGCTGTCAGCGCAGCGCTAAGGGGCGAGCGGTCCCTGCGGGTCCGTCGCCATACCAAAACTCAGCGGTACGCATGCCACGCAATATAGCGCATGTCCGGCAGCGGGCGGGACCGTTCGTGATCGTGGATGGCCTTCCGGCCGCTGGCGGGGTCCCGGTGCCGGTGAAGGGAACGGCTGGTGGCAGGATGGCGACGTGCCGGAGATGCCCGAAGAGGAGAACCGTCTGCCCCCGGGGCAGTACATCCCACGCGGCCGGCCCGTCATCCACTACGGCCGGGTCCCGGCGTTCCGTCCCGAGAGCTGGCGGTTCCAGGTCTTCGGCGCGACGGCGTCGGGTGACACGCACATGCTCGGATGGGAGGAGTTCGCCGCGCTGCCCAGGACCGCGGTCATCGCGGACTTCCACTGCGTCACCAAGTTCTCGATCATGGGTAACGAGTGGTCGGGCGTCGCGGCGCGGACGCTGATGGAGTGCGTCCCCCCGGCCCCCGGCGTACGGCACGTCATGATCTGGGCCGAGTACGGCTACAGCGCCAACATCCGGATGAGCGACTTCGACCGCGACACGACGCTGTTCGCCACCGCGCTGGACGACAAGCCGCTCACCCCCGAGCGTGGCTTCCCCGTACGCGTCGTGGTCCCGCACCTGTACGCCTGGAAGAGCGTGAAGTGGGTGCGCGGGGTCGAGTACATGACGGAGGACCGGCGCGGCTTCTGGGAGGAGCGCGGCTACCACAACATCGCCGACCCCTGGCGCGAGCAGCGGTACTCCTACCAGGAGGAGCCGGGCGAGGGTCCTCCCTGACCGGCGGAGAGGCACTCCCCTTCGTGTCCGCGTGACCACTCTTCGTCGTCGAAACCCTTGCGGGCCCGGCGGGCGAGGCGGCACGGTGGTGGTCATGCTGCGTGTTATGGCCGTCGACGGCGAGGCGTCCGCCTTGTCCGAGCTCGTCTACCTCCTGCGCCGGAACGAGCGGATCGAGCACGTCACCACCGCACAGGACGGGCTGGCCGCGCTCCACATGATCGTGACGATGCTCGGCGCCGGAGAGCGCCTCGACGGAGTCTTCCTCGACGTCCGGCTGCCCGGGCTGGACGGGTTCGAGCTGGCGAAGATGATCGTCGGCTTCCCTGGGCGGACCCGGCTGGTCTTCGTCACCGCCCACGACTGCGCGGTCCGCGCGTTCGAGTTGGAGGCCGTCGACTACGTGCTCAAGCCGGTACGCCCCGAACGGCTGGCGCAGGCCGTGCGGCGGCTCTCCTCGGCGGCCGAGGCGGCGGGCGGCGAGGAGGAGGGCGTCGACGTCATCCCCGTCGAGCTGGGCGGCCGCACCAAGTTCGTCCAGCGCCAGGCCGTCTGGTACGCCGAGGCCTACGGCGACTACGTGCGGCTGCACACCGTGGACGGCACCTACCTCGTACGGATGCCTCTGGCGGCGCTCGAACGCCGCTGGGGCGGCTCGGGCTTCGTCCGCGCCCACCGCAGCACGCTGGTGAACGCGCGGCACGTCAGCGAACTGCGCTATGACGGCGGCCGGATGGTGCTCCAGGTGGGGGGTGAGGTCCTTCCCGTGAGCAGGCGGCACACCCGCCAGGTGCGCGACCAACTCGTCCGGCGCTTCCGGGTTCCCACCTCGACAGTCGGCTCGATGTGACCCTCGGGCGGTCACCGGCGGTGAGGGAGCGCGACCGCTCGTCGCGCCAGGGACGCCGTCGGTCCCGACGGGGATGGCCGCATGTCGCGAAACAGCGACCGCTCGTCCCAACTCCGGCCGCGAGCGCGGCGCGCCGCCGTAATCTCTCCGTCATTGCAAGGCCACGCCGCGTAGCTGACTGAAGTTCGTGACCATGCCGCGCGGATGCCGGGCGAGCCCTCACTGGGGGTGAGGGCGCTGGGAAATATCCGAAAATGCCGCATAAGTCGGCATCTGTCGGATATGGCCTGTCGCGGGATCCGCGAAAGCGGTCCGGCCATCGGGGGCGCCGGACCGCGAGCGGGCCCCGTGCGGTCCATCTATCCGAGACCGCCGGCCGCCGAAGGCGCGTCAGCCGCTGGCCGCGGGCTCCCGGAGCTTCTTCAGCAGCGCGATGTTCTCCCGGTCCTTGTCCGCCTTGCCGGGCGTCTCGATGCAGAGCGGCACCCCGGCGGTCACGGGGTGGCGCATGATCTCGGCGAAGGGCTCCGCGCCGATGTGCCCGGCGCCGATGTTCTCGTGGCGGTCCTTCTTCGAGCCGCACACGTCCTTCGAGTCGTTCGCGTGGATCAGCTTGAGCCGTCCGGGAGCGGTCGCGTGCAGCGCGTCGAGCATCTCCGCCACCCCGCCGGGGGCGGCCAGGTCGTGCCCGGCGGCGAAGGCGTGGCAGGTGTCCAGGCAGACGCCCACCTTGGGGTGGTGTTCCAGCGCGTCCAGGTAGGGCCCGAGGTCCTGCACGGTCGCGCAGAGCATCTGCCCCTGCCCGGCCATGGGTTCGAGGAGCAGGTCGGGGCCGCCCTCGGGGATCTCCTCCACCAGTGGGAGGAGGTGCTCGTGGATCTGGCGCATGGCGTCGTCCCGCGACTGGCTGACCGCGGAACCGGTGTGCACCACCACGCCGAGGGCGCCGATCTGGGCGCCGCGCCTGAGCGTGTGCCTGATCACCGCCACGGAGCTGTCCAGGGTCGCCGGGGTGGGCGAGCCGAAGTTCACCAGGTAGGGGGCGTGCGCGAAGACCGGCAGCCCGGACGCGGCGAGCTTCGCGTCCTCGGCCGGGTCGCCGTCGTTCAGTGCCCAGGTCCGGGGGTTGGTGACGAAGACCTGGGCCATCTCGGCGCCGACGTCGGCCGCGTAGCGCAACCCGCCGGTGGCGAGACCGCCCGCGACGGAAACGTGCGCGCCAATCGCATTTCTCGAGGTCATGATGGCTCCAGCCTAGTGTCCCGACCGGCAAGCCTCGCCCCCGTCGCGTCACCTCGCGCGACGCTCCGTCACCGGTGCCCGAGCATTCGTGGCAACGTGCGAACCCGGGCGGGGGACACGACCGGGCGGTTGTGCGTTCGAGCTAGACCCGTCCTCCGTGGCGATGTTGACTGCATGCATGCGAGAACTCAGCCAGGAGGAACTGCGCTCCTGCTGCGCGTCCACGACCTGGATGGCCGCCGTCGCGGCGCGACAGCCGTACGCCGACCTCGCCGCGCTGGTGGAGGCCGGTGAGGCCGCGGTCGCGACGCTGGACTGGGCCGACATCGTGGAGGCGCTCGCGGCGCATCCCCGCATCGGCGAGCGCGCCCTGGCCGAGCGGACGGCGGACGGCGGGCGCGAGGAGGCGTGGTCCCGGGCCGAGCAGTCCGGCGCGGCCGGCGCGTCCCCGGGCGTGCTCGACGCCATCGCCAGGGGGAACGCGGTCTACGAGGAGCGGTTTGGGCACGTCTATCTGGTACGCGCCACCGGCAGGAGCGCCGAGGAGATGCTCGGCCTGCTGCTCGCCCGGCTCGGGAACGACGAGGAGACCGAGCAGGAGATCGTCCGCGCCCAGCTGGCCGAGATCGTCCGGATCCGGTTGGAGAAGGCGGTGACCGGCGGGTGAGCCTCTCCACTCACGTGCTCGACACGGCGAAGGGCGTCCCGGCCCCGGGCGTGCTCGTGCGGCTCTCGCGCATGACCGTGCACGGTTTCCTCGCCGCGGCCGAGGGCCGTACGGACGGGGACGGCCGGATCCGGGAGTGGTCACCGGTGAGCGCGGAGTGGGTCGAGGGGACGGACCCGCGCCCCGGCACCTACCGCCTGGTCTTCCACACGGGGGAGTACCTGGGGGAGGACGCGTTCTTCCCCGAGGTCAGCGTGGTCTTCACGATCCGCGAGCACGACGGCCACTGCCACGTGCCGCTGCTGCTCAGCCCGTACGCCTACTCGACCTATCGCGGGAGCTAACGTGATCGTCCTGGGTCCCAACCGGTACGGCAAGGCCGAGATCAGGGTGCTCAGGGTCACCCGGAACGGGGACGCCCACCGCCTGAAAGATCTCAACGTGAGCACGTCGCTGTGCGGCGCGATGGACGACGTGCACCTGACCGGCGACAACTCGGCCGTGCTCACCACCGACGCGCAGAAGAACACGGTGTACGCCTTCGCCAGGAAGCACGGCATCGGCGCGATCGAGGACTTCGCCCTGCTGCTGGCCAGGCACTTCGTGGACTCCCAGCCATCCGTCCACCGGGCGCGGGTCGCGATCGAGGAGTACGCCTGGGAGCGGAACGCCGGCTCCGGGCACTCATTCGTCCGCTCGGGCGGCGAGGTGCGCACCTGCGTCGCCCACTACGACGGATCGGCCGCGCGGATGGTGTGCGGGCTGCGCGACCTCGTCGTGCTCAACACGACGAACTCCGAGTTCCGGGGGTTCGTCAAGGACGCGTACACGACGCTTCCGGAGACCGGTGACCGGATCCTCGCCACGGCGGTGGAGGCGTCCTGGCGGCACGCGGCGACGCCTCCCGGCGGGACCGGCGCGGAAGGCGAAGAGGCCCCGACCGACTGGGACAAGTCGTACGAGAGCGCCCGTCAGGCGCTGCTCGCCGCCTTCGCCGGGACCTACAGCCGCTCCCTGCAGCAGACGCTGTACGCCATGGGAGCCCGCGTTATCGCCGACTGCCCCGAGATCTGCGAGGTACGGCTCTCGCTGCCGAACAGGCACCACTTCCTGGTCGATCTCGCGCCGTTCGGGCTGGACAACCCCGACGAGGTCTACCTCGCGGCCGACCGGCCGTACGGACTGATTGAGGGGACGGTCCTGCGCGACGACGCGCCCCCGGCCGGCCCGGCCTGGGAGTGACCGCGATGGACTTCCTGCGCCCCGCCACATGGGAGGACGCCCTGGCGATGAAGGCCGCGAGGCCGGACGCGACGCCGATCCAGGGCGGCACGGACGTCATGGTCGAGATCAACCTCGACAAGGGACGTCCGACGGCGCTCCTCGACCTGAACCCCGTCGCCGAGCTGGCCCGATGGTCCTGGACGGCCGGGCCCGCCCCGATGCTCCGCGTGGGCGCGGGCGTCACGTACACGCGGTTGATCTCGGAGCTGGGCACGTGGCTGCCGGGGCTCGCCCAGGCGTCCCGTACCGTCGGCTCGCCGCAGATCAGGAACAGGGGCACGCTCGCGGGCAACCTGGGCGCGGCCTCGCCCGCCGGAGACGGCCACCCGCCGCTGCTGGCGTCCGGCGCGCTGGTCGAGGCCGAGTCGGTACGCGGGACCCGGCTCATCCCGATCATCGAGTTCTACACCGGCGTGAAGCGCAACGCGCTGGAGGGCGACGAGCTGATCCGTGCGGTCCACGTCCCCCCGGCCGCCGGTCCGCAGTGCTTCGCCAAGGTCGGCACGAGGAACGCCATGGTGATCGCGGTCTGCTCCTTCGCCGTCGCCCTCGACGTGCGGGCGCGGCGCGCGGGCACCGGGATCGGCTCCGCCGCCCCCACTCCACGCCGGGCACATGCGGCCGAGGAGTTCCTCGCCGGAGAGCTCGACTGGGACGGCGCGGGGCCGCTCGATCCCGCGCTGGCCCACAGGTTCGGCGAGCTGGTGGCGGAGGCGGCCGCGCCCATCGACGACGTGCGCGGCCGGGCGGACTACCGGCGGCACGCCCTGGCCGTGATGGCGCGCCGGTCGCTCGGGTGGGCGTGGGCGGAGCGCGGCTCGGTCCCGGGGACATCAGACGCGTCGGGGACTTATCACCAGAAGTCGGGTGAAAACGGATGAATGACAGCGCTTCACGATCCCATGTCCGCGGCTCGTCCGAGAACCGCCCGCGGGAGGTCCGATGCGGGTGAACGTCCGCGTCAACGGTGAGCCGATGGTCGCCGACGACGTATGGGAGGGGGAGAGCCTGCTGTACGTGCTGCGCGAGCGGCTCGGCCTGCCCGGCGCGAAGAACGCCTGCGAGCAGGGCGAGTGCGGGTCGTGCACCGTCTACCTCGACGGGATCACGGTGTGCGCGTGCCTTGTGGCGGCGGGCCAGGCTGAAGGGCGCGAGGTGGTGACCGTCGAGGGGCTCTCCGGGGGAGGCGCCCGGCGGCGCGGCGGCGCTCCCGACCGGAACCCGCGGCCGGACCCGGACGTGGACGACGTCGCCGGGCCGCCGCTCGACGGCCTGGACGAGGTGCAGCGCTGCTTCGTCGAAGCGGGAGCCGTGCAGTGCGGGTTCTGCACGCCCGGGCTGGTCGTGCAGGCCCACGCGCTGATCGCGGGCGCCTCGCGGGTGCCCGAGGACGCCGAGATCCGCGAGGCCCTGGCCGGCAACCTGTGCCGGTGCACCGGATACGAGAAGATCCTCGACGCCGTACGGCTGGCCGCGGCGCGCGCGCACGCCCGCGCCGCCACGGAAAACGCGCGGTCTGTGCCGGGAGGGGCCGATGACTGACCGAGAACGGCCGAGCGTGGTCATCGAGAACGCGTACATCGCTCCGGTGGCCGGTGCGGAGATCCCCGGCGGTCACATCGTGATCGAAGGGGATCGCATCGTCGCCGTCGGGCCGGGCCGGGCGGACGCCGTACCGGCCGGCGCCGTGCGCGTGGACGGGAGCGGCTGCCTGGCCACGCCCGGCCTGGTCAACGCCCACCATCACCTCTACCAGTGGGCCGCGCAGGGGATCGCCCCTGACGGGACGCTGTTCGAGTGGCTGGTCGCCAGCTATCCGGTGTGGGCCCGGATGGACGCCGAGGTGGTGCACGGCGCGGCCACGGCGGGGCTCGCCTGGCTGGCGGCGTCGGGGTGCACCACGACGACCGACCACCACTACATCTTCCCGAAGGGGCGCGGCGACCTGTTCGACGCGGAGATCGAGGCGGCCCGCGCGGTCGGCCTGCGGTTCCATCCGTGCCGGGGGTCGATGGATCTCGGCCGGTCAAAGGGAGGTCTGCCGCCGGACGAGATCGTGGAGGACATCGACGAGATCCTCGCCGCCACCGAGGACGCTATCCGGAAATATCATGACCCGTCCTTCGGGGCGATGCTCCGGGTCGCGGTCGCGCCCTGCTCGCCCTTCTCCGTGAGCGGCGAGCTGATGATCCGCTCCGCCGAGCTCGCCCGCTCCCATGGCGTACGGCTGCACACCCACATCGCCGAGAGCCTGGACGAGGACGACCACTGCAAGGAGCGGTTCGGGGTCCTGCCGGTGGAGTACCTCGACCGGATCGGCTGGCTCGGGCCCGACGTCTGGCTGGCCCACTGCGTCCACCTGACCGACAAGGACGTCCGGAGGTTCGCCGAGACCGGCACGGGCGCCGCACACTGCCCGTCGTCGAACGGCCGTCTCGGCTCGGGCGTCGCGCGGGTCCCCGAACTGCTGCGCGCCGGAGCTCCCGTCGGCCTGGGCGTGGACGGAGCCGCGTCCAGCGAGATGACCACGATGGCGGGCGAGATGCGTACGGCGATGCTGATGCAGCGCGCCCGACACGGCCCGCACGCCCTGACCGCCCGCCAGGCGCTGGAACTCGCCACGCTGGGCGGGGCGCGCTGCCTCGGCCGCGAGGCGGAGATCGGGACGCTGGAGCCGGGCAAGCTGGCCGACGTCGCCCTGTGGCGGCTGGACGGCTTCCTCGCCGCGATCGACGACCCGGTGGTCGCCCTGGCGTACGGGGGTTCGCCGCCGCCGGCCCGGCTGCTGGTCGGCGGCCGCACGCTGGTCGAAGACGGTGAACTCCGGACCGTGTCCGCGGCGGAGGCCGCCAGGGCGGGGGTGGCGGCACATCGGCGCCTGACGGCCGCGACCCCGTGACGGGCAGCCGGTCACGGCCGGGCGCCACCGTTCGACGATGATGGATCGTCATCTTTCGCCATCTTTCGCCGGACTCGGGAGAACAGTAATGAGGGACCACGTCGTCATCGCGCCGGACAAGTTCAGGGGGTCGCTGACCGCCGCCGATGTCGCCGCGCGGGTGGCAGCGGGGCTGGGCGACGTGCCGACCCTGCGGATCCCGGTGGCCGACGGGGGTGACGGCACGGTGGACGCGGTCGTCGCCTGCGGGTTCACCCGGGTCGAGGTCGAGGTGACCGGTCCCGTCGGCGATCCCGTCCGTGCCTCTTACGCCGCCCGGGACGGCGTCGCCGTGGTCGAGCTGGCCGAGGCGTCCGGCCTGCGGCGGCTGCCCGGCGGGCCCGCGCCCCTGACCGCCACGAGCTACGGAACCGGCGAGCTGATCGCCCACGCCGTACGGCACGGCGCCCGCAAGGTCGTGCTCGGCCTCGGCGGCAGCGCCTGCACGGACGGCGGCGCGGGCATGCTTCAAGCGCTCGGCGCCCGGTTGCTGGATGAGAACGGCGAGGAGTTGCCGCCCGGCGGAGCCGCGCTCCGGAGGCTCGCGACCGTCGACATCTCCGCCTTCAGCGCCGGCCACGCTCACGGGCATGAGCACGAGCACGGCCAGGCCGAGGGCCAGGCGGACGGGCACGGACACGGACACGGGCATGGCCATGCCGGGCGCGGTCTCGCGGACGTCGAGTTCGTGGTCGCGAGCGACGTGGACAACCCCCTCCTCGGCCCGCACGGAGCCGCGGCGGTGTACGGCCCGCAGAAGGGCGCCGGGCCGGAGGACGTGGCGGTGCTGGAGGCCGGGCTGGCCCGGCTCGCCGCCGTCGCCGCGCACACCCACGGCGTGGTGGGGGCGGCCGAGCACGACGGGGTCGTCCGGGCCATGGGCGTCGCCGGACGGCCCGGTGCCGGGGCCGCCGGGGGCGTCGGCTTCGCCGCGCTGGCCTTCCTCCACGCCGAGATCAGCCCCGGCATCGAGTACCTCCTCGGCCTGCTGGAGTTCGACCGGCACGTCGAGGGCGCCCGGCTGGTCATCACCGGCGAGGGGGCGCTCGACGAGCAGTCCCTGCGCGGCAAGGCCCCGCTCGGGGTGGCCGCGGCGGCGGCCAAGCACGGCGTCCCGGTCGTCGCGGTCTGCGGCCGCCGGTCGATCTCGGGCGAGGAACTGCGCTCGGCGGGTATCTCCCAGGCGTACGCGCTGACCGATCTCGAACCCGACGTCGAGAAGTGCATGGCCGAGCCGGGGCCGCTGCTGGAGCGCCTGGCCGCGCTCATCGCGTCCGACCACCTGTCACCGTTCGCCGGTCGCCACGACGACGCCAACGGAGGTTCCGCATGATCCGACCCGGACCATCCCGCCATGACTGAGCCGCTCGCCCCCGGGACGGCCGAGGTTCCCGCGCCGGGAACGCCCGGGGGCCCACTTTCCGCCGGGCTTTCCGAGCCCGGGGCGTCCGGTTCTCTCGCGTCCGCACGGGGTGGGCGGCCCGGGTTCGACCTGGTCGTGCGGTCTCGGCGGGTGGTCACCCCGGAGGGCGTGCGGCCGCTCACGGTGGCCGTACAGGACGGCAGGATCGCGGCGCTGCTCGCGTACGACACGTTCGAAACCCGACAGGAGGGGGCGGCACGGGAGGCGGTGGACCTGGGGGAGGTGGCGCTGCTTCCCGGCCTGGTCGACACCCACGTCCACGTCAACGAGCCGGGCCGTACGCACTGGGAGGGGTTCGCCTCGGCCACCAGGGCGGCGGCCGCCGGGGGAGTCACGACCGTCGTCGACATGCCGCTCAACGCGCTGCCGCCCACGGTGAGCGTGGCCGCCCTGGAGATCAAGCGGCAGGCCGCCGAGGGGCGGTGCCACGTCGACGTCGGCTTCTGGGGCGGGGCGGTCCCCGGCAACGCGGGTGAGCTGGAGCCGCTGCACCGGGCCGGGGTCTTCGGCGTCAAGTGCTTCCTCTCGCCGTCCGGCGTGGACGAGTTCCCCGCCCTTGACCGCGCCGGGCTGCGGGAGGCCCTGCGGACGCTGGCGGCGTTCGACGGGCTGATGATCGTCCATGCCGAGGATCCGGCGCTCCTCACCGACCCGCTCGGCCCGACGTACCCGGACTTCCTGGCATCCCGTACGGCGGAGGCCGAGCGCAGGGCCGTCGAGCAGGTCGTCGAGCTGGCCGCCGAGATCGGCGCCCGCGTCCACATCGTCCATGTGTCGTCCGCGTCCTGCCTCGACGTGCTGCGGGCGGCGCGCCGGGACGGCGTGCGGATCAGCGCGGAGACCTGCCCGCACTACCTCACCCTGAGCGCCGAGGAGGTCAGCGGGCCCGCCTACAAGTGCTGCCCTCCGATCAGGGAGGCCGCCAACCGCGAGGCCCTCTGGCGGGGACTCGCCGACGGGCTGTTGATGGGCGTCGTCTCCGACCACTCGCCGTCCCCGCCCGACCTCAAGGCGCCCGACTTCGCCGCGGCCTGGGGCGGGATCTCCTCGCTGCAACTCAGTCTCCCCGTCGTCTGGACGTCCGCGAGGGAACGCGGCTACGGCCTGAGCGAGGTGGCGCGGTGGATGGCGGAGGGGCCGGCAGCGCTGGTGGGCCTGCCGTACAAGGGGGCGATCAGGCCGGGCGCGGACGCGGACCTGGTCGCCTTCGACCCGGAGGGGCGGTTCACCGTGGACGCCGCCGCGCTGCACCACCGGCACCCGGTGACGCCCTACGACGGCAGGACGCTGACCGGGGTCGTCGTCCGCACCTGGCTGCGCGGCCGACCGGCCGGCGCCGACGCCCCGCGCGGCCGGCTCCTCGCCGGGGAGGGGATCGGATGAGAGGGCACGGCAGGCTCCCCGACCTCGCGCTCCGCACGTACGGAGGCTCGGTGCTGGCGGCGAGCGACGAGTCGTTCGCCGCGAAGGAGGCGCTGATCAGGCCGGGACGCCCCGAGTTCCGCCCCCGCACGTTCGGCGCCAAGGGCCAGGTCTACGACGGGTGGGAGACCCGCAGGCGGCGCGAGCCCGGCCATGAATGGGCCCTGGTACGGCTCGGCCTGCCCGGCGTGATCAGGTCGGTCGTGATCGACACCGCCTGGTTCACCGGCAACTATCCGCCGTTCGCGTCCGTCGAGGCGTGCGCGGCGGACGGCTACCCGGCGCCGGACGAGCTGACCGGGTGGGTGGAGATCGTGCCGCGCGCCGCGCTCAAGGGCGACGCCGCGCACGAGTTCGAGGTGAGCGACCCGCGGCGGTTCACGCACGTGCGGTTGAACGTCTTCCCCGACGGCGGCGTGGCGCGGCTGCGCGTGTACGGGGAGGTGGTGCCGGATCCGCGGCTCCTGTCCGGTCTGACCGTCGATCTGGCCGCGCTGGAGAACGGGGCGCTCGTCGTCGCATGCTCGGACGAGTTCTACTCCTCGCCCGAGAACGCGCTCGCGCCGGGGCTCGCCAGGAACCAGGCCGAGGGCTGGGAGACCGCGCGCCGGCGCGACGGTGGCAACGACTGGCTGGTCGTCGCCCTCGCCGGGCCGGGCACCGTCGCCGTGGCCGAGCTGGACACGACGAACCTCCTGTACAACGCCCCGGGCGCGGCCGCGCTGCGGGGGATCGACGGCCGGTCGGCCGCGCTCGACGACGAGGACGCCTGGTTCCCTCTGCTGCCTGAGACGCGACTCCAGCCCGACACCCGGCACCGGTTCCGCCTCGACGACGACAGACCGCTGACCCACGCCCGGATCGACATCTTCCCCGACGGCGGGCTGGCCCGGCTGCGGCTGCTCGGCTCCCTGGTCTCCTGAGCGGAAGAGCCCGTCCACCCCGGTTCACGGGATGGACGGGCTCCTCGATGCCGGGCTCAGTGCCAGAGGATGACGGTCGTCCCCCGGGGCTGGTCACCGGTCGGGTTCTGCCCGAGGACGCGCTGCCCGCCGGCCAGCGCGCGGGTCTCCACCGGGAACCCCGCGGCCTCCAGCTCGCGCTTGGCCTCGCCCACGTCCTTGAAGAGCACGTTGGGGACGGCCACGAAGTCGGGGGTGGCGAGCGACGGGTCGGTCTCCCACGGCCAGTGCCAGCCGGTGTCCGGCCCCCTGGAGACGGTCAGCCGTACGTTGGCGCCGCCGGCCACGGCGGCACCCGCCGCCGGATCCTGCGCGATCACCGTGCCCGGCGGGTTGGCGTCGGCCGTCTCGTCGACCTGGACCTGGAAGCCCCGCTCCTGGAGGAACTGCACCGCCTGGTCCTTCATCATCTTCGAGACGTCCGGCATCAGCAGGCCCGCGCTGACCACCAGGTTGATCGTCTCGCCCTTCCTGACCCGGCTGCCGACCGGCGGCTTGGTGCCGATGACGGCGTCGCGTTCGACGGTGTTGCTGGAGACGGTGCTCACCTGGCCGACCTCCAGGCCGGCCTCGGCGATCTTGACCTTGGCGTCGCCCACGCTGAGCTTCTCGACGTTCGGCACCGGGACGGTCTCTGGGCCCTTGGACGCCACAAGCGTCAGCTGCGACCCCTCCTCGACCTCGCTGCCGGGAGCGGGCGTGATCTCCAGGACCAGATCCTTGCCGACTTTCTCGTCGAACCTGGGCTCCCCGAGCTTGACCACGAAGCCCGCGTTCTCCGCCTGCTGGCGGGCCGCCACGATCTGCTTCCCCAGCAGGTCGGGGACCCGTTTGTACTCCACCCGGGAGAACAACCAGCCGCTGAACGCGATGCCGCCGAGCATCACCACGACGAGGCCGATGAGCAACCAGGTCGATCGCCGTCCGGACCGCCGGGTCTTGCGCGTCTCCGTCGTCGCGATCTCGTGCTTCGGCTGGATCATGGTGTGCGCGGGCGCGTCCGGCCCGCGGCCGTTGTACGCCGTCGTGACGGCCCCCGGCGAGCTGTGCATCCCGGGCGAGCTGTGCATCCCCGCAGACCTCTGCATCCCCGGCGACGAGGGGTGCGTGCCCGGCATGCTCTGCGTTCCGGGTGCGCTGTGCACACCGGACGTCCTGGACACTCCGGGATGGCTGTGCGACACACCGGGCTGGCTGTGCGTCCCCGGCATGCTGTGCGCCCCGCCGGCCGCCCTTCCCGGAGCGCCCGGCGCCATGGGCCGGTCGGCCGGCCCACGCGGCATCGTACGATGCGCCTCGACGGCGGCCACCAGCATGGCGGTCGCGTCGGCGGGGCGGCGGGCGGGGTCCCTCGCGGTGGCGGCGGCCACCAGGGCGTCGACCTGCGGAGGGATACCGGAGACGATCGAGGACGGCGGCGGCACGCTGTCGTGCACGTGCCGGTAGGCGATGGACATCGGGGTCTCGCCCTCGTACGGCTGACGCCCGGTGATCAGCTCGAACAGCATGACCCCGGCCGCGTAGACGTCGCTGCGGGCGTCCGCGACCCCCGAGGTCACCTGCTCGGGAGACATGTAACCGATCGTGCCGATCATCATGCCGGTCTTGGTCTGGTTGCTCGCCTCGACGGCACGGGCCAGGCCGAAGTCCACGACCTTGACCCGGCCGTCGTCGGCGAGCAGCACGTTCTCCGGCTTGACGTCCCGGTGGATGAGCCCCGCCTGGTGGGCCGCGCCGAGGGCGGCCAGGACGGGGATCAGGAGTTCGATCGCCTCCCGGGCGGGCAGCGGCCCGCGCGAGCGCAGCACGTCGCGCAGGGTCTTGCCCGGCACGTACTCCATCGTGAGATAGACGGTGGACCCGTCCATGCCCTGGTCGAAGACCTGGACCACGTTGGGGTGGGACAGGCTCGCGACCGACTTGGCCTCGCCGATGAACCTCTGGACGAACTTCGGGTCCTCGGCCAGCGACCGGTGCATCACCTTGAGGGCGAGCATCCGGTCGAGCCGGGTGTCCATCGCGAGGTAAACGGAGGCCATGCCGCCCCGGGCGATCCTCGACTCGACGCGATAACGTCCGTCGAGCAGCTGCCCCACCAACGGGTCGGTTAACGACGTGTCCACCCGCCTGAGTTTACGGGTCCTTTGTCACGGGTATGCCCTTTCGGCTCCGAGACTGTGACCGAATTGGACCATAATGCGGATCTTGGGGTGGAACGTTATGCGAACCGCGGCAACGAGGGTGAGGACGCCTCCGCGTACCGCCGCCGGGGGATGCGGCCGGCCAGCCGCGCCATCCGCCCCGCCTCGACCGCCGAGCGCATCGCGGAGGCCATGAGCTCCGGCCGCTGGGCGCGCGTCACCGCCGTCGCCAGCAGCACGGCGTCGCAGCCCAGCTCCATCGCCAGCGCGGCGTCGCTCGCGGTGCCCAGACCCGCGTCGAGGATCACCGGGACCGAGGCCGCCTCGACGATCAGCTCGATGCTGTGCGGGTTGCGGATGCCCAGACCGGACCCGATCGGCGCGCCCAGCGGCATCACCGCCGCACACCCCGCCTGCTCCAGCCTGCGGGCGAGCGCCGGATCGTCCCCGATGTACGGCAGCACGACGAAGCCGTCCGCCACCAGCCGCTCGGCGGCGTCGAACGTCTCGATCGGGTCGGGCAGCAGGGTCCGCTCGTCGGCGATGACCTCCAGCTTCACCCAGTTCGTCTCCAGGGCCTCCCTGGCCAGGCGCGCGGTCAGTACGGCCTCACCCGCGGTGAAGCAGCCCGCCGTGTTCGGCAGGACCTTGATGCCGCGCCGGCGCAGCACGTCGAGCACCGACCCCTGGACCGCCGGGTCCAGCCGCCGCATGGCGACCGTCGTCAGCTCCGTGCCGGACGCCTCGAGCGCCCGGTCGAGCACGTCCAGGGAAGGGGCGCCGCCGGTGCCCATGATCAGCCGGGAGGAGAACTTCTCCCCGCCGATGACCAGCGCGTCGTCCATGTCGTTCACGGTCATCCTCCCTGCACCGCCGTCAGCACCTCGACCCGGTCGTTCTCGGACAGCGAGGTCGACTCCCAGGCGCCCTTGCTCACCACCACGTCGTTCACCGCCACGGCGACGCCGCTGGTCATCGCCGTGAGCATGCGCACGGCCTGTGCCACGGTCGAGCCGTCGGGCAGCTCGCCGGCGTCTCCGTTGATCGTCACCTTCATCGCAGGCCCCTTTCCGGATCGCAGGACCGTACGGCGTCGGGCACGTCGCCGCCGGTCAGGAACGCCGTGACCGCCTCAGCGGTGACCGGCGCGAGCAGCACGCCGCTGCGGTGGTGACCGGTCGCCGCGATCACACCCGGCGCGACCGCCGGGCCGATCAGCGGCAGGTTGTCGGGGGTGCCGGGCCGGAAGCCGACGGTCGTCTCCACCAGCTCCAGCTCCGTGATGCCCGGGACCAGCTCGCGCGCGTCACGCAGCAGCTCGTAGACGCCGCCCGCGGTCACCCGGCCGTCGAACCCCAGCTCCTCGACGGTGGCGCCGAGCGTGACCTCGCCGTCGCCCCTGGGCACCAGGTACACGGACGACCCGTGCACCTTCCCCCGTACACACCGGCTCAGGAAGCCCTTCGGGCCGCGCAGCCGCAGGATCTGGCCCTTGACCGGCCGCACCGGCAGGCCGGGCGCGAGCGACGCCGACCAGGAGCCCGCCGCGATCACCACCCGGGACGCGGACAGCTCCTCACCCGACGCCGGCCGTACGCCGCGGGTCTCGTCCCCGTCCACCACCAGCTCGGTCACCCGGTCGCGCACCAGCGTGCCGCCCGCCCGCTCGAACGCCGCCAACAGCGCCCGCACCACCAGGCGCGGATTCACCCAGGCGTCGCCCGCGGCCAGCAGCCCGCCGCGCACCGACGGCGACAGCATCGGCTCGAACTTCCGGCACTCGCGGCCTGTCAACCGCTCCACCGGCAGGCCGAGCGTCTGCTCGAACGCCGCGAGATCCTCCAGGTACGCCATGTCGTCCGGGCCGTACGCGACCTCGAGCGTGCCCTCGGCGCGGTAGTCGAGATCGACGCCGCTCTCCTCCTGCAGCTCGTCCCGGAAGGACGGCCACCTCTCCAGCGACGCCAGCCCGAGCCGCAGCAACGGTTCCTCGGTGTACGTCACCTCGCTGACCGGGGCGAGCATCCCGGCCGCCGCGTGCGACGCCCCCGCTCCCGGATCGGGATCCACAACCGCAACGGAAAGGCCGCCCTGGACGGCGCGCCAGGCCGCCGACAGGCCCACCACACCACCGCCCACGACGACCACGTCGTAGCCACGCACCTCTGCGCTCCCTTCGCCGGCATTACCCGGATCAGGTGTTCTGGCGGTCGAGAGCTGTCACACGGTCGCGCTCGGGTCCTCGTTCGCTTCGCGGGAGGCTCGTTCCTCGCCTGCCACTCCACTCACTGCGGCCCTCGCCGCTCCGTACGCTCTCCTCTCAGCCCGGCTCACCGGGCTCCCGCGCGTCTTACGCCTCAAGACTAGTCTTGATCGGGAGTGTCACGCACAACATGGTCAATGCCGCTCGTGCGGGCTACTTGCTCAACTCGTTACCAAATCTCCATTGGCGGGTGCCCCGGTGGCCGATCTAGGGTCAGGGCGTGGATCACGTCGTGGTGGTAGGCGCCGGCCTGGCCGGGATACGGAGCATCGAGGCCCTGCGAGCCCATGGGTTCGCCGGCCGGATCACGCTGATCGGCGAAGAACGTCATCGCCCCTATGACAGGCCGCCCCTTTCCAAGGCGGTGCTGCTCGGAGAGACCGACTCCACCGTGGTCGACTCCGACCTGGACGCCCTCGACGTGCGGCTGCTCCTCGGGACCGCCGCCAAGGGGCTCGGCGCCGGCGTACTGGAGACCACGGAAGGGGAGCTCGCGTTCGACGGGCTCGTCATCGCCACGGGCGCCACGCCCGTACGGCTGCGCGGCGAGGGCAGGCAACACGTCCTGCGCACCATCGACGACGCCATCGAGCTGCGCTCCCGGCTCGTGCCCGGCGCCCGCGTCGCCGTCATCGGCGCCGGCTGGATCGGCGCCGAGGTGGCCACCGCGGCGGCGAAGGCCGGGTGCGCCGTCACGGTCGTCGAGGCCGGGGAGGCTCCGC
Organism: Microtetraspora fusca; assembly: GCF_001570365.1. Classification (GTDB taxonomy): domain Bacteria; phylum Actinomycetota; class Actinomycetes; order Streptosporangiales; family Streptosporangiaceae; genus Microtetraspora; species Microtetraspora fusca. The sequence goes on along the minus strand of NZ_BBYK01000040.1, from coordinate 145,447 downwards.
TGGCCGCGGCCCTCGGCACCACCGCCGGCGCGTACACCACCGGCTGGTACGCCGAGGCGGGCATCGAGCTGCGGCTCGGCGCCGTGGTCGGCTCCGTCGATCCCGACGGCCTGACGCTCATGTCGGGCACGCGCATCCCGGCGGACGTCGTCGTGACCGGGGTCGGCGTACGTCCCGCCGTCGACTGGCTGAAGGGCTCGGCCGTGGAGCTCGACAACGGCGTCGTCGTGGACGAGCACCTGCGCACGTCCGTGCCCGGCGTCGTCGCCGTGGGCGACTGCGCCAACTGGTGGTCGCGCAGGTTCGGCAGGCGGATGCGGGTCGAGCACTGGGACAACGCGCTCGGCGCCCCGGACACCGCCGCCGCCACCCTGCTCGGCGAGGAGGCGGTGTACGACCCCGTCCCGTACTTCTGGTCGGAGCAGTTCGGCCGGATGGTGCAGTTCGCCGGATGCCGTGACAACGCCCGCCGGATCCTGAGAGGGAAGCCCGAATCGGACCGGAAGTGGGCGGCCTGCTGGCTCACCGACGACGATCGGCTCGCCGCCGTGCTGACCGTCGATCGGCCCCGCGACCTCGTGCAGGGGCGGCGTCTGATCGAGGCCGCGCGGCGGATGGACGTGGCCCGGATCTCCGACCCCGCGACCCACCTCCGCGACTGCGTCCTGACCTAGCCGGCGGCGGACGTGCGGGAAGCGGGCGGAGGCTCTCGGACGGCCCGGCGACGGTCCGCAGCGGGCAGACGGAGTACGGACGGCGGGCCGGAGGAGAACGCGAAGTGGCCGGCGTGTCGGCCGCGACGCGCGTCAGGCTTTACCGGGCGCTCCGCAATCGAGGTGTTTTGCGGCGGCCACCTGTGGTAATCGTGGATTTGTGACGCTTACTGTTGCGCAGATCGACAGAGAGACCGACCGGCTCGTAGGGGAGTGGCTCTCCCTCTCTGAGGTCGCGAAGAGGCTCGAACTCACCATCGGCCGGGCCAAGCAGCTACTGAAGGACAAGAAGCTCGTGGGCGCCCGCAGGGGCTCCGGAGAGCCGCAGATCCCGGCGCGGTTCCTGGACCAGGGCGACGTGCTCAAGGGACTGCCCGGCACGCTCACCGTGCTGGCGGACGCAGGATACGACGAGGTCGAGTCGATCCGCTGGCTCTTCACACCGGACGACTCGCTTCCAGGGGCGCCGATCGACGCGATCAGCGCCGGACGGCACACCGAGGTCAAGCGCAGGGCGCAGGCTCTCGGATTCTGACCGATTCGCCGGGCGTGGCATGGTAGTGGGGTGAATCTCCGAAAGCGGCTGGCCGACGCCCGGCTCTACCTTTGCACCGACGGCCGGCGTGGCCGTGGCGATCTGCCCGAGTTCCTCGACGCCGTGCTGGCCGCCGGTGTGGACATCGTCCAGCTCCGCGAGAAGGGGCTGGAGGCGCGCGAGGAGCTCGCGCTCCTGGAGGTCTTCCGCGAGGCCTGCGACCGGCACGGCGCGCTGCTCGCGGTGAACGATCGTGCCGACGTCGCCCGCGCCGCGCGCCCCGACATCCTGCACCTCGGCCAGGACGACCTGCCGGTGTCCGTCGCCCGGGAGATCCTCGGGCCGGACATCCTGATCGGCAGGTCCACCCACTCGGCCGAGGAGGCCACCGCGGCGGCGTCCGAGCCCGGCGTGGACTACTTCTGCTGTGGGCCGATCTGGCCGACGCCGACCAAGCCCGGCCGTCCCGCTCCCGGCGTGGCGCTGCTGGATCACGCCTCCCGGCTGGACACGGACCGGCCGTGGTTCGGCATCGGCGGCATCGATCTCGGGAACCTCGACGAGGTCCTCTCCCACGGCGTGCGCCGGGTCGTCGTCGTACGGGCGATCACCGAGGCGGAGGACCCGGCGGCGGCGACGGCCGAGCTGCGCGCCCGCCTCGACGCCGTCTCCCTCTGAGAGCCCTCCGGCCCGCTGTCAGGTGCGCCGCGTGGTGGCGGCGACGGCCAGCGCGCCCAGCGCGTCGCGCGCCTCGGCCTTGATCGGCGCGCGTTCGAGGGATCGGAGCGCGTCGTCGAGATAGCGCTTGATCATGTCCTCGCACTGGGCCAGCGCGCCGGTCTCCTCGATGACCAGGCGGAGCCGCGCCACGCCCTCCTCGTCCAGCTTCGGGTCGCCCAGCAACGTGCGTACGACCTCGGCCTGGGAGTCGGTGGCGGAGGCGAGCGTGCGCGCGATCAGCATGGTGCGCTTGCCCTCGCGCAGGTCGTCGCCCGCGGGCTTGCCCGTCTCGGCGGGGTCGCCGAAGACCCCGAGGACGTCGTCGCGAAGCTGGAACGCGATGCCGACCTTCTGGCCGTACTCGACGCAGAGCCGGTCGATCCACGGGGTCACGCCGCGCGCGGCGAGGACGAGGCCGAGCCGCAGCGGCTGCTCCACCGAATATTTGCCGCTCTTGTACAGGGCCACGCGCAGGGCGCTCTCGAAGGTGCTCTCGCCCTTGGCCTGCTCGAGCAGGTCGAGGTACTGCCCGAACATCAGCTCGGTGCGCATGTGGTCGTAGACCGGCTGCGCGGCGGCCAGTGCCTCGTCGGACACGCCGCTGGTCCGCCACATCTGTCCCGCCCAGACGAGGAGGAGGTTGCCGAGCAGCACCGCCGCGCCCTCACCGAACTGCTCCGCCGACCCGTGCCACCCCGACTCGGCGTGCAGCCGCTCGAAGCGGCGGTGCGCCGCGGGCATGCCGCGCCGCAGGTCGCTCGCGTCCATCACGTCGTCGTGGATGAGCGCGCTCGCCTGCAGGAGTTCGAGCGAGGCGGCGGCACGGTATACCGCCGGGTCGTCACCGCCGCCGGCCGCCCGCCACCCCCAGTGGCAGAAGGCCGGACGCAGTCTCTTGCCCCCCGCGATGAAGTCGTCCACGGCGGACAGCAGCACGGCGAACTGGGGGTCGTCGAAGAACGGACGCTGCTCGTCGAGGAACCTTCGTAGCGATCGATCCACTTCGAAACGTACAAGGTCGAGCGGGGCGGCGGACGTCGTCATGACTCTGAGCGTAACCGGCATAGATGGAACAGTGGAGACGTGGGGAGACTTAAGTGGTCACAGGTAACAAAGCGACCGCGTTTCGTCCGTATGGTGAGAGGCCCCGCTGTCGGCGGAGGCCAGGACGGTAGCCTGGTCACCATGGCTTTGGGTCTCCCGTCACGACTTCCGGACCGCGTTCCCACGATCCGCGAGCTGCTCGCGAAGGGGGAGCGGTCGTTCTCGTTCGAGTTCTTCCCGCCGAAGAACGACGAGGGGGAGCGGCAGCTGTGGCGCGCGATCCGTGAGCTGGAGGCGCTGCGGCCCACCTTCGTGTCCGTGACGTACGGCGCCGGCGGCAGCACGCGCGACCGCACGGTCGAGATCGTCGAGCGCCTCGCCCACGAGACCACGCTGACCCCGGTCGCGCACTTCACCGCGGTCGACCACTCCCTCAAGGAGCTACGCCACCTGATCGGCAGGTTCGCCGACGCGGGCGTGCGCAACATCCTGGCCGTACGCGGCGACCCGCCCGGCGGCAACCCGCTGGACGAGTGGGTCAAGCACCCCGAGGGCGTGACGTACGCCGAGGAGCTGGTCCGGCTGATCCGCCAGTCCGGCGACTTCTGCGTGGGCGTGGCGGCCTTCCCGTACAAGCACCCCCGGTCCGCCACGGTCGAGTCGGACACCGAGTACTTCGTGCGCAAGTGCCGGGCCGGAGCCGACTACGCGATCACGCAGATGTTCTTCCGCGCGGAGGACTACCTGCGCCTGCGGGACCGGGTGGCCGCCAAGGGCTGCGACACGCCGATCATCCCGGGCGTCATGCCGGTGACCCAGATGAGCACGATCGCCCGTTCCGAGCAGTTGTCGGGCGCCCCGTTCCCGCCGGAGGTGGCGGCCCGGTTCGAGAAGGTCGCGCACGACCCGGCGGCGGTACGCCGCCTCGGCGTCGAGCACGCGGCGGAGATGTGCCAGACGCTGCTGGACGAGGGCGCGCCGGGCATCCACTTCATCACCTTCAACAGGTCGAGCGCGACCCGCGAGGTCTTCCAGGCGCTCGCCGCGAGCCCCACCGCGCTCACCGCCTGAGTCGCTCCCGGCTTTCTCGCCGCCGGCCGCAGTCGGCCTGGGCCGGGGTGGCCGTCTCCCGGCAGCCGGGCGCTCTCGTGGTGTGCGGCCAGTACGCGGAGTGCGGGACTTTCGGTCAGGCCCGGTTCCTCGGCGTGAGGGGGAGCCGGGTCCCGGCGATCGCGTAGCTCTCGCGGCTGCCGGGAAAGGCGAACTCCGTCATGAGGTCGACGAAGCCGATGTCCCGATAGAGCCGCCGCGCCACGGTCGGGGCGTCGTGCGTCGAGAGCACGGCCGTACGCTCCGGCCGGCCCTCGCAGATGGTGTGGATCAGCCGGCGGCCGATGCCCCTGCCCTGGTGGCCGGGGAGGACGTGGATCTCCGCGATTTCCAGCGCGTCGCCGAACCACTCCTCGGTGGCCGCGCCGCCGGACTGGTCTGTCAGGGATCTCGCCACGATGTCGTGCCACCATTGCCCCGGCATCCCGTGAAATCCATAAGCAAAGCCAATGATTTCCGGAGTTTCCGCGACAACGCAGACGAAATCTGGATATGTCGCGTGATTGCGCATGATGCCGAGACGGCCGGAGAGCTGGTCGGGGGGCGGTCGCATGGCGGCCGTATAGATGGCGAGGACCGTGTCGAGCACCCCGACGAACTCGTCGGGACCGATCCGCCGCAGCTCGATCATCGCGCATCCCGGGCGCAGGCCCCGCCCCTCCGGGCGAGGGGAGCGCCCTCGCCGCCGTACCTGTCCGGTCCAAGGGGCTCAGGGGATTCCGCGATGGCCAATGCACGTCTGCTTTCTGGTCGGGAACCCGGCGGGGAGCACCGTGTCCGCGCCGGAAGGAATCGGGACCGCCGCGATTCGGACCGCCTTTCTGCGAACCGCGCGCCGACCTCGGCGGGAAGGCCGGGCGCTGTTTCCCCCGGCTTTCAGCCGCGGAAGGACGCCGATTTCCGCACATTAGCAAAGCCGTTTCCCGCGCCGCCGCCCGGCGAGAACTCCGCTGATGGGCCGCGTGGCGGCGGCGCCCACGGCGGGCGTTCCCGGCGTACGGCGGCGCGTGGATCGCCCGCGGTGGGTCTGCTCTCTCCGGTGGAAGAGCGGAATACCCGGAATGCGGGGGCGCGGTCAGGGGAGTGGCCGCTGTCGGCGTCGTCCGCGGTGCTCCGGGTTCAGACCGGGGAGCGCGTCACTCCACCTCGGCCGCGGTGCCGCCGGTGATCCTTATCAGCTCGTCGAACGAGGTGGGGAAGACCGTGTGCGGGTGGCCGGCCGCGGCCCAGACGACCTCGTGCTTGCCCAGCCAGGTGTCCACCAGCGTGCGTACGGGGGCCGGATGGCCCACCGGCGCCACGCCTCCGATCGCCTGCCCGGTGTGAAGGCGTACGAACTCCGGCGAGGCACGCCGTACCTTGGCGGCGCCCACAAGTCCCGCGATCAGCTCCGTGTTCACCCGGTGCGCGCCGCTGGTGAGGACCAGGAGCGGCTCACCGTCCGCGTCGAAGATCAGGCTGTTGGCGATCGCCCCCACCTCGCAGCCGAGTCGCTCGGCGGCGGCCGCGGCGGTCGGCACGGATTCGGGAAAAACCACGACATCGCCCTCGACGTCGTGGGAACGCAGGACCTCTGTCACGCGGGCGACGTTCGGATGCAACTTTTCGAGCATCAGGCAACTCTAATCAGGTGGACAGGCCATGGGCCACGCATTACGGCCCCATGGTGACTACACGGGATTATCGGTTCCGTGGGTTAATGTCCATTGATCCAACACTGGGAGACAACTGAAAGGGTTGGTCCGAATGGGGGCTCGACGGTGGACTGCCGCCGCGACGCTCGTCGCGGTGGGGGCCGTGACGGTCGCGGGCTGCGGCATGGCTGGAGCAGGAGAGGCGAGAACGGACGCCACACGGCTGCGGCCGGCCGCAGCCACCGCGCCGATCCGCATGGAGCCCACGCGCGTGACGCCGGTCGCGGCGACGACCGGCGCCGGGGTGAGCGCGGCCTCCGCGGGGTTCGCGCCGTTCACCGCGCCCGGCCGTACGCTCAAGCCCGGCTCCAAGGGAACCGAGGTCAAGGCGTTGCAGGCGCGGCTGAAGGAACTCGGCTACGTGCCCGGCCCGCTCGACGGCAAGTACGGCGGGACCACCCAGATGGCGGTGTGGGCGTTCCAGAAGGTCCAGGGCATCGCGCCGACGAGCACGGTGGCGAGCCGCACCTGGCGTGCGCTGGAGAACCCCAAGGCGCCCAAGGTCCTGGTGCCGCGCGGCAAGCCGGACCGGGTCGAGGTCAACCTCACCCAGCAGATCATGGTGCTGTACTCCGGCGGTGAGGTGAAGCTCATCTCGCACGTCTCCTCCGGAAGCGGGATCCCGTACACGGAGTACGCCATGTGGAACGGCAAGCGGACGAAGTTCACCGGGAGCGCCAGGACGCCGACGGGCGACTACAAGACGACCTGGCGCCGAAGCGGCTGGCACCGGTCCTACCTGGGGCAGCTTTACAACCCGATCTTCTTCAACGGCGGCATCGCCCTCCACGGCGCGCTGTCCGTGCCGCTCTACCCCGCGTCCCACGGGTGCGTGCGGTTGCCGATGAACGTGGCCGAGATCCTGCCCGGAATGCTCGGGACCGGCGTTCCCGTCCACGTGCGGGGGAAGTTCGTCCGCTGACGCGCGGTCCTGCTCGTCCAGGCCGATCACCGGGCCCGGGGCGTTTCGCTCCGGGCCCGCGTCATGCTCCGGATCGCGCGCTGCCCGGGAAGCCGCGCCGGGCTTCAATCTTCGAAGAGTGCTCCGGTCGCACTGACGACGATCGCCCGCTCTCGAAACCCCTTGCCGGTAGGGCTTTCCGCGTTTCCGGTGGTCAGCGATCGTTCCGCGACCGCATGATCAATCGAACCCATGTTCGCCATGATGCTTGACAGTGAACCTGGTCGAATTTATGTTCGAGGCGGTGAGTGCGGGACTCGCGGCTCGCACTCACCCCGTTGGATGCCGTGCCTTCGTCGTCGGCGGAGACGAGCGCGGTGCGGTCCACGGCGTTGGCCGGACGGGGAGAGGGGAAGCTCCTCGTCCGGCCGCCGTGACAGATTGTCGGTGCCGTCTGCAAGGGTGATCTCACCGGCGAGCAGCGCCGGAAGCCACGACTCAAGGAGGCGGGCGTGACTGGACAGGTCGATGACCGCAGGAGCGGGCCCAAAATCCCCCAGGCCGTTCTGGCGCATCTCGCGGACGCCCGTGCCTGCCTGGCGGACGCTCTCGGCGGCTCCACGCCGGCGGACAGGTACGTGTCGGCCCATCTCGCGGCGCTCAAGGCGGCGGCGGCCGTGCTGGCCGCTCGTCCCCGTCCCATGGACGGCCGGCGGCGTCGGCTGCGCAGCGCATGGGAGCTGCTGCCCGAGGCCGAGCCCAAGCTGGCGGATTGGGCCGCGTTCTTCGCGGTGAGCGCCACCAAGCGCGCGGCGGCGGAGGCGGGGATGACCCGCGTGGTCAGTCAGCGCGACGCCGAGGAGCTCGTCGCCGAGGCGGACAGGTTCGTCGGCGAGATCGAGGCTCTTCTCGGGGTGCCGGGTCAGTCGGCCCTGCCCATGGCGGGATGAGCGGCCGCTGTCGGGCGTGAGCCCGGAACGGTCAGAACGGCGTGCCTCTTATGACGGCGTCGGTTCTCTCATGGTCAGGGCCCCGAGCGGCCGGACCGGGCGGCTCGGGGCCCCGTAACGATCGCGCGTGTTCAGAACGGGACGACGGCGTCGCCGGTCAGAAGGACTCCACGGCCCGGCGGGCCTCCGCGTCCAGCACGCCCCAGCTGATGAACTCCTCGGTCAGCTCCACCGGCGACTTGTCATAGATGACCGCAAGCGAGCGCAGGTCCTCCTGGCGGATCGACAGCACCTTGCCGTTGTAGTCACCACGCTGGCTCTGGATGGTCGCGGCGTACCTGGCGAGCGGGCCCGCCTTGTCCTTCGGAAGCTGCGAGAGCCGCTCCAGGTCGATGACAAGCTTCGGCGCGGGTGCCAGCGGGCTGGGAGCGGCACCTCCGGGAAGCAGCTCAGACACCGGAACACCGTAGAATTCGGCAAGCTCGGCCAGCTTCTGCACGGTCACCGCGCGGTCGCCGCGCTCATAGGAGCCGACCACGACGGCCTTCCACCGGCCACGGGACTTCTCTTCTACCCCGTGCAGGGAGAGCCCCTGCTGGGTGCGGATCGCGCGCAGTCGCGCGCCGAGCGACTTGGCGTAGTCAGACGGCATCGTGTGGCCCCCGGCTCTCTATGTCTGTTCTCAACTTGATTCTCCTTCCTTGACCCGTATGCACAGAACACCGGGGCGGGCGCCTGAGACAGGCACCTTCGGTGACCGCTGCGTCGGGTTTTACCCAGGAAGGTCATGTGTTGCGGTTACGCACAGTGACGGTAAAGCCGCCACTCGCAAAGGTCAAGCTGATTGGAAAAAAGAGCGCCAAACAGTGTTCTCCCCTCAATCCCCCCATCCGAGACTGCCTCGGGTTTCGGGGGAGTGACGCCCAGAGCGAACGGCGGGCCTCTTCGCCGCCATCGCCGCTGGCAGGAGGGGGTGACCCCGTCGGGCGCGTCGGAAGCGGACTGGTAGCCTGGGGCCGCCAGACACCCTTTAAGCCCCGTCCTGTGAGGCGGGAAAGGTGGTGATATCTCCATGTCCGATGCCCGAAATCAGGCCCGAGCGGTCCTTGAGGGCCCCGACATCCACCGGGCGTTGACCCGAATCGCGCACGAGATCCTCGAACGCACCAAGGGTGCGGAGAAGGTCGTGCTGCTCGGCATCCCGACCCGCGGCGCGACGCTCGCGTTCCGGATCGCGGAGCGCATCTCCCAGTTCGAAGGTGTGAAGGTGCCCGTCGGCACCATCGACATCACGATGTACCGCGACGACCTCCGGCTGCGTCCCGCGCGCCCCCTCGGTCGTACGGACCTTCCCGCCGAGGGCGTGGACGGCAGGACGGTCGTCCTCGTCGACGACGTGCTCTTCTCCGGCCGGACCGTCCGCGCGGCGCTCGACGCGCTCAACGACGTGGGCCGCCCGCGGGCCGTCCAGCTCGCCACCCTGGTCGACCGGGGCCACCGCGAACTGCCCATCCGAGCCGACTACGTCGGCAAGAACCTGCCGACCTCCAAGAGCGAGAAGGTGAAGGTCTACCTCGAGGAGATCGACGGACGCGACGCCGTACTGCTCATCAAGGGAGACGACCGGCCCGACGCCGGCGAGACGAACGGGGAGCGGTGAGCACGATGAAGCGGCATCTGATCTCCGCGGGGGACCTGACCCGCGACGACGCCCTGCTCGTCCTGGACACGGCCGAGGAGCTGGCCCGGGTCTCCGAGCGCTCCATCAAGAAGCTGCCGACGCTGCGGGGCCGCACGGTGGTCAACCTCTTCTACGAGGACTCCACCCGGACCCGCATCTCGTTCGAGGCCGCGGCCAAGCGCCTGTCCGCCGACGTCATCAACTTCTCGGCCAAGGGGTCGAGCGTGTCGAAGGGCGAGTCGCTCAAGGACACCGCGCTGACCCTCGAGGCCATGGGCGCGGACGCGGTCGTCATCAGGCACGCCGCCTCCGGCGCCCCGCACCGCCTCGCCAACTGGGTGCGCGGCAGCGTGGTCAACGCCGGCGACGGCACCCATGAGCACCCCACGCAGGCGCTTCTCGACGCGTTCAGCATGCGGCGCAGGATGGGCCGCGTCGAAGGGCTCAAGGTCGCCATCGTGGGCGACGTCCTGCACAGCCGGGTCGCCCGGTCGAACGTCCTGCTGCTGCACGCGCTCGGCGCCGAGGTGACCCTGGTCGCCCCGCCGACCCTGCTGCCCGTGGCCGTGGACACCTGGCCCTGCCAGGTCTCCTACGACCTGGACGCGGTGCTGCCGAAGTCCGACGTCGTCATGATGCTCCGGGTGCAGCTCGAGCGGATGAACGCCGCCTACTTCCCGTCCGCCCGGGAGTACAGCCGCCGCTACGGGCTGGACCGCGAACGCTTCGCCCGCCTGCACGACGACGCCATCGTCATGCACCCCGGCCCGATGAACCGCGGCATGGAGATCTCCGCCGAGGTCGCCGACTCGCCCCGCTCGACGATCGTGGAGCAGGTGGCGAACGGCGTGACCGTCCGCATGGCCGTTCTCTATCTGCTGCTGAGCGGGTCCGAGCCCGCGATCGGGGGAGACCTGTGACCACCATTCTGATCAAGAACGCCCGCGTCCTCGGTGGGGACCCGTGCGACATCCTCATCAGGGACGGCGTCATCGCCGAGGTCGGCGCGGCCGCCGGCAAGTCGGGCAAGGCCGAGACGATCGACGCGACCGGCCTGGTCGCGCTGCCCGGCCTGGTCGACCTGCACACGCACCTGCGCGAGCCCGGCCGTGAGGACGCCGAGACTGTCCAGACGGGCACCCAGGCCGCCGCGCGCGGCGGGTTCACCGCCGTCCACGCCATGGCCAACACCTCGCCGGTCGCCGACACCGCGGGCGTCGTCGAGCAGGTCTGGCGGCTCGGCCAGGAGTACGGCCACTGCGACGTCCAGCCGGTCGGCGCCGTGACGTCGGGCCTGGAGGGCAGGCAGCTCGCCGAACTGGGCGCCATGGCCGACTCCGCCGCCCGGGTCCGGGTCTTCTCCGACGACGGAAAGTGCGTCTCCGACGCCGTCCTGATGCGCCGGGCGCTCGAGTACGTCAAGGCGTTCGACGGCGTCGTCGCCCAGCACGCCCAGGAGCCGCGGCTGACCGAGGGCGCCCAGGTCAACGAGGGCGAGATCTCCGGCAGGCTCGGCCTGACCGGGTGGCCGGCCGTCGCCGAAGAGGCGATCATCGCCCGCGACTGCCTGCTGGCCGCGCACGTCGGCTCCCGGCTGCACGTGTGCCACGTCTCCACCGCGGGATCGGTCGAGATCATCCGCTGGGCCAAGTCGAAGGGCTGGGACGTCACCGCCGAGGTGACCCCGCACCACCTGCTGCTCACCGACGCGTGCGTGGAGCGTTCCCCGGTGGGGCCGTACAACCCGATCTACAAGGTGAACCCGCCGCTGCGCACGAACGAGGACGTCCTCGCGCTGCGCGAGGCGCTCGCGGACGGGACGATCGACTGCGTCGCCACCGACCACGCCCCGCACCCGGTCGAGGACAAGGAGACCGAGTGGGCCGCGGCCGCCATGGGCATGATCGGGCTGGAGACGGCCCTGTCCGTGGTCCAGGAGGCCATGGTCGAGACCGGCCTGCTCGACTGGGCCGGCGTCGCCGACCGCATGTCGTACCGGCCGGCCAGGATCGGCAGGCTGAGCGGCCACGGCAGCCCGCTGGAGGCCGGCGCGGCCGCCAACATCACGCTTTGCGACCCCTCGGTCCGTACGGCGGTGGATCCGGCGGCGATGGCGTCAAAGAGCCGCAACACGCCGTACGAGGGGATGACGCTTCCTGGCCGGGTCGTGGCCACGTTGCTGCGCGGCCGCCCGACCGTTCTCGAAGGGAAGCTGGTGTGACGATGAGTGAGGAGAGCGAGACCGTGAACACGGCACTGCTCGTGCTGGAGGACGGCAGGGTCTTCGAGGGGACGGCCTTCGGAGCCGTCGGCGAGACGTTCGGCGAGATGGTCTTCAACACCGGGATGACCGGGTACCAGGAGACGCTGACCGACCCGTCGTACCACCGGCAGATCGTGGCGATGACCGCGCCGCACATCGGCAACACCGGCGTGAACGAGGAGGACCCGGAGTCGGGCCGGATCTGGGTGTCGGGCTACGTGGTGCGCGAGCCCTCGCGGGTCCGGTCGAACTGGCGGTCCACCAAGAGCCTGGACGAGTACCTGCGTGATCAGGGCGTGGTGGGGATCGCCATGGCGGGGACGCGGGCGTTGACCCGTCACCTGCGCGAGCGCGGCGCGATGCGGGCCGGGGTGTTCTCCGGCGCGGCGCTGGCCGGCACCGGCGCGGACCCGGCGCGAGTCGACATCGACGAGCTGGTGGAGCGGGTACGGCGTTCGCCCGGTATGGAGGGCGCCGACCTGGCCCGCGAGGTCTCCACGGCCGAGCCGTACGTGGTGAAGGCCGTGGGCGAGAAGCGGTTCACGGTCGCGGCGGTCGACCTGGGGATCAAGGCGATGACGCCGGAGCGGATGGCCGAGCGGGGCTGTGAGGTGCACGTGCTGCCCGCGACCGCGACCGCGGCGGACATCCTCGCGATCGAGCCGGACGGCGTGTTCTTCTCCAACGGCCCCGGCGACCCGGCCACCGCCGACTTCGCCGTCGAGGCGCTGCGCGGCGTGCTGGACGCGGGCCGGCCGTTCTTCGGCATCTGCTTCGGCAACCAGATCCTCGGCCGCGCGCTGGGGCTGGGCACCTACAAGCTCCGGTACGGCCACCGGGGCGTCAACCAGCCGGTCCAGGACCGCAGGACCGGCAAGGTGGAGATCTCGGCGCACAACCACGGCTTCGCCGTCCAGGCCCCGCTCGACGGGCCGTTCGACACGCCGTACGGGCGGGCCGAGGTGAGCCACGTGAACTTGAACGACGGCTGCGTGGAGGGGCTGCGGCTGCTCGACTACCCGGGCTTCAGCGTGCAGTACCACCCGGAGGCCGCGGCCGGGCCGCACGACGCCGCATACCTCTTCGACGAGTTCTGCGAGCTGATGGGGCGGGCGAACGGCGGCCGGCCGGAGACGACGAGCGAAACGGGGGAGAAGGGTGCCTAAGCGCACGGACATCAGGTCGATCATGGTGATCGGCTCGGGGCCGATCGTGATCGGGCAGGCGTGCGAGTTCGACTACTCCGGCACCCAGGCCTGCCGCGTGCTGCGGGCGGAGGGGTTCCGGGTCATCCTGGTCAACAGCAACCCCGCCACGATCATGACCGACCCCGAGTTCGCCGACGCCACCTACGTCGAGCCGATCACTCCGGACATCGTCGAGAAGATCATCGCCAAGGAGCGGCCGGACGCGCTGCTGCCCACCCTGGGCGGGCAGACCGCGCTCAACACCGCGGTGGCCCTGCACGAGGCCGGCGTCCTGGACCGGTACGGGGTGGAGCTGATCGGCGCGAACTTCGACGCGATCCAGGCCGGGGAGAACCGGGAGCGGTTCAAGGAGATCGTCGCCAAGGTCGCCGCCGAGCGCGGCCTGAACGCCGAGTCCGCCCGCAGCGTCATCTGCCACTCGATCGAGGACTGCCTGGCCGCCGTCGACGAGCTGGGCTATCCGCTGGTGGTGCGGCCCTCGTTCACCATGGGCGGGGCCGGATCGGGGTTCGCCTACGACGAGGCCGACCTGCTGCGGATCGCCGGCGCCGGTCTGGACGCCTCTCCGACCACCGAGGTGCTCCTGGAGGAGTCCATCCTCGGCTGGAAGGAGTACGAGCTGGAGGTCATGCGCGACCGCGCGGACAACGTGGTGATCGTGTGCTCCATCGAGAACATCGACCCGATGGGCGTGCACACCGGTGACAGCGTGACCGTGGCGCCGGCGATGACGCTGACCGACCGCGAGTACCAGAACATGCGGGACGTGGCGATCGCGGTGATCCGCGAGGTCGGGGTGGACACCGGCGGCTGCAACATCCAGTTCGCGGTCAACCCGGACACGGGCCGGATGATCGTGATCGAGATGAACCCGCGAGTGTCGCGCTCGTCTGCTTTGGCGTCGAAGGCGACCGGGTTCCCGATCGCGAAGATCGCGGCCAAGCTCGCGATCGGCTACACGCTGGACGAGATCCCCAACGACATCACCCGTGAGACCCCGGCGTCGTTCGAGCCGTCGCTCGACTATGTCGTGGTGAAGGTGCCGCGCTTCGCGTTCGAGAAGTTCGCGGGCGCGGACCAGACGCTGACCACGCACATGAAGTCGGTCGGCGAGGCCATGGCCATCGGCCGCTCCTTCCCCGAGGCGCTGCAGAAGGCGCTGCGGTCGCTGGAGAAGAAGGGCTCGTCGTTCTCCTGGGTCGGCGAGCCGGGCGACCTGCGGGAGCTGCTGGAGGCGTGCCGGACGCCGCACGACGGCAGGCTGCGCACGATGCAGCAGGCCATCCGCGCCGGCGCCACCCTGGAGGAGCTGTTCGAGGCGACCAAGGTCGACCCGTGGTTCCTCGACCAGCTGTACGGCATCGACGAGACGGCCCGCTCGATCACCGGGCTGGACCGGCCGACCCTGATGACCGCCAAGCGGTACGGCTTCAGCGACGCGCAGATCGCCGAGATCCTCGGGGTCGCCGAGTCGCGCGTACGCGAGGCGCGTCACGAGTCCGGCGTGCGTCCCGTCTACAACACCGTGGACACCTGCGCCGCCGAGTTCGCCGCCAAGACGCCCTACCTCTACTCCACCTACGACGAGGAGACCGAGGTCCCGGCCGGGGACCGGCCCAAGGTGATCATCCTGGGCAGCGGGCCGAACCGGATCGGGCAGGGCATCGAGTTCGACTACGCGTGCGTCCACGCCTCGTTCGAGCTGGCCAAGGCCGGTTACGAGACGGTGATGGTCAACTGCAACCCCGAGACCGTCTCGACCGACTACGACACGTCCGACCGCCTGTACTTCGAGCCGCTGACGCTCGAGGACGTGCTGGAGGTCGTGCACGCGGAGCAGGAGAGCGGCCCGGTCGCCGGGGTCATCGTCCAGCTCGGCGGTCAGACGCCGCTCGGCCTGGCCCAGGCGCTCAAGGACGCCGGGGTGCCGGTGGTCGGCACGTCGCCGGAGTCGATCCACCTCGCGGAGGAGCGCGGCGCGTTCGGCCGTGTGCTCGCCGAGGCGAACCTGCCGGCTCCCAAGCACGGCACCGCGCTGAGTGTCGCGGAGGCGCAGTCGATCGCCGCCGAGATCGGCTACCCGGTCCTGGTCCGGCCGTCGTACGTGCTGGGCGGGGCGGGGATGGCGATCGTCTACGACGACGACACCCTGGCCTCCTACATGGCCAGCGCCGTCCAGGCGTCGGACAACCCGGTGCTGATCGACAAGTTCCTCGACGACGCGATCGAGATCGACGTGGACGCCCTGTTCGACGGCGAGGAGCTGTATCTGGGCGGCGTGATGGAGCACATCGAGGAGGCCGGCATCCACTCCGGCGACTCGGCCTGCGCGCTGCCGCCGATCACGCTGGGCGGGTTCGACATCAAGCGGATCCGCGCCGCAACCGAGGGGATCGCCCGCGGGGTGGGCGTGCGCGGGCTGCTGAACGTGCAGTACGCGATGGCCGCCGGGGTCCTGTACGTGCTGGAGGCCAACCCGCGCGCCAGCCGGACGGTGCCGTTCGTGTCCAAGGCGACCGCGGTGCCGCTGGCCAAGGCCGCCGCCCGGGTCATGCTCGGCGCCACCATCGCCGAGCTGCGCGCCGAGGGGATGCTGCCCGCCTCCGGTGATGGGGGGACCCTGCCGCTGGACGCGCCGATCGCGGTGAAGGAGGCGGTGCTGCCGTTCAACCGCTTCCGGGGTGTGGACACGGTGCTGGGGCCGGAGATGCGCTCGACCGGTGAGGTGATGGGCATCGACGAGTTCTTCGGCACCGCCTACGCCAAGTCCCAGGCCGCCGCGTACGGGGATCTGCCGACCAAGGGCCGGGCCTTCGTGTCGGTGGCGAACAAGGACAAGCGGTCGGTGATCTTCCCGGTCAAGGCGCTGGCGGACCTGGGGTTTGAGATCCTGGCGACCGAGGGGACGGCGGAGGTGCTGCGCCGTAACGGTGTCCGTGCCAAGATCGTGCGCAAGCACAGTGACGGGACCGGTCCCGATGGTGAGCCGACGATCGTGCGGCGGATTCTGGACGGGGAGGTGGATCTGATCGTGAACTCGCCGTATGGGAGCCCGGGGCAGTCCGGGCCGCGGCTGGACGGGTATGAGATCCGCACCGCCGCCGTCCTGCGCGGCATCGCCTGCATCACCACCGTTCAGGGACTCGCCGCCGCCGTTCAGGGCATCCAGCACATCGTCCGCGGCGACGTGGGCGTACGGTCGCTCCAGGAGCATGCCAGGAGGCTGAGGGACTGAGCGAACGGAGTGGCCCGCGAGGCACGAGCGGTCCGCGGAGTGAGCGAGGGAGCGAGGCCGACCATGAGTGCGAGGCTGAGGGACTGAGCGAACGGAGTGGGCCGCGAGGGCGATGCAGGAGGCGCGCCTCCTGCACGACGCGGGGTCCGCGGAGTGAGCGAGGGAGCGAGGCCGACCATGCGTGCGAGGCTGAGGGACTGAGCGAACGGAGTGGCCCGCGGGTACGGTGCCGGGGAGGCGCTCCCGGCGCCGCGTGGAGCGAGGCCGGCCGTCGGCATGTGGCTGTGGGACTGAGTGTCGCGGGACGGCGGGCCCGTGCCACGGCGGAGGTGAGGGAGTGGCCGGTTCCCCGGTGCAGGTGACGGGAACGGTGCTGACGACTCGGCGGGTGGAGGCCTACCATGCGCTGACCGTCGTGGCGCCGGCCGTCGCCGACCGGTTCCGGCCGGGCCACTTCGTCACCGTCGGCGTGGGCGGGCCGTACACGTCGATGTTGACGCGGCGGGCGTTCGCGATCCACGACGTGAAACCGGACTACGGCGGCACGGTGGAGTTCGTCTTCAGCGTGCGCGGTCCGGGGACGGCGTGGCTGGCGGACCGCAGGGCGCGGGACACGCTGGACCTGGTCGGCCCGCTCGGGCGTCCGTTCCCGTTGCCGCGCGATCCGTGCACGTGCGTGCTGGTCGGCGGCGAGTACGGCTCCGCGTCTCTCTTCGTGCTGGCGGACGTCCTGCAGCGCCGGGGGTGCCGGGTCGACTTCGTGCTGGGCGCCTCCAGCGCCGACCGGGTGTTCGGCGCGTTGCGCGCCCGCCGGATGGGCGAGACGACGACGCTGACGACCGAGGACGGCTCGCTGGGAATGCGCGGGGAGGTGACCGACGTGCTCGCGGGCGTGATCGCGGACGCGCGGGCGGACGTGGTCTACGCGTGCGGGCCGATGGCGATGCTGCGCGGTGTGACGCGGGTGTGCGTCGAGTTCGGCATCCCGGCGCAGGTGTCGGTGGAGCAGTCCATGGCGTGCGGCGTCGGCATCTGCATGACGTGCGTCGTCCCGGTCATCGACGAGGACGGCGTGACGCGCATGGTCCGGGCCTGCACGGACGGCCCGGTGTTCCTGGGCGAGCGGGTCCGCTTCGACGACGTCGGGACGATCCCGTTCGACGCTCTGGGCGCTCCTGGAGGGCGGCATGGGTAGGCGTGAGAGTGTCCCGGGCCCCATCGCGTGCGGCGCGTCCGCGGCGCGGGACGTGGGCGTGACGGTGTCACTCCCGGAGGCGGCGCGGGGCGTGGGTGTGACGGGTTCACGCGCTGCGGTCCCGGGGCGGGACGGGGAGCGGCATGGCCGTTGACCTGAGGAGCTACCTGGGCCACGTGGAGCTGCCCAACCCCGTCCTGACGGCCTCCGGCTGCGGCGGCACCGGCCGGGAGCTGGCGCAGTTCTTCGACGTGACGCGGATCGGCGCGTTCGTGACCCGTTCGATCACGATGGCCCCCAGAGCCGGGCGTCCGACGCCGAGGATGGCGGAGACGCCGTCGGGCATGCTGAGCGCCGTGGGCCTCCAGGGGCCCGGCGTGGAGGTGTTCGCGGAGCGGGAGCTGTCCTGGCTGGCCCAGCGGGGAGCGCGCACGATCGTCTCCATCGGCGGCGGCAGCGTGGCGGAGTACACCGCCCTGGCCCGGCGGCTCGCCGACGCCCCGGGGATCACGGCCGTCGAGGTGAACCTGTCCTGCCCGAACGTCGAAGACCGGGGCCGGGTCTTCGCCCGGGACGGCTCGGCCGCGGCGGAGGTCGTCGCGTCCGTGCGGGCCGCGACGCGCTACGACGTCCCGGTGATCGCGAAGCTCGCGCCGGACGTGGCCGACGTCGTCTCGCTGGCCCGCCTGTGCGTGGACGGCGGGGCCGACGCACTTTCCATGATCAATACCCCACTGGGTATGAGCGTGGACGTCGACACCATGCGCCCGTCGCTCGCCGCCGGCACCGGCGGCCTGTCCGGGCCGGCGATCAGGCCGCTCGCGGTCCGCTGCGTCTGGCAGGTCCACGCGGCGCTTCCGGGCGTGCCCATCGTCGGCATGGGCGGCGTGATGACGGGCAGGGACGCCCTGGAGCTGGTCCTGGCGGGCGCCTGCGCCGTCGCCGTGGGCACCGCCCTGTTCCACGACCCCTATGCCTGCCAGCGCATCCTGAGGGAGCTGGAAGAGCTCCTGCAGGCGCGCGGCTTCGACCGCCTGGCCGATGCCGTCGGGCTGGCGCACCGACCCGCCGGGGCAGGTCCCCGGAACCGCATCGAACTGGAGGAGAGCTCCCTGTGACCCCCGCACCCATCGCCGTCGCCCTCGACGCGCCCGACCTGGAGACCGCGGCCCGGTGGGCGAGTCTGGTGACGCCCCACGTCTCGACGGTGAAGGTCGGGCTGGAACTCTACCTCCGTTACGGGCCCGACGTGATCGATTCCGTGCGCGGGGCGAGCGGCGTCCAGGTCTTCCTCGACCTCAAGCTGCACGACATCCCGAACACGGTCGCCGGGGCGACCCGCGCCGTGGCGCGGCTCAAGCCGTCCATCCTGACCGTGCACGCGTCGGGCGGGTCCGCGATGATCCGGGCCGCCGTCGAGGCGGCCGGTCCGCAGACCCAGATCGCCGCCGTGACGGTCCTCACGTCGCTCTCGGAGGCCGATCTCGCCGCCATCGGCTTCGAGGGACGTCCCGACGACTCCGTGCGCCGCCTGGCGGCTCTCGCCGTGGGCGCGGGAGCCCAGGCCCTGGTCTGCTCGCCCCGCGAGGTCGCCGCGGTGCGTGCCGAGGTCGGACCCGGGATCACGTTGATCACTCCGGGTGTGCGGCCCGCCGGCGCCGACACCCAGGATCAGGCAAGAGTAGCGACCCCGGAGGACGCGCTCGTCGACGGGGCCGATCTTCTGGTGATCGGCCGGCCCATCACGGGCTCGTCGGACCCGGGTGCCGCCGCCGCGACGATCGCCGCGGCGCTCCGCAAGGTGGACGTGTCCCGTTCAGCGGGCGCGGCTTCGCACGCACGCTGAGAGACCCCGGCGGCGTCCGGAGGGGCCGTCGCCGGTTTCTGTGGCAAAGATCATCCCAGATCTTTCCCGCGCTCGCGTCACACCCCTCGCCGATGCCGCCCCGTGGGCCCTTCTGGGGGGCTCCGCACGGGCCCTCTGGGGCGGCTCCCGGTTCGTGGATGTCCGCCCGCGAGCCTCCGGAAGGCCCCCTGTGGAGCCGTTTCCCGGCGTTCCGCGGCCCGTCGGCGTACGGCCGCCGGCCGGTCCCGGAGCCCCGTACGAGGCCCGTCACGGACGGTTCGGAGGAGGGCTCTCCTCCGTGGCTGATGAGGCGGTTTTCATCGACAGAGTGTGATTTTCCAGGTACTCAAAGTAATAGATTCAATTTTGTGGTGAGAGAAACCTGGCTTGACGTTGCCGGAGTGGGCATGGACCAGCTAGTTTCCCCTCCCGTCCGAGTACATCGACAGAAATTCGAGGTGACCCGGCGTGGCTCTTCCTCCCCTGACTCCCGAGCAGCGCGCGGCGGCACTTGAGAAGGCTGCCAAGGCTCGCAAGGAGCGTGCCGAGGTCAAGAACCGGCTCAAGCACGGCGCGGTTTCTCTGGCTGAGGTGCTGAAGGATGGGCAGACCGATGACGTCATCGGCAAGATGAAGGTCTCGGCTCTGCTGGAGTCGCTCCCTGGCGTGGGCAAGGTCCGCGCCAAGCAGCTCATGGAGCGCCTTGGTATCGCCGAGTCCCGCCGCGTGCGGGGTCTCGGTGCCAACCAGCGCGCTTCCCTGGAGCGGGAGTTCGGCGGCGCCGAGAGCTGATCTCGGCTTCGCTGCAAGATTTACGGGGGATATCGAGTGACCGATACGTCCTGGCCCGGCGAGGATCGGGCCCGCCAGGCAGCCGCTTCCAGCGGGTCCGGGACATGTGCCGGTGACTCCATGCCTCCGCACCGCCGCCTGACGGTCCTCTCCGGTCCGTCGGGCGTCGGGAAGTCCACGGTCGTCGCCGAGCTCCGGCGGTCGCACCCCGAGGTGTGGCTGTCGGTCTCGGTGACAACCAGGAAACCCCGCCCTGGCGAGACCCATGGCGTGGAGTACTACTTCGCCGACGACGCCGAGTTCGATCGCATGATCGCCTCGGGAGAGCTCCTGGAGTGGGCCGAGTTCGCCGGCAACCGGTACGGGACGCCCCGCACGCCCGTACTCGAACGGTTGGCCGCGGGTGTGCCGACGCTGCTGGAGATCGACCTCCAGGGCGCGCGGCAGGTGCGTGAGAGCATGCCCGAGGCGCTGCTCGTCTTCCTGGCCCCGCCGAGCTGGGAGGAACTGGAGCGGCGGCTGCGCGGGCGCGGCACGGAACCCCCCGACGTCATCGAGCGCCGCCTCGACGCCGGGCGCGTGGAGATGGCCGCCGAGAAGGAATTCGACCTCACTCTTGTCAACACGTCCGTCCAGGGCGTATGCGGTCGCCTGATAGCCTTGTTGGCCGGTACTGCGGAGGCTTAGGACTCCGAGACGACCGGACGTCCACCTAGCTAGGGGAAGCATCAACGTGGCAACCAGCGGCACCTATGCGGAAGGCATCACCAACCCGTCGATCGACTCGCTGCTCGACATCGTCGACAGCAAGTACAGCCTTGTCATCATGGGCGCGAAGCGGGCGCGCCAGATCAACGCCTACTACTCCCAGCTCGGCGAGGGCCTGCTGGAGTACGTCGGGCCCCTCGTGGAGACCCACGCCCAGGAGAAGCCGCTGTCCATCGCCCTGCGCGAGGTCAGCGACGGCCTGCTCACCTCCGAGCCCATCGAGGGCTGACGGCGCTCAAGGCGCCCGCCCCGCTCGCGCGGGAGGCGCGCGGGAGGTTTCACAACGTGAGATCGGTGGTCCTTGGGGTCAGCGCCGGCATCGCGGTCTACAAGGCGTGCGAACTGCTCCGCCTGTTCACCGAGTCCGGCCACGACGTGCGGGTCGTCCCGACCCGTGACGCGCTGCGTTTCGTCGGCGAGCCGACCTGGGCCGCGCTGTCGGGCAACCCGGTGACCACCGAGGTGTGGGAGTCGGTCCACGAGGTGCCGCACGTGCGGATCGGGCAGCACGCCGACCTCGTCGTCGTGGCGCCCGCCACCGCGGACGTGCTCGCCCGGGCCGCGCACGGCCTGGCGAACGACCTCCTCACCAACACCCTGCTGACGGCCCGCTGTCCGGTGGTGTTCGCGCCCGCGATGCACACCGAGATGTGGGAGCACCCCGCCACCCGGGCCAACGTGGCGACGTTGCGCGAGCGCGGCGCGATCGTCATCGATCCGGCGGTCGGACGGCTCACGGGGGCGGACAGCGGCCCCGGGCGGCTGCCCGACCCGGCCGAGATCTTCGAGGTCTGCCGCCGCGTCCTCGCCGGGCGCCCGGCGGACCTCGCCGGTCGGCACGTCGTGATCTCCGCCGGGGGCACCCGCGAGGCCATCGACCCGGTCCGTTTCATCGGCAACCGCTCGTCGGGCCTGCAGGGCTACGCCCTCGCCCGTACGGCCGTGGCCCGCGGCGCGGAGGTGACGCTGGTGTCGGCCAACGTCGCGCTGCCCGACCCGGCCGGGGCCAAGGTGGTGCGGGTCGAGACGGCCACCGAACTGCGCGAGGCGGTCGTCTCCGCCGCCGGGCACGCCGACGCCGTGGTCATGGCCGCCGCGGTGGCGGACTTCCGCCCGGCGACGCACAGCGACACGAAGATCAAGAAGTCGGCGGCCGAGCCGGACCCCATCCACCTGGTGAAGAACCCGGACGTGCTGGCCGAGCTCGGTGAGATCCGCCGCGAGGGGCGCGCGCCGTCCCCGCGCGTCATCGTCGGTTTCGCGGCCGAGACCGACGACGTGCTCGCCAACGGCCGGGCCAAGCTCGAGCGCAAGGGCTGCGACCTGCTCGTGGTCAACCAGGTGGGGGAGAACCTCGCGTTCGGCACCCCCGACAACGCCGCCGTGGTCCTCGTGGCGGGCGGCGACCCGGTCGAGATCCCGCGAGGGCCCAAGGAGGATCTCGCGGACGTGGTGTGGGATCTGGTGGCCGCACGACTCGCCTGACCGGCGCTTTTCCTCTTTCCAGGCTGGGTAAGTCGGTCTTTTGGGATCTTCCAGGGCGACGGTGCTTCGCGGGGCCGTACCCGGTGCGGCTACACTCAGCGGAGCATTGTTGACGTCAGCAGCCGCTGCATGAGGAGCCACGAGTTGTCCCGTCGCCTGTTCACCTCCGAGTCGGTTACCGAAGGCCACCCGGACAAGATCGCCGACCAGATCAGTGACGCGATTCTCGACGCCATGCTCAAGGACGACCCCAAGAGCCGTGTCGCCGTCGAGACGCTGATCACCACTGGCCAGGTCCACGTCGCCGGCGAGGTGACGACGGAGACCTACGTCGACATCCCCGCCCTGATCCGGGACAAGATCCTGGAGATCGGCTACGACGCCTCCCACAAGGGCTTCGACGGTGCCTCCTGCGGTGTGTCGGTGTCCATCGGCGCGCAGTCGCCCGACATCGCGCAGGGCGTCGACGACGCCTATGAGCACCGTGAGGGCGAGGGCGTGGACGACCTCGACCGCCAGGGCGCCGGCGACCAGGGCCTCATGTTCGGCTACGCCTGCCGCGAGACCCCCGAGCTGATGCCGCTGCCGATCACGCTGGCGCACCGGATGGCCCGCCGCCTGTCCGAGGTCCGCAAGAACGGCACCATCCCCTACCTGCGTCCGGACGGCAAGACCCAGGTCACCATCGAGTACGACGGCGACCGCCCGGTGCGGCTCGACACGGTCGTCGTGTCGACCCAGCACGCCCCCGAGATCGACCTGCGCGAGATGCTCACACCCGACATCCGCGAGCACGTCGTGGAGCCGGTGCTTGCCGATCTCGAGATCGAGGTCGAGGGCTACCGGCTGCTCGTCAACCCGACCGGCCGCTTCGAGATCGGCGGCCCGATGGGCGACGCCGGTCTGACCGGCCGCAAGATCATCGTCGACACCTACGGCGGCATGGCCCGCCACGGCGGTGGCGCCTTCTCCGGCAAGGACCCGTCGAAGGTCGACCGCTCGGCCGCCTACGCCATGCGCTGGGTCGCCAAGAACGTCGTCGCGGCCGGCCTCGCCGACCGCGCCGAGGTCCAGGTGGCGTACGCGATCGGCAAGGCTCAGCCGGTGGGCGTGTTCATCGAGACCTTCGGCACCGAGAAGGTCCCGGTCGCCCAGATCCAGGAGGCGGTGCTCAAGGTCTTCGACCTGCGCCCGGCCGCCATCATCCGCGACCTCGACCTGCTGCGCCCGATCTACTCCGAGACCTCCGCGTACGGCCACTTCGGCCGCGAGGGCTTCTCGTGGGAGTCCACGGACCGCGCCGACGCCCTGCGCGAGGCCGTCGGCCTCTGACACGTCCAGCAAGCGGCACCCGTCGTCTCCGGCGGGTGCCGTTTCGCGTTCCGCCGACGCCGCTCCCCGCCCCGGCGGCCAACCCCTCCGTACGGCCCGGCGGTGGGGCCGACGGCATCTGGTAGGACAGGAAAAGTGACCGTTCCGACATCGCCCGAGGGCCAGGAGGCGCTGCTCGCGATGCCGGAGCGCGGGCCGCGGCGGATCGCCGGGGCCGCGGGGCCGACCGGGAGGAAGCCGGGCCCGGCCAAGGGCGCTCCCGAGCCGGCCGCGCAGGCTCCGGTGGCGCGGGTCGTGGTCGACACGCCGCTGCCCCACCTGGACCGGCCGTTCGACTACCTCGTTCCGGCGTCCATGGACGCCGACGCCGTGCCGGGCTGCCGGGTGCGGGTGCGCTTCGCGGGGAAGCTCACCGACGGCTTCCTGCTCGAACGGGCCGAGAACACCGACCACGAGGGCAGGCTCGCGTTCCTGGAGCGGGTGATCTCACCCGAACCCGTGCTGACGGCCGAGATCGCCGGCCTCGCCCGGGCCGTCGCCGACCGCTACGCCGGGACGATGTCCGACGTCCTGCGTCTGGCCGTGCCGCCCCGGCATGCGAAGGTCGAGGCCGAGCCCCGGCCACCCCAGGAATCGGCGACCAGCGCGCAGGGCGCCGCACCGGGGGGCGCCGACGGTGGTGGGACGGGCCGGTCGGAAACGGAGGGCGCCAAGCCGGGCCGGTCTCCTGCGGCGGGCGCAGGGCCGGGTGGTGCCGACCGGGGAGGGACGGGCCGGTCGGACGTGGACGCGGGCCACTGGCGTGCCTATCCCGCCGGGGAGTCCTTCCTCGCCGCCCTCGCCGACGGGCGCTCGCCCCGGGCCGTCTGGTCCGCCCTGCCGGGCACCGATCGGGACGGGCCCTCCTGGCCGTACGCCGTCGCGGCGGCCGTACGGGCGACCCTGGCGAGCGGGCGCGGCGCCGTCGTCGTGCTGCCCGACGGGAAGGACGTGGCGCTGGCGGACCGCGTGCTCGGGGACACTCCCCATGTCGCGATCACCGCCGATCTCGGCCCGGCGGAGCGCTACCGCCGCTGGCTCAGGGTGCTGCGGGGGGAGGTGCCGGTCGCCGTCGGCACCAAGGCCGCGGCCTTCGCCCCCGTGGCCGACCTCGGCCTCGCGGTCATCTGGGACGACGGGGACGATCTGCACGATGAGCAGCACGCGCCCTACCCCCACGCCCGCGAGGTGCTCGCGCTGCGCGCCCACCGCGCCGGCGCGGCCATGCTGATCGGCGGGTACGCGCGGACGGTGGAGGCCACCCGGCTGATCGCCTCGGGGTGGGCCAGGCCGCTGGTGGGCCGGCGCGAGGAGGTCCGGGCGCGGGCTCCGCGGGTGCGTCCGGCGGGCGACGACGCCGAGATGGCCAGGGATGAAGCGGCCCGTGCCGTCCGGCTGCCGAGCCTCGCCTGGCGGGCGCTCAGGCGGGGGCTGGAGCACGGTCCCGTGCTGGTCCAGGTGCCGCGCAGGGGATACCTGCCCGTGCTCGCCTGCCAGAACTGCCGCGCCCTGGCCCGGTGCGGCCACGCCGGGTGCTCGGGGCCGCTGGCGCTCCGCTCCGGCCACGCCGCGCCGTACTGCCGCTGGTGCGGGCGGATCGCGGGCGACTGGCGCTGCGGCGCGTGCGGCGGGCGCCGGGTGCGCGCCGTCGTCACCGGCTCCCGGCGCACCGCCGAGGAACTCGGCCGCGCCTTCCCCTCCGTCACGGTGCGTACGTCCGGACGGGACGAGGTCCTCGCCACGATCGGCGCGGCGCCCGCCCTGGTCGTCGCCACCCCCGGAGCCGAGCCCGTACCGGACGGGGGATACGCCGCCGCCGTGCTGCTGGACGGCTGGGCGCTGCTCGGCCGCCCCGAGCTGCGCGCCGCCGAGGAGGCCCTGCGCCGCTGGATGAACGCGGCGGCGCTGCTGCGGCCGGGGGCCGAGGCGGTGGTGCTGGCCGACTCGTCGGTCCCCGCCGTACAGGCGCTGGTGCGATGGGACCCGGTCACCCACGCCGAGCGAGAGCTGGGGGAGCGCGCGGAGCTCGGCTTCCCTCCGGTCACCCGCGTCGCCACGCTGACCGGGCCGCCGTCGGCGGTCCGGGAGATGCTCGCCTCGGTGGAGCTTCCGGCCGGGGCCCAGGTCCTCGGTCCCGTACCGGTCGAGGGGCCGCGATCCGGCGGCGACCGGGAGAGCGAGCTGGAACGGGCGATGATCCGGGTGCCGCGCGCCCAGGGGGCGGCGCTGGCGCGGGCGCTCAAGGGAGCGAGCGGGGTGCGTTCGGCGCGCAAGGCGGCCGACCTCGTGCGGGTGCGCGTCGATCCGCTCGACCCTGTGTGACGGCGACGCGGGCCGGCCGGCGGTGCGGTGCACCTCCGGGACCTGCGGTTTCCTGCGTCTTCGCCGCCGATTCGCGATGCTGTCAGTAACCCGTTAGCGTCTCCCTGTGTCGATCGAATGGGTGAACCGCGCTGTCGACGACCTGCGCGCGTGGGGGCGTGAGAAGGGCGTCGAGGTCGACGTCGACGAGGTGCGCTTGCTGTGCGACTACGCCAGCGACTACCTGGAGGTGAACGAGCTCGGCGATTTCCGGCCGGGAACGTTCGAAGAGCTGCTGCTGGAGATCTATCCGCGTAAGGTCATCGCGCCGCCTGAAAGCGCGGGCGAGACCGTCGCCGCCGCGCGCACCCTCGTCGAGTTCCTCGTCGACTCGGGTGAGATCGGCGCGAAGACGGCGGAGCGCATTCGGGTCGCGCTCGACGAGATCGCGCCCGAGATGCCCGCCGCCCTCGCCGACACGAGCAAGTTCGGCATGGCCAAGAGCATCTTCAGCGCCATCGACGCCGACTCGCTCGACCTGGCCGACCCTCTCGCCGTCCAGCGGGCGGTCGATGAGCTCGACGGCCTCGACGAGGACCCCTGCGACTGTCCGGGCTGCGCGCCGCTCCCGGCGGTGCGGCTCGCCGCGCCGTCCGAGATCGCCCGTGCCGTACGCGAGGTGCCGCTGCTGCGGGACGCGCACCAACTCGTGGTGTGGATGTCCGAGGGCGGCAGGACCGCCACGGTGAGGAAGGCGCTGCGGGTCAAGGACGCGCGGGAGGTCGAGCGCGAGCTCTGCCTGGGCCGGCCCGGGCTGGCCTGGCGGCTGGCCCTCGACCTCGGCCTGGCCCGGCTGGACGGCACGGCGGTGCTCCTGGAGGAGGGATTCGTCCCCCTGGAGTCCCGCGACGAGGAGGACCTGCTCGACCTGTGGGCGGCGACGGTGGAGTTCCTCATCGAGGCCCCCGTCGAGATCACCGGCAACGAGGTCGTGGACGAGTCCGTCTACGCGGTCCACGACCTGCTGTACCGGCTGCAGGTGCCGGTGCCGCCGGACAGCGTCGGCGAGTACCTCCGCGAGCTGGCCGTGGCCGAGCGGGTGGAGGGCGTCGACGAGGCGCTGGAACGGCTCGTCTACACGGGCACGGTCCACCACGTGGGCGGCGGCGTCGCGCTGACCCCGCACGGGCTGTGGGGCCTACGGGAGCTCTACCTGGAGATCGGGCTGGAGCCGCCCATCGCGGCCGACCTGGCCGAGGGCGACGCGAGCGGCCTCGTCTCGGGGCTCATCACCAGCGGGCTGCCCGCCGAGGTGGCCGAGGGTGACATCGACCGGTGGCTGGCCCAGCGCACGCCCGAGCAGGCCGCGGCCGAGCTGCTCGCCGCGGTGGTGGGGGCGCCGGCCGAGATGCGCGGCATCGCCGTCACGATCGTGGACCGCCTCCCGGCCGGGGCGGAGCCCGCGGTGACCCGCTGCCTCGACGATCCGGAGCTGCGGCCGCACGCCATCCACTGGCTGGCGTCCCGGGGCCTGCCCGCGCCCGCGCTCACGCAGGACGAGCTGCTCTGGGTCAGCGTGGACATGCTCGCCCTCGCGCTGCCCGCCGCCCAGATCGACCCGGACGGCTTCGCCGAGAACATGGCGGTCTCCGGGCCTCCGCCGCACCTGATCGAGGACATGTGGCGGGTGGACCACCCCGACGTGGTCGAGGTGCTCGAACTGCTCGGCAACACGCTCCCCGACAAGGTCACCGCCAAGGCGGCCCGTAAGGCCGCGTTCAAGGCCCGCTCGCGCAGCATCCGCTGACCCGCGCGGGGCGGCTCCTCCGGGGAGATCGACGAAACGTTCACGGGTGCGCACCGGCGCCCGCCTGCGTGCGTTCGCGAGACGCCTGAGGAGGAAGCGGCGAACGGCACAGCAGGCGTCGTATGTGGAGTAAGTTGCTGTAATGGCCGACAGCGACGCCCTCACTTTCCCGCCGGTCGACCTCGCCCCCGACGAGGAACTGGTGCGTGCCGTGCCCCTGGTGCCGCTCGTGCGTGACGCCGTACGGCTCGCGCGGTGGACCGGGGTGCGCGAGGTCACCGAGGGCGGGCTGCTGACCGAGAAGGACGCGGCGGCCGCGGTCCGCGAGCTGGGCCTGGAGGCCCGCCGGCTCCGTCTCATCTGGATCGTCGCGGTGAACGGCCGCCTCATCGAGATCACGAAGGCCGGCGCCCGGCCCGGCCCACCGGTCCACGACCTGCTGGAGTTCTGGGACGGCGTGGTCATGGACGTGCTCGACCGCACCGACGAGGGCTTGACCGGCTCCAGCGTGATCGACGAGCACCTGACCGAGATCCTCGCGACCATCTACTCGGTCCGGACGGGCATGCCCGTCGCCGCCCTGGCCTCGGGCATCCTGCAGGCGCACGAGGTCGGCTGCGAGGCCCGCCCGGCGGAGTTGCGGCGCCTGCGGATGACGCTCGCCGCCGAGCTGGCCGACGCGCTCGGCTTACTGGAGTACTGCGGACTGATCGAGCCCGTCGCCGAGGTCGTACGGCTGACGCCGCCCGGCGTGTGGGCGGTGCGCCGCGACCTGCTGAGGGAGGGGCACGACGCGCCCTCCCTGCACGAGGTGGCGGGGTTCGCCGAGCTGGGCGCGGCGGAGCTGATCGAGGCGATGTTGGAGGGAAAGGCGTCGTCGAGCGTCGCCACGCTGTGGCTGGAGCGGCGGATCCCCGAGGACGCCGCCCGCGAGCTCATCAAGATCGCGGCGTCCGGGAACGCCGCGCAGCGGGGCACGGCCGGCACGATCCTGGAGGAGCTGGGCCCCGAGGCCGAGCCTGCCGTCCGTGAGGCGCTGTCCGAGCCGATGATGTGGCGGTACGCCGCGGCCTGGCTGGGTGTCCGCGACCTGGAGGCGCCCGCGCTGAGCGAGAGCGACGGCGCCTGGGTGGCGGTGGACACGCTCGCCGCCCTGCTGTACATCGGCTCCGGGGGCGAGTCGGTCGGGCAGATCGACATGCTGGGAGAGGACCTGCGCACGCTGGTCCCCGAGATGGGCCGCACCGAACACCCCGACGCCCTGGCCGTCCTGGAGATGCTGGGCCGCCACCACCCCGACGTGGTCATCGCCAAGTCGGCGCGCAAGACCGCGATGAAGGCCCGCTCCCGGATCGCCTGATCCACCACCACCGCCCAGATCGCGTCCGCCGTCGTCCGGGGGCACTCGCACGGCCACGGCGTTCCGGGCGCGCGGCGGCGCTCGGCATTCGGGCTCGGTGCCGGAGGGCCGTAAACTGGGCTGATCCCTGGAACTTGACGTCACCTGATGTGAACGGAGCCCTCTGTTGGCCATTCAGCCGATCCGCCTGTTCGGCGACCCGGTGCTGCGCACCCCGGCGGAGCCGGTGGTGGATTTCGACAAGGAGTTGCGCCGGCTCGTCAAGGACCTCACCGACACGATGATGGACGCGCCGGGCGCCGGGCTCGCCGCGCCGCAGATCGGCGTCGGGCTGCGCGTGTTCACCTACTACGTGGACGACCAGCTCGGCCATCTGATCAACCCCGACCTCGACCTGTCCTCCGAGCTCGACGAGGAGGGCGAGGAGGGCTGCCTGTCCTTCCCCGGACTGTCCTTCCCGACGCCCCGCGCCATCAGGGCCGTGGCCAAGGGCTTCAACATGCACGGCGATCCCGTCGTGCTGGAGGGCACCGACCTGATGGCGCGCTGCTTCCAGCACGAGACCGACCATCTCGACGGCGTGCTCTTCATCGACCGCATGGACGCCAAGCAGCGCAAGCAGGCGATGCGGGCCATCCGCGAGGCCGAGTGGAGCGGGCTGTCCGCCCCGGCCGTCAAGTTCTCTCCGCACGCGACGCGGGGGAGGGCCATCTAGTGCGCCTCGTCTTCGCCGGCACGCCGGACACCGCGCTGCCCTCGCTGCGCGCGCTGCTGGACTCGTCCCGGCATGAGGTCGTCGCCGTCGTCACCCGCCCCGACGCGCAGTCGGGCCGGGGGCGCAAGGTTCACCCCAGCCCCGTGGCCCAGCTCGCCGACGAGGCCGGCATCGAGGTGCTCAGGCCGGCGAAGGCCGGGAACCCCGACTTCCTCGACCGGCTGCGCGAGATCGGCCCGGACTGCTGCCCCGTCGTCGCGTACGGCGCGCTGCTGCCGCAGTCCGCGCTGGACATCCCCCGGCACGGGTGGGTCAACCTGCACTTCTCGCTGCTGCCCGCCTGGCGCGGCGCGGCGCCGGTCCAGCACGCCGTGCTGCACGGCGACGAGATCACCGGCGCCGCGACCTTCCGCATCGTCAAGGAGCTCGACGCGGGCCCCGTCTTCGGCGTCGTGACCGAGCCGGTACGGCCCGACGACACCAGCGGCGACCTGCTCGGCCGCCTCGCCGAGTCCGGCGCCGAGCTGCTCCTCGCCACCCTGGACGGCATCGAGGACGGCACGCTGGAGGCGCGCGAGCAGCCGCACGACGGCGTCAGCCTCGCCCCCAAGATCGACGTGGACGACGCCCGGGTGGACTGGACGGCTCCCGCCATGCGGGTGGACCGCCTGGTCCGCGCCTGCACGCCCGCTCCCGGCGCGTGGACCGAGTTCCGCGGCCAGCGGGTCAAGGTCGGCCCGGTGAAGCTCGCACCCGACGCGGACCGGCTCGGTCCCGGGGAGATCAGGGCGGCCAAGAACAGCGTTCTGGTCGGCACCGCGTCCCACCCGGTCGAGTTGGGCGAGGTGCAGCCGCAGGGCAAGCGCCTGATGACGGCGGCGGAGTGGGCGCGCGGCGTGCGCGTGACCGGCGAAGATCGGCTGGGCTGAGCGACGTGAACAGCGACAACCGCGGCGGACGGAACCGCTCCGGGCAGAACCGCGCCGGAGGCGGCCCCGGCGAGCAGCGCCGCGGCGGGCAGGACAGGTCCGCGCAGGAGGGCGCCCGCCATGGGAAGGGCGGCCCGCAACGGCGCGGTGGAGGCCAGGGCGGGCGGCGCGGCCCGGGCAGGCCGGTCAGGGACGAGGCGCGCAACGCCGCCTACGACCTGATGCGCGCCGTCGACGAGCGTGACGCGTACGCCAACCTGCTGATGCCGACGCTGCTGCGGCAGCGGAAGATCACCGGTAGGGACGCGGCGCTCGCCACCGAACTGGCGTACGGCACGCTGCGCGGGCTCGGCACGTACGACGAAGTCATCGCGATGTGCAGTGACCGCGCGCCGGAGGAGGTGGACCCGCCGCTGCTGGACGCGATCCGGCTCGGCGTCCACCAGCTGCTGCGGACCCGCATCCCCGCGCACGCGGCGGTGAGCGCGACCATCGACCTGGTACGGCTCCGCGTGGGCAGCGGCCCCGCCCGGTACGCCAACGCCGTGCTGCGCAAGGTCGCCACCCGGACGCTGGAGGAGTGGCTGCCCATCGTCGCCCCGCCGCGCGAGGACGACCCCGTGGGGAATCTCGCGGTCACCTACAGCCACCCCGCCTGGATCGTCGCCGCCCTGCGGGACGCGCTCGGCGGCGACGTCGAGGAGACCGCCGCCCTGCTCGCCGCCGACAACGACCGGCCCAAGGTGGCGCTCGTGGCGCGGCCCGGCCGGTGCTCGCTGGACGAGCTCGTCGCCGCCGGGGCCGAGCCGGCCGCGTACTCGCCGTACGGGGCCTATCTGCGCGACGGCGACCCGGGCGCCATCCGGGCGATCGGCGAGGCGCGGGCGGCCGTGCAGGACGAGGCCAGCCAGCTCGTCGCCCTCGCCCTCACCCGGGTTCCCCTGGAGCAGGACGCGCGCTGGCTCGACATGTGCGCCGGGCCGGGCGGCAAGGCCGGGCTGCTCGACGCGGTGGCCACCCAGCGGGGCGCTCGCCTGCTGGGCGCGGACGTGCAGTATCACCGCGCCCGGCTGGCCTGGCAGGCCACCGCGGAGGCCAAGATCATCACGGCCGACGGCACCGAGCCGGCGTGGCGGCCGGGCGCGTTCGACCGGGTGATGCTGGACGCTCCCTGCACCGGGCTGGGCGCGCTGCGCCGTCGCCCGGAGGCGCGCTGGCGGCGCGACCCGCGCAGCATCCCCGAGCTGACCGCCCTGCAGCGGCGGCTGCTCGCCACCGCGCTCGACGCGGTACGGCCCGGCGGGGTGGTGGCGTACGTGACCTGCTCGCCGCACCTGGCCGAGACCCGGACGGTGGTCGGCGACCTCGTGGGGAACGGGCGGGCCGAGATCCTGGACGCCAGGGAGTACCTGCCGGAGGTCCCCGGCCTCGGCGACGGCCCGTACGCGCAGTTCTGGCCGCACCGCCACGGCACCGACGCGATGTTCCTCGCGCTGCTGCGCCGCAGGTGAGACGGGCCGCGGGCGTGGCCGGGACGGGGCCCGCCGCCGGGGGAACCCGCGGCGGGTCCGGGAGCCGACCCGGCTAAACTCGGGCATCATGGCCGTACAGATCTCGCCCAGCATCCTGTCCGCAGACTTCTCCAGGCTCGCCGACGAGGCGACCCGGGTGGAGGGCGTCGCCGACTGGTTGCACGTGGACGTCATGGACAACCACTTCGTGCCCAACCTCACGCTCGGCCTGCCCATCGTCGAGTCGCTGCTCAAGACGACGTCGCTCCCGATCGACTGCCATCTCATGATCGAGAGCCCGGACCGGTGGGCGCCGTCGTACGCGGAGGCGGGCGCGGGCAGCGTGACGATCCACGCCGAGGCGGCCAAGGCGCCGGTGCGGACGCTGCGCGCCATCCGCTCCGCGGGCGCGCGCTCCGGGTTCGCGCTCAACCCGGCGACCCCCGTGGACTACTACGAGGACCTGCTGCCCGAGATCGACATGCTTCTGGTGATGACGGTCGAGCCCGGCTTCGGCGGCCAGAAGTTCCTTGACGTGGTGCTGCCCAAGCTGTCGCGCGCCCGCGCGCTCATCGAGAAGTACGGCGGCGAGGTGTGGCTGCAGGTGGACGGCGGCGTCTCCGCCGAGACGATCGAGCGCTGCGCGGAGGCCGGGGCCGACGTTTTCGTGGCCGGCAGCGCGGTCTACGGCGCGGAGGACGCGGCCAAGGCCGTACGCGACCTGCGGGCGCTCGCCGCGGCCGCCCAGCAGGCCTAGTGCCACGGCACTAGGGAGTGTCAGACACGACCTGGCGTTGGCCGGGTCGGTCACTTCGCCGGAAGGAACCTCCGGTCATCGTGAAGCGAGCTTCGCCGGGCCTTCCAGTCCTCGCTCCCTTCCGCTCCGCTCCCTCGATCCAGGTGAACGCTTGCCGACAGCGCGTCCGTATACACCCCATTAGGTCCGGAGCCTCGGTCTGGAAATCCTCCAGCAGGAAGGACTTGATCGACATAGGGTGCGGATGTGGCAAATGGTGCATATCTGAGATACCCCCACTTGCATGACGACCTCCTCACCTTCGTAGCGGACGACGACGTCTGGCTGGCGCCCGTGGGCGGCGGCAGGGCCTGGCGGTTCACGGCTGACCAGGTCGCGGTCTCCCACCCCCGGTTCTCTTCCGACGGCACGCACATCGCGTGGACGAGCACCCGCGAGGGCGAGCCCGAGGTGTTCGCCGCCGATCTGGAGGGCGCCGAGAGCGAGCGGCTCACGCACTGGGGCAACGCCATGACGGGCGTGCGGGGCTGGACCGAGGACGGGAACGTGCTGGCCGTCACCGCCGCGGGCCACGGCTCACGCACCCGGCTGTGGGCCTACGCGGTTCCGCTGGACGGCGGCCAGGCGAAGGCTCTGCCGTACGGCAGGGTCAGCGAGGCCGCGGTCAGCGGCCCCAAGGTGGCGGCCGTCTCGGCGGTGTGGCGCGAACCGTCGCAGTGGAAGCGTTACCGCGGCGGTACCGCGGCCAAGATCTGGGTGGACGCCACGGGTGACGGCGAGTTCACCCGCCTGTTCGCCGACAACTCTGCGCAGCATTGGTCGGTCATGTGGGTGGGGGAGCGCCTGGCCTTCCTCGCCGACACGGACGGCGACGGCAACCTGTACTCCTGCCTGCCCGACGGCTCGGACCTGCGCCAGCACACCACGCACCGCGGCTTCTACGCGCGCCATGCCGCATCCGACGGCTCCCGCGTCGTCTACAGCCTCGGCGCCGAGCTGTGGCTGCTGGAGAGCCTGGAAGCAGAGCCGTACAAGCTGGACCTCACCCTGAGCGGGCCGCGCCCGGCCCGGGCCAAGCGGCCGGCGCCGAGCAAGGTCGACAGTTTCGCGCCGGACCGTACCGGGCGGGCCAGCGTGATCGAGATCCGCGGCACCGCCCACTGGCTGACCCACCGCGACGGCCCAGCGGGCGTGCTGCGCGCCGAGCCCGGCGTCCGGGTACGGCTGCCGCGGCCTCTCGACGACGCCGGCCGGGTCGTCTGGGTGTCGGACGCCTCCGGCGAGGACGCGCTGGAGATCGGCGCACCCGGCGGTGAGATTCGCACGCTGGCCGCCGGTCAGCTCGGCCGGGTGCTCGACCTGGCCGCCGCGCCGGACGGCAAGCACGCCGCGGTCGCCACTCACGACGGGCGGCTCCTGGTGGTGGACGTCGACTTCGGGAACGTCCGCGAGCTGGACCGCACCACTCACGGCGACGTGAGGCAGCTGACATTCTCGCCGGACTCGGCCTGGCTCGCGTGGGCGCATGCCTACCAAGCCGAGCGCTGCCACCTCAAGCTGGCCCGCGTGGACGGCGGCACCGCGATCGAGGTGACGCCGCCGCGCTTCAACGACTACAGCCCGTCCTTCACCGAGGACGGCAAGTACCTGGCCTTCCTGTCTGACCGCACGTTCAACCCGGTCTACGACGCCCACGTCTTTGACCTGTCCTTCCCCAGCAGCGGCCGGCCGTACCTGGTGCCGCTCAAGGCGACCACGCCCTCGCCGTTCGACCCCTCGCTGGCGGGCCGCGGTTTCAACGGGGAGGCCGACGCCAGTCCGGACGCCGGGAACGATGGCACGTCCGACACGCCGCCCGTGACCGAGGTGGATGCCGACGGGCTGGCGGCGCGGATCGTGCCTGTGCCGGTACCCGCCGGCACCTACTCCAACCTGCGTGCCGCCAAGGACGGCCTGCTGTGGCTGCGCCATCCGCTCAACGGCCAGCTCGGCGACGGCACCGAGCCCGGCGCGCCGATCCTGGAACGCTACGACCTGACCAAGCGCAAGGTCAGCGAGCTGGGCAGGGAGTTCCGGGCCTTCGAGGTCAGCGGCGACAGCACGCGCCTGGTGGCCACCGGCAAGAACGGCCTGCAGACCCGCGCCACCGGAGAGGACGGCGAGGTCGTCACCATCGACCTGGACCGTGTGGCCGTGACCATCGACCCGGTCGCCGAATGGCGGCAGGCCTACAACGAGGCCGGGCGGCTCATGCGCGACCACTTCTGGCGCGCGGACATGAACGGCGTCGACTGGCAGGCCACGCTCGACCGCTACGCCCCGCTCGTGGAGCGGATCGGCACCTACTCCGAGCTGATCGACCTGCTCTGGGAGGTCCAGGGTGAGCTGGCCACCTCCCACGCCTACGCGCGACCCAACGGCGCCGCCCGCGATCCCAAGCGCCGCCAGGGCCAGCTCGGCGCCGACCTCGCCCGGGACGAGAACGGAGTGTGGCGGATCAGCCGCATCCTGCCCGGGGAGTCCTCCGACCACGAGGCCCGCTCGCCGCTGCTCGCGCCCGGCGTCGCCGTCCGGGAGGGCGACGCGATCGTCGCCGTGGGCGGGCGCCGGGTCGACCCGGTCCGCGGGCCGCTGGCCCTGCTGTCCGGCGCGGCGGAGCGGCCCGTGGAGCTGACCGTCCAGCCCGGCTCCGGCGGCGAGACCCGCCGGGTCGTCGTCACGCCCGTCGCCGACGAGACGCCGCTGCGGTACCACGACTGGGTGGCCGGACGGCGGGCGTTCGTGCGTGAGGCGTCGGGCGGGCGGCTCGGCTACCTGCACGTGCCGGACATGGTGGCCAACGGTTGGGCGCAGTTCCACCGGGATCTGCGTGCCGAGATGGGTTTCGACGGGCTCATCGTGGACGTCCGCGACAACGGCGGCGGTCATGTCTCCGAGCTGGTGCTGGAGAAGCTGCAGCGCCGGGTGACCGGGTGGTCGCTGGCCCGGGGGTACGAGCCGATGCGGTACCCGGACGACTCGCCTCGCGGGCCTATTGTGGCCGTCACCGACGAGTTCGCCGGGTCGGACGGGGACATCGTCAGCGCCGGGATCAAGCATCGCGGCATCGGGCCGCTCGTGGGCACGCGGACCTGGGGCGGCGTGATCGGCATCGACATGCGGTACTCGCTTGTGGACGGGACCGTCGTCACTCAGCCGCGGTACTCGTTCTGGCTGGAGGGCGAGGGGTGGGGCGTGGAGAACCACGGCGTCGTCCCGGACGTCGAGGTCATCGTGACGCCGCAGGACCTGGTCGCCGGGCGGGATCCGCAGCTGGCGCGGGCGGTGGAGCTCGCCTTGGCGGCGCTGGAGGAGAGGGGTCCGGCGACCCCGCCGGAGTTGCCGCCGCTGCGGTGACGAGTGGTGAGAGTACGGGAGGCCGCGGACAGTCCGCGGTTCATCCCGTGCTCAAGAAAACACGGGCCCGGCAGGTCCGTGGACGCAGTCAGGCGAGGGCGGGGTCGAGCACCACGTCCTCGCCGTGCGTCGTGGGCGCCTCGGGGAAGTGGCAGGCGGTGAGGTGGCCCTCGCGGTTCCCGACGAGCTGGAGCAGCGGCGGCGCCTCCGCGGCGCACCGCTCCTGGGCCTTCCAGCAGCGCGTGCGGAACCGGCAGCCGGTGGGCGGGTTGATCGGGGACGGCACGTCGCCCGCGAGCCGGATGCGCTGGCGCGGCACCTCGTCCACCGTGGCCTCGGGGACGGCCGACAGCAGCGCGTGCGTGTACGGGTGCCGGGGCCGCGTGTAGATCGACTCGCGGTCGCCGATCTCCACGATCTTGCCGAGGTACATGACCGCCACGCGCTGGGAGAAGTGCCGGACCACGGCCAGGTCGTGCGCGATGAAGAGGAACGCGATCCCGAGGTCGCGCTGGAGCTCCTGGAGCAGGTTGATGACCTGGGCCTGGATGGAGACGTCCAGCGCGGAGACCGGCTCGTCCGCGATGATCAGCTTGGGGTTCAGCGAGAGCGCCCGGGCGATGCCGATGCGCTGCCGCTGGCCGCCGGAGAACTCGTGCGGGAACCGGTTGTAGTGCTCGGGGTTGAGCCCGACGGTCTCCAGCAGCTCCCGGACCCGCTTCTCGCGGCCGCCGGGCGGGTTGAGGCCGTTGATCTGCATCGGGCCGCTGATGATCGTGCCCACCGTCTGGCGCGGGTTCAGCGAGCTGTACGGGTCCTGGAAGATCATCTGGATCTCGGGCCGGATCGGCTTCAGCGCCCGCCGGGAGGCGTGGCTGATGTCAGCGCCCCGGTAGAGCACCTTTCCGAAGGTCGGCTCGTACAGCCGGGAGGCCAGCCGGCCCAGGGTGGACTTGCCGCAGCCCGACTCGCCGACCAGGCCGACCGCCTCGCCCTCGCCGACCTTGAGGTCGACGCCGTCCACGGCGTGCACGTTGCCCACCTGGCGCTTGACGATGAAGCCGCCCATCACCGGGAAGTACTTGGTGAGCCCCTTGAGTTCCAGCAGCGGTTGCATCAGCGGCCTTCCATGAGCTGGGTGAAGATCTCCTGCTTCTGCGTCAGGGTGAGATAGCACGCGTCGCCGTGCCCGCGCTCCGGCGACAGCTCCGGCAGCTCCGTGGAGCACAGGTCGGGGCCGACCTGGTTGCGGTAGTCGCAGCGAGGGTGGAAGCGGCAGCCGGAGGGCGGGTTGAGCAGGCTCGGCGGCGTCCCCCGCACCGGCTTGAGCGGCACGTCCACGGACGAGCCGAGCCGCGGGGCCGAGGACAGCAGCCCCCAGGTGTACGGGTGCCGGGGCGCGCCGAGGACCTCGCGCACCGTGCCGCGCTCGGCGGCCCGGCCGGCGTACATGACGAGGACGTTGTGCGCCGTCTGGGCGACCACGCCGAGGTCGTGCGTGATCAGGATGATGGAGGTGCCCATCTGGTCCTGGAGGTCCTTGAGCAGGTCGAGGATCTGCGCCTGGACGGTCACGTCGAGCGCGGTGGTCGGCTCGTCGGCGATGACCAGCGCGGGGTCGCAGACCAGCGCCATCGCGATCATCACGCGCTGCCGCATGCCGCCGGAGAAGTGGTGGGGGTAGTCGTCCACCCGGACCTTGGCGTTGGGGATGCCGACGCGTTCGAGCATCTCGACCGCCCGGTCGCGCGCCTCGCGCCTGCTCGCGCCCTTGTGCTTGCGGTACACCTCGCCGATCTGCCGGCCGACGGTGTGGAACGGCGAGAGCGCGGTCAGCGGGTCCTGGAAGATCATGGCGATGCGGTTGCCGCGCAGCCGCTCCAGGGCGCCGCGGCTCGCGCCGACCAGCTCCTGGTCCTCGAACCAGATCTCGCCGCGGATCTCGGCCTGCTCGCTGCTGTGCAGCCCGAGGATCGTCAGGTTGGTCACGGACTTGCCGGAGCCGGACTCGCCGACGATGCCGAGGGTGGTGCCCTTCTCGACCTCGAAGGAGAGCCCGTCCACCGCCTTGACGACCCCGTCCTCTGTCTGGAAGGAGACGTGCAGGTCCTGGACGGACAGGAACGAGTCGCTCCGGCGGCCCCGGCCGGTCTCGGTGATCGTGACGGCGGTCAAGCGATGGCTCCTAGCTGAGGCGGACGCGCGGGTCGATGACGGCGTAGAGCGCGTCGACGATGACGTTGAAGACGACGATCGCGGCGGCGGCGAGCAGGACGGTGGCCATCAGCATCGGCAGGTCGTCGTTGTTGACCGACTGGATCGACAGGCGGCCGATGCCCTGGAGGCTGAAGGTCGTCTCGGTGATGATCGCGCCGCCGATGAGGGTGGCGAGGTCGATGCCGAAGATCGTCGCGATGGGGGTGAGCGTGCCGCGCAGCGCGAACCGCAGCACGACCGTCCGCGCGGACATGCCCTTCGCGCGTGCCGTGCGGACGTAGTCCTCGCTGAGCTGTTCCACCATGGTCGAGCGGGTCATGCGGGTGTAGTTGGCGGTGAAGATGATCGCCAGGACGATCCACGGCAGCAGCAGGCCGTACGCCCAGCCGATCGGGTCCTCGGTGATCGGCACGTAGCGGGGCCGTTCGATGATCTGCCACTGGAAGACGAGGAAGTACATGGCGAGGGTGCCGACGAAGTAGATCTGCACCGAGGCGCCGATCAGGGACGACACGCTGGCGACCTTGTCGAGCGCCTTGCCCTGGTTCAGCGCGGCGAT
Source organism: Microtetraspora fusca (assembly GCF_001570365.1). Taxonomy (GTDB): domain Bacteria; phylum Actinomycetota; class Actinomycetes; order Streptosporangiales; family Streptosporangiaceae; genus Microtetraspora; species Microtetraspora fusca. The sequence continues at coordinate 106,384 of NZ_BBYK01000040.1, read as the reverse complement.
GATGCCGGTGCCGACGCCGAAGAGCAGGAAGATGATCGCCGCGCCGACGGTCAGCGAGAGCGTCACCGGCAGCCGGTCGACGATCGTGCCGAAGACCGGCTCCCGGTTCACGAACGAATAGCCCAGGCAGGGAGCCGGGCAGTGCCCCAGCTCTTCGTAGTCGCGGCCGACGAAGATCCCGGAGACCCACTCGACGAACTGGACGAAGATCGGCTGGTCCAGGCCGAGGTTGTGCCTCGCCTGGACGAGCGTCTCGGGCGGGCAGACCTTGCCGCAGGCGAGCCGGGCGGGGTCGCCGGGTACGGCGAAGAAGAGGAAGAACGTCACGGCGGCGACGATCAGAAGGATGAACGCCGCGCCGAGACCTCTGCGAGTCAGGAAACGAAGCACTGGAGCTCCTGTGCGGGGCTCCGGGGCGCCTCGCGCGAGGCGCCCCGGAGGCGTGGCCTACTGCTGCTTCACGAAGATGGTGTTCGGGGAGACGACCCAGCTGATCGGGTCGATCTCGGCGCCGCCGATCAGCGAGCCGTTCAGCTGGTTGGAGATGCTGTTCACGTCGGGGATCAGCGGCGTCACCTTCTCCATGATGGTCTTGTCGAGGGCGCCCCACGCCTTGTTCGCCTCGTTGGCGTCGCTCATGCCCTGGATGCGCTTGATCTCCGCCTCGATCTCCGGGTCCTTCAAGTGGGAGACGTTCTGCCCGCCCTCGACGACCGGTCCGAAGATCACCGGGAAGACCGTGGCCGCGTTGGGCCAGTCGGCGCCCCAGCCGCCCCAGTAGATGTCGAACCCGTTGTCGATCTTGGTAACCGAGTCGTACCAGGTCTTGGGGTTGAGCGGCTTGGCGACGACGTTGATGCCGGCCTTCTCCAGCGCCGTCTTGATCGCGACGGTGACGCGCTCCTGGGTCGGCGTCTGGTTGTAGGCGTAGACGATCGTCGGGTGCGGGTTGCTCGACTGGGCGAGCAGCTCCTTCGCCTTCTCGACGTCACCCTCGGGCTTGGCCCTCTTGTTGAAGAGGTCGTATTCCTGGTAGCCCGCCAGGGTGGGGTTGAGGATCGTGGTGGAGATCACCGAGGAGGCCGGTCCGCCTCCGATCTGCTGGATCTGCTTGGCCGGCCACGCGTAGTTGATCGCCTGGCGGATCTTGATGTCCTTCACCCGGTCGAGGTTGAAGTAGTAGTAGTCCGCGTACGGTGACGGCTGGCTCAACAGGCGCGGCTTGAGGGCGGGGTCGGACAACACCTGCTGGAGCCGCTCCGGTGCGACGTGCGTGTAGAAACTGAACGTCTTCTTGTCGTCACCCGCGTCGGCGATGAACCGGTCGGTGACCTGGAGGGCCTGGTAGCCGAACTCCAGATGCCACTTGTCCGGGTACGCGCCGCGGATCGGGTCGGTGGCCGGGTCCCAGTTCGGGTTGCGCTCCAGATCCATCGACTTGTCCGTGACGTGGTTGGCGATGATGTACGGACCGCTGGAGAAGGGCTCCTTGTCGTACTTCTCCTTGGTGTCCTTCGCCTTGGGCACGATGCCGTAGGTCGTCATCGCCAGCGCGAAGTTCGCGTCGGCGTGCGGCTCCTTGAACTTGAAGACGATGGTCTTGTCGTCGGGAGTCTCGACGTTGTCGAGGTGCTTGCCGTCGTAGGGGCCCTTGTAGGCCTTCTTGTAGTTCTCCTGCGTCAGCCACTGCTGGACGTAGGGGGCGCCCTCGGTGCTGTAGGAGGCGAAGAGGCGCTCGATGGACCACTTCACGTCACCGGAGGTGATCGGGGTGCCGTCCTGCCACTTCACGCCGTCCTTCAGCGTGAACTTCCAGGTCTTGCCGCCGTCGGACACCTGGCCGGTGTCGGTGGCGAGGTCGCCGACCAGCTTGTAGTCGTTCTTCGCGATCCGCTTGTAACCCGTGAGCTGGCGGGCGTATACCAGGGCGAAGTTGCCCTCGGTGTTGGAGTAGATGCGGCCCGGGTCGAGGTGGGCGTAGTCGTCGCGGTCGATCATGGTGATCGTGCCGCCCTTGACGACGCCCTCCGGCGCGATCGCGGGCCCCTTGGAGTCGTCGGCCGTGCCGATGGTGATCTTCGGCGCGGTGTTGGCGGACGGCCCCCGGTCCGACGCGGCGCCGGACGGGTTGCCGGCGTCGGCGGGCGTCCCGCCTCCGCCGCCCTTGGCACAGGCGCCGGTGAGAGCCAGGACGCCGACGGCGAGAACGGCCACCGTCGAACGCTTGCGGATGGACATGTCGCTCCTAATCTGGGGGATCTGCGGGAGACGCGGTCAGCGTCTGATCTTGGGGTCGAAGGCGTCGCGCACGGAGTCTCCGAGCAGGTTGAACGCGATGACGAAGATCAGCAGGGCGATGCCGGGGAACATCAGGTAGGTGATGTCGTCGGTGTAGACCTCGGTGCCGCGCAGGAACATGCGGCCCCAGTCCGGGGTCGGCTCGATCATGCCGACGCCCAGGAAGGACAGTGCGGCCTCGGAGGTGACGAGGGCGGGCAGCAGCAGCGTCGACTGGATCAGGATCGGGGTCCACAGGTTGGGCAGCAGTTCCCGGAAGACGATCCGGGCCGGCGAGGCGCCGGTGACCTTGGCCGCCTCGACGAACTCCCGTTCGCGCAGGGAGAGCACGTTGCCGCGCAGCAGACGCGCCAGCCCGGCCCAGCCGAAGACCGTCAGGAAGGTGATCAGCGCCGCCGCGCGCAGCCAGACCGGCGTCTCCTCCTCCGGCTTGACCATGATGTTCTCCAGCACCGGCATGAACGCGATGATGAAGAGCGTCGAGGGGAACGACAGCAGGACGTCGATCACGCGGCCGATGAGGTAGTCGGTCCTGCCGCCCACGTAGCCGGCGACGATGCCGATCACGATGCCGATCAGCGTGGTGGCGACCGTGGCCGCCAGCGCGATCAGTAGCGAGGTGCGGATGCCGTACACGAGCTGCATGAAGACGTCGCGGCCGAGGCCGGGCTCGATGCCGAACCAGAACTCCGAGCTGATGCCGCCGTTGGGCAGGAGCGGGAAGCCGAAGTCGTTCAGCAGGCCGGGCCGGTCCTGGCCGTAGGTCGTGTAGGGGTCCTTGCCGTACAGCAGGGAGATCAGCGGGGCGGCGACGGCGACCAGGATGAAGAGCAGGACGATGACCGCCGAGATCATGCCTGTCGGGTCCCGGCGGAAGCGCCGCCACATGAGCTGGCCGGGTGATCGTCCGACCAGGTCTCCGCCGGACGCGGCGGGTGCGATCGCCGCCGTCGGCTCTGCGGTGGTCTCTGAAGGGATCGTCATCGCGATGGAGCTCCCGAGAGGGACATCAAAGGTCGGTAGAAATCCCGACTTGAGGGAACTTTGGCAAGTTATTTTCCGTGGGTCAATGAGAGGGCGGACGTCATTTATTTCTTGCCTGGTTCGTGCTCCAAAGTAAATCACCTTGTGTCGAGGTGAGGCGTTGACCTGGGTGGATGTTGCGAGAGACCATGTCGACTATACGTATGAGCGTATGTCACGATTTCGTGACGCAATCCGGATGATGTTGCGGTGCAATTCGCCGGAATCGCGGCTTTCGGGGAATTGCCGCAGTCGAATCGGAGTGATTTAACCGCGTGTTTCGGACAGTCCTTTTCGGGGCTCGGCGTCGCGGGGGGCCGGCCGGCCCGGGTTCCCGGGTGCGCTGTCCGCGAGCGTTCGCCGGGATTGAGGGGGCGGCGCGGAAGGAAGCGAGGACCGGACGTCCGGCGAAGCGGGCTTCGCGAGGACCGGGGGTTCCCTCCGGCGAAGTGGCCCCTCGGCCAAGGTTCATGGACGCCGCGCGAGGGGCGGGGCGTCGATGCCAAAGAAGTGTTTGACACCTTGAAGCGTCAAAGATAGCTTTGGCATATGCGAGTCACCGACCCTCGCGCCATGCGGGCAGTGGCGCACCCTCTGAGACTGGATCTGCTCGACTTGCTGGCCCGTATCGGACCCGCCACGGCGGCGACCTGCGCGCGACATCTGGGCACCAGCCAGGCGTCCTGTTCCTTCCACCTGCGCCAGCTCGCCAAGTACGGCTTCGTGGCCGAGGCCCCTTCGTCGACCGACCAGCGGGAGCGGCCATGGAAGATCGTCGACGTCGAGCAGCAGTGGTCTCCGGGCACCCCGGCGGCGGCCGAGTTCGAGCGGGTCTACATCGAACGCGAGGCCGTCCGCATGCTGGAGTGGATCGAAGGCCGCAAGCACGCGCCGGAGGAGTGGCGAAAGGCCGGATTCACCTCCACCGTCACGGCTCCTATGACGGCCGAGGAGCTCGACGAACTGGGCGAAGCATTCAGGAAACTCATGGAGCCGTACGCCGATCGGATCGCCGGGCGCGCCCCGGCGCCGGAGGGCGCGCGTTTCGTCCGCATCCTGACGAACGCGTCCCCGCTTCCCTCCACCGGCGACACCGAAAAGGACGGTCCCGAGAAGGACGGTCCCGAGAAGGACGGTCCCGAGAAGGACGGTCCCGAGAAGGACGCCGGGACGGAGTGACCCGCCGGCACAGCCACGCGGGCGAGGCGAGACGCGCCGCGGTCGCCCTTATCCACCCCCTGAACGAAAGCAGATGAGCACGATGGACGACATGCGGAAGGCCGCCGAGATGGGGCTGGCCGACATCAACCGGGCCCACGCCGAACTCGTCGCGGAGACCGGCCTGCGCCGTCGCCTCCGCGCGGCGCGACGCGTCCGCGCGGGCGACGCCGAAGACCGGATGGCGGCGAGCATCCTCGGGGGTGTGCGCCATCGGCTGGCCGCCGCCATGCGCGGCCTGGCCGACGGTATCGACCCCCTGCCGCGCCCGATGTGCGAGCCCTGATGCTCAGGGCAGCCGTACGCCTCCTCCTGCGGGCCGGGAAGCGTCGGCCCCAGGCCGCCGGGCGTCGGCTTCGGGCCGGAAATCGCCCACTCCCAGCAGGGAACCTGGTGCGGAAGTACCTGCTCCGAACGGAGAACCGCCGGTTTCGGGGGGAAGCACCGACCAGGCCGCGCTCGGCCCCGAGCGTCGGGGGTGGATCGAGAGTCCCGGAGTCGTGGGAGGCGCCGGAGTGCGCCCGACTACCTCGGGGGACCGTCCGCCCGCCCGTGTTGGGCGGAGATGGGACGGGCCCCCGGCCGGGGAGGGGGCGGCCGGGGGCCCGGGTTCGGCGGATGCCTAGCTGACGGCCGTGTTGATCTCGGCGAAGTGGCAGGCCACATGGTGGCCGTCGCCGCGGTCGGTCAGCGGAGGCTCCTCGCTGATGCAGATGCTCTGCGCCTTCCAGCAGCGGGTGCGGAAGCGGCAGCCGCTCGGCGGGTCGATCGGGCTCGGCACGTCACCGGTGAGGATGATCCGCTCCCTGCGCCGCTCCACCGCCGGATCGGCCGTCGGGGCCGCCGAGAGGAGAGCCTGGGCGTACGGATGCATCGGCCGGTCGTAGAGGTCGTCGCGGTCGGCCATCTCCACGATCTTGCCCAGGTACATCACCGCGACCCGGTCCGAGATGTGCCGGACCACCGACAGGTCGTGCGCGATGAACACGTACGCGAGGCCGAGCCTGTCCTGCAGGTCCTCCAGCAGGTTCACCACGCCGGCCTGGACCGACACGTCCAGCGCGGAGACGGGCTCGTCGAGGATCAGCAGCTTCGGCTCCAGCGCCAGCGCCCGGGCGATGCCGACGCGCTGACGCTGCCCGCCGGAGAACTCGTGCGGGTAGCGGTTGCCGTGCTCGGGGCTGAGCCCGACCATGCGGAGCAGCTCGGCGACCTTCTCCGGCCCCGTGGACTTCCACAGGCCGTGGACCTTGAGCGGCTCGGCGATGATGTCGTTGACCGGCATCGTCGGGTTGAGTGACGCGTAGGGGTCCTGGAAGACGATCTGGATGTCCCGCCGTACGGCCTGCATCTGCTTGGCCGTCATCGTGGTCAGTTCCTTGCCCTCGAACCGGACGGAGCCGGAGGTGGGCCGATGGAGCTGCAGGATCGCGCGTCCCGTCGTGGACTTGCCGCAGCCGGACTCGCCGACGACTCCGAGCGTCTCGCCCCTGTCCACCTGCAGGGAGACGCCGCTGACGGCCTGGACGTGGCCGACGACCCGGCGGATGAGGCCGGTCCCCCTGACGGGGAAGCGCATCACCAGGTCCTCGACCTCCAACAGAGGCGTGTTCTCGGTCATGAGGTCTCGCTGTTCGTGCGGAAGAACGCGGTCGGGTCCGTGGCCTCGGCCAGCCGGGGCCAGTGGTGGCAGGCGGCCAACTGCGTGCCGGTGTCGGTCTCCTCCATGGGCGGCTCCGCCGTACGGCACTTGTCGTCGGCGAGCGGGCAGCGCGGGGAGAACGGGCAGCCCACCGGCAGGTTGATCAGCGAGGGCGGCGTGCCCTTGATCGGCTGCAGCCGATCGCCGGAGACGGACGCCGACGGGATCGACCCGAGCAGGCCCACCGTGTACGGCATGCGGGGCTGGGCGAAGACCTGGTCGACCTCGCCGATCTCCACCGGCTTGCCGGCGTACATGACGAGGACGCGGTGGGCCATGCCGGCGATGACGCCGAGGTCGTGCGTGATGAGCACGATCGCGGCGTCCACCGCGTCCTTGACCTCCAGCAGCTTCTCCAGGATCTGCGCCTGGACGGTCACGTCGAGCGCCGTGGTCGGCTCATCGGCGATGATCACGTCCGGGTTGTTGATGATCGCCATGGCGATCATCGCGCGCTGCCGCATGCCGCCGGAGAACTCGTGCGGATAGCTGCGCAGCCGGGCCTCGGCCTGGGGGATGCCCACCAGGTCGAGCATCTCCTTGGCGCGGGCCATCGCCTCCTTGCGCGGGATCAGCTCGTGGGCCAGCACCGCCTCGGCGAGCTGGTCGCCGATGGTGTGCACCGGGTTGAGCGCGGTCATCGGGTCCTGGAAGACCATGGCGATCTTGCGTCCACGCAGCCCGCGGCGCTTGCGCTCGCTCATGGCCAGGACGTCCTCGCCCCTGTAGCGGATGCTGCCGGTGATCCTGGCGCTCTTGGGCAGCAGGCCCATGACCGCCATCGACGAGACCGACTTGCCGGAGCCGGACTCGCCGACGATGCCGAGCACCTCGCGCTCGCGCACCGTGTAGGACACCCCGCGTACGGCCTGCACGAGGCCGTCGTCGGTGGGGAAGCTGACCTGGAGGTTCTCGACCTTCAGGATCTCGGTCTCGCCGGGGCGCTTGGAGTCCGACAGGCGCCGACCGATGTGGACACCCTGTGTGTTGGTCGTCATCAGTTGCGCACCCGGTTCTGTCGAGGATCGAAGGCGTCGCGCAGGCCGTCGCCGATGAAGTTGACCGACAGCGCGATCGCGATGATGAAGATGCCCGGCCACCAGAAGAGCCACGGCCGGGTCACCATGGCGCTGCGGTAGGTCTCGATGAGCTGTCCGAGCGAGGTGTCCGGGAGCTTGACGCCGAATCCGAGGAACGACAGCGCCGTCTCCAGCAGGATGCCGGAGGAGACCGCGAGCGTGGCGCTCACGATGATCACGCCGAGCGTGTTGGGCAGGATGTGCTTGAAGATGATCCGGTTGGCGGACGTGCCCACGGCGCGCGCGGCCTCCACGAACTCCTTCTCGCGCAGCGACAGGAACTGGCCGCGGACCAGGCGGGCGACGCTGGTCCAGGTGATGATGCCGAGCATCAGGGCCAGAAAGTACGGGCCCAGGTTGCCCGCCATCCGGCCGACGACGGCGCCGATGACGATGACCGGGATAGTGATCATCACGTCGGTGAACCGCATCAGCACCGACTCGGCCCAGCCGCGGAAGTAACCGGCCAGGGCGCCGATCACGGTGCCCACGACCGTGGAGACCAGGCCGATGGCCAGCGCCACGATGATCGAGATCTGCGCGCCGCGCATGGTGAGCGCGAAGTAGTCCTTGCCGAGGTTGTCCTGGCCGAACGGGTGCTCGCCGAGGTGGATGCCCGTGCCGCCGAGGAACTCGGGGAGCAGGCTGAGCGTGGGACGCCCACGGTCCAGGACGGTGCCGGTGCCTGTCCATGACTTGTCCCACCAGCCCGGGATCGGCCCGAAACCGATCGAGGAGAAGGCCAGGATGAAGACCAGGGCGAACAGGGCCAGGCCGAACAGCGCGCCCTTGTGCCGGAAGAACCTGCGGGTGACGAGCTGGCGCTGGGTGCGGGCGGCGATGGTCATACCCTGCGTGTCGACGCCGGGCTCGACCTGCTCTGTGTTCAGTGTCATCGAAAGTGTCTCCGCTCCGTCACGACAGCCGGATGCGCGGGTCGAGGTAGGCGTAGGCGATGTCCGCGATCATGTTCCAGATCACGATGGCAGCACCCGCGACCAGGAAGAAGCCCATGATCGGCATGGGGTCCACTGCCTTGAGCGCCTTGTTGAACATCTCTCCCAGCCCCCGCCAGCCGAAGACGTGCTCGGTGACGACCGCTCCACTGAAGACCCCGGCGAAGTCGAGCGCGAGGATCGTGGTGATCGGAATCATTCCGTTGCGGAACGCGTGCTTGATGATCACGGTGCGCTCGGGCAGGCCCTTGGCCCGTGCCGTACGGACGTAGTCGTGGTTCATCACCTCCAGCATGCTGGCCCTGCTGTAGCGCGAGTGACCGGCCAGGCCGATCAGGATGAGCGCCAGCGTGGGCAGCAGCAGGTGCATGGAGGCGTCCAGCGAGACGTTCCAGAAGTCACCGGTGTAGTTGGGGGTCTCGGACCCGATCGTGGCGACCGGACGGCCACGCACCGAGGTCACGTAGCCTCCCCATGCCTGGAGGAGCCGGTCGAAGAAGATCAGACCGCCGGTGAGCAGCCCGCTGAAGATGGCCACGGGGATGGCCTGGCGGCGCAGCAGCCCGCCCAGCATGTGACCGAGCACCCAGCTCACCACGATCGTGAGGAGGCCGAGCCCCAGGATGGAGAGCATGTTCGCGTCGGACAGCACCTGCTGCAGCGGGTAGTACAGCAGCGCGCCCACGCCCGCGGCGGCCAGCGCCGCGTACATCGGCTGGAGGTTTTCCCAGCCGGAGACCAGCACCGCGACGCCCGCCGCAGCCGCGAGCGACACCACGAGGACGAAGGGGAAGCCGAGGCCGGGGTCGGCGAACCAGCGGCTCGCGGACAGGGCGTAGAGGATGACGGCCGTGACGACGAGTCCGATGCCGAAGGCGATCAGTTTCCCGCGCCGCCCCCCGTTGTAGATCGAGGCCCAGACCAGCCCGGCGAACACGGCGGCCGCCAGGATGACCCAGGTGGGTATGACGGGGTCGCGCAGCCAGTCGTTGAACTCGATCGCCACGTACTGCTTGAGCATCGTCGCCACCCAGAAAACCGGTAGCGAGAAGCACACGAACGCTGCGAAGGTGATCCCGTGGTCGAAGCTGCTGTACTGGCGCAGCGCGGAGATGATACCGATCGTGACGCCGATGAACGCGCCCAGCAGGGTCGCCACGATGACGAGCTGGAGGGTGGCCGCGGTCGCCTGGGCGAGCTGGGCGCTGACCGGGTTGCCGCTCTTGTCGACGCCCAGGTTTCCGTGAAGGAGGTCGCCGAGCCAGCCGAGGTAGCGGACGGGGACCGGGACGTCGAGTCTCATGGCCGCGGTACGGGCCGCCATCTGCGCCTGCGCCTGCGGGGTCGACTGCTCGCGCAGATCGGCGAGCGGATCCCCTGACAGGGCCACCAGGACGAACATGATGAATGTCGCGGCGAGCAAGACGAGGCACGATATGGCCAGCCGCCGCGCGATGAATGCAAGCATTTCCCCGACCTCCTGCGGGTGACGGGCCGGCCGTGGCGGGGTGGCGGGGCGCGACCCGGTGATCCGGACCCGCCGGACCGCCTGGTGAGGCGGAGCGCCGGCGGACCGGTGGTTCATGAGATGTGGCGACGCCCTCAGGCGCCACGCGAGGCCGGGCTCGCGCCCGGCCTCGCGGCCGTCAGGAAGTCACCTGACCTGCTGTGTCGTCAGGTTGCCACCCGACTTACTGCATGGCCCACTGGTGCATGTTCCAGGTGATGGAGGCCTGGGAGGGGTTGGGCTGGACGTTCGCCAGGTTCTCGCTCCACGCGGCGAGCGCCGGCTGGGAGTAGAGCGGGATGGTGGCCAGGTCGTCCCAGAGGATCTTCTCGATCTGCTTGATGATCTCCTGCGTCTTGGCCGGGTCGGTCTCGCCGAGCATCTCGTCGGTGAGCTTGTCGACCTCCTTGTTGGAGTAGCAGCCCTTGTTGTTGCCCTTGCCCTCGGGGGTGCACTTCTTGACGGTGCTGTAGGTGGAGGTCCAGCCGCTGTTCAGGGCCGAGCCGGACCAGCCGAAGAGCGCGACGTCGAAGTTGCCGGTGGCGAGGTCGCCGCTCTCGTCGAAGAACTTCTCGCTGCCGGTGTCCTCGATGTCGAAGCCGGCCTGGTCACAGGAGGCCTTGATCAGCTCGACGACCTGGGTGCGGCGCGGGTTCGGCTGGTTGTAGCCGATCCGGACCTTCACCTTCTTGCCGCCGAGCAGCTTCTTGGCGCCCTCGATGTCGACGGTGTTCCACTTGTCGCCGCCGCTGAAGGAGACCGCCTCGGCGTAGCCCGGCTGGAACGGGGCGATGTTGCGCACGTCCATCGGGGCGGCCTGCGGGTTCTGCGGCTTGATCAGGTTGTCGACGATCTGCTGGCGCGGCACGCAGAGCGCGAACGCCTTGCGGAGGTTGATGTCGTCCTTGAACGGGCCCTTATTGAAGTTGAAGTCCAGGTGGTCGAAGAGGAACTGGTCACCCGTCTTCACCGTGACACCGCTCAGCCCGTTGAGCTGGGCCAGGACGTCGGGGTTCGACTGCGGCTCGATGATGTTGGTCTCACCGTTCTGCAGCGCCTGGACCTGCTCGTCCTGCGGGATGAAGCGGATGACGACCTTGGCGGCCTTGGCCTTCTCGCCCCAGTAGTTCTCGTTCCTGGCCAGCGTGATGGACTGACCCGGCGAGTAGGAGTCGATCAGGAACTGGCCGGAGGAGGGCATGAGCTTCTTGTCCGGCAGCTTGCCGTTGAAGAGCCAGCCCTTGTTGTAGAACTGGGCGGCCTTCTTCAGCTTGGCCTTGTCACCCGACTTGATGGCGTCGACCAGCTGCTCGACCGTGAGCCCGCCCTGCTCGGCGACGATGTGCGCCGGCTGGGTGACCATCGTCATGGCTTCCCAGTCGACGAAGGACTTCTTGTACTTGAGCGTGACCTCCTTGTCGCCGACCTTGCAGTCGGGCATCTCGACCCGGGGCCACTGCTCGGTGTCGATGAAGGAGAAATCGGGGAACTTGCCCGAGCCCGTGGCGTAGGTCAGCAGCACGTCGGCGCAGCCGATCGGCTGGCCGTCGGACCAGGACGCGTTCGGGTTGAAGGTGTACTTGACCGTCAGCGGGCTGTCGGAGACCTTCTCGTAGGTCGCCATGTCCGTGTTGCGCTGGACCGATCCGTCCGCGCCGAAGTACCAGACGTCCGGCAGCACCCGGTTGAGAACGATCGCGTCCTTGGAGGAGTACTCCTCGGACGTGTTGTTGTTGTAGGAGCCGATCTCCTGCTCGTGGGCGTGGGTGATGGTCTGGGTGTCGGCGGCGGGGGCGTTGCTCGCCGGAGCGGTGCCCTCAGCGGCGGGCGTCTTCTCGCCGGAGCCACAGGCGGTCAGCAGGATCGCCGCTCCTGTGGCAACCGCGAGGAACTTTCCGGTCCTCCGTGCGTATGACACGAATTTTCTCCTCAAAGGCATGAGCTGTCACAACTCTCCCGGATAACTAGCACCATTTCGTTTCTTGACGGAAGAGGGTAGGAACGGAACGTTGTGAATCTGATGCCTGGTTCACACGGTCTGCTGAGCTTTGTCCCGATCTATAACGACCCGATCGTCCCAGCTCACGGGATCGTGACGCGATCTTCACACAATCAAGACATTTTGACTTCTGGTGTTAGATTTTCGGATTTAGTGTGGTGTCGTGAACCGAGCGGGGACCTATCGGAGGCCGATCACGACGGCCGTCCGGGGCGGCTTCGCCTTCGGCGCCCTCGGCGTTCTCGGCACGACGGCAGGAGGCCGACATGAGCGGCAGCGGCGGCACGGGCGTCCGCGCGGGCGGGACGGAACGCGGCACGGGCGTCCGCGCGGGAGCCCGCGGGCGCGAGGACCACGGCATCTTCGGCCCCGGCTCGGTGACCTGGCGGGTGATGGGCGAGCCGATCCTCATGGTCGGCGGCTTCCGGGCGCTGCTCATGCAGGGCCTGCACCCGCGCGCCATGCGCGGCGTCCTGCAGAACTCCGCGCTCCTCGACCCGGCCGAGGCCTGGGCCCGGTTCCAGCGCACGACCGACTTCGTCCGCGTGCGGACCTTCGGGACCACGGCCGAGGTGGCCGCCGCCGGAGCCCGGGTGCGCCGCATCCACGCCGCGTTGACGGCGTTCGACCCGGACCGGGACGAGCGGTTCCGGCTCGACGACCCCGACGCGCTGCGCTGGGTCCACGTCGGCGAGGTCGACTCCTATCTGTCGGTCGCCCGCCGGGCGGGCGTCTCGCTGAGCGACGCCGACGCCGACCGGTTCGTGGCCGAGTGGCGGCGCGCCGCCGAGGTCGTCGGGCTGCGGCCGGACGACGTCCCCGGGACGGTCGCCGAGCTGCACGACTACATGGAGGAGCGGCGGCCGGGCCTCTACTTCGTTCCCGAGGCGTCGCATCCGCTGCTGCTGGCGCTCAACGCGCCGCTGCCGCTGCGTCTCGCCCCGCTCAGGGCCGTTCTTCCGATGATCATGACCCTCGCGTTCGCGTCGCTGCCCCGCTGGGCGCGCCGCCTGTACGGCCTGCCCGCCACGCCGCTGGGCGACCTGTGGGCGAGCGCCACGCTCAGGACGCTGCACCGGGGGCTCGGCCTGGTGCCCGCCCAGATGCGCTACTCGCCCGTCGCGCTCCGGGCCAGGGAGGCCGTCGCCGCGTACGAGGCGCTCCACGCCTGACTCGACGCCCCCTTGGGGGTGGGTTGGGAGCGGTTTGCCAGGCCATGGCAGACTGATAAGCGGGAGCGAACCCGGCACTCGGGTACGCGACCACGCATAAGACAGAGAGCAAGCGTGCTCCGGGGTCGGTGAAATTCCGAACCGGCGGTGACATCCGTCCCCTCTCGGGGACGCGGTGAAGTCCGCGACCCGGCCGAAGCCATCGGCCGGTGGACCTGGTGCGATTCCAGGACCGACGGTCATAGTCCGGATGGGAGGAAGCGCGCGAACGGGTGACCGGCCGTTTCACGGCGGGTCCGGCGTAGCCGGGCCGGCCGGCGGCGACGCCACCCGTGCGACGCGGCCCGCGTGGCCGCGTCCTTTCCACACCCCGGGGCCCGCCTGGCGACACAGGCGAGGAGGAGTGACCGGGGTGAGCGAGCAGATCCCCGCGACCCGCGAGGGCGCGGTCCCCGTCGACACAGCCGTGGGCGGCGCCGACCCCAGGGACGTGCCGCACATGCGGCGCGCCGTCGCGCTCGCGGCCCGCGGCCTCGGCACCACCAGCCCCAACCCCGTGGTCGGCTGCGTCGTGCTCGACGCCGCCTCCGCCGTCGTGGGCGAGGGCTTCCACGCCTACGCCGGAGGGCCCCACGCCGAGGTCGTCGCGCTGCGCGAGGCGGGGGAGCGGGCCAGGGGCGGCACCGCCTACGTGACCCTGGAGCCGTGCAACCACACCGGCAGGACCGGCCCCTGCGTGCAGGCGCTGCTCGACGCGGGCGTCGCCCGGGTCGTGGTCGCCGTCGCCGACCCCAACCCCGTGGCCGCCGGAGGCGTCGAACGGCTCAGGGAGCGCGGCGTCCGGGTCGACGTCGGCGTGCTGACCGAGGAGGCCGAGCGGGTCAACACCGCGTGGCTCACCTCCGTCCGGGCCCGCCGGCCGCACGTGACCTGGAAGTTCGCGGCCACGCTCGACGGCAGGTCCGCGGCGCGGGACGGCACCAGCAAGTGGATCACCTCCGGCGAGGCCCGCGCCGACGTCCACCGGCTGCGCGGCGAGTGCGACGCGATCGTGGCGGGGATCGGCACGGTCCTCGCCGACGACCCCCTGCTCACCGTCAGGACGTCCGAGGGAGTCGACCCCGAGCGGCCGCCGCTGCGCGTCGTCGTCGACTCGGCCGCGCGCACGCCGGAGGCGGCCCGCGTCCTGTCGGGGACGGCGCCCACCCTGGTCGCGGTGGCCGCCGACGCCGTCGTTCCGCCGCACCTCGCCGACGTCGTACGGCTGCCGCGCACGCCGTACGGGCTGGACCTGCGCGTGCTCCTGGAGGAGCTGCGGCGGCGGCAGATCGTGAGCGTGCTCGTGGAGGGCGGGCCGCGGCTGGCCGGGTCCTTCGTCAGGGAGGGCCTGGTGGACCGGGTCGTCGGCTATCTCGCCCCGGCGCTGCTGGGGGCGGGGGCGGCGGCGCTCGGCCCGGCCGGTGTCGCCACGATCGCCGACATCCACCGCTTCGAAATCGAAGATGTCACCCCCATCGGGCCGGACCTGCGGGTCGTGCTCCGCCCCGGAGTCTCCCCGGGCTCCGGGGACGCCGCCGCGTCCCTCCGGCCGGCACCATCGAAGGAGAACTGAGATGTTCACCGGAATCGTCGAGGAACTGGGCGAGGTCGTCGCGATCGAGCCGCTCGCCGACTCGGCCCGCCTGTCGGTGCGCGGCGAGATCGTCACCGCCGACGCCGTCCACGGCGCGTCGATCGCGGTCAACGGCGTCTGCCTGACCGTCGTCGACGTCGCGGACGGCGTGTTCACCGCCGACGTGATGAAGGAGACCCTGGACCGCTCCTGCCTCGGCGTGCTGGTGCCGGGCTCGCGGGTCAACCTGGAGCGGGCCGTACGCGTCGACCAGCGGCTCGGCGGCCACATCGTGCAAGGCCACGTGGACGGCACCGGCGTGGTGCTCACCCGCGAGCCCGCCCAGCACTGGGACGTCGTGCGGATCTCCCTGCCGGCCGAGCTGGACCGCTACGTCGTCGAGAAGGGCTCGATCGCGGTGGACGGCGTCAGCCTGACCGTGGCCGGCGTGGACACGGGCGGCTTCGCCGTCAGCCTGATCCCGACCACGCTGGAGATGACCACCCTCGGCCGCAAGCAGCCGGGCGACCCGGTCAACCTGGAGGTCGACGTCCTCGCCAAGCACGTCGAGAAGCTCATCGGCGCGCACGGCCTCGGGGTCCGGCCGTGAACTGGGCGGAGGCGGGGTTCGAGGTCCTCGGCCGGCACGTCGCCTGGTCCGACCTGCTGGGCAACGCGTGCGCGCTGGCCACGCTGTGGCTCGCGATGAAGCGGACGATCTGGACCTGGCCGGTCCAGTTCGCCGGCTCGGTGCTGCTGTTCGCCGCGTCGATCAGCGCGCACATCACGGGAAACGCGCTCAAGCAGGTGCTGTTCGGCGCGCTCGCGATCTACGGCTGGGTCCGCTGGTCGCGCCGCAGCCGCGACGGCGCGCCGCTGGCCGTCCGCTCGGCCACCGCGCGCGAGCGCGTCGCGCTGGTCACCGCGCTGGCCGCAGGGACCGTCGCGGTCGCCCTGCTCTTCCAGTACCTCAACTCCCGCGGCCTGAACGTGTCGTGGGCGCCGTGGCCCGACGCGTACATCTTCGTCGGCAGCGCGGTGGCGACCTGGGCGCAGGGGCGGGCGCTGGTCGACTTCTGGCTGCTGTGGGTCGCCGTCGACCTGGTCGGCGTCCCGCTGGCGTTCCACTCGGGGCTGGTCGTCTCCGGCGCCGTCTACGCCGTCTTCTTCGTCCTGGTCCTGATCGGGTTCCGCGACTGGCTGCGCCAGTCCCGCACGCTGGAGGCAGTTACCACATGAGCATCCGTCTGGACCCGATCGAACGGGCCGTCGCCGACATCCGCGAGGGCCGGCCGGTCGTCGTGGTCGACAACGAGCACCGCGAGAACGAGGGCGACATCATCTTCGCCGCGGCCAGGGCCACGCCCGAGCTCGTCGCGTTCATGATCCGGCACACCAGCGGCGTGATCTGCGTGGCCATGGAGGGGGGCGAGCTGGACCGGCTCGGCCTGCCGCTGATGGTCCACGAGAACAAGGAGCGCATGCGCACCGCGTACACGATCAGCGTGGACGCCAGGGACGGGGTGACCACCGGCATCTCGGCCGCCGACCGGGCGCGGACGATCCGTACGCTCTGCGACTCGGCCACCGAGCCGTACGAGCTGGTCCGGCCGGGGCACATCTTCCCGCTGCGATACCGGGAGGGCGGCGTGCTGGTCCGCCCCGGCCACACCGAGGCGTCGGTGGACCTGGCCCGGCTGGCCGGCCTCGCCCCGGCGGGCGCCCTCGCCGAGGTCGTCAACGACGACGGCACCATGAAGCGGCTGCCCGCCCTGCGCGAGTTCGCTGACGAGCACGACCTCGCGCTCGTGACGATCGAGCAGCTCATCGACTACCGCAAGCGCACCGAGCGCATGGTGACCAGGGTCGCCGAGACCCGCATCCCCAACCGGTACGGCCTCTGGCGGGCCTACGGCTACTCCAGCGCGCTGGATGGCGGCGAGCACCTGGCGCTCGTCTACGGCGACCTGGCCGACGGCGAGAACGTGCTGGTGCGGGCCCATTCCGAGTGCCTCACCGGCGACGTGCTCGGCTCGCTGCGCTGCGACTGCGGCGTGCAGCTCGACCACGCCATGCGGGCCATCGCCGAGGACGGCCGGGGCGTCGTGGTCTACCTGCGCGGCCACGAGGGCCGCGGGATCGGCCTGCTCGCCAAGCTCCGCGCGTACGGGCTGCAGGACAACGGCAGCGACACCGTGGACGCCAACGTGGAGCTCGGGCTGCCGGTGGACGCGCGGGAGTTCTCCAACGCCGCCCAGATGCTCGCCGACCTCGGCGTGAAGTCCGTGCGGCTGCTGACCAACAACCCCGCGAAGGTGCGCGGCATGGACGGCTACGGCATCAAGGTGCTCGGCCGCGAGCCCATGCCCGTGGCGGTCAACCCGTACAACGAGAAGTACCTCACGGCCAAGCGCGACCGGCTCGGCCACGACATTCCCAATGAGGAGGAGACGGCATGAGCGAGCGGATCGACGGGCGCGGCCCGTCCGAGCACGGGGCCCGGGAGGCGGCATGAGCGGCGTCGGACGTCCCCAGGCGGCCCCGGTCGAGGCGGCCGGGCTGACCGTGGGCATCGTGGCGGCCCGCTGGCACGCCGAGATCACCGACCGGCTGGTGGACCGGGCCGTGCAGGCGGCGCGCGACTGCGGCGCCGAGCCGACCGTGCTGCGGGTGGCCGGGTCGCTGGAGATCCCGGTCGTGGCGCAGGCCCTCGCGCGCCGGTGCGACGCGGTGGTGGCGCTCGGCGCGGTCATCCGGGGCGAGACGGCCCACTTCGACTACGTCTGCGACTCGGTGACGGCCGGGCTGACCAGGGTCGCGCTGGACGAGTCCACCCCGGTCGGGAATGGGGTGCTCACCTGTGAGACCCTCGATCAGGCGCTCGACCGTTCCGGTGTGCCGGGCGGCCACGAGGACAAGGGGTACGAGGCGACGGTCGCCGCGCTGGAGACCGCGCTCCTGCTCCGCGACCCGGCGCTCGTGCCCGCGCGGTAGCGCGCACGCGACCCGTAGGACCAACGCATCTCGGTGATCATGCAGACGCTCAGAGGTACCCCACCCGCCGGCCGCCACATCGTACGTGGGGGCGCGCGATGACGGCCGACGCGCCGCCCCCGCTGCCGGTGGTCTGGCGTCCGCGCCGGGCGCGGCTCATCGCGTACGGCATGGCGGCGGTGATGGTGGCGGGCTCGGTGGTCCTCGCGGTGATCCTGCCCGAGCAGTTCCATCTGCCGGACCGGCTCGGCATGATCGCCTTCGGCATCGCGGTGGCGGCCGTGCTGCACCTTCTCGGGCGGCTCCGCGTGGAGGCGGACGAGCGGGGCATCAAGGTCGTCAACGCGCTGCGGACCCACCGCTTCGAGTGGGCCCAGGTGCTCGACGTGAACCTGTTCGAGGGCGACCCCTGGCCCAAGCTCGACCTGGCCGACGGCTTCAGCGTCGGCGCGATGGGCATCCAGGGCACGGAGAAGGCGCGCTCCCGGAAGGCGGTCTCCGAGCTGCGCGCCCTCATCCGCGCCCGCGGCGAGGCCCCCGACCACGACTGACGTCCACGTTACGATCGTCGAGCCCCCGTGAGGTCCAGAGTGAGCGTGCTGATCGACCGGCCCAACTGGCCCGGGCCCCGCGGGCTGCTCTGGTCGCACCTCGTCAGCGATCATTCGTACGAGGAGCTGCACGGCTTCGCCCGGCTCCTCGGCGTGCCGCCACGCGCCTTCGACCGCGATCACTACGACGTTCCGGAGACGGTCTACGACCACGCCGTCCTGCTCGGCGCCGAGCAGGTGTCGAGCCGGGAGCTCGTGTCGCGCCTGCGGGCCGCCGGGCTGCGCAGCCCCAAGCGGCGTCCCCTGGCCGGGCGCCCGTCAGCCGAGTGACGCCAGCTCTCTGCTGAGGTTCTCCCTGGCCCGCGCCTCCCACAGCGCCCGGCCGGCGGCCGTGCCGTACAGGCGGGGCCGGTCCAGGAGCCCCCGCAGGACCTGCGCGCGTCCCGCCCGGAACAGCTCATCCGGCACGTCCCGGTACTCTTCGCGGATCGCCCGCGCGTACGCCGCGTAGGCCGGCCACTCCCCGCCCAGAACGGACAGGTCGGCGTCGCACAGCACCGCCGCGTCCGCGTCGCCGGGCTCGTACGCGTGCGACGCGGTCACCCGCACCAGCCGCGCCACCTCGCGGACCAGGCCGTCCGGCGCCCCGCACGCGGCCAGGCGAGACTGCGCGAGCTGGGCGCTGCGCTCCTCGTCCCACCCCGCCCGCCCCTCGTAGACCACGTCGTGGAACCAGGCGGCGAGCCGTACGGCCCGGGGGTCGGCGGCGTGCCCGGCGAGCGGCTCGATCGCGGCGAGCACGGCGGCGAGGTGCGCGGTGGTGTGGTAGCGCCGGTGTGGCTCCGCCCAGCGCGCGATCAGTTCGGCGCGCAGCGCGTCCGCGCACGGGGAGGCGGCGAGGTCCAGGGACGCGGGAGGGCGGAGGGCGGGCGGCTCCATGCTCGTGACCATATCGCTCGGGGGACAGCCGGCCACGCCACGCGGACGCCGTGCCAGGCCGTCGCCGTCCTGCCGGATCGCATCCGGGGAGCCGCCCTCAGTGCTCTCGTCGTGCGGTCGCCTCGATCAGTCGCACGAGGTCGTCCACGTCGGCCTCGAACTCGGCGGTCAGGTCGAGGGGCAGGTCCAGCCACGGCGCGAGCTCGGCGTCCTGCCGCACCGGGTCGCGGCCGTGGCCCCGATCTCCCCTGGATACTGGGCCGTCCGCGGCCTGCACGCCGCCCTCGCGGGCGACATCCGCACGTCGGTCGCGGCCTGCGGCACGCTGCTCGCCGTGGCTCTCGCCTGTGGCGCCCTGGCTTCGGTACGCCTGCGGGGCCGCGGTGGACGGCTGGTGGCTCTTTAGCGCGCCACGGCCGGAAACGCAGAGCAACTCATACGAATCCATCGGCTGTTTGGCGAAAACGACCACAGTCAGGCGAGGGGCGGGGGACGTAGCCTGACTGTGTGTCGCAGAGGACGAACCCGGACCCGGCGGCGGCCGGCGAGGTGACCGGCGCGGCGGCGGGGATCGACTCGCCGGTCAAGCTGGCCGCGCTGCTGGAGGAGCACGACTACCTGGCCGACGAGGGCCTGGCCACGGCCGCGTTCCTGGCGCTGCGGATGGGGCGCCCGCTCTTTCTTGAGGGCGAGGCGGGGGTCGGCAAGACCGAGCTGGCCAAGACGCTCGCGGCGATCCTCGACGCCCCGCTCATCCGGCTGCAGTGCTACGAGGGGCTCGACGCCGCCCAGGCGCTCTACGACTGGGACTTCGCGCGCCAGTTGCTGCACCTCAAGGCCGCCGAGGCGGCCGGGGTCACCGACGTCCGGGCGTTGGAAGGCGAGATCTACGACCGCAGGTTCCTGGTCGCCCGGCCGCTGCTGCGCGCCCTGGAGACATGGCCCTGCGTGCTGCTCGTGGACGAGATCGACCGGGCCGACGACGAGTTCGAGGCGTTCCTCCTCGAGGTCCTGTCCGACTTCACGATCTCCGTGCCCGAGCTCGGCACGATCAGGGCGCAGACGCCGCCGGTCGTCGTCCTGACCTCCAACCGCACCCGCGAGGTGCACGAGGCGCTCAAGCGGCGCTGCCTGTACCACTGGATCGAGCATCCCTCCTTCGAGCGCGAGGTAGCGATCCTGCTGCGGCGGCTGCCCGCCTGTACGGAGGAGCTCGCGGCCGAGGTGGCCGGGGCGGCCGGGCGGTTGCGTGAGGCCGACCTGGTCAAGCCGCCCGGCGTGGCCGAGACGCTCGACTGGGCCGAGGCCCTGCTCACGCTCGGCGCCGTCCGTCTCGACCCCGGCCTGGCCGCGGTCACCCTGGGCGCGCTGCTCAAATACCGCGAAGACCAGGAGGCCGTACGGCGCGGCGGCCTGCTGGGCGACGGGCTCGCCACGCGCGCGGGAGGCGGGAGCGGCCGTGCCTGAGCCGCGCCGCGAGGCACGTGAGGGACGCGAGGCGGCGGGCGACGACCGGGCCGCCCTCGTCCGGGCGATGACGGGCTTCGCCCGCACACTGCGCGCGGCGGGGGTCGCCGCCGACCACCAGCGGACCCAGGGCTTCCTCGCCGCGCTGCGCGAGCTGGGCGCGTGCGAGCCGCGCGACGTCTACTGGGCCGGCCGGCTGACGCTCTGCTCCTGCCCCGACGACCTCGACCGGTACGACCGGTGCTTCGCGGCCTACTTCGGCGGCGAGCGGCCCGCCGCCCGCCGCGCGCCGCCCGCGGTGACCGTGACCCGGTTCGTCCTGCGCCCCGACGAGGGAGCCGGAGAGCGGGACGAAGGAGGCGAGGCGAGCGCGGCGGCCACGGCGAGCGAGATCGAGGTGCTGCGCCACCGGGACGTCGCCCGGATGACCGCGGCCGAGCGGCAGGAGGTGGCCCGGCTGCTCGGGATGCTCAGGAGCGCCCGCGAGCGGCGCAGGTCGCGTCGCCGCGCGCCGTCGCATCACGGCGCGCTCGACGGCCGCCGCACCGTGCGCGAGGCGGTCCGCCGCGGCGGCGAGCCGGCCCGGCTGCGGTTCCGCGACCGCACCGAGAAGCCGCGGCGGGTCGTCATGCTCGTGGACGTGAGCGGCTCGATGGCCCCCTACGCCGACACCCTGCTGCGCTTCGCGCACGCCCTGGTCCGCGCCGAGCCGCGCGCCACCGAGGTGTTCACCGTGGGCACCCGGCTCACCAGGGTGACCGCCGAGCTGCGCCACCGCGACCCCGCCGTCGCCATGGACGCCGTCTCGGCCGCGATCCCCGACTGGAGCGGCGGCACCCGGCTGGGGGAGGAGCTGAAGGAGCTGCTCCGGCTGTCCGACCCCCGGGGAGCGATCGTGGTGATCGCCTCGGACGGCTGGGAACGGGGCGACGCGAGCCTGCTCGGACGCCAGATGGAACGCCTGTCGCGGCTCGCCCACCGGGTGATCTGGGTCAACCCGCACAAGGGGGACCCGGCCTACCGGCCGCTGACCGCCGGGATGCGGGCGGCCCTGCCGTACGTCACCGAGTTCGTCGCCGGGCACAGCCTGGCCGCGTACGAGGAGCTCGCGCTCCGCCTGGCCGGCGACGCGGCCCGCAATGTGGTGGTTCACAGAGGGAGGCCGGATGCGTGACGTGCTGTCCCAGATCGTGCGCTGGTGGGAGGCGGGGGAGCGGTTCGGCCTGGCCACCGTGGTCGGCACGTTCCGCAGCGCGCCCCGGCCGCCCGGGGCCGCCATGGCGGTGCTCGGGGACGAGGCGGCCGGCAGCGTCTCCGGCGGCTGCGTCGAGGGCGCGGTCTACGACCTCGCCCAGCAGGTGGTCGCCGACGGCACGCCCGTGCTCCAGCGGTACGGCGTCAGTGACGACGACGCCTTCTCCGTCGGCCTGACCTGCGGCGGCGTCATCGACGTGTTCGTCGAGCCCGTCTCGCGCGCGACCTACCCCGAGCTGGGGGAGGTCGCCGCCTCCATCGAGCGGCGCGAGCCGGTGGCGGTGGCGACGATCGTCGCGGGGCCGGGGCCGATCGGGGCGCGCCGCGTCGTGCGGCCCGGCCGCGGCTCCGGCACGCTCGGCTCGTCCCGGCTCGACGACGCGGTGGACGACGACGCGCGCGGGATGCTCGCCCAGGGGCTCACCGGCATCCGCCGGTACGGTCCCGAGGGGGAGCGGCGGCTGGACGACCTGCAGATCTTCGTGCAGTCGTTCGCGCCGTCGCCGCGGATGCTGGTGTTCGGGGCCATCGACTTCGCCGCGGCCGTGGCGCGGATCGGCAAGTTCCTCGGCTACCACGTGGTGGTCTGCGACGCGCGTCCGGTGTTCGCCACCTCCCGCCGGTTCCCCGAGGCCGACGAGGTCGTGGTGAAGTGGCCGCACGACTACCTGTCCACGGCCGAGGTGGACGAGCGCACCGTGATCTGCGTTCTCACCCACGACCCCAAGTTCGACGTCCCGCTGCTGGAGGTCGCGCTGCGCACCCCGGCGGCGTACGTGGGGGCGATGGGGTCGCGGCGCACGCACGAGGACCGGCTGCGGCGGCTGCGCGAGGCGGGGCTCACGGACGCGGAGCTGTCCCGGCTGCGCTCGCCGATCGGGCTGGACCTCGGCGCGCGCACGCCCGAGGAGACGGCGGTGTCGATCGCGGCCGAGCTGATCCAGCTCCGGTGGGGCGGCTCCGGCCGCGCCCTGACCGAGACCACGGGCCGGATCCATCGCGACGCGGGGCTTCCGGGCGCGCCCGTCGCGGCGAGTCCGGGCAGGGAGGGTGCGGATGGCGACGGCTGATCCCGGCGACGTGGCGGGCGTCCTGCTCGCGGCCGGTTCGGGCCGCAGGATGGGCACGCCGAAGGCGCTGGTGGAGTTCGAGGGGGAGCGGCTCGCCGATCGCGGTGTGCGGCTGCTCGCCGAGGGCGGCTGCGACCCGGTGCTGATCGTGCTCGGCGCCGCCGAGGTGCGGGTCCCGGGCGCGGTGGCGGTGCGCAACCCCGAGTGGGCGACCGGCATGGGCTCGTCGCTGCGCGCGGGGCTCGCCGCGCTGCCCGCCTCCGCCGGCGCCGCGGTGATCGCCCTCGTGGACCAGCCGCTGGTCCGGCCGGAGGCGGTACGCCGCCTGATCGCGGCGTACCGCGCGGGCGCCGCGGTCGCGGTGGCCTGCTACGGCGGCGCGCCGCGCAACCCCGTGCTCATCGCCCGCGAGCACTTCGTGGAGGTGGCCGCGCTCGCCCGGGGCGACGTGGGGGCGCGGCCCTTCCTGCGGGCGCGTCCCGAGCTGGTCACCCGGGTGGACTGCGACGGGGCGGGCGACCCCGCTGACCTCGACACGCCGGACGATCTGCGCGTGCTCGGATCCCGCTGATCCTCCAGGTTGGCCGTCGCCGGTCCGGTCGTTAGCCTGGGAGCCCCAAAAGAAACGGAACATCATTCGGTTCCGGTGCTGCACGCGGAAGGACGTACGGGATGCGGATCGGGATGGCCCTGAACTACGCGGGCGGGTTCAAGGAGACCGTGGCCGAGCTGGCCGACTACGAGAAGGCCGGGCTGGACATCGTCTTCGTCGCCGAGGCGTACAGCTTCGACGCGGTCAGCCAGATGGGCTACATCGCGGCCAGGACCGAGCGGTTGCAGATCGCCTCGGGCATCCTGCCGATCTACTCCCGCACCCCGGCGCTGCTGGCGATGACGGCCGCCGGGATGGACTACGTGTCCGACGGCCGGTTCACGCTCGGGCTGGGCGCCTCCGGCCCGCAGGTCATCGAGGGCTTCCACGGCGTGCCGTACACCGCGCCGCTGGGCCGGACCCGCGAGGTCATCGAGATCTGCCGCAAGGTCTGGCGGCGCGAACGCCTGGAGTATGCCGGAAAGCACTACACCCTGCCCTTCCCGGGCGGCACCGGCCTGGGCAAGCCGCTGAAGCTGATCAATCACCCGGTGCGCGACCGCATCCCGATCGTCCTCGCCGCGATCGGACCGAAGAACGTCGAGCTGGCCGCCGAGCTGGCCGAGGGCTGGGAACCGATCTTCTTCATGCCGGAGAAGGCCGCCGACGTCTGGGGCGCCTCTCTGGCGGCGGGCAAGGCGAAGCGTGACCCGTCGCTCGGCGAGCTCGACGTCATCGCCCAGGCGTTCCTCGCGATCGGCGACGACGTGGACGGGCTGCGCGACCTGGGCCGTCCCATGGCCGCGCTGTACATCGGCGGCATGGGCGCCAAGGGCAAGAACTTCTACAACGACCTCGCCCGGCGCTACGGCTACGAGAAGGAGGCCGAGCGGATCCAGGACCTCTACCTGGAGGGGAAGAAGGACGAGGCCGCCGCGCTCGTCCCGGCCGAACTGATCGAGCGGATGTCGCTGATCGGCTCCGAGGGCTTCGTCCGCGACCGGGTGGCGGCGATGCGGGAGGCCGGGGTGACCACGATCAACGTCGCGCCGATCGCTCGTACTCACGAGGAGCGCCTCGCGCTGATCGAGAAGATCAGGGACATCGCCGGCTGACCCGGCCCGCCCCTCTCATGGCGCGCTCGCGGACCCTTGCCGCCGATGCGGGAGGTGCCGGTGAGACAGCCGGAGCAGGGGGCATGACTTATCCGTGCATACGGAACAAATCACCACTCAAGGACGGAGGCATGCGGCGAAGACGGCGGTCAGCCGGGCCTCCACCGCCGCCGGGTCGGAGTCGTGGAGCGGCTCCGGTCCGAGCAGGCGGCGCAGCGAGCTGACGCCGAGGATGAACGTCACCGCCAGCGCGGCCCGCTCCCTCGGACGCGGGCCGCTCAGCCGTGCCGCGATCGCGCCGATCATGGCGTCCTCGACCCGGGCCCGGAGCACCGCCCTGATCTCGGGGCTCGTCCCCGCGCGGTCGATCGTGCGGGTGAGCTGCTCCACCGTCCCGGTGTGCAGCCGCAGCGCCATGCGCGCCGCGAGCCGCGCGGGCAGGCCCTCGGGATCCCCCTCGATGACCGCCTCCAGAGTGGAGCCGGTCGCGACGACCTGGGCGAACAGTCCCGCCTTCGTGCCGAAGTAGCGGTTGATCAGGGAGACGTTGGCGTCGGCCGCGGCGGCGATCATGCGCATCGTGACCTGCTCGTAGCCGTGCTCGGCGAACAGCTCCCTGGCGGCCTCCAGGATCCGCCGGCTGGTCGCCGCACGATCTCTCATGGGGCGCAACCCTAACGCGTTTGACATGTAAACAAGCGAC
Organism: Microtetraspora fusca; assembly: GCF_001570365.1. GTDB lineage: Bacteria > Actinomycetota > Actinomycetes > Streptosporangiales > Streptosporangiaceae > Microtetraspora > Microtetraspora fusca. The sequence goes on along the minus strand of NZ_BBYK01000040.1, from coordinate 81,133 downwards.
TACTAATTCTTAGAGAAACTAACTAATCTGGGGGATCCGTGACTGACGTCGTGAATCGGGCGGGAACCCGCCGGACGTATACGCACCGGGAGGTCATGGAGATCCTCTCGGGGCTGCTCCTCGCGCTCCTGACCTCGATGATCTCGACGTCCGTGGTCGGCACCGCGCTTCCCACCATCGTCGGCGACCTCGGCGGACAGGATCAGCTCTCCTGGGTCGCCAGCGCGACGCTGCTCACGATGACCGTCTCGACCCCGCTGTGGGGCAAGCTGTCCGACATCTTCGGGCGCAAGCTCATGTTCCAGACGTCCCTCGGGCTGTTCGTGGCCGCCTCGGTGGTCGCGGGGATGTCGCAGAACATCGGGATGCTGATCGCGGCCAGGGCGGTGCAGGGCCTCGGCACGGGCGGGCTCTCCGCGCTGACCCAGGTCATCCTCGGCGACGTGGTCGAGCCGAGGGAGCGGGGACGCTACTCCGGCTACGTCGGCGCGGTCTTCGGCGTCTCCACCGTCGCCGGCCCGCTGCTCGGCGGGTTCATCGTCGACGCGTCCTGGCTGGGCTGGCGGTGGTGCTTCTACGTCTGCGTCCCGCTCGCCGTCGTCGCCTTCGCCGTGATCCAGAAGGTGCTGCGCCTCGACCACGAGCACCGCGACGCCCGCCTCGACTGGTGGGGCGCCTTCACGATCACCGGCGCCGCCACCGCCTTCATGCTCGTGCTCTCCCTGGGCGGCCACGAGTTCGAGTGGAACTCCGGCTGGACATACGGCCTGTGCGCGCTGGGCGTGGCGTTCGGCCTGCTCGCGGTGGTCGCCGAGCGCCGGGCGGCCGGCCCGATCCTCCCGCCCCGGCTGTTCCGCGACCGGACCTTCCTGCTGGCCGGCCTGGCCTCCCTCCTCGTCGGCATCGCCATGTACGGCGCGATGATCTACCTGCCGCAGTACCTGCAGATCGTCAAGGGCATGAGCCCGACGGCCTCCGGACTGATGACGCTGCCCATGGTCGTGAGCCTCTTCCTCGGCTCCATCGTCTCCGGCCGGATCGTCACCAGGACCGGCCGCTGGAAGGCCTATCCCGTGGCCGGGATGCTGCTCGTCGCCGTCGGCCTCGGCCTGCTCTCCCGGCTGCACGTCGACTCCGGCGACCTCGTGATCGGCATCGACATGGCGGTCTTCGGCGTCGGCCTCGGCCTCACCATGCAGATGCTGATCCTCGCCGCCCAGAACGCCGCCCAGTTGCGCGACATGGCCGCCACCACCTCCGGCGTCTCGTTCTTCCGCAGCCTCGGCGGCGCGGTCGGCGTCGCCGCGTACGGCGCGATCCTCACGAACAAGGTCAAGAGCGAGCTGACGTCGATGATGGCGGCCGCGCACATCACCCCGTCGGGCGGCGGCTCCACCCTCAGCCTCGGCACGCCCGAGGCCATCGCGCAGCTGCCCGCCCCGATCCACGCGATGGTGCTGGAGGCGTACGCGCGCGGCATGCAGACGGTGTTCCTCGTCGGCGTGCCCGCCGCGCTCCTCGGGTTCGTCGCGGTGCTGCTCCTGCGCGAGGTGCCGCTGCGCTCCTCCCGCACCGCCCAGGCCCAGCGGCCCGCGCCCGCCGAGAGCGCCTGAGCCCGGGAGGCGGCGCGGCTCGGCGCGGCTCGGCGTAGAGTCCACCTCGTCGATCGGAGGACCCCCCATGCCATTCGCCTCGCGCCGCGCCAAGGTCGCCGCGGCACTGTCCGGGCACGACCTGACCGCGCTGCTCGTCACACGGCCGGTCAACGTCCGCTACCTCACCGGTCTGTCCAGCTCCAACGCCGCGGTGCTCGTCACCGCGGAAGGGGAGGCCGTGCTCGCCACCGACTCCCGCTACATCGGGACGGCCCGGCGCGAGTGCGCCGACGTCGAGACGGTGGAGGCGCGCGACGTCGCCGGCGCGCTGACCGGACGTCCGGAGGGCGCGGGACGGCTCGCCGTCGAGGCGCACGACATGTCGGTCGCCGAGTACCACAGGCTCCTGGCGGACCACCCGGACCTCGGCGCGGTCTCCGGGGTGGTCGAGGAGGTCCGGACCGTCAAGGACGAGGCCGAGATCGAGGCGCTCCGCCGCGCCTGCGCGATCACCGACGCGGCGTTCTCGCGGGTGGTCGAGCGGATCGCGCCCGGCGTCACTGAGATCGAGGTCGCCCGGTGGCTGGAGTCCGCCATGGTGGAGCTCGGCGCCGAGAAGCCCGCCTTCGACTCCATCGTGGCGAGCGGCCCGAACGGCGCCGTGCCGCACCACTCGCCGTCCGGGCGCGCGATCGAGTCCGGAGACCTGGTGACCATGGACTTCGGCGCCCGGGTGGACGGCTACCACGCCGACATGACCCGCACCGTCGCCGTCGGCCGCCCCGCCGACTGGCTCCGCGACCTCTACGAGCTCGTACGGCGGGCCCAGCGCGCGGGCCGCCACGCCGTACGGCCCGGGGCGTCGGCGCACGAGGTGGACGCGGCCGCGCGGACGGTGATCGAGGAGGCCGGGCACGCCGAGCACTTCGGCCACGGACTCGGCCACGGGGTCGGCCTGGAGATCCACGAGCAGCCGTTCCTCGGCCCCGGCAAGACCGGTAGAATAGACGATCGGGTTCCGCTCACCGTTGAGCCGGGGGTCTACCTACCCGGCAGGGGCGGGGTGCGCATCGAGGACACGCTTGTGGCTCGAGCCGACGGTCCGGAGCTCCTCACACTGACCACCAAGGAGCTGCTCGTCATCTAGGGCAGCCGCATTCAGGAGAACCACGTGGCGACGACGAACGACCTCAAGAACGGACTGGTGCTCAAGCTCGACGGCGGGGAACTCTGGACCGTCGTGGAGTTCCAGCACGTCAAGCCCGGCAAGGGCGGCGCGTTCGTCCGCACCAAGCTGAAGAACGTCAAGTCCGGCAAGGTCCTGGACAAGACCTTCAACGCGGGCGTCAAGGTCGAGGTGGCCAACGTCGACAAGCGCGAGATGCAGTACTCGTACATGGACGGCGAGGACTACGTCTTCATGGACACCGAGACGTACGACATGATGCACGTCTCCCGCGCCGCCGTCGGCGACACCGCCAACTACCTGCTGGAGAACATGCTCGCCACGGTGGCGATCAACGAGGGCAACGTGCTCTACGTCGAGCTTCCCGCCGCCGTCGAGCTGACCATCGCCGAGACCGAGCCCGGCCTGCAGGGTGACCGCTCCACCGGCGGCACCAAGCCCGCCAAGCTGGAGACCGGCGCCGAGATCAAGGTTCCGCTGTTCATCACGACCGGCGAGAAGGTCAAGGTCGACACCCGCAGCGGCGAATACCTCGGTCGGGCCTGACGTGTCAGCTCGGGGCAAGGCCCGGCGGCGCGCGCTCGACATCCTGTTCGAGGCCGAGGCGCGCGACGAGAGCCCGCTGAACGTCCTGGCCGAGCGCGTCCAGCGCGCCGAGCCGCCCGTCAACGAGTACACCTCCGTCCTGGTGGAGGGCGTGGCCAAGAACCTCGCCCGCATCGACGAGCTCCTGGCCACGTACGCCGAGGGCTGGACGCTGGAGCGCATGCCCGCCGTCGACCGCAACATCCTGCGCGGCGGCACGTACGAGATGCTCTGGTCGGACGAGGTGCCCGACGGCGTCGTCATCAGCGAGTGGGTGCATCTCGCCGCCGAGCTGTCCACCGACGAGTCGCCGCACTTCGTCAACGGCCTGCTCGCCCGCTTCAAGCAGCTCAAGCCGTCGCTGTCCCTCTGATCGGCCGGCCCGCTCCCGCCCCGCGCGGGGGTGTCCGGCCGGGCCGTTAGGCTGGCGGGAGCCGTACGAGGGAGGGGCGAAAGTGCGTGACGCCACGCGGCAGACCGTCGTCTGGGAGGCGCTCCGCGCGGTCCTGGCGGACCTGACCGCCGCGACCGGACGCGACAGGCTGGACATCGTGGACGCGGGAGGGGGCACCGGCGGTTTCGCGGTGCCGCTGGCCGGGCTGGGTCACGCCGTCACCGTGGTCGATCCGTCACCGGACTCGCTGGCCGCGCTCGAGCGCCGCGCCGCCGAGACCGGTGTTCCCGTACGGGGAGTGCAGGGCGACGCCGGGGATCTCGGCGACCTCCTGGAGCCCGAGGGCGCCGATCTGGTGCTCTGCCACAGCGTGCTCGAATACGTTGAGGACCCCGCCGCGGCGCTCGCCGCCGTCGCGGGCATCCTGCGCCGGGGCGGCGTGGTCAGCGTGCTGGCCGCGAACCCGGTGGCCACCGCCATCCACCGCGCCCTGTCCGGCAATTTCAGCGAGGCGCGCCAGGTGCTCGCCGACTCCGCCGGGCGCTGGGGCGACCGCGACCCCACCCCGCGCAGGTTCACCAGGGAGGACGTGACCGGCCTCCTGGTCAAGGCCGGGTTCACCGTCGCGGACGTGCACGGCGTCCGGGCCTTCGCCGATCTCGTGCCGAGCCGGCTCGCCGAGGCGGACCCGGCGGCCCTGGTCGAGCTGGAGCGGGCCGCCGCCGCCCATCCCGTGCTGCGCGACATCGCCACGCAGGTGCACGTCATCGCCTACCGATAGAACGCCTGTTCGGATAGGATCGGAGGCGTGTCCCGGAAGCAGATGCTCCCTCAAGGCGGCGGCGGGCTGGCCGACGACAGCGGCTGCCCGATCCTGCACGTGGACATGGACGCCTTCTTCGCCAGCGTCGAGCTGCTCGACCGGCCCGAGCTGCGCGGCCTGCCCGTCATCGTCGGCGCCACCGGGGCCCGCGGGGTGGTCCTCAGCGCCACCTACGAGGCCCGCCGGTTCGGCGTGCACTCGGCGATGCCGATGACCCGGGCGATGCGCCTCTGCCCCCGCGCCACGATCATCCCGCCGAGTCACCGCAAGTACGCCGCGGTCTCCCGGGGCGTCATGGAGATCTTCCGGTCGATCACCCCCGAGGTGGAGCCGGTCGCCTCCGACGAGGCGTTCCTCGACGTCGGCGGCGCCCGGCGCCGGCTCGGCAGTCCCTCCGCCATCGCCGCCATGATCCGCGAGCAGGTCGCCGAGCGGTTCGGCATCACCTGCTCGGTCGGCGTCGCGAGCAACAAGTTCGTGGCCAAGCTCGCCTCCCGCCAGTGCAAGCCCGACGGCCTGCTCGTCGTCCCGGCGGACGGCGTGGTCGAGTTCCTCCACCCGCTGCCCGTCGCCGCCCTGTGGGGGGTCGGCGAGCGCACGGAGCAGGTCCTGATCCGGCTCGGCATCCGCACCGTCGGCGATCTGGCCCAGGTGCCCGTGTCCACGCTGCAGCGCGAGCTCGGGGCCGTCGGCGCCCATCTGGCCGCCCTGGCCTGGGGCCGGGACGAGCGCCCGGTGGTGGCGCACACCCCGGACAAGAGCATCGGCAACGAGGAGACGTTCCCGTTCGACGTCGACGACCCGGAGGCGATCAGGCGTGAGCTGCTGCGGCTGTCCGAGCGGGTCGCCGCCCGGCTCAGGGCGAGCGGCCAGGTCGGCCGGACGGTCAGCGTCAAGCTACGCCGTTCCGACTTCACCACGATCACGAGATCGCGTACGCTGCGCGAGGCAACCGATGTCGCCAAGGAGATATTCGCCACATCCTGTGAACTTTTCGCGGCCGCCGGGCTGGATCGGGTTCGGCTGCGGCTGGTCGGGGTGCGCGTGGAAAACCTCCGCCCGGCCGGCACGGCCGCCCGCCAGCTCAGCCTCGGCGAGCGGGAGACCGGCTGGCGGGAGGCGGAACAGGCGATGGACAAGGCGATCCGGCGCTTCGGCCCCGATGCGGTCCGCCCGGCTTCGCTCGTGCGCCCTCCGTCTGGTCCAATGGATCTATGACGTCCCCACCGGTTTGGACCACGTTGGACGTTTTCTTTCGTCTACGTCTACAGCCTCGTATTCTGGGGATAACCGACCGCGAGGTCCGGACACCCCGTGTCGTCCGTTGCCGTCTTCCCCGAAATGGGGCCGTCCTTGGGAGGCGCCGTGCCGCTGTCTGAGCACGAGCAGCGCTTGCTCGACCAGATCGAGCAGGCCCTCTACGCCGAGGACCCGAAGTGGGCCAATGCCGTTCGGATCAGTGATCCGCGCAGTCACTACAAGCGGCGCCTGCTGAAGGCGTCGATCGGCTTCGCGCTCGGCGTCGTCCTGCTGATGGTCGGCGTCGTGGCGAACGAGATCTGGCTCGGCGTCGCCGGGTTCGTGGTGATGCTGGCGACCTGCCTCTGGGGCCTGTCCAGTTGGAAGCGCATGAACGGCTTCGGTGTCGAGAGCCCGGCCCCCCGGGCACGCGGCCGCCGCCCGCAGCGCCGGGGCTTCATGGACCGCATGGAGGAGCGCTGGCGCCGTCGCACCGACGAGCGCTGACCCCGCCTTCGGCGACCGTCACGGGGGAGAGCGTCGTGGCGGCCCGCCGCGAGTGAGCCGCCACCGACGTCCCCGTTCCCCTTACCTCGTGCCCGCCTCACCCCTGGACAGGGGCAGCCGGACGCCCTCCAGCCGGTCGAACGCGTCCAGCACCTTCGTCCCCGCGGACCGCACCCGCAGCAGGATCGACCGCGGCGCGAGCAGCGCCCCCATCCGCCGCCTCCTCGGCACCGCTCCCGTCAGGGCCCGCCGTACGCGTGACAGCTCGGCCGCCGCGGGTCCCGCCGACGGTGTGGACGCGGCGTAACGCATCCGCTCCTCGGCCGTCGCGACGGCCGTGACCGCCGCCGCGGCCTCCGCGTCGAACTCGTACATCTCCGTCAGTCTCCGGGCGAGCGCGCGGGGGCTCTCGCTCGGCTCCCGCGACTCGCCGAGATCGGTCAGCGTGTCGCACAGCTCCGCCCACGCGGCCCTGATCGCGGGCTCGGCCCCGCCGCGACCGGCGGCGCCGCGCCGGACCAGCGCGTGCCGGCGCCGGCGGACCAGCGTCCGGGCCGCCGCCGGGACCAGCGCGAGCAGCAGGACTCCCGCCGCCCACAGCGCGATCTTCACGGCCACCGGCGTCCCCGGGTCCACCGCGACCGGGACCGCCCCGAGATCGCGGTCGAAGTCCCGCAGATTGCGGCGGGTGGGGCTGTGGGTGGCGGTGTCGTCCTCCTCGGAGCTTGTCCCGGCGGAGGGGTCGGCCGACGGCGTGACCTCGGTCGGCCGCGGTAGCGAGTAGTCGGGCACGCGGGCCGTGCCCTGGCCCGCGGCGCCGGTCGGCGTCGGCTCGAAGGGCAGCCAGCCCGCGCCCTCGAAGTACAGCTCCGGCCAGGCGTGCGCGTCCTGGGTGCGCACCGACCACGACTTCCCGATCTTCGTGCCGCCCGTGTAGCCGATCGACACCCGCGCCGGGATGCCGATCACCCGGGCCATCACCGCCATCGCGCTGGCGAACTGCTCGCAGTACCCCGTGCGTCCGGTGAGGATGAACCGCGACAGCGCGCCGCCGCCGGACCCCTTCGTCTCCAGGCTGTAGCTGAAGCCGCCGGTACGGGTGAACCACTCCTGCAGCAGGACGGCCTTCGCGTACTGCGTGGCGCCCTCCGCGGTCACCCGCTCCGCCATGGCGACGACCTTGGGGTCCAGCTCTGGCAACACGAGGAACCGCGAGTCCGGCGTCGGCGTGTCCATGGTGTCCAGCTGGTCACGGGTGGGCCGCGGCTCGTTCACCACCACCCGGTAGTCCAGCCCGGCGGCCTGGTCACTGGTGGAGAACACCATCCGCGACGCCTGGTCCGCCCGCCAGTCGCCGTCGGCGTCGATCTCGACCGCCGGGTAGGGCAGGGGCAGGAAGCGCAGCGGGTCGATGTCCTCGCTCACGCTGATGCGGCTCTCCACCCGGTCCGTCGCGATCCCGGGCCCGAGGCCGGGCGGTGGCGGCAGCGGTCCCTCCGAGACCCGGTCCTCCGGGCGGCCGCGCAGCGGGCTCACCGTCCACTTCTTCCCGTCGAAGAGGTCGAGCGCGTAGATGCGCAGGTAGCGCGGCCGGTCGTCGGCGCTGGTGTAGGTCAGCACCGTCAGGTTCCGCTGCTGCGACAACTGGCCGCTCAGCTTGGCGATCGCGTCGGGGATGCCGATGCTGTTACCGCCCCTCCCGGACCCGTTGCCCACGCCGAAGCCGAACAGCGGATCGGGGCTCAGCGCCGGGAGCAGCGCCGGCAGGATGACCGCGAGGGCGATCGCGGTCGCGCCGATCCGCTTGCCGGAGAGCGCGAGCCGTCCCGAGTCCGCCTTGTCCGTCCCGACCGTACGGGCGCGCCGCACCAGTACGGCACGGCCCCACTGGGTGAGCCGCTCCCGCCCGTCCGACACCAGCAGCCCGACGTAGCCGATCGCCGCGATCACGAAGGCCGGCCAGGCGACCGGCTCGGTCAGCACCGCGGCGGGCACCGTGAACAGGCCGAGCAGGGGCAGCCCCGCCAGCGCCGCCCGGCGCAGCCGTACGGCCAGCAGGTCCACCAGGACGGCGATCAGGCCGACGCCGCTCGCGGTCAGCAGGCTCACGCCGGGCTCGGCCGGCACCGGCGCGGCGTACCGCTGGATGTCGGTGAACCCCTCGGCCAGCAGCTCGCCCAGCCGCAGCGCCGACGCCTTCGTCGGGATCACCCACGCCCACGTGTGCTCCTTGGCGAACGTGGCCGACAGGTACACCGCCGTCGCCAGCAGCAGCAGGGGCGGCACCGCCCACTTCGGCACCTCGAACCGCGACGCGAGGGCCGCCCCGCCGGTCGTGACCAGCAGCGTGCCCACGCAGGCCCAGAACCAGGCCCCGCCATCGAACAGCGAGTAGAGCGTCAGCGTGACCGCGCCGACGGCCAGCCCCGCGACGACCGACAGCCTCATCGCCCGATCACCGGCCCTCTCCGATCATCGCGACCCCGTCCCGTCGTCACGCCGCGCTCCTCTTGTACGCCGCCTCCGGCCAGACGTCGGCGAGGGACGTCCCGGAGGGAAGCCGCAGCACCCGCCAGCCGGCCCCCGAGAGCACGGACCGCGCCACCTCGAACGACTCGTCCGGCGCCGAATCCCAGGTCGTGACGTCGAGCATGACCGCGACCCCCGTCACGCCGCTGTGCCGCAGCCGGGCCAGCGCCTGGGCCTCCTCGGCGTCGATCGCCCCGAGGACCGCCACGATCAGCCCCTCCCCGCCGCCCTGACGCAGCGCCGCGACCCCGTGCTCCAGTGAGCGGGCCGAGCTCTGCCGTACGACGGAGAGGGTGTCGAGCAGCGACCACGCCAGGCCGCCCTCCGCGAGGTGCTGCGGGCCCTGGTCGGTGACCAGGCGCAGGCCGAGGCCCTCGTGCGCCAGGTGCACGCCGATCGACGCCGCGGCCGAGACCGCCACCTCGAACGACGAGCGCGGGCCGTCGCCCCGGTGGGCGTGCCTGCGGGTGTCCAGCAGGAGCGCGCCCTTGCTCTGCCACTGCTGCTCCTCGCGCCGCACCATCAGCTCGCCCCGGCGGGCGGTGGACCTCCAGTGCACCCGCCGCAGGTCGTCCCCCATGCGGTACTCGCGCGGGGCCACGTCGTCGTCGCCCGCCGCCGCCACCGACCGGGTACGGCTGTCGCCGCCGCCGCTCCACTCGCCGGAGAGGCGCACGTGGGGGAGCGCCACCACCTGGGGCACAACCACCAGGGTGTCCGTGATCGTGAACGACCGGGTGAGCTCGACCATCCCGAACGGGTCGGCGATCCGGACCGACAGCGGGCCGATGGGATAGCGGCCGCGCAGGTCGGAGTTGACCTTGTAGTCCACCTCGCGCACACCGTGCGGCTCCACCCGGTCCAGGACGAACCGGGGCCGCGTCCCCAGGGCGTACTGGAGGTTGTCCTCGACGAGCAGCAGCCCGGTGGGGAGGCGGGTCACGTTCTCCAGCCTGAGGGTGACCGTGCTGCCGGCGCCCGCCTCGACGCGGGCGGGGTCCAGGCGCCGGGCACAGGTCAGCCGGTAGCGGGTCCGCGCCACGACCATCGCGGAAACCAACGGCATCGCGATGACCAGCACGGCGATCCGCAGCAGGTCCTGTTCACCGAGGACGAGTGCGCACAGCAGCGCCGCCGCCCCCGACGCGAGGAAGGACCTGCCGCGCGAGGTCAGCGCCTTGAGCCCCGTCATCGAATCTCCTTGAACTCTCCTGGGGCGCCGCGCCCCTGGCCGCGGCGCGGGGAGGACGTCAGTGCGTGTCCGGAACGGGGACGCGGCGCACCAGCTCGGCCACCACCTGCTCCGGCTGGCGGCGCTGCCCCTGCGCCTCCAGGCTGGGCAGCAGCCGGTGCGCGAGCACCGGCACCGCCAGCTCCTGCAGGTCGTCCGGGATCACGTAGTCGCGGCCGGACAGCGCGGCGTGCGCCCTGGCTCCGCGCACCAGCTGGAGCGTCGCGCGCGGCGAGGCGCCCAGGCGCAGGTCCGGCGATCGCCTCGTCGCGGTCACCATGTCCACGGCGTACTTCTTCACCGCCTGGGAGACGTAGACCGCGCGGACCGCCTGGATGAGCGCGCGCACCTCGGCGGTCGTCGCCACGGGCTCCAGCTTGCCGAGCGGCTGGGACGCCCCGTGCACGTCGAGCATCTCCAGCTCGGCCGTCGGCTCGGGGTAGCCCATCGCGATCTTCGCGGTGAAGCGGTCCCGCTGCGCCTCCGGAAGCGGATAGGTGCCCTCCATCTCGATCGGGTTCTGGGTCGCGATCACCATGAAGGGCGACTCGAGCTCGTACGTGACCCCGTCGACGGTGACCTGGTGCTCCTCCATGCACTCCAGGAGCGCGGACTGCGTCTTGGGGGAGGCACGGTTGATCTCGTCGCCGACGACGATGTTGGCGAAGACGGGGCCCGGCTTGAATTCGAACTCCCGGGTCTGCTGGTTGTAGGCGCTGACGCCGGTGATGTCGCTCGGCAGCAGGTCCGGGGTGAACTGAACGCGCCTGACGGGGCAGTCGATGGACCGGGCCAGCGCCTTGGCCAGCATCGTCTTCCCGACACCTGGCACGTCCTCGATGAGGAGGTGGCCCTCCGCCAGGAGGACGGTGAGGGTGAGGCGGACCGCGTCGGCCTTGCCCTCGATCACCGACTCGATCGCCCGGCGGATCCGGTGCGCGGTGTCGACCAGGTCTTCCAGCCGATTTCCGGCGTCGGGGGCGACGTCGCTCGTTAGTGCCACCTGGCCTCCAAGAGGATGCGCCCGCATGAATGGGGCGTTTGACGTTCCTTATCCATTCTGTGCACCGACCTTATGACGCCTCAGGTTCTTGGGCGACTTTGTCCGGAAATCCGGGTGAACTGCCCATAGTGTTATGAGCTCGTTTCTCGTTGAGGTCGCGCGGCCGTCCGAATCCCGTGACATAACTCGCTCCACTTTCCTCCACACCGGCTCCAGGGGCCGCCGGAAACCTCGATGCGGCCGGGGTTCCCGCCCCGCGGAGGCGGGTTCCGACACGCCCGCACGGGGGTCGCGGGGCTCCCGGGCGCCCCACTCCGCACCACCTCAATTGACCTGCGGAAATGCGAACGAAATAGCCCGCGACGAGGGCCGGAATCGGTTGACGGTGGGGAGAAGTGGAGTATGGTGGTGCGCAGTGGAGGGCAGGGGCGAAAGCGCTGAGCGCTCCGCAAGGCACGGGAGGTGGAGCCGGTGTTCCTCGGCACCCACCAACCGCGTCTGGACGACAAAGGACGGCTGTTCCTGCCGGCGAAGTATCGCGAGGAGCTGGCGGAGGGTCTTGTGATCACCAAGGGCCAGGAGCGCTGCCTCTACGTCTTCCCCGTAGAGGAGTTCCAGCGCATCACCGAGGCTCTGCGCACCGCGCCGGTGACCGCCAAGGCGGTCCGGGACTACAGCCGAGTCTTCTTCGCGAGCGCGTCCGACGAGACGCCGGACAAGCAGGGACGGATCACGATTCCCCCGAGCCTGCGGCAATACGCAGGCCTGGAACGTGACTGCGCCGTCATCGGAGCAAACACTCGCCTGGAAATCTGGGACGCCGTGGCCTGGGAGGCCTATCTGGCGGAGCAGGAGCAGGCGTTCTCCGACCTTTCCGAGGAGGTGTTGCCCGGAGTTCTGTAATTCATGAGATCGGATCTCGCGTCGGCGAGATCAGGAAAGACCCGTCGGTGACGTTCGGCGAGGTCTCCACCCGCTCCCCGCGGCACCTGATGCACCTTCCCCGGTGTCAGGTTCCGCGGCCGGCAACGCGGATGGGGACCTGGCCGGGCGGGCCGCCTCCCCGTACGGGAGCGGCCCTTTGGGTGGGGGATCCATAGAAGATCGCCGACGGTGGCCGCATATCCGCGAGCTTTGCAGCGGCAGCATTTTGGGGGTTTACAGCGTTGTCGGAGTTCTCCGAGCAGCCGTCCGGTCACGTTCCGGTCATGCTCGATCGCGTACTGGATCTTCTCGCTCCGGCGTTGTCCGGGCCGGATCCCGTGGTCGTCGACGCCAATCTCGGCCTGGGCGGGCACGCTCAGGCGCTGCTCGCCGCCCACCCCTCCCTCCATCTCGTCGGCATCGACCGCGACCCGACCGCCATCGAGCGGTCCACCGCGCGCCTGGCGCCGTACGCCGGGCGCACCACGATCGTGCGCGCGGTCTCCGACGAGCTGACCGACGTTCTGGACCGCATCGGGCGGCCGAGGGTCAACGGCGTGCTGTTCGACCTCGGCGTCTCCTCACCCCAGCTCGACGAGGCGGAGCGCGGCTTCGCGTATTCGTACGACGCGCCCCTCGACATGAGGATGGACCCGGACCAGGAGCTCACCGCGGAACTGGTCGTCAACACGTACTCCGCCGCGGAACTGACCCGCATCCTGCGCGACTACGGCGAGGAACGCTTCGCCGCGCGCGTGGCCAGTTTGATCGTCAAGGAACGGTCCAAGCAGCCCATCACCTCCACCAAGCAGCTCGCCGACCTGGTCAGGTCGGCGATCCCCGCCGCGACCCGGCGGACGGGGGGCAACCCCGCGAAGAGGACTTTCCAGGCCTTGCGCATCGAGGTGAACGAGGAGCTCACCGCTCTGGAGCGGGCGCTGCCCGCCGCCCTCGACGCGCTCGCGCTCGGCGGGCGCGTGGTCGTGCTCGCCTACCACTCCTTGGAGGACCGGCTCACCAAGCAGGTCCTCGTGGCGCGAACCAGGGACACCAGCCCCCCCGGGCTCCCGGTCCCGCTCGAGGCTCACCAGCCCCGGTTCCGCCTTCTGACGAGGGGAGCGGAGCTCCCGGACGAAGACGAGTTGGCCCGCAACCCGCGGGCGGCGTCGGCCCGGTTGCGGGCGGCAGAGAGGATCCGCGAGGGATGAGGACTGAGCAGGAGAGCCGGCAGGCGGCGCGACGCGTTCCCGCGAGGGGGCGCACGGCGGTGCCCACCGCCGGCCGCGCCCAGAACGGACGCGACGGACGGCAGGTCCGCGAGGGTGAGACCGCGGATCCGCCCGCGCGCGGCGCCCGCGTCCCCGCCGAGCGGCGCGTCCCCCCGGCCGAGCCGCCGGTACGGCGCGGCGCCCGGAGCGCGACCGCCGACCCCGCGAAGAATCCCGCCGGGTCCAGGAGCGCGACGGTGCCGAGGAGCCGGACCGCGACCTCCGCCGCCTCGACGACGACGACCACGACGGCGCCGGCCGCCGCCGCCTCGCGGAGCGCGAGCACGCCGAAGGGAAGGACCGGCGCGAGCGGCCGCCCGGCGGCGAAGAACGCGCCGACGGCGGGCGCCGCCGCGAAGGGCGCGGCGGCGAAGGGAACCGCGGCGAAGAGCGCGGCTGCGAAGACGACGGCGACGCGGTCGGGCACGACCACCACCCGCCAGGCCCCCGCCCGTCCGGCCCCCGCGCGCCAGGCTCCGGCCCGTCCGGCACCCGTACGCGAGGCGCCCGCGGCGGGCCCGACCACCACGGCCGAGCCCGTCGCCCTCAGGCGGACCCGGCGTCCGGCACGGTCTGCCGCGCCGGCGACCGACGCCGCCGCCGCGAGGAGCGGCAGGCGGCCGCCGCGCGCGCCGTTCGTGCTGCTCGTCGTCGGGCTGCTCTGTGGCGGCCTGGTCAGCCTGCTGCTGCTGAACACCGTGCTCGCGCAGGATTCGTTCGAGCTGAGCGACCTGCGTTCGGGCACCGAGCGGCTGCGCCAGCAGGCGGACGAGCTCGACAACCAGGTCCGCATGCTGACCCAGCCGAACGCGCTCGACGAGCAGGCCCGCGGCGGCTCCAAGCTGGACACCAACCAGACGGCCCCCCCGCGCTTCATCTCCTCCGAGCACGAGTCCGGCACGCGTACCGGCGGTGAGACGGAGGGCGCAAACCGGTGAGAGAGGGCGGCGGCCGGAACCCGGGGCCCGGCCGCGGCGGCCCGGGCGGACGCGGCGGTCAGGGACCGGGCGGCGGTTCCGGCGGGCGTGGAGGCCAGGGCCCCGGGAGCGGTGCGGGCGGACGCGCTCAGGGACCGAGCGGCGGCTCGGGCCGGCGCGGCCCGCAGAACCCCGGGGGCGGCAGGTCCGTCCCCGGCTCGGGAAGACCGTCGTCCGGCTCCGGACGGCCCGCCTCCGGCTCGGGGAAGCCCGTTCCCGGCGCGGGGAAGCCCGCGTCCGGATCTTCCGGCAAACCGGCGTCCGGCTCCGGACGACCGGCCCCCGGTTCGGGCGGCAGACCCGCGACCGGCTCGGGACGGCCCGCCTCCGTCCCGGGGAAGCCCGCGAACGGCTCCGGCCGTCCCTCGTCCGGCTCCGGCCGTCCCTCGTCCGGCTCCGGCCGTCCCTCGTCCGGCTCCGGCCGTCCCTCGTCCGGCTCCGGGCGGCCCTCGTCCGGTGCCGGAGCCCGTTCCGTTTCCAGTGAAGGCCGCACCGACGGCCACGCCGGCGGCTCCCCGAAGGCCCCCCGTCCAGGCGGCCCGCGCCGTACGGGGGAGGACCCGGCCAGGGCGCGGCGGCCCGGTGAGCCGCGCCCCGGAGGGCCGCGCGGCCCGAGGGATGACGACCGGGAGGAGACCGTACGCACGCGCGGCCTGCGCGGCTCCGGCCGGCCCCCGGGCAACCAGCCGCCCGGGAACCCGCCGCCGCGGCCTCCCGCCGTGCTGCGCCTGGGCAACCCCGAGCGGCGGCTGCATGCGGGGCTGATCGCGATGGCGTTCGTGCTGTCGCTGTTCGCGGGGCGCCTCGTCCAGCTCCAGGGGCTCGACTCGAAGGTGCTCCAGGCCAAGGCGGAACGGCAGCGGGTCCAGCCGGAGAACCTCCCCGCCAAACGCGGCTCCATCACGGACGTGAACGGCCACGAGCTGGCCCTCACCAAGGACGCGGCCGAGATCTACGTCGACCCCCACGAGGTGGACCCCAAGAAGCGGGAACAGGTGAGCGGCACGCTCGCCAGGGAGCTGAACCTGCCCAAGGAGAAGGTGGACGCCGCGCTCGCGAAGACGCAGCAGCGGTACATCCCCCTCGACCGGGACGTCGACCCGCTGCGCGCCAAGAAGATCATGGGGATGAGGTTCAAGGGCGTCGGTTCCAAGCCGACCTACCGCCGCATGTACCCCGGAGGCAGGCTCGCCGGAGGCCTGATCGGCTTCGTCGGCTACGACGGGCACGGCCTCGAGGGCCTGGAGCGCACGTACGACAAGGTCCTCGCGGGGCAGGACGGCCAGCAGAGCATCGAGATCGGCCGCGGCGGCGAGCGCATCCCGATGACGCGCAGCACGCGCAAGGAGCCGGTCGCGGGCCGGGACGTGCGGCTGACCATCGACCGGGACATCCAGTGGGCGGCCGAGCAGGCGATCGACCGCCAGGTCCAGGCCAGCAAGGCGGTCAGCGGCAGCGTGATCGTGATAGACGTCAAGACCGGCCAGATCCTCGCCATGGCGAACTCGCCCGGCGTGGACCTGAACCACTGGGACACCGTTTCCGCGGAGGACCGGGGCAACCGGGCCGTCTCCGAGGTCTTCGAACCCGGCAGCACCAACAAGGTGATCACCGCCGCCGCGGCGATCGAGCACGCCGGGGTGACGCCGAACACGGTCTTCCGGGTGCCCGATCACATCCAGTGCGCCGACCGCTTGCTCAGGGACGCCCACCCGCACCCGCCGGAGAAGCTCACCTTCACCGGGGTCATCGCCGAGTCCAGCAACGTCGGCACGATCATGGCCGCGCACAAACTCAGCAACCAGCGGCTCTACGACACCATCCGGGCGTTCGGGTTCGGCTCCGTCAGCGGCGCGGGCCTTCCCGGCGAGGAGGCCGGCCTGCTGCCCGACTGGCGGGCCTGGTCCGGCAGCCAGCGCTGCACTGTCGCATACGGCCAGGGAGTCTCGGTCACCGCGCTGCAGATGGCGAGCGTCTACCAGACGATCGCCAACGGCGGCGTGCGCGTGACGCCGTCGCTGATCGCGGGCACCACCGACGGCCACGGGCGGCTGGTCCCGGCCCCCGCCCCGAAGCAGACCCGGGTGATCAGCGAGACGACCGCCAAGCAGATCTCCGCGATGCTCGAAGCCGCCGTCGGCAACGACGGCACGGGAACGGAGGCGGCGATCCCCGGATATCGTGTGGCGGGAAAGACCGGCACCGCCATGCGGTACGACCAGAAGTGCGGCGGGTACTGCGGTTACACGGCCACGTTCGTCGGCTTCACCCCGGCGGACGCGCCGCGCCTCATGGCGCTGGCCGTCATCCAGGATCCGAAGAAGGGCCATTACGGCGGGGCGGTGGCCGCGCCGGTGTTCAAGGAGGTCATGAGTTTCGCCTTGAAGACCAGGAAGATCCCACCGACCGGAACGAAGGCGCCCAAGGCCGTCCTTCGCGCCGGAGAGTGACGGGGGAAGGTACGCTCTCGCCGTGCGTCCCCCGTTCTCCATGCGTCCCGAGGCCGTCCCGGCCCGTCCGTTGTCCGGTCTGACGGCCCTTCTCGGCACGTCCTCAGCGGTGCCCGCGCCGGGCGCCAAGGCGGCGCGCGGCGCCGTCACCGGCATCGGCATCGACTCCCGCCGCATCCGCCGCGGCGATCTGTACGTCGCCCTGCCGGGCAAGAACGCCCACGGCGCCACCTTCTCCCGCGAGGCCATGGCGGCGGGTGCGGTGGCGATCCTCACGGACGAGGAGGGCCGCGACGCGGCCGTGGCGACCGGCCTGCCGGTGCTCGTCGTGCCCGACCCGCGGGCCGTGCTCGGTGAGGTCTCCGCCTGGGTGTACGGCCGGCCCGCCCGTGACCTCACGGTCATCGGCGTGACGGGCACCAGTGGCAAGTCGACCTCGACCTTCCTGCTGGAGGCGGGCCTGCGGGCCGCCGGGCACCGCACCGGCCTGGTCGGCGGCGTGGAGATCCGCGCGGGCGATCTGCGGTTCGCCCCGGAGCTCACCACCCCCGAGGCCAGCGACCTGCACGGGCTGTTCGGGTTGATGCGCGAGCAGGGCGTGACCGCCGCCGCGATGGAGGTCTCCAGCCACGCCCTCGCCCTCGGACGCGTCGACGGGGTCTTCTACGACGTCGCGATCTTCACGAACCTGTCCCAGGACCACCTGGACTTCCACAGCGACCTGGAGGACTACTTCTCCGCCAAGGCGAAGCTGTTCACCCCCGAGCTGTCCCGCGTCGGCGTGGTCAACATCGACGACCCGTACGGCCGCGAGCTCCTGGGCCGGGCCAAGGTGCCGACGACGACGTTCTCCGCCAAGGGCGCCCCGGAGGCCGACTGGCGGGCCGAGGACGTGCGCCTGGGCGCCGACGGCAGCGCATTCCGCGTGGTCGGTCCCGGGGGAGTCGAGGCCGAGGTCTCGGTGTCCCTGCCCGGCCCGTTCAACGTGGCCAACTCCCTCGGCGTGATCGTCGCGCTCGTCGAGGCCGGCGTCGGCCTCCAGGCGGCGGTCGACGGGATCTCCGCCTTCGGCGGGGTGCCCGGCCGGATGGAGCGGGTGCCGGGTGCGGTCGGCTTCCAGGCGATCGTGGACTACGCTCACAAGCCCGGTGCCGTAGAGTCGGTCCTCGGCTCGCTGCGCGAGGTGACCCAGGGTCGCCTCGTCGTCGTGCTGGGCTGCGGTGGCGACCGCGACCGCGGCAAGCGCCCGATCATGGGAGAGGCGGCCGCGAGGTTGGCCGACGTCGCGATCCTCACCAGCGACAACCCCAGGAGCGAGGATCCGCTCGCGATCCTGGCCGCGATGATGGAGGGAGCGCTCAGGGTGCCCAAGGGCGAACGAGCGCATGTGATCGTGGAGCCCGACCGGGCCGCCGCGATCGAACTCGCGATCGCGGGCGCGGCGCCGGGAGACGTCGTGGTCGTGGCCGGCAAGGGCCACGAGCAGGGGCAGTACGTCGAGGGACGGGTCATCCCCTTCGACGATCGCGAGGTGGTCGCCCAGGCCATCTCCAGAAGAGGAGGCCGAGCCGGGCACGAGGCGGGGCGGGACGCTCCGCCGCACCGTGCGTGAGGCGCGGCCGAACCGACCGATCAACGTGATAGAGAGCAGGAAAGACGCATGATCCCGTTGCCGCTGGCCCGGGTCGCCGAGATCACCTCGGGTGCGCTCACCGGCATGGCCGACGCTCGCGCCGTGATCCGCGGCCCCGTCGTGATCGACTCGCGGGCCGTCGAGCGGGGATCGCTGTTCGTCGCGATCAAAGGGGAGCGCGCGGACGGCCACGACTTCGCCGCCCGCGCCTGCGCGGACGGGGCGGTCGCCGTCCTCGCGACCCGGCCCGTCGAGGCGCCGGCCGTGATCGTGGAGGACGTTCAGGCCGCCCTGGCCGCGCTGGCGAACGCCGTGGTGTCCAAGCTTCCCGACACCACCGTCATCGGCGTGACCGGTTCGGCCGGCAAGACCACGACCAAGGACCTGCTGGCCAGGCTCGCCGCCCGGATGGGCCCCACCGTCGCCCCCGTCGGCTCGTACAACAACGAGATCGGCCACCCGCTGACCGTGCTGCGGGCGGACGAGGCGACGCGCTTCCTGGTCCTGGAGCTGAGCGCGCGCAACATCGGCCACATCGCCGACCTGGCCCGGATCGCGCCGCCGCGGATCGGCGTCGTGCTGAACGTCGGCACCGCCCACCTCGGTGTGTTCGGCGGCAAGGAGGCGATCGCGCGGGCCAAGGGCGAGCTGCCGGAGGCGCTGCCGGAGGACGGCGTGGCCGTGCTCAACGCCGACGACCCCCTGGTCGCCGCCATGGCCTCCCGCACCCGCGCCCGGGTGACCTTCTTCGGACGCTCCGCCGACGCCCATGTACGGGCCGAGGACGTGACGCTCGACGGCCGGGGCCGCGCGTCCTTCACGCTGCGCACGCCCTCCGGCGCCGCCCCCGTACGGCTGCGCCTGTACGGCGCGCACGCGGTGGAGAACGCGCTGGCGGCGGCAGCGGCGGCGCACGAGCTGGGGCTCCCCGTCGGGACGATCGCCGAGGAGCTGTCGGAGGCCGAGCCGCGCAGCCGCTGGCGCATGGAGGTCACCGAGCGGGCCGACGGCGTCACCGTCGTCAACGACGCCTACAACGCCAACCCCGACTCGATGCGGGCCGCGTTCGGCAGCCTCGCCGTGATCGGCGAGGGCCGGCGCAAGTTCGCGGTGATCGCCGCGCTGCGCGAGCTGGGAGAGGAAAGCGCGGCGCTGAACGAGGAGCTCGGACGGCTCGCCGCGGGCGCCGGGCTGGAGGGGCTGATCGTCGTCGGGGAGGACGCCGGGCCGGTCCTGGCGGGCGCGCCGGGCGCGCTGTACGTGCCCGACGTGGAGACGGCCGCCGCCGAGCTGTCGGCGCGGCTCGCCCCCGGAGACGTGGTGCTGGTGAAGGGGCCGCGGGCGGAGGCGCTGGAACGGGTCGCCGAGGCCCTGCTCGGAGGTGACGACCGGTGAGGAACATCCTCATCGCCGCCGCGGTGTCGCTGCTGCTGTCCATGGCCGGCACCCCGCTGGCCATCCGGCTCTTCGCCCGGCGCGGCTACGGCCAGAACATCCGCGAGGAAGGCCCGTCGGGGCACTACGACAAGCGGGGCACCCCCACCATGGGCGGCACCGTGATCGTGATCGCCGCGCTGATCGGATACTTCAGCGCGCACCTGATGACGTTCTTCTCCGCGACGGCGGAACCGCCGACGGTGTCGGCCCTGCTGGTGCTGTTCCTGATGACCGGCCTCGGCCTCGTCGGGTTCCTGGACGACTTCATCAAGATCTACAAGCAGCGCAGCCTGGGCCTGCGCAGCGGTGCCAAGGCGCTCGGCCAACTCGTCGTCGGCGCGGTCTTCGCGGTGCTCTGCGTGCAGTTCCCCAACGCGTACGACATCACCCCGGCGGAGACGCGGCTGTCGTTCCTGCGGGACTTCGGGCCCTCCATCGGGCTGGTGGCGTTCACGATCTGGGTGCTGTTCATCATCGTGGGCTTCTCCAACGCGGTGAACCTCACCGACGGCCTGGACGGGCTGGCCAGCGGCGCGACCGGCGTCGTGCTCGCGTCGTACGTGCTGATCGGCAACTGGCAGCTGCGCAACAGCTGCACGACGGCGTTCGGCCCGAACTGCTACTGGGTGCGCGACCCGCTCGACCTCGCCGTCGTCGCCGCCGCCGTGCTCGGCGCCCTGGTCGGCTTCCTGTGGTGGAACGCGCCGCCCGCCAAGATCTTCATGGGTGACACGGGCTCGCTCGCCCTGGGCGGCGTCATCGCCGGCCTGGCGTTCACCACCCGCACCCAGCTCCTGCTGGTCATCCTGGCGGGCCTGCCGGTGGTCATCACCGCGTCGGTCATGATCCAGGTCGGCTTCTTCAAGATGACCGGGAAACGGGTGTTCCGGATGGCCCCGCTCCAGCACCACTTCGAGCTGAAGGGCTGGGCCGAGACCACCATCGTGGTGCGGTTCTGGCTGATCGCCGCGCTCTGCGCCGCCGCCGCGCTCGGCCTCTTCTACCTCGAATGGATGCCCAAGCAGTGAGCGTGGTCGTGGTCGCCGGGCTGGGGGTCTCCGGCGCCGCCGCCGCCCGCGGCCTGGCCGCCATGGGGGAGCGGGTCGTCGTCCTGGAGGCGAACCCGGGCGAGCGCCAGCGGGCCGCCGCGGCCGAGCTGGCCCCCCTCGGCGTCGAGGTGCGGTTCGGCGAGCCGATCCTGCCCGACGGGGCCTCGCTCCTCGTCACCTCGCCGGGATGGCGCCCCAGCCACCCGCTGCTGGCCGCCGCCGCACGGGCCGGCGTCGAGGTGATCGGCGAGGTCGAGCTGGCGTGGCGGCTGCGGGCCACGGACGGCTCCGCCGCCCCGTGGCTCGCCCTGACCGGCACCAACGGCAAGACCACGGCCGTACGGATGCTGACCTCGATCCTGATCGAGGCCGGGCACCGCGCCGTCGCCGTCGGCAACGTCGGCGTCCCGATCGCGGCGGCCGTGCGCGAGCCGTACGACGTGCTGGCGGTCGAGCTGTCCAGCTTCCAGCTCCACTGGTCGTCGAGCCTCGCGCCGCAGGCCGCCGCGCTGCTCAACGTCGCCCCCGACCACATCGACTGGCACGGCTCCCTGGAGGAGTACGCCGCCGCCAAGGCGCGGATCTTCGAGAACTCGGATGTGGTCGTCTACAACGCCGACGACGAGTGGTGCGCGCGGCTGGCCGAGCCGTACCGTCCGGGCGAGGCACGCGCCGGGAACGCCCGGACCGTCGGGTTCACGCTCGGCACGCCGCGCCCCGGGCAGCTCGGCCTCGTCGAGGAGCTGCTGGTCGACCGGGCCTTCGTGGCCGACCCCGTGCGCGAGGCCGAGGAGCTCGCCGACCTCGGCGACATCACGCCTTTCGCACCGCACAACGTCGCCAACGCGCTCGCCGCCGCCGCGCTCGCCCGCGCGTACGGCGTGCCCGCCGACGCCGTACGGCGGGGCCTGCGCGCCTTCACCCCGGATCCGCACCGGATCCAGCACGTCGCCACGGTGGACGGCGTCGACTACGTGGACGATTCCAAGGCCACGAACCCGCACGCCGCGGCGGCGTCGCTCGCCGCCTACCCGTCCGTGGTGTGGATCGCCGGCGGCCAGTTGAAGGGCGCGGACGTCGACGACCTGGTCCGCGGGGCGGCGCCCCGGCTCAGGGGAGCGGTCCTGCTCGGCCAGGACCGCGCGCGGATCCGGGAGGCGCTGTCGCGACACGCCGCGAATGTTCCGGTCGTGGACGTTCCGGGGCAAGACACTGGAGTCATGGACCGCGTCGTCGGGGAGGCCCGGCGGCTCGCCTCACCCGGGGACACCGTGCTGCTCGCGCCCGCCGGGGCGTCGCTGGACATGTGGCCGGGGTACGGCGCGCGCGGGGACGCCTTCGCGCGGGCGGTCCGCCGGCTTTCCGGCTAAGCAGTCACGCCGGGGGATTCGAGGACGAAAGCACATATGACGAGTGAGGCGGCGGCGGAGAAGCCCGCGAACGCGCACGACACGCTCCGATGGCGGGCCAGGCTCCGGGAGCTCCTCGGGCGGCCGCTGGTCTCGTACTACCTGGTCCTCGGATGCAGCGCGCTGCTGCTCGCGCTCGGGCTGATGATGGTCCTGTCGGCGTCCAGCATCGAGTCGATGCAGATCAGCCCGGGGCGTTCGCCGTTCTACCTGTTCCTGCGGCAGGTCGGCGCGGCCGCCGTCGGCCTGCCGATCATGTACGCCTGCTCGCGGCTGCCCCGCCGCTTCTTCCAGCTCGCGGGCTATCCAATGCTGGCGCTCTCGATCATCGGCCTGGTCATGGTGATCTTCATCGGCGCCACGGAGTTGGGCGCGCAGCGGTGGATCTACGTCGGCGGCTTCACCTTCCAGCCTTCGGAGCCGGCCAAGCTCGCGCTCGTCCTCTGGGGCGCCGACATGCTGGCGCGCAAGGCGCGGGGCGGCCTGATCGAGTGGAGGCACCTGCTGGTCCCGCTCATGCCGGGCGTCGCCATCCTGGCCGTCCTGGTCATGCTGGGCCGCGACCTCGGCACGACGATCGTCCTCATGCTGATCTTCCTGACCCTGCTGTGGGTGGTCGGCGCTCCGGTGCGGCTGTTCGTCGCCGTGCTCGCGCTGCTCGTGCTCGCCACGGCGATCATGATCATGGTTGAGCCGTACCGGATGGCCCGGCTCACCGGGTTCCTGCACGTGTGGGACTCGGCGACGGGCGACGGCTACCAGGCGGCGCAGGGACAGATCGCGATGGGCACCGGCGGCTGGTTCGGCCTCGGCCTGGGCAGCAGCCGGGCGAAGTGGGACTGGGTGCCGCACGCGGAGAGCGACTTCATCTTCTCCATCCTGGGCGAGGAGCTCGGCCTGATGGGCACCCTCGTGGTGGTCGCGCTCTTCGGCCTGCTCGGCTACGCCGGGCTGCGGATCGCCTCCCGGGTCAGCGACCCGTTCATCCGGCTGGCCGCCGCCGCGGCGGTCGCGTGGATCGCCGGCCAGGCGATCGTCAACATCGGCGCGGTGATCGGCGTGCTGCCCGTCACCGGCATCCCGCTGCCACTCGTGTCCTACGGCGGATCGGCCCTGTTGCCGACCCTCGCCGCGCTTGGCATGTTGTTGTCGTTCGCCAAACAGGAGCCGGGAGCCGCCGAGGCCCTCGCCGCTCGTGGACCGGGACCGGCCGCTCGGGCTTTAAGCTGGCTTGGCCTGGGTCGTCCCGCGGCGAGAGCGAGATCTCGCCGCGCGGGCCGATGACCCGGCGCTCGATCCGACCCGAGGGCAGGGAGTGACATGAGGGTGGTCCTCGCCGGCGGAGGCACGGCCGGCCATATCGAGCCGGCGCTCGCGCTGGCCGACGCGCTTCGCCGACTGGACCCGGCGATCGGAATCATCTGCCTCGGCACCGAGAAGGGCCTGGAGACCCGCCTGGTGCCCGCCCGGGGGTACGAGCTCGCGCTGATCCCCGCCGTCCCGCTGCCCCGCGCGCTCACGCCGCAACTGCTCACCGTCCCCGGCCGGCTCGCCGGGGCGATCAACGCGGCGGCCGGCGTCCTGGACCGCGTCCAGGCGGACATCCTGGTGGGCTTCGGCGGTTACGTGGCCACGCCGGGCTACCTCGCGGCGCGCCGGCGCGGTGTCCCGATCGTCATCCACGAGGCCAACCCGCGGCCGGGGCTCGCCAACCGCCTCGGCGCCCGGATGACCGACCACGTCTTCACCGGCCACCCCGAGACCGCGCTGCCGGGCGCCCAGTGCGTCGGCATCCCGCTGCGGCGCGAGGTCGTGACGGTGGACCGCTTCTCCCTCGGGGACAAGGCCAGGTCCTACTTCGGCCTGGAGTCCGACCGCACCACCCTGTTGGTCTTCGGGGGCTCCCAGGGGGCCCGCTCGATCAACCAGGCGGCGCTGGAGGCCGCCCCCGTGCTGCGGGCGGCGGGCATCCAGGTGCTCCACGTGATCGGTCCCAAGAACACGGTCGAGATGGAGCCGCCGCCCGGCGACCCGCAGTACGTGATCCTCCCGTACGTGGACCGGATGGACCTCGCCTACGCCGCGGCCGACCTCGTGCTGTGCCGCAGCGGCGCGATGACCTGCGCCGAGCTGACCGCGGTCGGGCTGCCCGCTGCGTACGTCCCGCTGCCGCACGGCAACGGCGAGCAGCGGCTCAACGCGCAGCCCATCGTCCAGGCGGGCGGCGGCATCATGGTCGACGACGCCGACCTGTCGGCGGAGTGGATCGTCCGGATGCTGCTGCCGATCCTCCAGGACCCGGAGCGCGTCGCGATGATGTCCGAGGCCGCGTCCCGGATGGGCCGCAAGGACGCCGACGACATCCTGGCCCGCAGGGTCCTGGAGATCGCCCACCGATGAGAAGGAAGACGGTGCGAGGAGTGGGGAACCACCAGTGAGTCTTGTCAAGCTCGTACGGACCGTCCCGGCGGAGGAGCTGGGACGGGTGCACTTCATCGGCATCGGCGGCGCCGGCATGTCGGGCATCGCGCGCATCCTGCTCAAGCGCGGCGTGCCGGTGTCCGGAAGCGACGCCCGCACCTCCGAGATGCTGCGCGAGCTGCGCGAGCTCGGCGCCGTCGTGCACGTGGGCCACGCCGCCTCGCACATCAAGAACGTGGACACCGTCGTCGTCTCCACCGCGATCCGCGACTCCAACCCGGAGCTGGGCGAGGCGCTGCGGCAGAACCTCCGCGTCATCCCGAGGGCCGCGGCGCTGGCCGCGGTGATGAGCGGCCGGAACGGCATCGCGGTCGCGGGCACCCACGGCAAGACGACGACGACCTCCATGCTGACCGTGGCCCTGCAGAAGTGCGGCGCCGACCCCTCGTACTGCGTGGGCGGGCAGCTCGTCACCACCGGCCTCGGCGCCGACGAGGGCAACGGCGAGGTCTTCGTGGCCGAGGCCGACGAGAGCGACGGGTCGTTCCTCATGCTCGCGCCGCGCATCGCCGTGGTGACCAACGTCGAGCCCGACCACCTGGACAACTACGGCGAGCCGCAGGCCGTCTACGACACCTTCGCGCGCTTCGCCGAGCGGGTGGAGTCGGTGCTCGTGCTCTGCGCCGACGACCCCGGCGCCGCCGCCCTCGCGCCGGCCGCCAGGGAGCGCGGCCTCAAGGTCGTCACGTACGGCGAGGCCCCCGACGCCGACCTGCGCGTCTCCGGGATCGTCCCGAAGGGGCTCGGCCTGGAGTTCACGGTGGAGGGCCACGGGAGCGTCCGGCTCACCGTCCCCGGCCGGCACAACGCGCTTAACGCGACGGCCGTCCTCGCGGTGGCCCTGGAGCTCGGCCTGCCGTTCGACGAGATCAGGGACGGCCTGGCGGTGTTCACCGGGGCCAAGCGACGGTTCGAGGCCAAGGGCGAGGCGCACGGCGTCTCCGTGTTCGACAGCTACGCCCACCACCCGACGGAGCTGGCCGCCGACCTGCGCGCGGCGCGCGATGTCGTGGCGGAGAGCGGCCGGGTGATCGCGGTCTTCCAGCCCCACCTCTACTCCCGCACCCGCTTCTTCGCCGACGACTTCGGCGCGGCCCTGGGCCTGGCGGACGAGGCGATCGTCCTGGACGTGTACGGCGCCCGCGAGGATCCCGAGCCGGGCGTCTCCGGCGCGCTGGTGGCCGGGAAGGTGCCGCTGCCCGCCGATCGCGTCGCGTACGCGCCGGACCGGGCCGCGGTGCCCGCGCTGGTGGCCGGACGGGCCCGGCCGGGGGACATCGTCCTCACCATGGGCGCGGGCGACGTGACCGAACTCGGCCCTCTGATCGTCGAGGAGCTGTCCGCGGGATGAGCGGTGCCGGGAATCGCGGGCCCGACGGCCGGCGAGTCCCGGCGAGTCGCCGGGTGCGACGGCCTCCGGGCTGCCAAGGTGGGGAGCCGAACACCCGAGCGCGCCGTCTCGGCGCGGCCTCCCGCCGATCGGAGTGAGACGTGAGGACGACCATCTGGCGAGTGGGTCTGGCGACCCTGCTGACGGGTGGCGTGGTCGGCGCGGCGACGTGGCTGGTCCTCTTCTCCTCGGTGCTCGGGGTGCGCGACGTGCGGATCACCGGCAACGTGAGCGTGCCCGCCGACGAGGTGCGGCGCGCCGCCGGGGTCGCGCCGGGCACCCCGCTGGCGCGGGTGAACCTCGATGAGGTGCGCGGGCGGGTCGCCGCGCTGACCCAGGTGGAGTCGGTGCGGGTGGATCGGGCCTGGCCGGGGACCCTCCAGGTCTCCGTCGTCGAGCGCACCCCCCTGGCCCTGGCGAGGGTGGACGGGAGGGCCGTGATGATGGACCGCTACGGCGTGGTCCTGGGTGACGCGGGCCCGGCCGTCCGGCTCCCCCTGCTGCGCGTCCAGCGGCCCGTCGCCGATGACCCCGCCACCAGGTCGGCGCTGGCCGTCCTCGCGGCGCTCCCCGACGGGCTGAGGGGGCGGGTGGACGAGGTCGGCGCGCCCTCGCCGGCGTCGGTCACGCTGCGCCTGACGGACGGCCGTACGGCCGCGTGGGGCGACGCGGAGCGCTCCCCGGAGAAGGCACGGATCCTGGAGTCCCTGCTCCGGAGGCCGGCTCGCTCCTACGACATCAGCTCCCCCGACGTGGTGACGGTGAAGTGAGATTTCTCACCACCCACGCGATCACGCTGGACAGTCGTGATCAAAATCGCATGCGAATCGGACACGCCGCGACACGCCGGACGGCGCTTGCGGCGAGGTTAGTTGACCCTGGGGGATGGGCAACCCTACTGTCCGTATCAATCTTCAGGTTGACATAACTCTAAATCTCAACTTGAGGGTGAGAGTTTTGAGACAGCGCGGGTACCCCCCGCATCCAACGCAAACGAGCGGAAAGGCCCCTCGTCGTGGCAGCACCGCAGAACTACCTCGCGGTCATCAAGGTCGTCGGCATCGGCGGCGGCGGAGTCAACGCCGTCAACCGGATGATCGAGGAGGGACTCAAGGGCGTCGAGTTCATCGCCATCAACACCGACGCCCAGGCGCTGCTGATGAGTGACGCCGATGTGAAGCTTGACGTCGGCCGCGAACTCACGCGCGGCCTGGGCGCCGGAGCCAACCCCGAGGTCGGCCGCAAGGCCGCGGAAGACCACCGCGAGGAGATCGAGGAGGTCATCAAGGGCGCGGACATGGTCTTCGTCACCGCGGGCGAGGGTGGCGGCACCGGCACCGGCGGCGCCCCGGTCGTGGCGAACATCGCGCGCTCGCTCGGCGCCCTGACCATCGGCGTGGTCACCCGGCCCTTCAGCTTCGAGGGCAAGCGCCGGGCGATGCAGGCCGAGGCCGGCATAGAGACCCTCCGCGAGGAGGTGGACACGCTGATCGTCATCCCGAACGACCGACTGCTGTCCATCTCCGACCGGCAGGTCAGCGTGCTGGACGCGTTCAAGGCCGCCGACCAGGTGCTCCTGTCCGGTGTGCAGGGCATCACCGACCTGATCACCACGCCCGGTCTGATCAACCTGGACTTCGCCGACGTCAAGTCCGTCATGTCGGGCGCGGGCTCCGCCCTGATGGGCATCGGGCACGCCCGCGGCGACGACCGTTCGGTCGCCGCCGCCGAGATGGCGGTGTCCAGCCCGCTGCTGGAGGCCAGCATCGACGGCGCGCACGGCGTGCTGCTGTCGATCGCGGGCGGCTCCGACCTGGGCCTGTTCGAGATCAACGAGGCGGCCCAGCTCGTGTCCAACGCGGCGGCCGTGGACGCCAACATCATCTTCGGCACGGTGATCGACGACGCCCTCGGCGACGAGGTGCGGGTGACGGTCATCGCGGCGGGCTTCGACGAGCCGACCCCGGCCAAGCCCGCCGCGCCGCCCCAGGCCGCGAACCGGTCGCAGCCCGCCCGGCCCGAGCCCGCCCGTCCGGCGGCCTCGGCGCCCGCCCGTCCCGCCCCCGCGGCGGCCCCGGCCAAGCCCGAGCCGCGCGCGGAGCAGCCCGCTCCGGTCCGGCCGGTCTCCGCGCCGTCCATGCCGGTCACCCCGGTCGCGGCTCCGGCTCCGGCCCCGGAGCCCGAGGCGGTGCAGCCGCCCAAGCCCGCGGTGACGCCGGTGTCCGTGCCGGAGGACCCCGAGCGCCCGGTGGCGTTCCCCAGGGAGAGCGCGTCCGAGAGCCCGCGCGCCGAGCAGAGCGTGTCGGGCACCGCTCCGTTCTCCATCCCGCGCCCCACGCCCGAGCCGCCGACTCCGATCACCTCGCGCGTCAGCCAGCCGGCCAGCCGCCGGCCGGTGGTGTTCGAGGAGCAGGAGGAGGAGCTCGACGTGCCCGACTTCCTGAAGTGATCTCCCCCACACGCGAGTACAAGTGAACGACGCACGACGCGAGGAGCTCGCGGCGGGCCTGGCCGCGACGGAGGCGCGCATCCGCGACGCCTGCCGTGCCGCCGGCCGGGACCCTTCCGAGATCACGCTCATCGCGGTGACCAAGACCTACCCCGCCTCCGACGTACGCCTGCTCGCCGGGCTCGGTGTGCGGGACGTCGGCGAGAACCGCGACCAGGAGGCCGCCCCCAAGGCGTCCGAATGCGCAGATCTGGGCCTCACCTGGCATTTCATCGGCCAGTTGCAGACCAACAAGGTCCGCTCGGTGGTCGCCTACGCCGACCTGGTCCACTCGGTGGACCGGGTGCGGCTGGTGGACGCGCTGAGTCGCGAGGCGGTCCGGGCGGGCCGGGAGATCGGTTGTCTCATGCAGGTGTCGCTCGACCCCGCCGCGCCCGCCTCGGGGGGCGTGGCGGAGCGCGGAGGGGTGGCCCCCGCCGACGTCCCCGAGCTCGCCGAGGCCGTCGCCCGGGCCGAGAACCTGCGGCTGCGGGGCGTCATGGCGGTCGCGCCGCTCAGGCGGGACCCCGGTCCCGCCTTCGCCCGTCTCGCGGAAATCGCCCGCACGCTCCGGAACGATCACCCGGGGGCGGACGTTGTATCGGCGGGGATGAGTGGTGACCTTGACGAGGCGATCGCGAACGGCGCGACACACGTGCGTGTCGGTACGGCGTTGCTCGGCCGCAGAAAGCCCTTCGTCAGGTAATGTCCCCCAAGTGGACCTTGGTGTCCGCATCCAGGTAGAGGTCGATCAGCGGTCAGCTCCACGGGGGTACGGCTACCGCCCTGGCCTTCCAAAAGGGACCTAGAAGGCATGAGGGGGAGGGAGCCGGGCCGAACCGGCCGGGACTGCCAGGCAGGACCGACCGGCGTGGTACGGCGACCGACCCGGTGACACGGAGGACGACGAGAGATGGCCGGCGCGATGCGCAAGATGGCGGTCTACCTCGGTCTCGTGGAGGACGACCGCTACGACGACAGGTACGTGACCGAGTACGCGAACGACGAGGACTACGCCGACGACGACTACGAGTCGGCGCGCCGCGGATTCTCCGCCGGGGGGCAGGGCGGGCAAGCGGCGTCTCAGGAGCACGACGAGGACGGTGACGCGTCGATCCCGGCGCCTCGACCCTCGACCACCGTGCTCGAGCGGCGTACGACCGATCTGGCACGGATCACGACCCTCCATCCCCGCACGTACAACGAGGCGCGCACGATCGGGGAGCACTACCGGGAGGGCACTCCGGTCATCATGAACCTTACGGAGATGGTCGACAGCGACGCCAAGCGTCTTGTCGATTTCGCGGCAGGTCTCGTCTTTGGCCTACACGGCAGCATCGAACGTGTTACGAACAAGGTGTTCCTGTTGTCCCCAGCCAACGTCGAGGTGACCGCCGAGGACAAGGCCCGAATCGCGGAACGCGGCTTCTTCAACCAGAGCTAGAGTTCCATGTATGAACAGTGACCGGCTCAGCGGTGCCCAAGGGGACCGGAGACTGCGGAACAGGATGGGGGTGAGGCTCGACCGTGGGGATCGTAGGTGAGATCTTGGTCGCTGTACTCTCTCTCTACCTCGTTCTGCTGATCGGCAGAATGATCTTTGATACGGTGCAGCTCTTTGCCCGCTCCTGGAGACCTTCCGGGGTCGTCCTGGTAGTGGCGGAGGTCACTTACACACTGACCGACCCGCCTCTCAAATTTCTCCGCCGTTTCATTCCGCCCCTCAGGTTGGGTACGGTGGCCTTTGACCTGAGCTTCACAGTGCTGTTCATTGTGGTCTTGGTCTTGATCCAAGTCGCGTCCGCGCTTCGTTGATCGGGAACCGTCCCTCCGGACAGACTCCAAGCGCGCCAAGGAGACTCACATGCCGCTGACGCCCGCCGATGTGCGGAACAAGCAATTCAGTACCACCAGGCTGAGGCCTGGGTACGACGAGGAGGAGGTCGACGCTTTCCTGGACGAGGTAGAGGCGGAACTCGACCGCCTCATCCAGGAGAACGAGGAGCTTCGCGCGAAGCTGGCCGAGTGCATGCGCGGCAAAGTGCCGGGCGGCATGAACATGGCCGGGGGCATGCAGATGGCCCCCGCTCCGGTCGCCGAGCCGAAGCCCGAGATGATGGTGCCGCAGCCCGAGCCCATCAAGCCTCCGGAGCCCGTCCGCCCCGAGCCCGTCCCCGTCGGCATGGGCATGCCGCCCGCCGAGGACAACATGGACACCGCGGCCCGGGTGCTCGCCCTCGCCCAGCAGACCGCCGACCAGGCGATCGCCGACGCCCGCCGTGAGGCGGACGAGACCGTGACCCGCGCCCGGCGCGAGGCCGACGACATCCTCGGCAAGGCCCGCCGCCAGGCCGAGCAGATCATCGGCGACGCCCGCGCCCGCGCCGAGACGCTCGAGCGTGACGCGCAGGAGCGCCACCGTCAGGCCATGGGCACCCTGGTCCAGAACCGCGACGAGCTCGAGCGCAAGGTGGAGGAGCTGCGCAGCTTCGAGCGGGAGTACCGCAGCCGCCTCAAGCTCTACCTGGAGCAGCAGCTCGCGGACCTGAACGTCTCGGCCGAGAACAGCGGCGGCTTCCCGATCGTGGGTGCGCCCCCGGCCATGGCGCACGTGACCCCGGGCGCCCAGCCGATGCCGGTCAGCCCGAACCCCTTCGGCCAGGAGCCCTCGCCTCACTCGGGCGCTTTCCCGACCCCCGACGGCCCCCACAACGACCGCCGGTAAGGCGAGGGGTCGCGTCACCCGCGCGACCCGCTTCTCGGAGTTCCCCCCGTGATCCTTATCAGTGCCGCGCTGGTGCTCGTCGCGATCGGCCTGCTCATCGCAGGCGTGGTCCTGGCGAAGCCGTTTCTCGTGATGTGGTCGATCGTGGTCAGCGTGCTGTCCGCGGTCTGTTTGCTGATCGGGGCGATGCTGAGGCGCCATGAACTGTTCCCGGCCGGCGGGCGTGCCGCCGCGGAACCGGTTCCGGCTCCTCAGGGCCCGGCCGCGGCCGTACCCCAGATGGCGCATGCCGGCGTCCCCGGGCATCCGGGTATGCCGGGGCAGGTCGGCCTTCCCGGACACGTCGGGCATCCCGCTTTCGGCGGGCCCCCGGCTCATCCGGTGACCCATCCCATGATGGGGGTCCCGGCCGTTCCCCCTCCGGGGGCGCCGGTGCCGCACGCCTTCCCCCAGCAGCGGCCGCCCGCGCGGCCCGCGACGGCGGGACGAGAGCTCGGTCCGGACGTGATCGTGCTGGTCATCCCGGGGAGGAAGCGGTTCCACCTGGCGGACTGCCGCCAGCTCCAGGGTCGCGAGGCCGAGGAGCTCACGCACGAGGAGGCACGCGAGGAGGGCTTCACGCCCTGCACCGCCTGCGTCCCGGAGGCGGTGGCGCGGGTCGCCGCCGACACCGAGGAGAACGCGGGGGCAGGCGACGCCTCCGGACCGGCGGCGGCGGACGACACGATGCCCGGCCTCACGCGGCCCCGTGACGTCGCCGGACAGAGCGCGACCGAAGGTGGAACGGCGGGCGACCCCGTGGCCACGGCGGCCGCGGACGACGCCGAGGACACCACCTCGGCGGCTGCCGAGAGCACGACCATTGACGACGAGCCGGTGGACCCGGCCGAGACGACGGATCCCGGGCGCGCCGGGTCCGCCGAACCGGCCGGCTCCGCCACTGTGACGATGCCACGCTCCTTCTTCGACCCGGCCGTGCGGCCGGGCGAGGCGGCCGGTACGGCTTCGCCCGATGTCGTGATGGTCATGACCGGCACCCGCAGGTATCACCGCGCCGGCTGTCCGCTGATCAAGGCCGCCCCCCAGGGGGGACTGGAGACGATGACCACGGAGGAGGCGGAGGACGCGGGGCTCACCCCCTGCTCCATCTGCGCCGCGTAGGCGTCCTGATCCGAAAACCCGGCGGCGGGGACCCGAACAGGGGTCCCCGCCGCCGGGTTTTTCACGTTGGTCAGGGTGAGTGAGATGCCGAGGCCGGACTGTGGGTCCCCGCCGGAGCGGGGACCCACAGGGGCGCCGTCAGGCGCGGCGGAGCTGGAAGACCAGCCCGAGGTCGTCGTCCTCGTGCCGGGGCAGGCCGTCCTGGGAGCCCTCGGTGAACGCGGTGGCGAGGACCTCGTCGGCGATGGTCCGGCCTCCCTCGCGGAGGGCCGCGGCCAGGTCGTCGCCGCGCGCGGACCACCACAGCTCGATCCGGTCGGTGATCGCGAGCCCGGTGGACTTCCTGGCGTCCTGGACGAGGCGGATGACCTCGCGGACCAGGCCTGCCCGGCGCAGCTCGTCGGTGATCTCCAGGTCGAGCGCGACGGTCTCGCCGGTGCCGGTGTCCACCGCCCCGGTCTCCACGGCCCAGCCCGAGCGCGGCTGCTCGGTGACGATCACGTCGTCCGGCCCGAGCTCGACCGTGCCCAGCTCGCCGGCCTCGACCGTGGCGGCCGTACCGGACCTGAGGGCCTGGGCGAGCGCGGCGGGGTCGGCGGCGCCGACCGCGGCGGCGACCAGCTTGGTCTGCGAGCCGAACCGCTTGCCGAGGGAGCGGAAGTTCGGCTTGACGGTGAACGTCACCAGATCAGCCGAGAATCCGGACATGTCCTGAAGCGTCTGCACGTTCAGCTCGTCGGCGATCAGCTCGCGCAGCTCACCGGGCAGGGCGGCCCAGCCGGGCGCGCCGATGAGCGCGCGGCCCAGCGGCTGGCGGGTCTTGACCGAGGAGGAGGCGCGGGCCGAACGGCCGAGCTCCACCAGGCGGCGGACCAGCGCCATCTGCTCCGAGAGGGCCGGGTCGAGCACCGCCTCGTCCACCTCCGGCCACGTGGACAGGTGGACCGATTGCGGCGCGTCCACCCCGCGCAGCACGTCCCACACGTAGTCGGTGAGGAACGGCACGAGCGGGGCCATCAGCCGCGTCACGGTCTCCAGGCACTCGTACAGCGTGGCGAACGCGGCGGCCTCGCCGGACCAGAACCGGCGGCGGGAGCGCCGGACGTACCAGTTGGACAGGTCGTCCAGGAACTCCGTCAGCCGGCGGCCGGCTCGAGCGGTGTCGAACTCGTCGAGGGACGCCGTCACCTCGGCGACGGTCCGGTGCAGCTCGGCCAGCGCCCACCGGTCGATCAGCGGGCGCTCGGCGCGCGGCGGGGCCTCGCCCACCCTGGACGGCGACCACGACTCGGCGTTGGCGTACAGGGTGAAGAACGACGTCGTGTTCCAGTAGGTCAGCAGGACCTTCCGGATGATCTCCTCGAGCGCGGCGTGGCCGATCCGGCGGGGCGCCCACGGCGAGCCGGAGGTCGCCATGTACCAGCGCAGGGAGTCGGCGCCGTGCTGCTCCATGAGCGGCATGGGCTGCAGCACGTTGCCGAGGTGCTTGCTCATCTTGCGGCCGTCCTCGGCGAGGATCAGGCCGAGGCAGAGCACGTTCTCGTAGGAGGAGCGGCCGAAGACCAGCGTGCCCACGGCCATCATCGAGTAGAACCAGCCACGGGTCTGATCGATGGCCTCGCAGATGAACTGACCCGGGTAGGAGCGCTCGAAGGTCTCCTTGTCGACGTGCGGCGCGCCCCACTGGGCGAACGGCATGGCGCCCGAGTCGTACCAGACGTCGATGACGTCGGGGACCCGCCTCGCCTCGGCACCGCACTGTCCGCAGGGGAAGGCGACGTCGTCCACGTAGGGGCGGTGCGGGTCGAGCGCGGACACGTCCCGCCCGGCCAGTTCGCCGAGCTCCTTCAGGGAACCGACGCAGGTGACGTGGGAGTCGTCCTCGGAGCAGACCCACAGCGGCAGCGGGGTGCCCCAGTAACGGGACCGCGACAGCGCCCAGTCCACGTTGTTGCGCAGCCACTCGCCGTACCGGCCGTTCTTGATCGTGCCGGGGAACCAGTTGGTCCGCTCGTTCTCGGCGAGCAGCTCGTCCTTGATCGCGGTGGTCCTGATGTACCAGGAGGGGAGCGCGTAGTACAGCAGCGGCGTGTGGCAGCGCCAGCAGTGCGGGTAGCTGTGCTCGAAGTGGCCGCCACGGAACAGCAGGCCGCGCTCGCGCAGGCTGTCGGTCAGCGGCTCGTCGGCGTCCTTGAAGAACATCCCGCGGACCAGCGGGACGTCCGCGAGGAAACGCCCGTCCGGGCCGATCGGGTTGACGACCGGCATGCCGTACCGCTTGCAGACGGCCATGTCGTCGGCGCCGAAGGCGGGCGCCTGGTGGACCAGGCCGGTGCCGTCCTCGACGGTGACATAGTCGCCGAGCACGACGTAGTGGGCGGCGGGGCTCTGCCCGTCGGCGCCCTCCTCGGGGAAGGCGACCAGGTCGAACGGGCGGCGGTAGGCGGTGCGCTCCAGGTCCCTGCCGCTGAAGGTCGCGACCACCTCGGCGTCCTCGCCGAGGACCCGCGTGAGCAGCGGCTCGGCGACCACGAGGATCTCACCGCCGGTGCGCGCCGCGACGTAGGTCACGTCGGGGTGCACGGCCACGGCCGTGTTGGACACGAGCGTCCACGGCGTCGTGGTCCAGATCAGCAGCGACGCGCCCATTTCGGCCAGCGGGCCGGAGGTGGCGGGCATCCGGACGTACACCGAGGGGCTGGAGACGGTCTCGTACCCGCCCGGCTGGCCGAGCTCGTGGTCCGACAGCCCGGTGCCGCAGCGCGGGCAGTACGGCGTGATCCGGAAGTCGCGGAACAGCAGGCCCTTGTCCCAGATGGTCTTGAGCGACCACCAGACGGCCTGGACGTACTGGGGGTCCATCGTGCGGTAGGCCTGGGACATGTCCACCCAGTAGCCCATCCGCTCGGTCATCTCCTCGAACGCGTCCACGTGCCGCAGGACGGACTCGCGGCACTTCGCGTTGAACTCGGCGATGCCGTACGCCTCGATCTGGGGCTTGCCGGAGAGGCCGAGCTCCTTCTCGACGGCGACCTCGACGGGCAGGCCGTGGCAGTCCCAGCCGGCCTTGCGCGGGACGTGGTAGCCGCGCATCGACTTGTAGCGGGGGAAGACGTCCTTGAAGACGCGCGCCTCGATGTGGTGGACGCCCGGCATGCCGTTCGCCGTGGGCGGGCCCTCGAAGAACACCCAGGACGGGCCGCCGGAGTTCTGCTCCAGGGAGCGTTCGAAGACCTTCCCGTCCCGCCAGCGTTCGAGGACCTCGCGTTCGAGGGCCGGCAGGTCGACCTGCGCGGGAAGAGAGCGGAAGTAATGGGAAGACATCGTCGGGCGGGACCTCCACGCGTGGTTGACATGGCGTGAAGGGACGAAGCCGGACCCGGCTCCGCGGTACCACCCTTCTTGACCCGCCCCTCGGGGCAGGCCCTCTCATTCGTGTCGCTGCCGGGTCTACTCGGCTTCGCGCCTTTCTTCCGGCGGCTCCGGGGTGATCTTCGCTCCGTGACTCGCCCCGGGCTCGCACCGTCCCCGGGTCGCTCCTGCGAGTGGGTACGGAGCTACTCGTCCCCATCAACGCCTTGCGAACTAAAACGATAACGCAGAGACCCCGGTGCCAGCTTCCCGAATTTCCCCCGGGGATCACCGTACGGCCGCGTCGCCCCGGGGACCGCACGGGCGGAACATACCGAGACACCGCGATGTTGTCAGGGTGTGCCCTCAGGACGGCAGGGGTTGCAGGACGACGGAGACGGCCCTCGCGGCCGTCGCCTTCGCTTCCCGGGGCCGTGAGCGGGGGGCATCCGGCGGCCACGCACGCGGGGGGAAACGTACGCGGGGAAAGGCCGGGGCAGGGCTGAGGAGATCGAGGGGAACGATGACGGGTTCGCGGAAAGCGGCGCTCGCCTGCGGGCCGGGCGCGCGGGCCGCGCGCGGTCGGGGTCCACTCGCCGGACGGGTACGTCGTTCACCGGAGGAACGGGTGCAACGTTCGCTTATGGGGCAGGTAAAACGCCCGGCGCGTCGATTGCCGAGCGGTTTTGCGCGTCCTAAGCTGCCCGGACTGCTCATGTGTTTGATCACTGCGCCTTACAACAGGAGGCCCTCATGACGACGCGTGCGGCGAGACCCGCCACCAGTGAAGAGACCTGGTCCGAAGAAGAGCTCGCCGAGGTCCGGGAGCGGCTCAGGCACGAGACCGAGGAACTCGTCGCGGACATCTCCCGCGCCGAGGAGCAGCTCGCGTCCGGGGACGCCAGCGAGGGCGCCGGGGACGATCCGGCGGACGCGGGCGCGAAGACGTATGAGCGGGAGCGCGAGATCGCCCTTACCCTGAATGCGCGCGACCTGCTCGCGCAGAACGAGCGGGCGATCGCCCGCATCGCCGCAGGGACTTACGGAGTGTGCGAATCGTGCCACAAGCCGATCGGCAAGGAACGCCTTCGAGCGTTCCCGAGGGCGACGCTGTGCGTAGCGTGCAAGCAGCGGGAGGAGCGCCGCTGAGCGACCAGACCGACGCGAGGACCGCCGACGGCACCGTCCGCGCGCGGAGGATCGCTCTCCTCGGCGTGGTCGCGGTCCTCGCGTACGCCCTCGACCTGGTGACCAAGACCCTGGTCGTGGCCTTCCTCGAGGGCAAGGAGCCGGTGGAGGTCATCCCCGACGTGCTGGTGCTGAACGTCATCCGCAACTCGGGCGCCGCGTTCAGCATCGGCACCGGGATGACGATCGTCTTCACCGTGATCGCGCTCGGAGTGGTCGGCGCCATCCTCCGTACGGCCCGGCAACTCCGCAGCCTGCCCTGGGCGATCACGCTGGGCCTGCTGCTCGGCGGCGCGCTCGGCAACCTGACCGACCGGATCTTCCGGGCGCCCGCCCCGCTGCAGGGGCACGTGGTCGACTTCCTCCAGGTCTTCCCCGTCACCCGCTTCCCCGTGTTCAACCTGGCCGACTCGGCGATCGTGTGCGGCGGCATCCTCGCCGTCTTCCTCGCCTGGCGCGGCTACCAGGTGGACGGCACGCGGCAGATGGGCGACGAGCAGACCGGGGAGGAGAAGTCCAATGGGTGAGCAGCGCAGTCTTCCGGTTCCCGAGGGTCTCGAGGGCGAGCGCCTGGACGCCGCCCTGGCCCGGCTGTTCGGCTTCTCCCGCACCCGCGCCGCCGAACTGATCGCCTCCGGCGACGTGCTCGTGGACGGCTCGATCGCCGCCAAGTCGGACCGGGTACAGGCCGGGGCTTGGCTCGACGTGACGATCCCCCCGCCGCCGTCGGCGCCGATGCCCGTCGCGGAGCCGGTGCCCGGCATGGGCATCCTGTACGAGGACGACGACATCGTGGTCGTGGACAAGCCCATCGGGGTGGCCGCGCACCCGACGGTCGGCTGGACCGGCCCCACCGTGATCGGCGGGCTGCTGGGAGCCGGCCACACCGTCGCGACCAGCGGCGCCGCGGAGCGGCAGGGCATCGTCCACCGCCTCGACGCGAACACCACGGGCGCCATGGTGGTCGCCAAGAGCGAGTTCGCCTACTCCCATCTCAAGCGGGCGTTCAAGGAGCGCACCGTCGAGAAGCGCTACCACGCCCTGGTGCAGGGCCACATGGACCCGCTGCGCGGCACCGTGGACGCGCCCATCGACCGCCACCCCTCCGGCGACGGCCGGTTCGCCGTCGTCGCGGGCGGCAAGGAGTCGGTCACCCACTACGACACCGTCGAGGCGTTCCGCGCGGCGTCGCTGCTCGACATCAAGCTGGAGACCGGCCGTACGCACCAGATCAGGGTCCACATGTCGGCGCTGCGGCACCCCTGTGTGGGCGATCTCATGTACGGCGCCGACCCCACGCTGGCCGCGCGGCTCGGCGTGACCCGGCAGTGGCTGCACGCGGTCTCGCTGGCCTTCGAGCACCCGTCCACGGGGGAGTGGGTCTCCTTCACCAGCCCGTACCCGGAGGACCTGGCCCGCGCCCTGGACATCGTCGGCTTCGAGAGCTGACCCGCCCGCGCCGTCCGGCCCGGTTCCCCTCGGGGCCGGGCCTTTCTCATGTTCCCGGCCGGCCGTACGCCGGGGCGCGGGTCAGGGGGTCGCGCGGAAGGTCTTGGTGAACCAGGCGAAGTAGGGCTGGCCGTCCTGGGCCCAGCGGCTGTCGGAGGTCTGCCAGTAGATCGCCACGTCGCGCCCGTCGGCGGTGACGAAGGAACGGTCGAGCACGTGCATCGCCCCCTGCTGCGACTGCCAGGTGAACTCCCAGTCGGCGGCGGGGAGCCGCTGGAAGACCACGGAACGCAGGTTGAGCCGCTCGTAGCCGGGAAAGGAGGCCGTGGTCTTCGGGTTGTCCGATAACTGCTGCATGTGGAGCATCGGATCCTCGTCGGTGTCGACCCACTTCGTGAAGTCGACCTTGAGGTAGCTGCCCTTGGACCCGGGCGGACGGAAGGTCACCGAGGTCGCCGTACGGTCCTCGGTCCAGCTCTGGGGGACGGCGATCGAGAAGCCCAGCGAGTCGTGGCGCGTCGCCCAGCCGCGCGGCAGCCTGGCCGCCGGTGACGTCGTCGGCGACGCCGTCAGGGTGGGCGAGCCGGTCGGCGTGGTCGGGGACGGCGACGGCACGATGGGGGAGTCCGCCACGAGGGCGCGGTAGCCGTACCAGCCGCCGGCGCCGACACCGGCCAGCAGCACGGGCAGGAGGGCGAGCAACGCCACCCGCCGGGTCGAGCGCCGCGGGGCGGGGGGTGAAGTCGGTGCCGGGGCCGGCTGGGCCGGCGGATGGCCGGTCGTCGCCTCACCCCACGGCGGAAGCGTCCTCGGCCCGGAGTCGGCTCCCTGGACGGCGGCGGGACCGCCCGCGGTGTGAGTGTCCGCGGTGCCCCCGGGGCCGACCGAGCCGTGCAGGGCGCCGGGGCCGGCGGCGTGGTCGCCCGTCACCGGGGGCCCGCCGGCCGGAGGGGCGCCCGGCACGCCGGTCGCGGCGCCGAAGGGCGCGGGCGTGTTGCCCGGAGCGTACGGGCGGGGTTCGCCCACCGGGGAGGGCGCGTGCGCCCCGGTCACGGCGACGGGTCCGGAGGTGGAGGACCCTCCGGCCGGAGGGTACGGTTCGGGCCGGTGCGTGCGGCCCGGTAAGGGCGTGCCGGACGCCGCCGCCCGCAGCAGCTCGGTGGTCTCGACGGCGCCCATGCGCCGCGCCGGGTCCTTGTTGAGAAGGCCCTCGATGACGGGTGCGAGCGGGCCGGCCCGCAGGGCCGGATCCGGCTCGTTGTGCAGGACGGCCGCCATGGTGGCGATGGACGAGGTCCGGTCGAACGGCGCCCGGCCCTCGACCGCGGCGTAGATCGTCGCGCCGAGCGACCACAGGTCGGACTCGGGGGTGGCGGGATCGCCGTTGAGCCGCTCCGGAGGAAGGTACGCGGGGGTGCCGGTGACGACGCCGGTCATGGTGAGCCCGGACTCCTCCGACATGGTCGCGATGCCGAAGTCGGTGAGGACCACCCGGCCGTCCTCGGTGAGGAGCACGTTCTCCGGCTTGACGTCGCGGTGCAGCACTCCGGCGGCGTGCGCGGTGCGCAGCGCGTCGAGCACCTGGAGGGCGATGTGGGCGACGCGCTCGGGGGCGAGCGGGCCGTGCTCGCGGATCACCTGGCCGAGGGAGCGGGAGCGGACGAGCTGCATGATGATCCAGGGGCGGCCGTCCTCCTCGATCACGTCGTGGACGACGATCACGTTGGGGTGGGAGATGCGGCCGGCGGCGCGGGCCTCGCGGATGGTCCGGCGGTTGAAGGCCGCCCGGTCCTCCTCGCTCATCGGCTGGTAGAGGACCTCCTTGACGGCGACCGCGCGAGCGAGCAGCTCGTCGTGAGCATGCCAGACGACGCCCATGCCTCCCCGGCCGATGGGTTCGAGCAGCTGGTACCTGCCCGCGACACGACGCCCCGCCTCCACCAGGCTCCCTCCTCGAAACCCCTGAATCGTCCCATAGCTCGGGAGCGTGTCAGCAGTCGAAGAGAGCGCCGAACGACGCTTGATCGGGACCGGACGGCGTCACGGATCGGGGCGGGGGACGCGGCCGGGCGGCTTGTACACCCATTCGGTCGTCCCGAATTGCAACTTTGTTATCTCTTGCCCGCTTTATTCCAGACTTATACGATCCGGTCAATCTTTCACTTTCGTCGCAACTATCGCCTTCTCCACGCCATCACCCGCAGAAGCAGCACCTCTTACCCCCCGGAGGAAAAGATCATGCGGTTACGCACAACGATGTGCGGACGATCCACGTTCACGAAGGTCGCCGGAGTGGCGGCCCTCGCGCTGGCCACCCTCGTCGCGCCGGTGAGCTCGCCCGCGTACGCGGACCCGGGCGGCGGCCAGTGCGTCTCCGACCCGGGCGCCCACGTGGCCTCGGTGCCCAGCCCCGAGAAGTTCTTCGGCTTCCCGCTCGGCAAGGGCCAGCCCCGTACGGTCACCGCCGACGAGATCAGGACGTACGTCGAGGCCGTGGGACGGGCCTCCGACCGGGTGGTCACCGGCACAGTCGCGCACAGCGTGACCGGCCAGGAACTGCCCTACGCCATCGTGTCCAGCCGCCACCACATGGTGCCGGGACAGCTCAAGAAGATCGCCGCGCAGATCCGCTCGATGCGCGACCCCAGGTCGCTGCATGCGGACAAGGCGGCCAGGATCGCCGAGGACGGCCCGGCCATCGTGTGGATCGCGGGCAACGTCCACGGCGGTGAGAAGAGCGGGGCCGACGCCGCGCTGCGCACGCTGTACGAGCTGGCCGGCGGTCTCTCGTGCGACGTGGCCAAGCGCAACGAGAACCTCGTCACCGTCATCGTGCCGACCCAGAACCCGGACGGCCGCGAGGCGAACCGGCGCCAGAACGAGTACGGCTTCGACCTCAACCGGGACTGGTTCGCCCGCACCCAGCCGGAGACCGGCGGCAAGATCGAGATGCTGCGGGAGTATCCGCCGCAGGTCTTCGTGGACGCCCACGAGATGGGCGGGCGGCAG
This sequence comes from Microtetraspora fusca, assembly GCF_001570365.1. GTDB lineage: Bacteria > Actinomycetota > Actinomycetes > Streptosporangiales > Streptosporangiaceae > Microtetraspora > Microtetraspora fusca. Next base: position 39,652 of record NZ_BBYK01000040.1, on the reverse strand, counting down.
TACTTCTTCCCGCCGAACGCCGACCCGATCCACCACGAGATCCCCGCGCAGCCGGTGGACTGGATCAACCGCATCGGCGCCGCCAACGCGGCCGGCTTCGGCTACAACGGCGCCTGTGGCGGCGCGGTCACGACCGAGTGCTACTTCAACTACGCCACGTACGACATGTTCTACATGGGGTACGGCGACACCGTGCCGGCCACCGGCTTCGGCGCGGCGGGCATGACGTTCGAGAAGGGCAGCGCCTCGGCCGTCGAGGACCGCGTGCAGCAGCAGTTCAACACGCAGTGGGCCACGACCGGCTGGGCGGCCGACAACCGGCGCGAGATCCTGGACGGCTACTACAAGATCTGGCAGACCGCGATCGAGCAGGGCAAGGCGGGCACGCTGGAGCCCAACGAGGTCGTGCAGCCGACCAACACCGTCCAGTTCCCGGTGGCGGACGTCAAGGTACGGTCGTACTTCCTGCTGCCGGACCGCCAGATCGGCGACGTGCGGCGGTTGGTCGAGCGGCTGCGCGCGATGGACGTCGAGGTCTACCGCCTCAAGCAGCCGGTCACCGTGCCGAACGCCGACGTCTTCGGCGGCCGTACGGTCAAGAACCTGTCGGTGCCGGCCGGGGCGTACTGGATCCCGATGGACCAGCCGCAGAAGCACTGGATCCAGGCGCTGATCGCGCAGGACCCCTACGTGCCGTTCCCCTACTTCTATGACGTGTCGTCCTGGAGCAACCCGCTGCTGATGGGCGTCGCGACCGTCTCCACCGGCGACGCGCTGTCGCCGAAGGTCGACGCGGTGAAGGGCATGGACGGTGGCGTCGTCTCGGCCGCCCCGACCAACGGCTCCTACTCCTACCCGATGGACTCGGCCGCCGCCTCCGAGCTCACGTTCCGCCTCCTCGGCCAGGGCGTGGCGCTCTCGCGCGACCTCGCGACCGGCGTGGTCAGCCTGCCCGCCGGCGCGGTGAACCGGGGCGACCTCGACAAGCTGGCCCGCTCGTACGGCGTGGCGGTCGAGGGCCGGGCGGGAGCCGCGTCCGGGACGCCGCTGCGCGTCCCCGACGTCGGCTTGTTCGCCGGCACGGGCATCTCCACCACCTCCGGCTCGTACGGCGAGGCGCGCTACGTCCTCGGTGAGCGCTGGGGCCTCGGCGTCAAGCCGGTCACGACCGCGGACGTCAACGGCAACACCGCGGCGTTCACCGAGCGCAGCGTCCTGCTGGTGCCGGACGGCAGCAGCGCGAACGGCGGCCTGACCGCCCAGGGCCTGGCGAACCTCAAGGCGTGGGTGGCCGCGGGCGGCACGTACGTCGGGCTGCGCAACGAGGGCACCCGGGTCGCCAGGACGGCGGGGCTGACCTCCACCACCGAGAAGACCAAGCCGACGGGATACCAGGTCATCGGCTCGCACTTCCGGGTGAACGTGGACACCGCGAGCCAGGTCGCCCTCGGCCGCCCGGCGGAGGACTTCCAGTTCAACAACGGCGACCCGATCCTGAACCCGAGCGTCACCGGCGCGAACATCCTCACCTACCCGTCCGACGGCGCGTTCTGGTCCAACGGCTACACGACCAAGGCCGACGCGCTGAAGGGCACGGTCGCGCTGGTGGACGAGCCGACCGGCGCCGGGCACGCCGTGCTGTTCGCCTACAACCCGCTGTTCCGCGCGTACAACGAGAACGGCATCCATCTCGTCGCCAACGCGCTGCTCCTTCCCTCCGCGAAGACCGGTGCCGCGCGGACGCTCGCGGCGACGCCGGCCGGCAAGGTGGAGGCGCTGCGCGCGGACGCGGCCACGGCCCCGGCGGACGACCTCGCCGGGGAGTGGCGGCCCATCGTGATCCAGGTCGCCGACGGCGACGCGAGCCGGGCCGAGGCCGTGGTCCGGACGTACACCGACACCGCGCGGACGGCCTCCGCGGACGGGTCGACGTACATCACGATCCCGAACCCGGAGGGGCTCGCGGCCGACGAGCACCCCTTCCTGCGCGACATGGTCCACGATCTGAACGGGGCGGGCATCCCGCTGCGCTCGGTCGTCGGCTGACCCTCGTCCCCGGGCCGGGATCCCGGCCCGGGGAACCGACCACCCTCTCCGGGCTCAGGACCGTCCTGAACCCGCATTCCCGAGCACGGCGGTTCCGGCCGGGTCCCCCCAACCGGCCGGAACCGTCTGGAAGGACCTTCATGCGAATCTCCCGTCTCCGCGGCGCGGCCCTCGCCGTCGCGGCCGGCGCTCTGATCGGCGCCCCGGCGGCCCAGCCCGCGCTCGCCGCCCCCGGGGCCCCGGGCGCGCCCCGGTACTCGGCCGGCGCGGCGGGCGTCGGCGACCCGTACTTCGCCGACCAGGGCAACGGCGGCTTCGATGTGCGGCACTACGACATCGCCTTCACGTACGACCCGGCGACGCGGCACATGGACGCCGTCACGACGATCACCGCGGTCGCGACCCAGGACCTGGACCAGTTCGACCTCGACTTCCGGGGCCCGGAGATCAGCGAGCTCAAGGTCGACAAGCACCCGGCCGCGTTCACCCGGGACGGCCAGGAGTTGATCGTCACGCCGCGTCCGAAGCTCAAGTCCGGCCAGGTCTTCACGGTCACCGTGAAGTACGCCGGGACGCCGCCGGTCATCACCGACCCGGACGGCTCCCTCGAGGGCTGGGTGCCCACGGACGACGGCGCGTTCGTGGCCGGCGAGCCGCAGGGCGCCCCCGCCTGGTTCCCCGGCAGCGACCACCCGACGGACAAGGCGACCTTCACCTTCCACGCGACCGTCCCCGAGGGGATCACCGCGGTCGGCAACGGCCGCCTGGTCTCGCAGACGACCCAGAACGGCAAGACCACCTTCGTCTGGGACTCGGCCGAGCCGATGGCGACGTACCTCGCCACGGTGACGATCGGCAACTTCACCGTCACCGAGTCGGTCACCCCGAGCGGCATCCCGATCTACACCGCGGTGGACCCGCGCCTGGTGACCCAGTCGGCGAACGCCGTCTCCAAGATCCCGGACATCATGGAGTACTTCTCCTCGGTCTTCGGGCCGTACCCGTTCTCGTCCACCGGCGCGATCATCGACCGGGCGCCGAACGTCGGGTACGCCCTGGAGACCCAGACGAAGCCGATCTTCTCCAGCGCCCCGAGCGTCGGCACGATGGCGCACGAGCTGGCGCACCAGTGGTACGGCGACAGCGTGACGCCGACCAAGTGGTCCGACATCTGGCTCAACGAGGGCTTCGCGACGTACGCCACCTGGCTCTGGACCGAGCACACCGGCGGCACCACGGCGCAGCAGACGTTCAACAGCTCCAGCAACTACGGCCGGGCGGCGACGTCGTCGTTCTGGCAGACGGTGCTGGCCGACCCCGGCCCGGTGGACATGTTCGGCAACGTGCCGTACAACCGGGGGGCGATGACGCTGCACGCGCTGCGCGGCAAGATCGGCGACACGGCGTTCTTCAAGCTGATCAAGGACTGGGCCGCCGAGCACCGGCACGGCAACACGGACACGGCCGCGTTCATCCGTAGCGCGGAGAAGGCGTCGGGCATGAACCTGACCGCCTTCTTCGACGTCTGGGTCTTCCAGAAGGGCAAGCCCGCCTCCTGGTGAGAAGCCTGGCCCGGCCGGTGGCGCCCTCTCCTCCCTCAGGGGCCGCCGGCCGGGCCAGCCGGCCCGTCACTTGGCGGGCGTGAACGTGCGCGTGAACGTCTCGAAGTAGTGGTAGTCCTTCTTCCAGCGCTTGACCTTCGTTTTCCAGAAAATGGCATAGCCGTGGTGGTTGTCGGTGACGAAACCGCGGTTGATCACGCGCGCATCGCCGCTCCAGGGCCGCCAGGTGAACTCCCAGTCGGCGGCGTCCAGGAAGTAGTCCACCTTCCTGATGCCGATGAGCTTGTAGCCGCCGAATCTGTATCGAGCGCTCTTCTCCTGGTTCTTCCAGTCCTTCAGCGCGTCGTTTCCGGGGGTGCTGGTGTAGCCGATCTGCAGGTACTGGCTCCGGTCGGAGCCCCGGAAGTAGACGTTGCCGCTGTCCCGGTTGTACTCCTTCCAGCCCTTGGGCAGCGCGATCGAGAAGCCCGCCTTGTCCGTGTACCGCTTCCAGCCCTTCGGGATCTCGGTGGATTGCACGGGCGAGGGGGTCTGCGACGGCGAGGGGGAGGTCGGCGGGCGTGAGGGGTCCGTGGAGCTCTTCCCGGGGGCGGCGGTGTTCAGCCCCGCGCCGCCCACCGGAGGGGCCTGCTGCTCCGCCTGGCGCAGGCCGATGTAGCCGGCCACGCTCGCGACGACCAGCAGGGCAGGGACGATCACCAGCGCCGCGCGCAGCAGCGGCACCGGCCGCCGGGCCGGGGCGGCCGGCCCGCCGCTCCATGAGCTGAGCTGGGTCGCCTCCTGGCCGCCCGCCGCCGCGGGCTCCCCGCGGTTCGCCGAGAACAGCGAGCCGGCCGCGGAGGAGTCCGTGGCGCCGGGGGCGGAGTACGCGGTCGGGACCTCGGAGACCGGCCGCGCCGTACGGGCCGGCGTGGCGGCCTCGAACGAGCCGCGATCGGCCGGCGCGGACGATCCCGTCCCGGCGGCGGCGGGACCGCTCACGGCTCCGGGCGTGCCGCTCCCGCTAGTTCCCGCCGGGGTCGCCGCCCGGGACGCGCCGGTCCCCGGCGTGCCGGTTCCGGACGTTCTCGCTCCCGGCGTTGCGGTCCCGGGCGTGGGCCCGGCGAACTTCCTGGTCTCCTGCGCGGGCTTCGCCGCGCCGGAGTCGGCGTCGTCCGACGCTCCCGTGGTTTCCGGCGCGCTCCCGGGGCCCTTCACACCGGGTCCCACACTGCGCGACGCATCGCCGCCCGGCGTCTCCGGCTCGGCCTCGGCGAGCAGGGGCAGCGGGAGCTCCGGCTCGGTGTCGCCATCCGACAACGCGTCGTCCGCCCCGGAACCCGCCCGCTCGTACGGCTGCCGGGCTTGAGCCGCCCCCGCGCCGCCGTCCCAGCCGCTCTGGCCCGTCTCCGGGATGACGCGGCCCCCGGGCCGGCCCGGATCCTTCCCGGCCGCCGCGGCGGACCCGCCCTTCGGCAGTGCCGTACCGGCGGCGCCGCGCCGCAGCAGCTCGGCCGTCTCGTCGTAGCCGGGCCGGTCGGCGGGCTCCTTCTCCAGCAGCCGCTCCAGCACGACCCGCAGCTCCCCGGCGTGTACGGCGGGGGCGGGGGACTCGTTGAGCACCGCGTGCATGGTCGCCATCGGCATGCCGCGATCGTGCGGGGGCTTGCCCTCCACGGCGGCGTACAGGGTGGCGCCGAGCGACCACAGGTCGGACTCGCGCTGGGCCGGGTCGCCGCGCAGCCGCTCCGGGGCGATGAACGCGGGCGTGCCGATGAGCCCGGTCCTGGTCATGGTGGAGTCGGCCTCCAGGCGCGCGATGCCGAAGTCGGTCAGCACCACCCGCCCGTCGTCCGTGATCAGCACGTTCTCCGGCTTCACGTCACGGTGGAGGACGCCCTGCGCGTGGGCGGCCTTGAGGGCGTCCAGGACCTGCAGCCCGATCTCGGTGGTCCGCTCGGGCGAGAGCCGCCCGTCCTCCCTGATGACCTGTCCGAGGGAGCGGGAGGGGACGAGCTGCATGATGATCCAGGGCCGGTCGTCCTCTTCGATGACGTCATGGACGACGACGACATTCGGATGGGTGAGCCGCCCGGCCGCGCGCGCCTCGCGCATCGTCCGGCGGTTGAGCTCGTCGAGCTGGTCGCCCATCGCGCTGTCGTAACGGACCTCCTTGACCGCAACGATCCGGTCGAGCAGCTCGTCGTGGGCCCGCCAGACGATTCCCATGCCACCTCGGCCAATGGGCTCGATCAGGTGGTACCGGCCGCCGACCAGCCGGCCTTCCGCATGCGCCATCAAATCCCCTCCTGGACGCATAGATCGTCCCATGGATGACAAAGGGATCAACCCGGCCGGATAAGGGTGTGTCCGATATCTGAGACGGATCGGTCCGGTTCGCGGAGCATGGCTGGTAAGGTCGATGCATGGCTCGCTATTTCACGTTTACGCAGCCGGCTCCGGGAGGGCCGGTCGCAGGCGCGTGATCTAGCGACCATCCGGAGCCGGCTGAGGCAGAGACGAGCGTCTCTGCCTTTTTCGTTGTCAACGAGCCGGTCCAGGGGCCGGCCTATCCGAGGAGCCGACATGTCCCAGACCGCCGCCGCGACGCCAGAGTCCGCCGCGTCCCAGCCCGCGCGGGCCGCCGAGACCCGCGCCGCCGTACGGATCGGCGCCCTGTCGGTGGGGGAGGGGCTGCCGGTCGCGGTGATCGGCGGCGACGACGCCCGCTGGATCAGCCTGCGCGGAGGCCACGGCCGCCGGTCCGCGGGCGAGGCGATCGCCGAGGCGCGCGCGAGCCGGCGCGGACCGCTGCTCGTCGAGCCGTTCTCGGCCGCCGACCTCGACGCGGTCGCCGCCGGCGCGGACGGCGTGCTGGTGGGGGCGGCCTGGATGCAGGACTTCCAACTGGTCCGCGCGGTGGCCGGGCTCGGCCTCCCCGTGGTCGTGCAGCGCGGCCCCGCCGCCACCCTGGACGAGTGGCTGGCGATCATCGACTACTGCGTGGCCGAGGGCAACGACCAGGTGGTCCTGTGCGAGAGCGGGAGCCGTACGCACGCCTCGGCCGCGGTGCTCGACCTCGCGCTCATGCGCGCGGCGGGGGAGCGGTCGGGCCGCCCGGTCCTCGCCGCCCTCGGGCACGACGCCGCGCTCGCGGGGGCGGCCGTCGCGGCCGGAGCCGACGGCCTGCTGCTCGCGCCGGACGCGCCGCGAGCCGCCGTCGCCGCCGCGACGGAGGCCGCGACCGTGCTGGCCGCGCTCGTACGGCAGGAGGCCCCGCGGACCCTCGCCGGGGCGCGGGCCGCCATCGACCGGGCGGACGCGACCCTCGCCACCATCCTGGAGCGGCGCGTCGCGCTGGCCGGCACGGTGCAGCGGCTCAAGCCGGTCGGCGGGTTCGCCGGGCGGGACATGGAGCGGGAGCGCCGCCTGGTCGCGGCCATGGCGCACCGCGCCCCCCGGCTGGGCGAGGCACGGCTCGCCCCGGTCATGAACGCGGTGATCGAGGCCGGTCTCCACCTCGCGGAAGAGGAGCGTGCACGGGCCTGACTGACCCCCGCGCTGATGCCGGAGAGATCTACGTGTCCGCTGTAACCGGTGGGGTGAATCGCGCGTAGGCTCTGACGCGCAGGAAGCGAGACGCCGGGAAGTTGGGGGTCACATGGGTGATTCGTTTGTGCATCTGCACGTCCACACCGAGTACTCGATGCTCGACGGTGCGGCGCGCCTGAAGCAGATGTTCAAACTCGTGGGCGAGCTGGGCATGCCCGCGATCGCGATCACCGACCACGGCAACATGCACGGCGCCTACGACTTCTACAAGCAGGCCACCGGCGCCGGGGTCAAGCCCATCATCGGCATCGAGGCGTACGTCGCGCCCGAGTCGCGCATGCGCAAGAAGCCGGTGCTGTGGGGCGAGCCGCACCAGAAGAGCGACGACGTCTCGGCCGGCGGCTACTACACCCACATGACCATCTGGGCCCGGAACAAGACCGGCCTGGGCAACCTGATGAAGCTCTCGTCCCGGGCCTACACGGAGGGGTTCGTCCGCAAGTGGGCGCGGATGGACGCCGAGCTGCTCGCCGAGCACGCCGACGGCCTGATGGCGACGACCGGCTGCCCCTCCGGGGAGGTCCAGACCCGGCTGCGCCTCGGCCAGTACGACGAGGCGCTCAAGGCCGCCGCGAGATACCAGGAGATCTTCGGCAAGGAGCACTACTTCCTGGAGGTCATGGACCACGGCCTCGACATCGAGCGCCGGGTCCGCGACGGCCTGATCCGGATCAGCCGCGAGCTCGGCATCCCGCCGCTGGTCACCAACGACTCCCACTACACGTACGAGTCCGACGCGGCCGGGCACGACGCCCTCCTGTGCATCCAGACCGGCAAGCAGCTCTCCGACCCCGACCGCTTCCGCTTCGACGGCTCCGGCTACTACATCAAGACCGCCGACGAGATGCGCGGCGTCGACTCCTCCGACTTCTGGCAGGAGGGCTGCCGCAACACGCTGCTGGTGGCCGAGAAGGTCGATCCGTCCGGGATGTTCGGCTTCAAGAACCTGATGCCGAGCTACCCGATCCCCGAGAGCGAGAGCGAGGAGGGCTACTTCCGCGCCCAGGTCTGGGCCGGCATGGACCGCCGCTGGCCCGAGGGATACGACGAGGAGCACCGCAGGCAGGCGGAGTACGAGATCGGGATCATCCTCCAGATGGGGTTCCCGTCCTACTTCCTCGTGGTCGCGGACTTCATCATGTGGGCCAAGGAGAACGGCATCCGGGTCGGTCCGGGCCGTGGCTCCGCGGCCGGCTCGCTCGTCGCGTACGCGCTGGGCATCACCGACCTCGACCCGCTGCCGCACGGCCTGATCTTCGAGCGGTTCCTCAACCCCGAGCGCGTCTCGATGCCCGACGTCGACATCGACTTCGACGAGCGTCGGCGCGGTGACGTCATCCGGTACGTCACCGAGAAGTGGGGCGCGGACAAGGTCGCCATGATCGCCACCTTCGGCACGATCAAGGCGAAGGCCGCCGTCAAGGACGCGGGCCGCGTCCTGGGCTACCCGTACGCGCTGGGCGACCGGATCTCCAAGGCGTTCCCGCCCGCCGTGATGGGCAAGGACATCCCGCTTTCCGGGATCTTCGACTCGGATCACCCTCGCTACAACGAGGCCGGCGAGCTGCGCAAGCTGTACGAGGAGGACGTGGACGTCAAGGCCACGATCGACCTCGGCAAGGGCCTGGAGGGCCTGATCCGGCAGACCGGCGTGCACGCCGCGGGCGTGATCATGTCGTCCGAGGTGCTCACCGACTACATCCCGATCATGCGCAGGGACTCCGACGGCGCGATCATCACGCAGTTCGACTACCCGACCTGCGAGACGCTCGGCCTGCTCAAGATGGACTTCCTGGGCCTGCGCAACCTCACGATCATCGACGACTGCCTGAAGATGATCGAGGCGAACAGCGGGTCCGCCATCGACCTGCTCAAGCTCCCCCTTGACGACCGCAAGACGTACGAGCTGCTCGGGCGGGGTGACACCCTGGGCGTGTTCCAGCTCGATGGCGGCGGCATGCGGTCGCTGCTGCGGCTGATGAAGCCGGACAACTTCGAGGACATCTCCGCCGTGGGCGCGCTCTACCGCCCCGGCCCGATGGGCGCGAACTCGCACACCAACTACGCGCTGCGCAAGAACGGCCAGCAGGAGATCACCCCGATCCACCCCGAGTTCGAGGAGTCGCTGAAGGACATCCTCGGCACGACGTACGGCCTGATCGTCTATCAGGAGCAGGTCATGGCCATCGCGCAGCGCGTGGCCGGGTTCTCGCTCGGCGCCGCCGACCTGCTGCGCCGCGCGATGGGCAAGAAGAAGAAGGCCGAGCTGGACAAGCAGTTCGAGAACTTCGAAAAGGGCATGAAGGACAACGGCTACTCCGGCGTTGCCATCAAGACCCTCTGGGACATCCTGGTCCCCTTCTCGGACTACGCGTTCAACAAGGCCCACAGCGCCGCGTACGGGCTGGTCTCGTACTGGACCGCCTACCTCAAGGCCAACTACCCGGCCGAGTACATGGCGGGCCTGCTCACGTCGGTCAAGGACGACAAGGACAAGTCGGCGCTCTACCTCAACGAGTGCCGCCGCATGGGCATCAAGGTGCTCCCGCCGGACGTCAACGACTCCGACTTCGACTTCACCCCGCGCGGGTCCGACATCCGCTTCGGGCTCTCGGCGATCCGCAACGTCGGCGGCAACGTCGTGGACGGCATCATCGCCGCGCGCAAGGAGAAGGGCCGCTTCACCGACTTCAAGGACTTCCTGCGCAAGGTCCCCGCGATCGTGTGCAACAAGCGGGTCATCGAGTCGCTGATCAAGGCCGGCGCGTTCGACTCGTTCGGCCACGTGCGCAAGGGCCTGGTGATGGTCCACGAGCAGGCGGTCGACGCGATCATCGACATCAAGAAGAACGAGGCGATCGGGCAGGACTCCCTGTTCGGCGCGGTGGACGGCGGCGAGGACCAGACCTTCGACGTGCAGATCCCGCCGGGGGAGTGGGACAAGACCACCCTGCTGCAGTTCGAACGCGAGATGCTCGGCCTGTACGTCTCGGACCACCCGCTGCTCGGCGTCGAGCACATCCTCGCCTCGGGGGCCGACTGTTCGATCGCGTCGCTGCAGGACGAGAGCCGCCCCGACGGCCAGATCGTCACGGTCGGCGGCATCCTGTCCGGGCTGCAGCGCAAGGTGACCAAGAAGGGCGACACCTGGGTCCTCACCCAACTGGAGGACCTGGAAGGCGCCATCGAGGTGATGATCTTCCCGTCCACGTACCAGCTGTGCGCGACGATCCTGGCCGAGGACGCGATCGTCTTCGTCAAGGGGCGGGTGGACAAGCGCGAGGACGTCGCGAAGATCATCGCGATGGAGGTCGCCGCGCCCGACCTCACCGTGGAGGCGGGCGGGCCGCTGGTGGTGAGCATGCCGGTCGCCCGCTGCACGCCGCCGGTCGTGGGACGGCTCAAGGAGGTGCTCACCACGCACCCGGGCACCACGGAGGTCCACCTTCAGGTGCACAACGGGCCGCGCACCACGGTCATGCGCCTCGACGACCGGCTCCGGGTCACCCCGTCTCCGGCCCTCATGGGCGACCTCAAGCAGTTGCTCGGCCCCGCCTGCCTCGCCTGAGGCAGCGCCGCCCACGGCGGTCCCGGCGCGTCCACACCTCAGTGGACACGCCGGGGCCGTGACCTATCGGCGCGGGATGAGGCGGGGCGGCTCGGCCAGGCCCGGCCCTTCGATCGCGGGATCGGGCGGCGCCGGGACCGGTTGGTCGGCCGGCGGCGCCTGCTCGCCGGTCAGCGCCTGCTGGGCCCCACGAAGGAGCTGGAAGAGGTCCGGCAGGTTCCGGTCGTGCGGGCCCCGGTGCGCCCTGAGCTCAGCCCTGCGCCGGGCCTCCAGCGCCTTCTTGCGCGCGGCCTCCTGCATCTCCTTGAGGCCGGGCGTGAAGCCGCCGCCGAACCTCGCCATGTCCGGCCGGACGAACTCGCTCGGCGGGGTCTTCTGGAGCGCCCCGATCATCGACTTCACCCAGATGGGGCCGGGCAGCGAGGCGCCCTGGACGGATCCGTAGTACTGTCCGCCGATCGTCACCCCGGTCAGCGGGAACCGGTACGAGCCGCGCATGTCGCCGACGCTGACGGCGGCGGCCAGGTCCGGCGTGTACCCGGCGAACCACGCCGAGGTGTAGCCGTTGTTCGTCCCGGTCTTGCCCGCGGCCGGCCGTCCGATCGACTGCCCGTGCATCGTGCCCCGGGTGAAGACGCCCTGCAGCACGTGGTTGACGGCGTCCGCGACCTCCGGCTCCAGCCCCCGCGAGCAACTCGGCGGGACCGGGACGCGGGTACCGTCGCGTTCCACGATCTCCGTGATGGCGACCGGCCGGCAGTAGCGCCCGCGGGCCCCGAAGGCGGCGAAGGCGGCGGCCACGGTCGTCGGGTCCATCTCGTTCACGCCGAGGGTGAAGGTGGGCACCTCGCGCAGCGGACCGCCGTCGGCCCGCTCGATCCCGAGCCTGCGCGCGGTCTTGACGACGTTGCACAGCCCGACCCGGCGCTCCAGCTTCATGAAGAAGATGTTCACCGACTTCCACGTGCCCAGCTCCAGGCTGTACGGCCCGCCGGAGCCCTCGCCGCCCGCGTTGAAGATCCGCGCGTGCGGGTCGTTCACCGGCTTGCCGGAGCAGTCGGTGTACCCCTCACGCGGGACGAACCGGCCCGGCGTCTCGAACCCCTGCCCGAACCGCCAGCCCTGCGACAGCGCGGTCGCCAAGGTGAACGCCTTGAACGTGGAGCCCGCCTGGAAGCCCTGCCCGCCGCCGTGGGCCTGGTCGGCCGGCAGGTTGTAGGTGGTGTTGGGCCCGTTCTTGCGATCGCCGGGGTTGTTGCCGTAGTGCTTGCTCGCGGCGAGGGCGCGGATCCGGCCGGTGCCGGGCTCGACCATCGCCTCCGCCGCCACCTCGTGGTCGGTGGGCGCGACCCGCGCCGCGATGGCCCGCTCGGCGGAGCGCTGCGCCCGCGGGTCGAGGGTGGTGCGCAGCACGAGGCCCCCGCGCCGCAGCGTCCGCTCCCGGTCGGTCGTGGTGTAGCCGAACGCGGGGTTCGTCAGGATCTCGTGCTGCACGTACAGGCAGAAGTACGGGTAGCGGCTCTGGCCGCAGCCGCCGCCGGCCGACTGCATGTCGAGGTGCAGCGGCTTGGACCTGGCCGCCCGCGCCGCGGCCGGGCGGATCACGCCGAGCTCCTCCATCCGTTCCAGCACAAGGTCGCGCCGCTCGCGCAGCGCCTGCCGCTGCCGGTCCCCCAGCGAGGGGTCGGTGGTGTACGGCGCGCGCACCGCTCCGGCCAGCGTCGCCGCCTGGGACAGCGTCAGCTGGGACGCGTCAACCCCGAAGAACCGCTGCGCCGCCGCTTGGATGCCGAACGCGCCGGCCCCGAAGTACGCGATGTTGAGATAGCGCTCGAGGATCTGGTCCTTGGTGTACTTGCGCTCCAGGGCCAGGGCGTACCGCAGTTCGGTGAGCTTGCGGTCGACGTTCTGCACCTGGGCGAGCCGCCGCTCCTGGTCGGTCTCGGCGTGGTTGACCAGGAGGTTCTTCACCAACTGCTGGGTGAGGGAGGAGCCTCCCTGCCGGATGCCGCCCGCCTGGGCGTTGGTCACCAGCGCCCGGAAGGTGCCCCGGACGTCGAGGGCGCCGTGCTCGTAGAAGCGGGCGTCCTCGATCGCGACGATCGCCTGCCGCATCACCGGGGCGATCCGGCCGATCGGCACCGACTGCCGGTTCTGCGTGTAGAACTGGGCGATCTGCTTGCCGTGCCGGTCCAGCACCCGGGTCATCTCCGGCAGCGGGTCCTCCGGCGGAGTGGGCAGCTCCTCGGTGAAGCCGCTCGCCGCCTCCTTGGCGCCCAGCCCGACGCCGCCCACTAGCGGGAGGGCCATGGTGGCGACCAGGACGCCGCCGAGCGCGCCGGCCGTTCCGAGGGCGCCGGCGTACGCGAGTCGATTCGTCACAAGGTCATGACTACGACCGCGCGCCGCTCGCGGAACGAGGGCGCGCGGGGCTTTTACCGAATTCCGGGCAAAGTCTCGGGCTGGGATCGGCTCGGGGAGGAGGTCACTTCCCCCTGCGGATCTTCAGGCCGAGGGAGTTGAACTGCTCGAACGGCCGGTGGTACCCCCGCTCGATGTGGTTCACGCCGCGCAGCGTCGAGGTGTCCTCGGCGACCGCCGCCGCCAGCACCGCCGAGAACCCGGCGCGGATGTCGGGCAGCGTGACGTCGGCCCCGCGCAGCTTGGAGACGCCGCGCACGACGGCCGAGTGCTTGGCGTTGCTGTCGTGGTAGCGGCAGGCCGGGCCGCCCAGGCACTGCGCGAACACCTCTATCTCGCAGCCCATCTTCTGCAGCGCCGGGACGTACACGAGCCGGTTCTCGAAGACGGTCTCGTGCAGCACGGACATGCCGTCTGCACGGGTGAACAGCACCATGAGCGGGGTCTGCCAGTCGGTCATGAAGCCCGGGTGCGTGTCGGTCTGCACCGCCGCCGCCCGCAGGCCGGCGGGGGCGGAGGCGGTCAGCCACTCGTCGGTGATGTCGAACCGCGCGCCCATGCGCGCCAGCGTGGTGATGGCGGTGACCAGCCGGTCCTGCGGGCAGCCGTGCACCCGGACCTCGCCGCCGGTGACCAGCCCGGCCACCAGGTAGGAGAACGCCTCGATGCGGTCGCCGGCGAGCCAGGTGGAGGCGCCGCGCAGCCGTTCGACGCCCTCGATCACGATGCGCCGGTCGGGGCTCATCTCGATCATCGCGCCCATGCGCTGGAGGAACAGGGCCAGCTCGACCACCTCGGGCTCCATCGCCGCGCCCTTGATGACGGTCTTGCCCTCGGCGAGCACCGCGCTCATCAGGATCGTCTCGGTGGCGCCGACGCTGGGGTACGGCAGCGTGATCCGGTTGCCGCGCAGCCGGGTCGCCTTGGCGGTGATGCCGGTCTCGCCGACCTCGATCTCGGCCCCCATGAGGCGCAGCGCCTCCACGTGGAAGTTGACCGGCCGCCGCCCGATCGGGTCGCCGCCGACCAGCGGCACGAACGCCTCGCCCGCGAGGTGCAGCAGCGGACCGAGCATCAGGATCGGGATCCGGTTGAGCCCGGTGTACTCCTCCGGAACCCGGGGCCGGATCTCGGCGCCCCGCTCGATGGTGATCTCGCCCGGCGTGATCTCCACGTGGATGCCCAGCGCCTCCAGCATGGCCGCGGTCAGGCCGACCTCGCCGACCTCGGGCGCGTTGAGCAACGTGCTTGGACCGGTCCCGAGCATGGCCGCGACCATGTGCTTGGAGACCGCGTTCTTGGACCCCCGCACCTCGACGTCGCCGCGCAGCGGTCCGGACGGTTCGATGTGCCACACCTCTTCACTCACGTGGCAAGACTAACCGCGTTTCACCTGTGTCCCGCGTCGTTGACGCGCTCCCCGGCCACAGGGCCGGGGATTCGGCTCGTGCCTCGTCAAGCGGCGCCTCCAAGGCTTCCTGCCTCGCCGGGCGGTGCCACCGGGTGGGTGGCTTTACCTGCCCTCCACAGGCGTTTCAGCCCGTCCACCCGCCCGGCAGAGACCGTTCCACCCCCCGGCTGAGGGCGGGAGCACTATGGACGACGCCGGTAGCATCGGGACGGTGCGGCATCTGAGAGAGGAACTGACCACGTTCGCGGTGACGCTGCTGGCGCTGACGGCGCTCGGCGTGGCGGCCGGGTTCGCGTGGTCGGCGACCGCGCCCACGTCGACGTTCGTCCTGACCGAATCGGGCCCGTTCCTCGCCGACGCCGAGTCGCAGACGCTCATCGCCGCCGACGGCTGGTTCGCCATCGTCACCGGCGCCCTCGGCCTGGCCTCGGGGGCGGTCGGGTACTTCCTGGCGCGCGGGCGCGCCCCCGTCGGAGCCGTGCTCGGGCTCGCCGGGGGCGGGCTGCTCGGCGCGTACGTCGCCTCCCAGGTCGGCTCGACGGCGGCGGGCACCACGATCCAGGCCGCTGGTCCGGGCGGGCTGCGGACCAGCGTCTCGCTCGGCCTCACCGCGCACGGGGTGCTGCTGATCTGGGCGCTCCTGGCCGCCGGGGTGTTCTGGGTGCTCGAATTCGTGCTGAGCTACCGCGAGGGCGCCGCCGAGAAGCCGGCCGGGGCCGACGCGGGCCAGGCCGACGTCGGCTAGCGTCCGGTCAGAGCGGCGGGCGCCGCTCACCGCGGCGGGTGGCCCGCTCGAACGTCAGGCCGAGGCGCAGCACGTCCAGGTCGGCCCACGGGCGGCCGACGATCTGCAGGCCGACCGGCAGCCCATCGGACGTGAACCCGCACGGCACCGACATCGCCGGGGCCGACAGCACGCTGATCCAGTAGCAGGACCGCATCCACGCCAGGTAGTCCGGCATCGGCTGCCCGGCGATCTCCGTGACGTACGGGTCGTCCGCGGGGAACGGCGGCACCTGGCTGACCGGGGCGATCAGGAAGTCGTGCTCGTCGAAGAAGGCGTTCATCCGGTGGTAGAGCGCGGTGCGGAGCCGCTCCGCGCGGGCGAGGTCGGCGCCGGTGACCTCGCGGCCCCGCTCGACGTTCCACGCCACGTTGGGGCCGACGCCGGACAGGTCGCCGTAATTGAGCGCGTAGAACCACGCCCGCTGGACGCGGAAGCAGTCCTCGGCGTCGGACAGGTCGAGGTCGACCAGTTTCACCCGGGCCCCCATCTCCGACAGCGTCCCGGCGGCCTCGGCGGTGAGCCGGGCGGTCTCGGGGTCCACAGGCAGGCCGCCGAGGTCGGGGCTGTAGGCGATCCTGACCCGGGTGACGTCCATCTCCAGGCTCGCGCCGAACACCTCGCCGCCCTCGCGCACCGCGTACGGCGAGCAGGGGTCGAAGCCGGAGATCGCCCGCATGAACAGCGCCAGGTCGGCGACCGTCCTGGCCATCGGCCCGGGAACGCCCAGCGTGAACCAGGCCGCCTGCCGCGACAGGGACGGCACCCGCCCGGGCGTGGGGCGCAGCCCGGCGACGTTGCAGAACGAGGCGGGGTTGCGCAGCGACCCGCCCATGTCCGAGCCGTCGGCGAGCGGCACCATGCCGGACGCCAGCGCGGCGGTGGCGCCCCCGCTGCTGCCGCCCGCGCTCCTTTCCAGGTCGTACGGGTTGCGGGTGAGGCCGAACACCTCGTTGACCGTGTGCGAGCCGGTGCCGAACTCCGGCGTGTTCGTCTTGCCGATCATGACGCCGCCGGCGGCGCGGACCCTCCGGACCAGCAGGTCGTCCTCGGTGGGAACGTGGTCGGCGAACAGGCGGGAGCCGTACGTGGTCCTCACCCCGGCGGTGTCGACCAGGTCCTTGTGCGCGACCGGCAGCCCGTGCAGCGGGCCGAGGACCTCGCCCCGGGCCAGCGCCTCGTCGGCCCGCCGCGCCTGGTCGAGCGCCCGCTCCGGGGTCAGGGTGACGATCGCGTTGACCCGGCCGTTGACCTCCTCGATCCGGCGCAGGTGTGCCTCGGCCAGCTCGACCGCGCTGACCTGCTTCGACAGCAGGAGCCGCGACATCTCGGTGGCGGTCAGGTAGTGCGGGTCGGTCATCGTGCTGCCCCCATCGACGGTCGTGCGGCCGGACCTCCGAGTCTCGTGGAACCGCCCCTCGCTCCGCGATGGCAAGGTTCGCCGAGGCGGATCAGCCGATTTTGCCGATGGGGGCGGTGACGGCCCCGGTCAGCGCGATCAGGTTCGCCGGGGCGGTCTCGATCTGCAGGCCGCGCCGCCCGGCCGAGAAGAAGATCGTCTCGAAGCCGAGCGCCGACTCGTCCACCACCGTGGGCAGCCGCTTGCGCTGTCCCAGCGGGCTGATGCCGCCGACGACGTATCCGGTGACCCGTTCGACCTTGGCCGCGTCCGCCATCGCGGCCCGCTTGCCCTTGAGCGCCGCGGCGAACGCCTTGAGGTCCAGCTTGCCCGCGACCGGGACGACCGCCACCGCCAGCCCGACCTCGGTCTCGGCCACCAGCGTCTTGAAGATCCGTTCGTACGGCAGGCCGAGCGCGTCCGCCGCCTCCTCGCCGTACGCCTGCGCGCCGGCGTCGTGCTCGTACGGGTGGAGGGTGAACTCCACCGCCGCCTTCGCCAGCGCCACGGTCGCCGGCGTTCCCTGCCCGCCCTTGCTCTTGGCCTTGCTCACCTCTGGAAGGGTAGGGCATCCGGTTCCGGCGGCTCGAATTAATTAACAGACGTCCTGTCTGGAAATTGCCGAGGCAGCGCCGGGCCGGTGGAGGTGGTCCAGCACGCGGGGCCAGGTGCCGTCGTCGACCCACCGCCGGTACCGCTCGTAGCAGGTCTGCCAGGGGCCGTACCGCTCGGGCAGGTCGCGCCAGGGCGCCCGGGTGCGGGTGCGCCACAGGATCCCGTCGACGACCTGGCGCTGGTCGCGCCGCCTGCGCCCCCGGCCGCCGGGCTCCGGCTCCGGCAGCAGCGGCCGCAGCCGCGCCCACTCGTCGTCGGTCAGGTCGCCGTCCGCACGGTGGTCCTCGGGCTCGCCGCCGGGCGCCCCGGCGGAGAGCTCCAGGTGGTCCGTTCCCAGCCGGAGCGGCCCGCGGCCCCGCCCTCCAAGGACGTCCTGCGCGTTCAGGAGGGTGCACGACGTCATCGACAGGCAGCCGCATCCGATGCAGCCGAGAAGCTCGCGGCGAAGCTGCTCGATCTCGAACCTCTTGGCCGCCAGCCGGTCGTCCCAGCGGCGGGAGATCCGCGCCCAGTCGCGCGGGCTCGGCGCCCGGTCGTGCGGCAGGCCGGAGAACGCCTCGCGCACGTCGGCCAGTGAGATGCCGAGCCGCCTCGACACCAGGATCAGGGAGACGCGCCGGATCATGTGCCGCGGATAGCGGCGCTGGTTCCCCGCGGTCCGCTGTGATGAGATCAGCCCGAGCTGCTCGTAGTAGTGGAGCGCGGAGACGGCCACACCGGTGCGGCGCGAGACGTCGCCGACGGAGAGCAATTCATCGGATCTCCGGTTCACCGGACCTCCAGTTGACCTCAGGTGCGCTTGAGATTCTAAGGTCCCTGGCATGACTTTGCTTGATGACGGCACCAGGGTCGGGACCTGGCGCGAGCTGCTCGGCCCTGGACATATCGGGACGTCCGTCGTCCTCGCCGGCGGGGTCGCCCTCTACGCGATCAACGTTTACGTGACCACCAGCCTGCTCCCGACCGCGGTGCGCGACATCGGCGGGGAACGCTTCTACGCCTGGAACGCGACGGTCTTCCTGATCGCCTCGGTGATCTCCTCGATGCTCGTCAGCAGGATTCTTGCGTCGCGCGGGGCCGTCGGCGCGTACCTGACGGGGTTCGGCGCCTTCACGCTCGGCACCGTGATTTGCGCGGCGAGCCCGATGATGGAGCTCCTGCTCGCGGGGCGCGCGATCCAGGGCCTCGGTGGCGGGCTCCTCGCCGGTCTGGGGCTCGCCGTCATGCGCTCCGCCCTGCCCCCGCACCTTTGGACCAGGGGCGCGGCCCTCGTGTCGGCGATGTGGGGGATCGGGGCCTTCGTCGGGCCCGCGCTCGGCGGGCTCTTCGCCCAGATCGGCGCGTGGCGGCTGGCGTTCGGGGCGCTCGCGGCCCTGGCCGTGGCGATCGCCTTCATCGTGCCCAGGGCGCTGCCGCGTGGCGAACGCGGCGTCGCCACCGGGCCGATTCCCGGGACGTCGCTGGCCCTGCTCACCGGGGCGGCGGCGCTGATCAGCCTGGCCGGCGTCCTGCCGCGCGGAGCGTTCACCGCGCTCGCCGTCGCGGGCGCGCTCGCCCTGGTCGCGCTGTTCCTCCTCCACGAGCGCCGCGCGGAGGTCCGGGTGCTGCCCGCCCTGACGTTCTCGGGCGGCTCGCCGCTGAAGTGGATCTATCTGACGATCGTCGTCCTCGCGATCGGCTCCACCGCCGAGACCTTCATCCCCCTGTTCGGGCAGCGGCTCGGCGGCCTGGCGCCGCTGGCGGCCGGGTTCCTCGGCGCCGCGCTGTCGCTCGGCTGGTCCACGGCCCAGTTCCTCAGCGCCAACGCCGTCCGCCCGGCGACGATCCGGCGGATCCGCGTCGCCGGGCCCGCCGTGCTCGCCACCGGCCTGGCGCTCACCGGGCTCCTGCAGGCGGAGAACGCCGGCGGGCCGACCATGATCCTGTGGATCGTGACGTACATGATCGCCGGAGCCGGGATCGGCATGGCCTTCCCGCACCTGGCCACCGCGGTGATGGGCAGCACGGACGACCAGGAGGAGGCGGGCCGGGCGACCACGGCGATCAACACCGTGCAGCTCATCGCCAGCGCCTTCGGCTCCGCCCTCGCCGGGGTGCTGGTCAACCTCGGGGAGCCGTCCACCCTCCGCTCGGCGCACTACCTGCTGTTCGGCTTCGCCCTGATCGCCGTGTTCGGCTGCCTGACCGCCCGCGCGTCCCGCTCCCGGGCGTGACCGGAAATCCGGTTCTACGCCGACGGCTGGGTGGAGGTGCCGCAGGCGCTCGTGCCGGTCCGCTGCGTTCCGGACCACGACTACGCCTCCTACGTCGAGCCCAACGTCTGGGTACGGCACAGCCTGGGCTGAGGTTTCGCGCCGTGCGCGCGATGGGGGCCCGCCCCCGGTGTGCTCCGTGGCGGAGGCGGGCCGTCGGTCACGCCAGCGCGATGGTGATCGGGCCGCCGTGCGGATCGGCGCCGGACAGCAGCGACGACGGCACGCGGAAGACCCGGCCGGGGGAGACCGGCCAAGGGAGCGTACGGCGGGCGATCCGCCGTCCGTCCTGCGTCACCTCGACCCGGGCGACGAGCCGCTGCTCGGCCGACCACAGCAGGATCCGCTCGCGCGGAGGCGTCCCCGCTCCGGGACGGATCAGCCCGGGGGACACCCAGGTGAACGGCGCCTCCGCCCGCAGCGGGATGCCCGGACCCTGCGGCAGGACGCCCGCCAGGTAGTCGCGTACGTGCCGGGCCACGTGGTGGCCGTCCAGCGCCGCGACGTCGGCGGTGTCCACCGGGTGGACCAGGTTGCCCACCGCGAAGACGCCCGGACGGCTGGTGCGCAGCGCGTTGTCCACCAGCGGCCCCTTGCTGCCGGGGTCGAGGGCGAGGCCGGCGGCGCGGGCCAGCTCATGATCGGGGATCCAGTCGCCCGTGAAGATCACCGTGTCGCACGGCACCGTGCGCCGCGCCCCGGTGGCGAGGTCCTCGACCTCGACCGCCTCCACCGCGTGGTGCCCGATGATCCGGGCCACCCGGGTCCGCGTCGCCACCGGCACCCGCAGCACCGCCCGGCCCGGCACGCTGAACGCGGCGTAGGACTCCGCGTGCGGGTGCTCCGTCGTCATCAGCACGGTGCGGCACCCGGCCTCGCGCAGCGTCAGCACCGCCGACCAGCTCACCAGCTCCGCGCCGACGATCACGGCCCGCGTGCCGACCTCGCGGTGGTGCAGGTGGACGAGGTTCTGGAGCTGGCCGGTGTTCATCACCCCGGGCGGCCGGTCGCCCGGCACCAGCCGTGCCGTACGGGGCCGCTCCCTGGCGCCGGTGGCCAGCACGACCGCGCTGGCGTCCACCCGGATCCGGCCCTCGGGGGTGGTGACGTCGAGGGAGCGCTCCCCGGCCCAGCCGGTGACCATCGCCGACGTCCGCACGCGGGCGCCCGCCTCGACCGCCCGCTCGGCGAGCAGCCGCGCGTACGCCGGGCCGTTCATGACCCGGCGCAGGTCGCGCAGGCCGTACCCGGTGTGGTCGCTGTGCCGGGGGATGCCCCCGGCCTGCCGCTCCCGGTCGAGCACCAGCACGTCCAGCCCCGAGGCCGCGAGCTCCCGTGCCGCGGTCAGTCCGGACGGCCCGGCCCCGACGACGGCGACGTCCGGGCTCTCGGTCGTGACGTCCGACGCGACGCCGTTCGTGCCGCTCACTGCGCTTCCCCCGTCTTCTCGGTGTCCCCGTTCTCCCCGTGCTCCCGCGCCACCCCGGCGCACAGGCGCTTCTCGACCTCGGCTCCGCAGAAGAAGCCCTGGCAGCGGCCCATCAGCGCCCGCGTACGGCGGCGCAGCCCGTCGATGTCGGCGGGCGGGATGGGCGAGGCGAGCGCGTCCCTGATCTCCCCCTCGGTGACCCGCTCGCAGAAGCACACGGCCGTGCCGTACGCCGGGTCCTCGGCGATGAGGTCCGCGCGCTCGTAGGGGCGCGGGAACGCCTCGCCGATGTTGGGCATCCGCGGCGGGTCCGGCAGCGTCGCCTTGGCGTCGAGCCGCAGCCCGGCCTCGCCCAGCAGGCCGAGCGCGTGCTCCGCCACCGCCATGGCCGACGTGAGGCCGGTCGAGCGGATGCCGCCGAGCACGAGGTAGCGCTGCCCGGCGTCCAGGAACACCTGGTAGTCGCCGTGCTCCGTGGCCGCGCGCAGGCCCGCGTACGAGGCGGTGACCTCCTCCTCCAGGAGGGCGGGCATCAGCTTCCTGCCCTTCTCCAGCAGGAACGCGAAGCCGTCCTCGGAGGTGGAGGTGTCGGTCCGGTCGTCCCGGTCCTCGGCGGTCGGGCCGAGCATGATGTTGCCGTAGATCGTCGGGCTGACCAGCACGCCCTTGCCGCGCGAGCTGGGCACCGGCAGCACGATCCGGTTCACCATCGGCCGGGCGAGCTTGTCGAACACGAACAGCTCGCCCCGGCGCGGGGTGACCGTGAACCGCTTGTGCCCGAAGAGGCCGTCGATCACGTCCGAGCCGAGCCCGGCGGCGTTGACGACCCAGCCCGCGCGCAGCGTGCCCCGGCTGGTCCGCAATACCGTGTCAGCCGTGCCGGAGGGCGGTTCGACGCCCTCGACCCTGGTGTTGAGCAGCAGGTACGCCCCGCGGGACAGCGCCTCCGTGGCGAACGCCAGCGTGGTGGTCCACGGACAGATGATCGACTCGTCGGGCACGGTCAGCCCGCCGAGCGCGCCCGGCGCCAGCGCCGGGACCTGCCGGTAGACCTCCTCGGCGTCGACGATCTCGCACCGCTCGTAGCCGTTCTCGGCCGCCTTGGCGGCCAGCCCCGGCAGCGCGGCCAGCTCCTCCTCGGTCCAGGCGACCAGCACCGCCCCCGTGCGCTCGACCGGGATGCCGGTCTTGGTCGCGTAGTCGGCGAGCAGCTCGCAGCCGCGCCGTACCAGCCGGGACTCCAGCGTGCCGGGCTTGGCGTCGAACCCGGTGTGCAGGATGGCCGTGTTGGCCTTGCTCGTGCCGTCGCCGACGTCGGCACGCGCCTCGACCAGGGCGACCGACAGCTCGTACGCCGACAGCGCCCGGGCCACGGCGGCGCCGACGACCCCGCCGCCGATCACCGCCACGTCGACCCTCTCGACCGGCAGCGGGCCGTACCTCATCTGCCGCGTGTTCATGCCTCACTCCCCGTCAGATCCGCCCTGTCCATGGCCGCGTCCACGCCCCGGCGCCATCGGGCCAGGAACTCGGCGGCCCGCTCGCCCGTCCAGCGCGGCTCGTACGTCATGGACGGCGTCCACGCGGGCACCGCCTCCTCCAGGCCCAGCGCGGGATCGACCGCGAGCCGGGCCATGGCGGCGGCGCCGAGCGCGGTCGCGTGCGGCGACGGGTAGACGTCCACCGGCATCTGGGCGAGGTCGGCCTGCGCCTGCATCAGCGTGGCCGACCGGGTGAGGCCGCCGTCCACCCGCAGCCGGGTCAGCGACGCGCCGAGGTCGCGGGCGACCACCTCGGCGAGGTCGGCCACCTGCGCGGCCACGCCCTCCAGCACGGCGCGCACCAGGTGCCCGGGCCGGGTGGACAGCGTCATGCCGAGGAACGAGGCTGTCGCGTCCGGCCGCCACCAGGGCGCGGCGAGCCCGGCGAGCGCGGGGACGAACAGCGCGCCCTGGCTGTCGGGCGCGGCGATCGCGTCCAGGTCGGTGGCGCCCCCGATGAAGCCGAGGTCGCCGAGCCAGCGCACCGCCGACGCCGCCGTGTAGACCTGCCCGTCCACGCAGTACGGCGTGCCGCCCCTGGCCCGCCACGCCACGGAGGTGGTCAGGCCGGAGGTGGACCGCACGGCGCGCTCGCCGGTGTTGGCGAGCAGGAACGCGCCGGTGCCGTACGTGCACTTGGCCTCGCCGGGCCGCAGGCAGCCCTCGGCGAGGAGGGCGGCCTGCTGGTCCACGATCAGGCCGCCGACGGGGATCTCCCCGCCGAAGGCCCGGGTGGTGCCGACGACCTCGTCGCACGCGACGATCCGCGGCAGCCGCTCGCCGTCGAGCTTGAACAGGCGCAGCAGCTCGGGGCTCCAGTCCACGACGTCCAGGTCGAGCACGAGCGACCGGCTCGCGGTGGAGGCGTCGGTCACGAACTCGCCGGTCAGATGGTGGATCAGCCAGGTGTCGCTGGTGGTCACCACCCCTTCGGAGGTGAGGTTGCGCCGGATCCATGCCATCTTGGGCGCGGAGAAGTACGGGTCGAGCACGAGCCCGGTGAGCTCCGCGACCCTGTCCGCCTGGTCGGCCAGCTCGGCGCAGACGTCCTCGGCGCGGCGGTCCTGCCACACCAGCGCGGTCGTCAGCGGCCGCCCGGTCAGCGGGTCCCAGGCGAGCACGGTCTCGCCCTGGTTGGCCAGGGTCACCGCGTCGATCGGCCGGCCCCCCTGCGCGACCGCCTGGCGGCCCGCCGCGAGCACCGAGTCGAGCAGCTCCTGCGGGTTCTGCTCGACCCGGCCCCCGGGCAGGTACGCCGGCCGTACGGGCACCTCGGCGAGCGCCAGGACGGCGCCGTCCGGCCCGACGACGACGGCCTTGGTGCCGGACGTCCCCTGGTCGATGGCGAGAACGGTGGTCACAGCGCGTCCACCCCCATGCCGGGCTCGGCGGTCAGCCGGTCCCTGCGGGTGGCCCAGACGATCAGGAACACGACGGCGCCGAGCACCAGGGAGCCGAGCGCGTAGAGCTGCGCCATGCGGAAGTCGGACGGGATCAGGAAGATGCTCAGCTCGATGAGCAGCCAGACGACGGCGCCCGCGACGACGGGCTTCTCCCACTTCCCGAGCCGGAAGTCGTCCGGCTGCGGGCGGTACTTGCGCCGGGTGCCGAGGTAGAGCGCGACGGTCCCGGCGTACAGGATGGCGGGCATCAGCGTGCCCGCGCCGAGCAGCTCGCCCAGGGCGTCGGCGTTGCCGGAGAAGGTGAGGACGATCAGGATCGAGGCGCCGGCGGCGACGACGGTGGCCCAGGTGGGGCCGCCGGTGGCGCGCGGCACCCGGCTCAGCGCGGCGGAGCACGGCACCCGGCCGTCGCGGGCCATGGCGTGCACGAGCCGGCTGCAGCTCACCATGATGACCAGGCCGCAGGCGAAGATGGCCACGCTCACGACGACGAGGAAGGCCCGCGCCACGCCGGCGCCGACCACGTTCTCGACGACCTGGGCGACGGGGGCGGAGGAGGCGGTGACGCCCGCGACGTCCGTGCCGAGCGCGGCGGTGACAACGATCAGGAACACCATGCCGATGGCGACGCTGAGCAGGATCGCGCGGACCATGGCCCGGGGGACGACCTTCTTGGGGTTGATGGTCTCCTCGGCGAGGTTGGCCGCCGACTCCCAGCCGACCAGGGTGAACGCGCCGAGCAGGGCCGAGAGCATGAACGGCCCCAGCCAGCCGAAGTAGCCGTCCTGCGAGGCGACGCCGGTCGAGGTCAGGTTGGACCACTCGGCGTGGCCGCCGAAGATCGCGAACCCGGCGATGAGCAGAGTGAGCCCGATCATCGCGACGATCTCCGCGCTCACCGCCAGGTTGTTGATCTTGGTGGTGATGGGCGTGGACCAGATGATGAGCACCATCTGCACGAGAAGCACGACCGCGGTGACCAGCGCGCCGCTGAGCGGGGTGTAGGTCCAGCCGAACAGCGGGAACAGCGCCGTCTGGGCGAGTCCGTAGTCGACCGCGACGGCGACGATCGCGAGGAACGCGAACGACACCCAGCCGAACCACCAGCCGAGCACCGGCGAGGCCAGCCGGCTCGCCCACTGGTAGCTGTATCCGGACAGCGGGATCCGGCTGGCGAGCATGCCGTAGACCAGGGCCACCATCACGGTGCCCGCGCCCACGATCGGCCAGGTCCAGATGCCGGCCGGTCCGCCCTTGCCGAGCACGGTGCCGTACGTCGAGAACAGGCCGGTGGTGATCGAGATGAACGAGAAGGCGACCGCGAAGGACTCGAACGACTTCAGGGTGCGCTTGAACTGCTGGGAGTATCCCGCGTGCGAGATCGCCTCGTCGGCGGCGCTGTCGCTCCCGGTCGTGACCCCGGGCGCGGGCGTGGAACGATGGGACATGGATCGTCTCCTGCTGCGAAGAAAGTGAGCGGTCCGGGCCCGGCGGCGTGGCCGCGCCGCCGGGCCGAGTTTACGGCCTTATTACCTCCACATCCGCTCTGACCAGGGCGGATGCGAGTTCGGGGGGCGGTTCCCGGTCCGTGATGAGACCGGAGAATCCGTCCAGGCCGCACACCCGGTAGGCGGCGACCCTGCCGTGCTTCGTGCTGTCGGCCAGCACATAGGTGCGCGCCGTGTTCGCGAGGATGACCCGCTTCGTCGCGACCTCGTCGAGGTAGTAGTCGGTCAGCCCGGCGCCCGCGGTCAGGCCGCCGGAGCCGAGGAGCGCCACGTCGGCCCGCAGGTCCTGGAAGAACGCCACGGTCTGCGCGTTCGAGACCGCGAGGTCGCCCTGCCTGACCCGGCCGCCGGCGACGAGCACCTCGACGCCCGGCCGCCCGGCCAGCTCGGCGGCGACCAGCAGCGAGCACGTCGCCACCACTCCGCGGAAGCCGGGCGGGATCGCCCGCGCCGCCTGCACGGCCGTGGTGCCCACGTCGATGATCACCGTCTGGCCCGGCCGGAGCACCTGGGCCGCCTGCGCGCCGATGACCGCCTTGGCCTCGGCCTGCGCGGTGGAGCGTTCCAGGTAGGAGGACTCCTCGCCGGTGCCGGAGGTGACCGCCGTGGCGCCGCCGTGTACGCGGGCCAGCAGGCCGCGCCGTTCGAGGGTCGCCAGGTCGCGGCGGACGGTCTCGTGTGAGACGCCGAGCTGCTCGGCCAGGTCCTCGGTGCGCAGCGTGCCGGCCTGCGACAGTGCCTCGACGATGCGCTGGTGGCGCTGGGCCGGAAGCATGAGCATCATCCCTGATGACCGAAATTGACTGCTATTGCCCGAAAGTGTGGATTAGTGACCGAAAGATGTCAATAGTCGGTCACCAGCACGCAACGCGCTGTCCGCATGCTGGACCGAAAGCGATCGTCCCGCCGCCGTCCGTAGACTGTGAGGGTGATTTCCCGTATCGATCTGCGCGGTTCCCTGCCCGGTGACCTGCGCGATGTGCTGCCCCGCGCCGAGCTCGACGTCGAGGCCGCCCTGGAGAAGGTGCGGCCCATATGTGAGGACGTGCGCCATCGCGGCGCGGCAGCCGTACGGGAGCTGACCGCGAGATTCGACGGCGTCGAGCTGGAGTCCACCCGGGTCCCGGTGGAGGAGCTCGGCCGCGCCCTGGCCGCCCTCGACCCGGCGGTGCGCGCCGCCCTGGAGGAGTCGATCAGGCGGGCCCGCGCGGTCCACCGCGACCAGCGCCGCACCGACACCACCACCCGGGTCGTGCCGGGCGGCACGGTCACCGAACGGTGGGTCCCGGTCGACCGCGTCGGCCTGTACGTGCCGGGAGGCCGGGCCGTCTACCCGTCCAGCGTCGTCATGAACGTGGTGCCCGCCCAGGAGGCCGGGGTCGACTCCCTCGCCGTCACCTCGCCCGCCCAGAAGGAGTTCGGCGGGCTCCCGCACCCCACGATCCTCGCCGCCTGCGCCCTGCTCGGCGTCGACGAGGTCTACGCCGTCGGCGGCGCCCAGGCCGTGGCGATGTTCGCCTACGGCACCGAGGAGTGCGCGCCGGCCACCATGGTCACCGGCCCCGGCAACATCTGGGTCGCCGCGGCCAAGCGGCTGCTCAAGGGCCGCATCGGCATCGACTCCGAGGCGGGCCCCACCGAGATCGCCATCCTCGCCGACGAGACCGCCGACCCCGTCCACGTCGCCGCCGACCTGATCAGCCAGGCCGAGCACGACGTGATCGCCGCGTCGGTCCTCGTCACCACCAGCCCCGAGCTCGCCGACGCGGTCGAGAAGGAGCTGCCCGGCCAGGTCGCCGCCACCCGCCACTCCGAGCGCATCACCGAGGCGCTCTCCGGCCGCCAGTCCGGCATCGTCCTCGTCTCCTCCCTCGACGACGGGCTGCGCGTCGTCGACGAGTACGCCGCCGAGCACCTGGAGATCCAGACGGCGGACGCGGCGGCGGTGGCCGCCCGGGTGCGCAACGCCGGAGCGATCTTCGTCGGGCCCTACTCCCCGGTGTCCCTCGGCGACTACATGGCGGGCTCCAACCACGTGCTGCCGACCGGTGGCTGCGCCTGCCACTCCTCGGGGCTGTCCGTGCAGACGTTCCTGCGCGGCATCCACGTCGTCGAGTACAGCCGGGAGGCGCTGGCCGGCGCCGCGCCCCACGTGTGCGTGCTCGCCGACGCCGAGGACCTGCCCGCGCACGGCGCCGCCGTACGCGCCCGGTTCGACTGGGGGATCCCCTCGTGACGGCCCGGGACGACCAGCGAGAGAACGTGACGACAGCGGTGACGACGCTCGACGACCTGCCCATCCGGGACGACCTGCGGGGCAAGACCGCCTACGGCGCCCCTCAGCTCGACGTGGCGGTCCGGCTCAACACGAACGAGAACCCCTACCCGCCCTCGCCGGCCCTGGTCGACGACCTGGCCCGGGCCGTACGGCAGGGCGCGGCGACGCTCAACCGCTACCCCGACCGGGACGCGCTCGACCTGCGCAAGGACCTCGCCGACCATCTCGGCCACGGCCTGACCGCCCGGCAGGTGTGGGCGGCCAACGGCTCCAACGAGGTCATCCAGCAGATCCTGCAGGCGTTCGGCGGCCCCGGCCGCGTCGCGATGGGCTTCGAACCGTCCTACTCCATGCACCCGATCATCGCGGGCGTCACCGCCACCCGGTGGATCGACGGGGCGCGCGAGGAGGACTTCGCGATCGACGAGGAGCGGGCCGTCCGCGTGATCGAGGAGCACCGCCCCGACGTGGTGTTCCTAACCTCGCCGAACAACCCCACCGGCACGGCGCTGCCGCTGCGGGTGATCGAGCGCATCCTCGCCGCCGCGCCCGGCATGGTCGTCGTGGACGAGGCGTACGCCGAGTTCGCCCGCACCGGTACGCCCTCGGCGCTGTCGCTGCTCCCGGGCAACCCCCGGCTGATCGTCACGCGCACCATGTCCAAGGCGTTCGCCATGGCGGGCACCCGCCTCGGCTACCTCGCCGCCGACCCCGCCGTGATCGACGCGTTGCTGCTGGTCCGCCTGCCGTACCACCTGTCCACATTGACGCAGGCCGCGGCCCGGGTCGCGCTCGCGCACCGGACGGAGCTGCTCGGCACGGTGGACGCGCTGCGGGCCGAGCGGGACGCGACGGTGGACTGGCTACGGCAACGTGGCCTCTCCGTCGCAGACTCCGACGCCAATTTCGTGCTATTCGGTAAGTTTCCGGATCGGCACGCCGTTTGGGAGGGCGTGCTCGAACGCGGCGTGCTGATCAGGGAGACCGGTCCGGACGGCTGGCTGCGGGTGTCGATCGGGACCGGTGATGAGATGGCGGCCTTCCGGGCCGCTCTGGAGGGGGTCCTCGGATGAGTGAGGCGCGCGTTGCGGGCGCGAACCGCGTCGGGCGGGTCGAGCGCGCCACCAAGGAGACGTCCGTGCTGGTCGAGGTCAACCTCGACGGCACCGGCGTCGTCGACGTGGCGACCGGGGTCGGGTTCTTCGACCACATGCTGACGCAGCTCGGCAAGCACGGGCTGTTCGACCTGACCGTCAAGACGCAGGGCGACCTGCACATCGACTCCCACCACACGATCGAGGACACCTCGCTCGCCCTGGGCGCCGCGTTCCGCGAGGCGTTGGGCGACAAGTCGGGCATCCGGCGGTTCGGCACCGCGGCCTGCCCCCTCGACGAGTCGCTCGCCCAGGTCACGGTGGACCTGTCCGGCCGGCCGTACCTCGTGCACACCGAGCCCGAGGGCATGGCCCCGATGATCGGCCCCGACTACGACACGACCATGACCCGGCACATCCTGGAGTCGTTCGTCGCCCAGGCCGCGGTCTGCCTGCACGTGCACGTGCCGTACGGGCGCAACGCGCACCACATCGTGGAGGCGCAGTTCAAGGCCCTCGCCCGCGCGCTGCGCGAGGCGTCGGAGCGGGACCCGCGCGCGACCGGCGTGCCGAGCACCAAGGGCGTGCTATGACTTTCGCGTCCGTCGGCATGATCTTCGTGGGGCTCTTCCTGATCGGCGGGGTCATCTCCGCCGTACGGCAGGGCCTGAAGGGACTCGCCATAATCACCGGCGCGGGAGCCGCGCTGGCGCTGACCGCGGGGGTTTTGTGGTGGCAGTAGCGAAGCGGGTCGTCATCCTCGACTACGGCTCGGGCAACCTGCGTTCGGCCGAGCGGGCGTTCGCCCGCGCCGGCGCCGACGTCACGGTGACCTCCGACCACGACGCGGCCCTCGAGGCGGACGGCCTGGTCGTCCCGGGAGTCGGCGCGTTCGCGGCCTGCATGGCGGGGCTGAAGAGCGTCCAGGGCGACCGCATCGTCGCCCGCCGGCTGGCTGCGGCCCGGCCCGTCCTCGGCATCTGCGTCGGCATGCAGATCCTTTTCGAGAAGGGCGTCGAGCACGGCGTCCACACCCAGGGCTGCGGCGAGTGGCCCGGCGTCGTCCAGCGCCTGGACGCCCCGGTGCTGCCGCACATGGGCTGGAACACGGTGTCCGCCCCGGAGGGAAGCGTCCTGTTCCGCGGGCTCGACGCCGACACCCGGTTCTACTTCGTCCACTCCTACGGGGTGCGCGAGTGGCAGCTCACCCCGGGACCGGGCTTCCCCGCCCCGCTGGTCACCTGGGCCGAGCACGGCGTGCCGTTCGTCGCGGCCGTCGAGAACGGGCCGCTCATGGCCACCCAGTTCCACCCCGAGAAGTCCGGCGACGCCGGAGCCGTCCTTCTCTCCAACTGGCTGAGCACGTTGTGAACCGGCCGGCCTCCCCGCGCGAGCCCCGGAGCGCCGTGAGGGGGAGGCCGCCGCGCGACGGCGGGCCGCCGTGCCCGCCGTCCCCGTGCCCGTCGATTCCGCTGATCCAGGTGCCCGTCACCGTCGTTCTTTGACCGGAGGTCCTGACTGATGTCGCTCGTTTTGCTTCCCGCCGTTGATGTCGCCGACGGCCAGGCGGTTCGCCTGGTGCAGGGCGAGGCGGGCACGGAGACCTCGTACGGCGACCCGCTCGCCGCGGCGCTCGCCTGGCAGGAGGCCGGCGCGGAGTGGATCCATCTGGTGGACCTGGACGCCGCCTTCGGCCGCGGCGGCAACCGTGAGCTGCTGGCCTCGGTGGTGGGCGCCCTGGACGTGGACGTCGAGCTGTCCGGCGGGATCCGCGACGACGCCTCCCTTGCGGCCGCCCTGGCCACCGGCTGCCGCCGGGTCAACATCGGCACCGCCGCCCTGGAGGACCCCGCCTGGTGCGCCAAGATCATCGCTGAGCACGGCGACCGCATCGCGGTCGGGCTCGACGTGCGCGGCACCACCCTGGCGGCGCGTGGCTGGACCCAGGAGGGCGGCGACCTGTGGGAGGTGCTCGACCGGCTGGAGTCGGAGGGCTGCCCGCGCTACGTCGTCACCGACGTGACCAAGGACGGCACGCTGCGCGGTCCCAACCTCGACCTGCTTCGTGAGGTCTGCCGCCGCACCGAGCGGCCGGTGATCGCCAGTGGCGGCGTGTCGTCGCTGGACGACCTGCGCGCCCTGGCCGGCCTCGTGCCCGACGGCGTCGAGGGTGCCATCGTGGGCAAGGCGCTGTACGCCCAGGCGTTCACCCTGGAAGAGGCGTTGGCGGAGGTGAGCGCCCGATGAGCACCAGGATCTTCTCCGGCGGCCCGTGGGAGGACCGGTACGGCTACGCCCGCGCGGTGGTCGCCGGCTCACGCGTGTGGGTGTCCGGATGCACCGCCACCGTGGACGGCGAGGTCCGGCACGTCGGCGACGCCTACCGGCAGACGCTCACCGCGATCGGCATCGCGCTCGACGCCGTCGGCAAGGCGGGCGGCAGCGTGCAGGACGTCGTCCGTACTCGGATATACCTGGTGAAGGCGGACGATTTCGACGTCGTCGGCCGGGCGCACGGCGAGGTCTTCGGCGCGGTCCGGCCCGCCTGCACCAGCGTCCAGGTGGCCGGGCTCGTGGACCCCCGGATGCTGGTCGAGGTCGAGGTCGAGGCGTACCTGGGCGACGGGACGCGCGAGGACCCGGGAGGTGAGGCACCGTGACGGTGGCGGTACGCGTCATCCCCTGCCTGGACGTGGACGCCGGGCGGGTGGTCAAGGGCGTCAACTTCGAGAACCTGCGCGACGCGGGCGACCCGGTCGAGCTGGCCCGCCGCTACGACGCCGAGGGCGCCGACGAGCTGACCTTCCTCGACATCACCGCCTCCTCGGGCGGCCGCGAGACCATGCTCGACGTGGTGCGCCGCACCGCCGAGCAGGTCTTCATCCCGCTGACCGTCGGCGGCGGCGTGCGCACGGTCGAGGATGTGGACCGGCTGCTGCGCGCGGGCGCCGACAAGGTGGGGATCAACACCGCCGCCATCGCCCGGCCCGAGCTGCTGACCGAGGCGTCCCGGCGCTTCGGCGCCCAGTGCGTCGTGCTGTCGGTGGACGCCCGCCGCGTCGTGGACGGGCCGCCCACCCCCTCCGGCTTCGAGGTGACCACGCACGGCGGTCGCCGCGGCACCGGCATCGACGCGGTCGAGTGGGCGCGCCGCGCGCAGGAGCTCGGCGTGGGGGAGATCCTGCTCAACTCCATGGACGGCGACGGCACCAAGGACGGCTACGACCTGGAGATGCTCCGCGCCGTACGCGCCGCGGTCACCGTCCCGGTGATCGCCTCGGGCGGCGCGGGGAAGCTGGAGCACTTCGCGCCCGCCATCGAGGCGGGCGCCGACGCCGTGCTCGCGGCGAGTGTCTTCCACTTCGGCGAGCTGAAGATCGCCCAAGTGAAGGACGCCCTCCGCGCGGCCGGCCATCCCGTGCGTTAGGTGAACCCGGTGCGCGACCTCGGCCCGGTCAGACGGCCGAGGTCGTGCGCAGGTATTCGGCGAAGCTCATCGGCGGATGGCCGGCGATCTTCCCCACGGTGTCGGTGACGACGTCCAGATCTCCGGCCGCGATCGCGGCGTACGACGTCACCCAGCCCGCCACCTCCCACTCGGGCGCGCCGTAGCGGGCCCGGGAGGCGTACGCCTCCTCGATCGTCTCGGCGTGGTAGCGGGTCGGCCTGCCGGTGACCCGGGTGATGGTCTCCGCCGCCTCGGCCATCGTCAGCGCCCGCGGCCCGGTCACGTCGTACGTCACGCCGTCGTGCCCGTGCTCGCGCAGGACGACGGCGGCCACGTCGGCGATGTCGTCGCGCGCCACCATGCCGACCCGGCCCTGCCCGGCCGGGCCCCGGATGACGCCGTCCTCTCCGGCGAAGTACGGCACCAGGTCCATGTAGAGGCTGTTGCGCAGGAACGTGAACCTGACGCCGCTCTCCCTGATGTGCCGCTCGGTGTGCCAATGGTCGCGGGCGAACGTGAAGGTCGCGTCAGGAGCGGCGCCGAGGAACGAGATGTACACGATCCTGGACACCCCCGCGTCGAGCGCGGCGTCGACGGCCGAGGTGTGCAGCGCCACCCGGCCGGCCGTCTCCGTGGCGGAGACCAGCAACAGCGTCTGCACCTCGTCGAGCGCGGCCCGCAGCGCGGCCGCGTCCTCGTACGCCGCGGCGACCGCGTGGGCGCCGGGCAGGTCCGGCGCGCGGGACGTGTCGCGGACGACGAGGCGCTGGTCCACGCCGGCGACGGCGAGGCGGTGCGCCACGCGCCGCCCGAGCTGACCGGTCGCCCCGGTCACAGCGATGAGATCAGAGGTCATTCGTCCAGTGTCACACCGCCGGCCGGACGGCCGGCGGGTGGGCTCGCGGAGCGCCGCCTCGATCCGCGCGGGTCGCGGCGGCGACCTTCTCGGGCCGGTTGGGCACGTGGGAAACCGTGCCGGGGGAGCCAGCGCCGACGAGCCGATGAGAGAACCGACGACCACGGAGCGGGCACGACGAAACACCCTCGCGCACGGGCGATCCCGTGAGCGTCGCCGCGGAATCACCGCAGGCGGAGGCGCCGCCGGAGGAATCCGGCCGCGCCGTCCCGGCCGCACTGTCGTGGCCGGGTATCACCGTGAGGTCCTACCTCACCCCAGAACTGTCGTGAAGAACGTCGCCAATCGACTCGCTCCCGTATTCACCGTGTCGAACACACCCTTCACGGCGCCTGCGGCGGCGGCTGGCTGGCTGTAGAGGTAGAAGACCACGAACGCGATGGCCGCGTACGTAAGAACCTTCTTGACCTGCATAGGGGGGCCTCCTGCAGTCAGTTTCCCGGCGGTACATACCCAGCGACGGGAATGATCATAACTAGCCAGGAGGCCAGGAGGCCCTTCCGGGGGCTAACTCTTCAGCCAGAAAACAGAGACGTGAAGAACGCCGACAGCCGCTCGGCTCCGGTCCCGATGCTGTCGAACACCCCCCGGACCGCGGCGGCGGCCCCCCTGGGCTGGGTGAACAGGTAGAAGGCCACGAAAGCGATCGCGGCGTAGGTCAGGAGCTTCTTCACGTTCATCAGAGCTACGGCGCGGCCCCGACGTGGCGGGGGAGGGGGCGCCGCCCTCCTTTCTTCTCCGATCGCTGGCCCTCATGCTGCCGCATCACGTCGTGATATGTGCGTGTTTCGTGAGGAGTCCCCGGATATCGGAGGGGCAGGGCGGAAGGCCCCGGTCTCGGGTCACATGCCGAGCCGCGCCTCACGGAGCAGGGTCACGGCGGCGGTGTCGCCCTCGTAGGACACCCGGGCGTGCGCCTGGCGGCCGAAGGCCAGCAACATCAGCTCCTGCGCGTCACCGACCGCCACGACGGCCGGCTCGGCCATGCGGCCCGCGGCCTTCTCCCCGTTCGTACGGCGCAGCACCACGCCCACCGGCGACCCGCGGAAGAACAGCCGGGCCATCGAGCGCAGCCGCTGCCACAGCACGTCGTCCAGGCCGGCGGGCAGCTCCCTGGGCTCCCAGTCCGGGCGCGCCCTGCGGACGTCCTCGTGGTGGACGAACATCTCCACCGTGTTGACCAGCTCGTCGATCCCCGGGACCAGGCCGTACGGCGTCCACCTCGGGGGGCCCTGCCGTACGAGGTCGACCAGCTCGGGGTAGGAGTGGCGGGCCTTGAACCGCTCCTGCACGGACGCGGTGTACGGCGCGAGCGCGCCGATCCCGATGCCGGGGAGCGCGTCCGGACGGCGCTCACGCACCACGAGGTGGGCGGCGAGGTCGGCGGTCGTCCAGCCCGCGCAGAGCGTCGGCGCGTCGGGGCCGAGGTCGTCCAGCAGGTCGCAGAGCGCGGCACGTTCGGAGCGGGAGTGGGTCACGGCCCCGAGCCTAGTCCCGCCGGACGACAGGGATCATCGCGCCGCCCGGAATATTCCGATTGATCAGGATGATAAGGAGTATCTAGGACCAAATGCCTGGGAAGGTGTCGGTCCGGGGACGGATACGGGGCGCCGCGAAGGCGGGTAACGTCTCGGATGCCCGTCCGGGAAGACCGCATACCGGCCGGAAACAGCAGTAGGGCGAGCCGGTCGTACCGCGCCGCCACGATCGAGAGGACCCACCGCGTGCCGTCCAAGGTGTCAACCGCCGTCATGCGTCAGGGTCTCAAGGTCATCGGTGTCGCCATCAAGACGGAGCCGCGCGTCTTCACCGCCGCCGTGCTCTCCAGCGGCCTGTACGGCGTGATGACCGTCGCCTCCTCCTGGGCGCTCGGCCGGGCCACCGACCAGGTCGTGCTGCCCGCCTTCCACGAGGGCCGGACGAGCGCCGGCGCCCTGGCGACCGCCGCGCTGCTGATCGTCGGGGTCGCGCTGTTCAAGGCGCTCGGCATCATGGGGCGGCGCATCCTGGCCGGCATCATGCAGTACCGCATGCAGGCCACGTCGCGGCGCGCGGTCACCCGGCAGTACCTGCGGCTCCCGCTCGCCTGGCACCACCGGCATCCCACCGGCCAGCTCCTCTCCAACGCCAGCTCCGACGCCGAGGCCGCCTGGTCGCCGCTCGCGCCGCTGCCCATGGCCGTCGGCGTCGTCGTGATGCTGGTGACGGCCGCCGTGGCGATCCTCCTGACGGACCCGGTCCTCGCCATCGTCGGTTTCCTGATATTTCCGGCCATCGCGGTGCTCAACCTGGTCTACCAGCGCAGACTGTCCCCGCTGGCGACCCGGGCGCAGCAGCTTCGCGCCGAGGTCAGCGAGATCGCGCACGAGAGCTTCGACGGCGCCCTCGTCGTCAAGACCCTCGGCCGGGAGGACGCCGAGACCACCAGGTTCCGCGCCAAGGCCGACGAACTGCGCGACGCGAACATCGCCGTCGGCAAGGTGCGCGGCCTGTTCGACCCCATGCTGGAGGCCCTGCCCACCCTCGGCGTGCTCGCCGTGCTCCTCGTCGGCTCGCTCCGGCTGGAGAGCGGCGGCATGGTCGCGGGCGAGCTGATCCAGGTCGCCTACCTGTTCACGCTGCTCGCCTTCCCGATCCGCGCGCTCGGCTGGGTGCTCGCCGAGCTGCCGCGCAGCGTCGTCGGCTGGACGCGCGTCCAGGACGTGCTCGACGCCACCGGCTCCATGGAGTACGGCACCGCCAGGCTGGACGGCGACGGTCCGGCCGAGATCGGGGTGAGCGGGGTCACCTACGGCTACGACCCGCAGGCCCCGGTGCTGCGCGAGGTCGGCTTCGACGTCGCGCCGGGAAGGACCGTCGCGATCGTCGGCCCGACGGGGGCGGGCAAGTCCACGCTCACCCAGCTCCTCGGCCGCCTGATCGACCCCGACCGGGGCGCGGTGCGGGTGGACGGCACCGACCTGCGCGACGCGGCGCGCGGCGAGGTGAGCGGGTCGGTCGCGCTCGTCCTCCAGCAGACGTTCCTCTTCGACGACAGCGTGCGCGGCAACATCACGCTCGGCCGGGACATCCCCGACGAGCGGGTCTGGGCGGCGCTGCGGCTCGCCCAGGCGGACGGCTTCATCGCCGCGCTCCCCGGGGGACTCGACACGCACGTCGGCGAGCGTGGGGCCACGCTGTCCGGCGGGCAGCGGCAGCGCGTCGCCCTCGCCCGTGCGCTGGTCCGCGAGCCCCGCCTGCTCATCCTCGACGACGCCACCTCCAGCGTGGACCCGCAGGTCGAGAAGCGCATCCTGCACGGCCTGCGCGAGGGCTCGGCCCGCTCCACGGTGGTCGTCGTGGCGTACCGGATGGCGACCATCGCGCTGGCCGACGAGGTCGTCTACCTGGAGCACGGGGCCGTGGTCGACCAGGGCACCCACGAGGAGTTGCTCGGCCGCTGCGAGGGCTACCGCGTCCTCGTCACCGCGTACGAGAGGGAAGAGGCCGAGCGGGCCGCGATCGACAGCGACGAGGAGGTCGTGGCGTGACCGCCGTGACACAGGAGCGAGAGGCCGTCGAGCGGGAGGGCGACGAGCCCGGCGGCATACGGGCGGCCGAGCGATCGGCCCTGGAGACCATACGGCACGGCATGCGCCTGTCGCCGGAGTTCCGCCGCGGCCTGGGCGGCACCATGGTCCTCGCCGTGCTCGCCACGCTCGGCAAGGTCATCGTGCCGATCGCGGTGCAGCAGGTCATCGACCGCGGCCTGCGCGGCGACGCGCCCGACGTGCCGTTCATCAGGAACGCCGTCGTGCTGTGCGCGATCGCCGTGGTGCTGACCGCCCTGGCCGGCTACCTCATGAACGTCCGGCTCTACCGGGCCACCGAGTCGGGCCTGGCCACGCTGCGGACCAAGGCGTTCCGGCACGTGCACGACCTGTCCGTGCTCACGCAGAACAGCGAGCGGCGCGGCTCCATGGTCTCCCGGGTGACCGGCGACGTGGACCAGATCAGCACGTTCATGCAGTGGGGCGGGCTGATGGTCGTCGTCGCGGGCGGGCAGCTCGTGATCGCGACGGTCGTCATGGCCGTCTACTCCTGGCAGCTCACGCTTCTGGTGTGGGCCTGCTTCCTCCCCCTGGTGTTCCTGCTGCCGCGCTTCCAGCGGCTGGTGGCCCGGCGCTACACCGCCGTCCGCGAGCGCACCGGCGACATGCTGGCCGCCGTCAGCGAGTCGGTCGTCGGCAGCGCCGTGATCAGGGCGTACGGCTCGGAGGACCGCACCGCGGCGCGCATCGACGCCGCGGTGAACGGCCAGCGCGAGGCGCAGACCCGGGCGCAGAAGACGGTCGGCCTCACCTTCCCGATCACGGAGCTGGTCGCCTCGATCGCCCTGGCCGGCGTGGTCCTGCTCGGCGTACGGCTCGGCCTGGACGGCGCGATCAGCGCCGGGCGGCTGGTCGCCTTCCTCTTCCTGATCACGCTGTTCATCAGCCCGCTGCAGACCGCCACCGAGGTCCTGAACGAGGCGCAGAACGCCATCGCCGGATGGCGGCGCGTCCTCGGCGTGCTCGACTCCCCGGCCGACGTGGCCGACCCGGAGAACGGCGTCACGCTGCCGCGCGGCCCGATCTCCGTCTCGTTCGAGGGCGTCGGCTTCTCCTACCCGGGCGGCGCGCCCGTCCTGCACGACGTGACGGTGGACATCCCGCCGCGCACCCGCGTCGCCGTGGTGGGCGAGACCGGCTCGGGCAAGACGACCTTCGCCAAGCTGCTCACCCGCCTCATGGACCCGGTGTCCGGCCAGGTCCTGGTGGACGGCGCCGACCTGCGGGACGTGCGGTTCTCCTCGCTGCGCGAGCGGATCGTCATGGTGCCCCAGGACGGTTTCCTCTTCGACGCCACCCTCGAGGAGAACATCCGCTTCGGCCGGTCGTCCGCGACCACCGAGGAGATCCGGCTGGCGCTGACCGAGCTCGGGCTCACCGACTGGCTGGAGGGGTTGCCCGCCGGCCTCGACACCCCGGTCGGCCAGCGCGGCGAGTCCCTGTCGGCGGGGGAGCGGCAGCTCGTCGCCCTCGCTCGCGCCTACCTCGCCGATCCCGACCTGCTGCTCCTCGACGAGGCCACCTCCGCCGTGGATCCGGCCACCGAGGTACGGCTGGCGCGGGCCCTGGACGGGATCACCCGGGGGCGTACGGCCGTGTCGATCGCGCACCGCCTCTCGACGGCCGAGGCAGCCGACGAGGTGATCGTCTTCGAGCACGGCCGGATCGTCCAGCGCGGCCCGCACGCCGAGCTGGTGGACCAGCCCGGCGTCTACGCCGACCTGTACGCCTCCTGGACCTCGGCCACCCGCTCCTGAGCGGAGGAGGCCGGGCTCAACGGGTCTGGGGGTCGCCGCCGGACAGGCGCTGGGCGAAATAGATCGGCACCACCGAGACGATCACCAGCGCCGCGGCGACCACGTTCACCACCGGGGCCTGGTTGGGCCGGAACAGGTTCTCGAAGATCCAGATCGGCAGCGTCCTGACTCCGGCGCCCGCGGTGAACGTCGTCACGATGATCTCGTCGAACGACAGCGCGAACGCCAGCAGGCCGCCCGCCAGCAGCGCCGAGCGCATCATCGGGAACGTGACCAGGCGGAACGTCGTGAACGTGTCCGCGCCCAGGTCGGCCGACGCCTCCTCCACGTTCAGGCCCATCCGCCGCAGCCGCGCCAGCACGTTGTTGAAGACGGTCACGACGCAGAACGTGGCGTGGCCGACGATCACGGTGAACAGCCCGAGCGGGACGCCGAGCACCGAGTGGAAGGTGTTGCTCAGCGCGATGCCCGTCACGATGCCGGGCAGCGCGATCGGCAGCACGATCAGCAGCGACACGGTGTCCCGGCCGAAGAACCGGTAGCGCTGCACCGCGAACGCCGCCATGGTGCCCAGCACGAGCGCGATCGCCGTGGCGCCCAGGCCCGCCTGGACCGACGTCCACAGCGCGTCGCGCACGCCGGTGGAGCGCCAGGCCGCGCTCCACCACTGGAGCGTGAACCCCGGCGGCGGCCACCCGAACGTCCGGTCGGAGTTGAAGGAGTTCAGCACCACCACGCCCAGCGGGACGTAGACGACGCCGAGCCCCAGGACCAGCGCCGTCCACAGCGCCGCCCGTGCCGTACGCGACAGGTTCACCGTGCCTCCTCCATCGCCGGCGCGCGGACCGCGTGACTCCCGGTGGGTTCGCTTCGGTCTCTCACCGAAACCTCCGGAGGAAGCCCGGTCCTTCAGGGCCGGGAGGAATCCGGACCCCACAAGGGGTGGCCCGGCGGAGCCGGGACAGCCCAGAGCGCGAAGCGCTCACGACGTTCTCCTTTCGCTTACCGATTAGGCAAAGGGCTAGTAAAATGCGAACAT